>NZ_CALNVW010000021.1 GCF_940670765.1 Streptomyces sp. A 4/2
CGTATGCGGCAATGCGGCTACCCCGGCGTCCTCTGAGTCAGCGCGGAGGGATCGTGCGAGAGCGGCCTTCGGTTCGGATGCCGAGGGCAAGACGGTAGAGCTCCGGGAGCTGGTAGCGGCCGTCGGGGGTTTTTGACAGGGCCCCCCAGTCCTGAAGCTCGCGGACAGCCCTGTGAGTAAGTCCCACGTCTCCGGCAAAGAAGGGGGACTGTTCGTCGACGGCATGGTTTGCCAGAGTGCGCAGGAGGTCCCAGACGTGGGGGAACCGGTACTGGAGTTCCTCGATCTTGAGCGCGCCGCAATCGGCCAGGGCCTGACGCATAGCCGACGGGATAAGTACCCGGTCACTCCACCGTCCGTCGTCGGCAGACGTGACTGCGGCCGCGTGCAGGAAGCGGATGACGTCGCGCGGCTGGACGCGTTCATGGGCATCAGCGAGGGCGGAGGCGAACCAGCGGTCGGTCCAAGCCTCGCGGGAGCCGTCCGAACCCATCCTCAAGCCCCAGAGCGGCAGGAGACAGCGGGTGGTTTCCTCCTCCCCCAGGTCGGCGATGGGCCACTCCGGGGCCTGTACGGCGTCGGAGCGAACCGAGAGCCACAGGGCGAGCTTCAGGGCGTCCTCGGTGGTCCAGTGCAATTCGAACGGGGGCCTGCGGCGCAACGTTCTGCCGTCCCGGTTGACTGGCCCCTTCAAGGCGCGTTCCATTGGTGCCCCCGGACGGGTGAAAATCACGAGCCCCAACGATTGCTTCCGAAGCCTGCGCAAGGACTGGGGAACAAGGCCCACCAGACTGCTGAAGGCAACGGACACCCAGGCTCCGTCATGTTGGTCCAGCCACTCCTCCAGGCCGTCGATGAGGAAAAGCGCCTCATGCCGGAGCAGGTACTCCATCGTTTCGGCTTCGTCAGGGGCACCGGCCGCCATCGCGAGGCACGTCAGCCAGCGCTCCTGCCAGAAGGCCATGCTCTCGGCGGATGGATGTCGGGAGGATGACTCGATGAATGTGAGGATCCGGTCGCGACGCTCCGGCCCGGCGGGCCTCTGCTCCCGAGGGCTTTCCTCCCACAAGCCCTCCGCCTCGACGGGGCCTGGATCCGCATACCAGATGGTGTCCGGAGCGTCCGGCGCGGCGAGTACCGGAACGATTCGTGCGGACTGTCGGACGGTTACCCCGGCTGTCCAGGCGAAGGCGTCCCAGGTTCGCGCCGCGCACATCCTGGCAAAGGTGAATGTCTTGCCCGTGCCGGCCTCGCCCGTTACCACGGTGATCGGCAGGTCGGTTCGGTGGGCGGCGATGAACCTGCGGGTGGGTTCAATGGTGAAGAAGTCGCTGTCGGGGCCCGCGTCGAACGGCTGCCGCTTGAGTAGGGCGCCGGTGAACTCAGCCAGGGCGGACCGCCGGCGCCCGAGGACCTCCGGGTTCTCGTCGGGGCGGTGTGGCACCAGCATCGCACTCGGCGCGAACTCCGCGACCAGGCGAGGCAGCCCGCAACGGCGCATCACGTCTACGACCGCGTCCCAGCTGTCGGGAAGCGCGAGCAGTTCCTCGCGAAACGGGCTTAGCACGGGCTCGGTCAGTACCTGCTCGTCCACCGCAAGGTGGTCTTCGTCATGTTCGGCCGTCCCGTCGTCCACGGGCAGGACGATGGCCAGGGAGAGGGCGTTGCTAAGAAGGGTTTTGGCCTCGTCCGCATGGCCGTCGTGCATGTCCAATCTGTACTGGGTCACGATCGCGCCGGGCGCGGGATCCATGCCGACCAGAGCGGGGGCGTGCGTTCCCACCCGGTGAATCATGGCCTCGGTACCGCGCAGCGACTGGCTGCTGATGGTGGAGACGAAGACCCGGGTGACCCTGGGGTCCAGCAGGAGGGGGCCCGACAGCTCGGACGCGCCCGCCCGCAGGTCCAAAACGATGACGTCGGCCTCCGCAGCGACGGCGAGCGCGGCGAGAGACTCGCTGAGGAAGTAGGGCGAACGGTCCTCGGTCAGCAGGTCCGAGGGGCCGATCCGAGGCGGGCCGAGCATGGTGCGCCGACTTGAGGGAAGGATCGTCACCCGGCCGTTTCCCGCGTGACGGGACACCTCCTGGTTGGGCAGGTAGGCAGCGGCGATCTGTACCGCGTCGGTTGGCTCGCCGTCCGTGGAGGAGTGGAGAAGCGCCAGTACGTCGTCGTATGCGATGTCGCAGCGGCCGCCCTGCGCCTGGTACATCCAGGTGATACCCGGCGCTTCTAGGTCCGCATCGATGAGGAGCACGTGCTGCCCGCGGGAAGCCAGCAGGTCGGCGAGCGCCACCGCGTGCAAGGTGCGGCCCACACCTCCCTTGAAGGAGTGGAAGGCGATGATCTGCCGGTCACCGGGATAGACGGAGGACGCGGGACGCGGCAGCGGTTCGCTCAGCTCCGAGGTGATACGGCGCTCGTTGAGCCTTGGACGGCGGGCGACCTGAGGCGCGTCCGCGGTTTCGGTCAGGCGTACCGGGAGGGAGCGAGGGGTGTGGGACTCGGGACGGTCCAGAAGGAGTTCCAGGCTCTCCTCGCCGTCCACAGCGGACTCAATGCCGAACTGGTCGTCCAGGAACTCCCGGACCTCGCCTACGGAGGTGCCGGGACGCACGGACAGTTCGAGAGCGTCCCACCAGGCGTCGGCCTCAAGTAGCCAGTACGGCCACTCGCCTCCGACGGCTGCCTCCGTCAGGCGGGAGTCGATGTCGACCCAAGTGAACAGCTTGTCGGCCACGCTGCTCAGCATCCTCTCCTGGCGTCCCGCACCAGTTGTCTCAGCGTTTCGAGCGCTGCTTTCTGATCACCGTCGTTCAGTTTCGCACCATAGCGCCATGCCTCATGGAGCTGATGGCTTTCAATCCAGCCGCCAATCTTGTGGCGGCGGCAGCGAAGCGGGTCTGGGCGGGTCACGGGGTCGCGCAGGTTGAGTTCCTTCGCCAACCTGCGGAGGTCGTGGCTCCGCAAGTCGGCGGGGAGCTGAGCGGTGGACATGTAGTGCGAACGCCTTCGCATGACCTCGGCCTTCAGCGCGCACTCGGCGGCATAGAAGTACAAAAGTCCGCAGACTGCCGGGTCCCCAACGCTCTCTGCGGCCTGTGCCTGCTTCAAGAGCCTGTCCCGGCTGGTGCTGAGCTCGCCGGCCCCCACATCGACCATCTCGCCAGGGTAATGGCGGTGGGCGCACGGAGAGGGCAAGTTGAAGGAGAACGGTTCGTGAGAACGGGGTCTGGAAAACCTGAAGGCGTGGTCCGTGCCCACGGGGCACTACGTTGGCCCGCGGCCGACCTCGCTGCAGGCCACCGCCGTCAGCGATCTGGCAGGTGGCGCGCAGGACCTCGTTCCGCCGCTCCTGCTGGGACATCCCGTCTGGCGCGCCCAGCACATCGCTCCCAGGACGGCTGTGCGGACGGGAAGGATAGCTGGACCGCATGTGCCATCTAGGGCGCGGCCGATGGTCCCAGACTCCCGTTCACTTGAATCCCCGAAGGTGGAACCGGAAGTCTCGTCAGAAGGTCGCCCTGCCACCGAGTGCCTTGCTGGGTCCGGCAGCCAGGACAAGAGCCTGACTCCATCACGGACCCCTGGGACGCCATTTATGGCATTCTGCCGGTCATGTTCGCTGTGCTGCGAGATCGAGTCGTTGCTCACCAACGGAGGAAGGCTGATGCAACGATCCGTCGACTCCGGGAAGATGCCGCGGCCCTTGGTATCGGCCCAGTCCCGAGTCCGCTGAGGTTGGCTCTGAGGGCTCGGTACCAATCGGGCCCACTCTTTTTCCTGATCATGGCGCCCGTTGCCGCGTTCACCTTTGTGGTCACTGGGCGGCTTGTGCACCATACTGCGGTGATCGTCTATCCGGCCTACGGTCAGCCGCGACCCACAAGTGATCCGGGCGCGCCCTTGACGGCAGCAGATGCCATCAGTGCTTTTTCTATCACTCTGACCGTGGTGCTGACCCTGGTTCTCGTGCGTCGCGTAGCAGCAACCCTCGGGTCGCTCTATGGCGTGAAGGCGGGAACGTACCTACGCCTTTCGGTATGGACGAAACTGATCCACAAGTGCGCTGATGTCGTCCGGGCGCCACGTCTTCGCGACGAGCACTACTGGCCGAGCGTTGGTCAAGCTGTGGCTCGCGTCTACGGTGCGCGGGCCATGAGAGGGACGGTCGGCTTCACGTACTGGCGTCGCCGTAAGGCGTTGCGGGAACACGCCTACCGGGTGGCTGATGTGCTGCGGTCAGCCGAGATCCAACTCGATGCTGACCCCAAACAGGGTGCGCGAGAGATAGCACGGTTGGCCTTGGTGATTAGTACCCGTTATGCAGAGGGGCGGGTTGGTGCCCTTCTCGACCCGAGTGACATGGGGACGCAGCCTGCATCTCGACGCTTTGAAGCGGTTCGGCTGGGCGTGGTCGTGCTTGGCGCGGCTGGAATCGTGCTGGCTACTTCCGCCTTGGGGCTGCCAGCGCAACTCGCTGTCCCGGCATCCGTGCTGGTAGTCGCAGCGGTCTACCGGAGTGCTGCGCTCCCGGTTCTGGGCGCACTGTCATTTCTCTACCCGCTTCTGATAGCCGGGAAGTGATGACCGATTTAATTCTCGGAGGAATTCGCCGTGCACATCCGGTAAATCGTTGGCTTTGCGACTTGTCCCTGACGGGGGCGGCGCGCCGAGACGATTTTTCACTCTTGGTCCGACGAGTCGCTCTGGCTGTCTTACCAGAGGCCGTCCTGTTCTGCCGGCGAAGACGTAGGGGGATCATCCCGAGGTGGGAGCACGAGAGTTTTTCCCGTGACGCGCGTAGTGTCCGTGGCTACAGCGTTGGCGTCCCGCAGCTGGCGGACAGACCTGATCACCTGAGCTGGGCGATAAACGGTTTCCAGGAGGGCGAATCGCTGGAGTTCCGCGATAGTCACACCCTCTGGTGAATCGATCACATGGTCGCGGAGGATTCGGCGCAGCGCGGCAGTGTCTGGATCCCAATCCAAGTCTAGCTGCTGCTGGTTGGGATCCTTCGGGTCGCGGTAGCGGACGCCATGGTTGGGATCGACGTTCCACATGGCGTCCTTCATTTTTTCCAAGCCCTTGTCGTTCTTGGTGCCGAAGATCAGATAAAGACGTCTTCCCCCTTCGTCCACCATCTCGAAATAGAGTGTGTGCGTGAAGCCAGCACGTTGAAGACAGCCACGGTACTGGTCGCGGAGAAAAGTGAATTTTTCCGTGGAGGGCTGTTTGAAGACGGCTTGCCAATCCTGTCCGCCAAAGGCAATATCACCCTGCTGGCGCCGCCCCTCATGCTTCGCGGCGAAGCGCATCAGGAAGCCAGGAACGAAGGTGACCATGACCTCCACCCTGTCGTGCGCGGCGAGGTCCTTCAGGAGTGAGTAGGGGATGTCGGGCCCGCCGTAGCTGTCCAGGAGGACAAAGAGGGGTTGGTCTAACGCGCCTGATGTACGCAGTCGCTCCAGAAGCGCGGGGTGGAATTCGCCTTCGTCAATGTGAATGTTGAGCCGCTGGTTGACGTGCTCGGTCTGTCGTGCCTGTGCTCGCGCCATCTGACGCCGTAGCTCCTGGACGCGACGCGCGTCCTTCTCCATGAGGAACATGCGGAGGTGTTTCGGGTGTCGGAGCAGGGCGTCGGCGAAGACGCCGTGTGCGATCACTGGTGAACCAGGCTCACCCGCTTTGTAGACACCTGGGCCGGCGAAGCCTTCGGCGTACGTGGCCATCTCGTGTCGAGACAGAAGGATCGGTGCCCACGCGTCCAGGTACTTTTTGAGCAGGTCGTGCTTGGCGGCAGTATGCGGATCGCGCAGCCACGTCACTTCCTTTGGCACAGCCATGCCAGCCCCCGCTTCCCCGACGAAACGTTGCGGGGAGAGGGTGACACACGGTTGCCGTGCGTCACTAGAGGGTGGAGTGAAGATGAAGGAACTTGGCCATTATTGGACGGCTGCCACTTGGCGGCGTGGCGGCATCTGATCCCACTTCGCCCCGTCGAGCTCACGGCCTCCGGCCTTCGGGGACCTGCCGCCCCATTGCTTGAAGAAGAACGGCACGCCGGCTCCCAGGCATGCGTCGCGAAGGGCCTCTACCCATTCCTGTTCGAGCGGCCTGTGGTTCGCGCCGGACTCGCCTCCAGCGATCACCCAGCCGATGCCTTCAAGATCTATACTTGGCAGGGGACCGAGTAGGGGTTCGCAGGACAGGAACCGCACGGCGGCGGGCACGCACCGAAGATCATCAATGCGATTGACGTGTGCCTCGCTTTCGACAGAAACCCCCATCCATAGATTGGCGGGCCACTCAAGGTCCTCCGCTACACGGCGAAGCCGTAGCGCTCGTTTGGTGAGTAACTGGTAGGTGTGCTGTGGAGTCTCTGCGATGACCTGGAAGACGTCGTGCACGAAGCTGATCGGCACCTTCGCGTGGAACAGGTCACTCATTGAGTTTACGAAAACCATCCGTGGTGCCTTCCACTGTCGAGGCACGTCGAGAGCTGAGCGGTGCACGGTGAGGCCGAAGCCGGGGCCAGAGGTTCTCGGATCGCCATCGGCCTGATACTTGGCCGCCCCCATGGCCTTCAGACGCCGTGAAAGCGTCAGCGCATAGCAGTTGTCGCAGCCTGATGAGACCTGATCGCAGCCCGTTGTTGG
The DNA here is from genome assembly GCF_940670765.1 of Streptomyces sp. A 4/2. GTDB lineage: Bacteria > Actinomycetota > Actinomycetes > Streptomycetales > Streptomycetaceae > Streptomyces. The sequence goes on from NZ_CALNVW010000021.1 coordinate 6,660, forward strand.
ATTCCAGGTCGCTTCTGTCCACTCGATTGAGCTTCGGTCACCCATCGTCGCACCTCCTATGGCACGCGACGAGGCGCCTTGGCGCTCGTCGCGCGCTCTGACTTGGTTGCCTAACGACCGTAGTGCCGAGCTGGCACGCGACCATCGCCATCATTCATCTCGAACGTATGTTCCGTACAGGGGGTTCAGAGGTTCATCTGTCCCGGAGATCAGTCCAGTTGGACCCCTGACGGCTACGACGTCTAATACTCCAGCCGCATTTCTTCATTAGCGCTGGTCAGCGGCCTGGGTGTGGAGATTGTAGCGGGGTGGGTTGGGGTGCGGGGCGGTCTTGGTGGACCGTCCCGCGAACGTGCGACCTGGTTCCTGTCGAGTAGCCCTCGCGGCCGTTTTCGCTCTCGAGGGCCTCCAACGGCAGAAGCTCGCTTATGGCGGGGAGGCGCCGCCGCGACAGGCGAGGAGCTTCTGGACCAGTGCTGCAGCGTGCAACCCCGCATCTGCTGCGGCCTTGCGCAGTGCTACGACCACGATCCCGGCGGCCGTTCCGACACCGACGGCGCCCGGCGTACCGGCGGGCAGGCGGTCTCAACGTATGCGCCCCGCCATCTCACTTGAAGGCAAGCCCACGGAAGGCGTTGCGGATGTCCGTCAGGGGCTGTCGGTCGCGGGTGTAGTAGAGCTTGTTGGTCAGGAGCACTGCCCAACGTTGCTGACGAGGTGAGATCCACATACCGGTGCCCGTGAACCCGTAGTGGACCCAGACTGCTTGGGCGGGAGCAGTACCGGGCGCGGGGTGCCAGAACAGACCGCGTACGGGCTGCAGCTCGCCCGTCTGGATGGTCAGCGATTCCCCGGTCCAGGCGGAGCCGAAGCCTGCCCGGCTGGGCGTGTTGCTGGGGTCGAGCATGTAGCGCAGGAATGCGCCGAGATCGTCCATGACGGTGAAGGCGCCGGCGATCCCGCACACTCCGCCCAGGAGCCGTGCGGAGAAGTCGTGGGCGATGCCCTTGAGGTGGGTATCGGTCTCCGGGTCGAGTTCGGTCGGGGCGCATCGTGAGGCGGTCTCGGGGGGCAGCGGCCCGAAGCGGGTCGTATGCATGCCCAGTGGCTGCCACGTCCGCTGTGTCGCGAGCTCGTCGAGGCGCTGGCCGGCGAGATGCTCGGCGAGGTATCCGAGGATGAGGGCGGCTCGATCGGTGTATTCGACAGCCTCGCCGGGTGGACGGTGCAGGGCTTCGTGGAGGACTCCGTCGCGGACGTCTTGTGGGTCCGTGCCGTAGAGGTTCTTGAGCTGGGCTCGCAGCGGAACGCCGGCTGTATGGGTCAGCAGCTGGCGGGCGGTGACGCCCCCGAGCGGGTGGCCGTCGACTTCGGACCAGAAGGTGGTGAGTGGGATGTCGAGATCGAGTTTGCCTTCCTCCCAGAGGGCGCCGATCGAGGCCCACACCGCGAGGATTTTCGTCAGGCTGGCGGCGTCGAAAATGGTGTCGGGCCGCATCGGCGTACCGGGGTCCTCGGGGTCGAGCACTCCGGTCGAGCCGGAGGCGTGGATGCCGGCAGCGTCACCGACGGCCCATACGGCGCCTGGGTAGACCTTGTCGCGGGCGCCTTCGCTCAGGAGCTGTTCGATGCTGTCGGTGCGGTACGTCATGGTCTCCCTGTTCGCCGTGTGCATCCCGCCGGGTCAGCGTAGTGACGTGGGTGGGTCCGGTGGGCGATCGGCGTGGCGGCATCGTCTGGTGTGTGACGTTCATGTGAGCCGGCTGCCCAGCTCCGTCAGGGCTTGAGCGGTCGTCGAGAGTGGGTAGCGGGCGGCGTTCGCGTAGCCCGCCTGTCGGAGAGCGGGTAGTAGTCCCGGTGTGGTCCGCAGCCGGTTCAGGTCGCGGGCGAGTGCGGTGGACTGCGTGAAGTCGGTGGCCACTCCGGACCCTGCGAGGACCTCGGTGAGGCCGGGCACGGGCTGGTACAGAACAGGCAGGCCACAGGCTTGGGCCTCCAGCGCGACCAGGCCCATGGCCTCCAGGGTGGTGGATGGCAGGACAAGTACGTCGTGCTCGGTGAAGGCTTTCCACAGCTGTGGACGGTGGAGCCAGCCGAGATAGCGGGCCCGCACACCGGCCCGCTGGAGCAGCGGGGTCAAGGCGCGGAACTGGGCTCTGGGGGCGGCGACGCTCAGCTCGACGCCCGGAATGGGCGCCAGGCCGATGATGAGGCGCTCGACGCCCTTCTCGGATGTCAGCCGTCCTGCGTACAGGACTCGCAGATGGCTGGTTGACGTGCGGGCGGGCCGGACCGGTGGATCAGTGAGCAGATGGTCGGGGATGCCCCACGGGATGTGGACGACCTTGCGGCGGTCTGTTTGTGGGGCGAGCTTGAGCAGGTGATCGGCCATGGCGCCGGTGGAGACCACGATTGCGTCGGCGGCCCTCGCTGTCTCGCGCAGCACTTGGAGTTGGTCGCGGTGGGCTTCGGCAAACAGCAGGTCGGTGCCGTGGGCCATCGCGATCCTCGGGTGTGCCGGCAGGGCCCGGAGTAGCGCGGGGGTGGCGCCGAACGCCAGATGTTGCAGGTGCAGAACGCCGATCTGTGCCGGATCGATCGCGGTCACCAGGGCCTGGCGCAGGGCTGCGGCGTAGCGACTGAAGCCGGCACCTTCCAGACACTTCCCGGACACGGACAGCAGGTCGAGGCCCGATGGGAGGCGGGGCCTGGGGCCCGGGGGTGCCAGCATGAAGGCCCGTGCGGGAATGAGGGGCTCGTCGCCGGTATAGAGATCGAGGAAGAGTTCGACGCTGCCGCCGGGGCTACCCGCAGGAAGGTCGAGGCAGGTAGCAGCCAGCGGGCCCGCGGTCGAGCGAACGACGGACTTCACAAAGCTCCTTGAGGGATCTCTTCGTACAGGCGGGAGATGTCGATGCCGTTCGTCGCCGCGTACTTGGCTCGTTGTTGCTGGTAACTGGACGGGCTGCCGACGGTGGTGAGGAAGACGAGCTTCCCGAAGGTCATCCCCGGGTAGACGCGGGCGGGCTTGGCGACACGGATCTCCAAGGTCCAGCGGATCGCGTGGCCCTGGTGGCCGAGCGGAGCGGAGACGTGGACCCAGATGCCGAGGGCGCCGATGGTGCGGTCCCCGTTGAGTAGCTGTGCGTACGTTTCCGAGCCGGTCTTCTCCAAGGTGACGCCGAGGTAGAGCACTCCGGGCCGCAGGACCAAACCGGAGATGGGGATGGGGTGTTCGGTGAAGGCAGTGATGGCGGCGGCGTCCAGGTCGCCATCACAGATGCGGATCGTGTCGCCCAGCCGCCAGTCGTAGGCGTTGGGTGAGATCCGCTCGGGCTCATAGGGGGAGATGGTGATCTCTCCCGTGCTGACGGCAGCGGCGATGGCTGAGCCCGTAAGAATCACGAGGCGACCGCCTGGATGGGCGCGGTGTCCTGCCAGTAGCGGGAGGACTGGGGGCCGGCGGCACCCTGGTACTTGCCGCGGTACAGGTCGACGTCGCCGGTGGAGACGAAGAACATGATCTGCCCGATCTTCATGCCCGCGTACACCCGTAGCGGGCGGATGGGCGAGAGCATCAAGGTCCACTGTCCGTGGAAGCCGATGTCGCCGATCGGTGCGGTGATCTCGACGAACAGGCCGAGGCGTCCGACCGAGGAGCGGCCGAAGAGCAGTGGGACGAAGATGTCCGAGCCGACCTCCTCCACGGTGTGGCCGAGGTACAGCTCGCCGGGCTGCAGGACGTATCCGTCGTCGCCGATCAGGATCGAGCGCGTGGGATTGGTCTGGTGGGCGTCGATCACCTTGGCGGCATACGTCAGCAAGGTCGGACCGAGGCGGACGTTGTAGCTGTTGGGGTTCGTCTGGTCCGGGGTGAAGGGAGTGATCCGTAAGCGTCCGTTGGCCACGGCGGCCTTGATCTCAGGTCCGGTGAGGATCATTACTGGCCTCCTTCTTGGGAGTCGGCGGAGCTGGGGAGCGAGGTGGTCAGGACATGGCTTACGGCTTGGCGAAGGCGTATGCCTGCTTGATGAGTTCGCCCGCCGAGGTAGCTGTCGGCGAGGTAGTCGGTGGTCAGCACGGTTCGGATCGCCGGGGGAAGCGGGGCGGGGGCGACAATCAGGGGGCCGACGAGTTCGGTGAGGTGGTCGAGCAGCTTGCCGTGGCCCTGGACGTGCTGCTCGGGGAGGAAGGCATGCACGAGCTGATTACCGAAGGGCTCGATGGCCAGCAGGTCGCCGAGGGTCAGCGTGGCGCCGAGTGGCACCGTACGCAGGGCGGTCTCGTTGAGGATGACCGCGTCAGCGCCGAGGCCGGAGTGCAATCGGCCGGCGATCTCTTCGAGCAGTCTGCGGCGATCCAAGGGCCCATCGCGGAGGCGCTCGTCCACAGCGCCGATGGGGCTTCTCAGCCGCAGTCCGACGGCTGAGATCTTCTCCATCAGCGAGGTGAGTTCGTGAGGGACGGAACGAGCGTCGGGAAAGGACCCGATGCGGGCGCCCCAGCCGCTGCCGACGGGCTCGGCGGTGGCGTATCCGACACCGAGTTCGCGGCCCTTGACCACGAGGGTGTCGCCGACATGCGCGGGGCCGAAGCTGTCGCTGTGGCAGTGCCCGGCGAAGATGACATCGGCGCGCGGGCAGGCTGCGGCCAGCTTCAGGTCCTCATCGAAGCCGGAGTGGGACAGCACCATCCACGAGTCAGCACTGTGGTGGTTCTCCTGCATCACTTCGTGCAGCGCCTGTGCCGGGTTGCTGATGCGGTGGCCGGCGCGCTGGTCGGCAGAAATGGCGTTGAACGCCTGCGGGCCCATCACCGCAGTGACAGCGACCCGCCGTCCGCCGACCTGCTGGATGCGTACGCGGTCGAAGAGCGGCGTGCCGCTGTCATCGGTCGTGTTCGCGCACACCGTCATCCGGTGCAGCTGTGGCTCGAAGTAGTGCGGCCACCCGTGGTTTCCGGGCGCGAGCAGGTCGTACAGGGTGGTGAGGACTTCGCGCTCGATGCGTCCCTCGCCGAGGTGGTAGTAGCCGCTCCCCTCGAAGAAGTCTCCGCAGTCCACGATCAGGCTGTCGGGCCTCGCAGCGTGGAGGTGGGCGAGCATCGGAGCGGCCGAGTCGAAGGCGGAGTGGACGTCGGTCGTCGCGATGATCTGCCGCAGTTCCCGATTCACGGGATCACCTCGCAGATGTCGGCGCCGAGGGCGTGCAGCTTGACGGGCAGGTCGGCGTGGCCGCGCCGGAGCTGTTCGAGGCCGCCGAGGGTGGTCACTCCGAGAGCGGTGAGGCCGGCGATGAGCAGGGCGGAACCCGTGCGGATGTCGGTGGCCTCCACTCCGGCACCGGTCAGCTGCTGCGGCCCGGCGAAGCGGCACTGTGTGGGCGACAGCTCGTCGATCGTGGCTCCGAGGCGGACGAGCTGGGGCAGCAGGTTGCGGTGGCGACCGGGGTTGATGTCGTCGGCGAACAGGTGGGTGCCGGGCAGGGTGAGGGCCAGGGCCAGCAGCGGGGGCTCGAAGTCCGCGTCCAGGCCGCCGGGGGACAGGGAGGCAATGGCCCGTAGAGGTCGGCCGGTGGGCTGAGCGTCCCGGGCCTGCACGGTGAGGGTGCCGTCCTCGGCGTCGGCGGGAATACCGAGCCAGCGGAGCGCGGTGATCAGGGGGGTGATGTCGTCGCGGCGTACGCCGTGGATGTGTGCGTTGCCGCCTGTTACCGCGACTGCGCAGGCCAGAGTGCCCGCTTCGATCTTGTCGCCAGGCACCCGCCACGCGATCTCCTCGCCGGAGACGGATCGAGGCGGCTGAAGGGTGAGGACGGCCTCGCTGACCCGGCACTCCCACCCGGAAAGCCTCAACGCCTTTACGACACTGAGCACTTCGGGCGACAGATTCGGTTGGCCCAGTCGCAGCGGCCGTCCGGCGACGACCGTACGCAGGACAGCGGCGATGCTCGCTCCGCGGGACCGGAAGGGGAGCATGATCGACACCGTCCCGCGTCCGCCAGTGGCTGCTTCCACAAGGTAGCCGCGGTCATCGACGGTCGAGCGGTCACCGAACCGCTCGTACACCTTGAAGTGCTGCTCCATCCCACGATCTCCGATGGCGCAGCCGCCCGGCCACGGCAACCGGGCCCGCCCATAGGCGCCGAGAAGTGCCGGGACCAGGTAGTACGAAGCTCTGATCCGCGCAGCGACCTCGGGATCGGGATCCGGCCGCTGCTTGTCGCTCGGCAGGATCACCGTGGTGTGCGGATCGCTGACCGGGCGGGCCGCGTGCCAGCCGGACTGCTGGAGGAGGGTGAGCATCGTCCCGACATCCGTGTTGGCCGGGACGTTGCTCAGGTACACCGGGCGGTGCATGGCTGCGGCGGCGGCCAGCAGGGGCAAGGCCGCGTTCTTCGACCCGTCTACGGTCACTGCCCCGGCGAGTGGAACGCTCGGGCGCACGGCGACCACTTCTGCGGCGACTGGGGGAATGCGTACGGCTGGCAACAGTCAGCTCCTCATCTGGGGCACGTGTGTTGTGACGGTTGGAAGCGGGGTGCTGAGATCGAGTTCGGCCCAGCAGCGCTTACCGGAAGGCAGCGGGTCGAATCCGTGGCGGTCGGCGAGTGCGGCTACGAGGAACAGGCCGCGTCCGTCCTCCTCATCCGCATCCGGCAGGCCGACTTCCGGGATGTCGAAGCTGGTGTCGATCACGGCGATCCTCAGCGCCTCGTCGCTGAGGTAGGCGCCGGCTGTGATCGGTCCTTTGTGTGCGTGCCGTACCGCGTTGGTGATCAGCTCCGAGGCCACCAACACAGCCGCCTCCAGGAGTGCAGGTCCAAGAGCGGCGCCCCAATCCCGTATCTCCTCGGCGATCTGCCGACGCGCCGACGCAGCGCCGGCAGGTGTGCCGGGGACGGGAATCCGGATGTGGTGCGCTTCCATGAGCGGCCTCCTGATCAGTTCGGCCACTCCACGTAACCGCCGGACGGGCCTCTCGAACCAGGGCGTGTGCGGGTGCTGCATCGTCTATGCAGGAGCTGCATCACGGTGCACTGCCAGTCCCTTACGCTCGGTGGGGAAGGCAGGATCGGCGACGGCAGGAGGAGCCGTGGCACAGATGGCCGAAGAGCACAGCGAAGCGAGACGGATCGGTGAAGTGATCCGTCAGGCCCGCGTATTACAGCGGCGCTCGCAGAAGGACGTCGCCTCCGCCCTGGGCTATCACCAGTCCAAGGTGAGCCGCCTGGAAGGCGGCAGGGGCACGGACGACGTCCGCATCCTGCGCGAGGTCTCGCGCGTGCTGGCGATTCCGCCCCACCGCCTCGGCCTCGCCGCCGCCTCGGACATCAACCACCCCGAACCCGAGACAGAGGACATGCACCGCCGTACCGTTCTCGCCGCCGGCATCGCCGCGCTCGCGGCCCCGACCCTCCCCAGCACCGCCCATCAGGACCTGGTCCAGTCCCTGCTACCTGGAACAGCGCGTGTGACTGCCGAACTGGTGCCGGATCTCCAGAGCATGCGGGACCAAGTTGCAGGTGTACGACGTCTCTTCTGCACCTGCGATTACACAAAGCTGGAAGGCACACTGCCCGTCCTGATCGGGCAGTTACGGCAGGCCATCAGCGACAGTCCCGGATCGAGCGACATGTCCGGGCTCCTCGCCACGGCGTATCAGACCTCGGCGAGCCTGCTGCTCAAGCAGAGCGACCAGGGCAATGCCTGGCTCGCGGTCGGACGCGCCATGTCCGAGGCCGAACGCTCCGGCGATCCCGTCGTCCTCGCCTCCAGCGTCCGCGTTCACGCCCACGCCCTGGCACGCGACAGCCACACCTCTCAGGCCGTCGCCCTCGTCCGGCACGCCGCAGACCAGCTCACGGGCTCGTACGACCAGCGCTCCCCGAAGTACCTCGCGGCGCTTGGACTGCTGCTTCTGCGCGGGGTCACCGCCGCCAGCAGTGGCGGCGACCGCTCCGCCACCCGCGACTTCCTCACCGAGGCGAAGGAAGTCGCCCGCTACGTGACACTCGACAGTCCCGACGCCTGGGCCAACTTCAGCCCGACCAACGTCGCCCTGCACGGACTCAGCGCGGCGGTCGCCTTCGGCGACGCGGGCGTCGCCCTGGACACCGCCCGGCCTCTCATGCGCCGCCACATCCCCGTCCCCGAGCGTCGTGCTGCCCTGTGGATCGAGGCCGGCCGCGCCTACAGCCAGCAGGGCCGCCTGGCGGACGGGTACCAGGCGCTTCGCATCGCGGAGAGCTGCGCGGCCCAGGACATCCGTCGCCCGGCCGTCCGTGAGCTGGTGGCCGACATGGCCGCCCGCGACCGTCGCCGTACGCTGCCGGAACTGCACCGTTTCAGCCGTCAACTGGGAGTCCCCGCGTGAGTGATCAGCCGGACCGGCAGACCAAGAAGCCCTTCCTCTACGTCGTCGTATGCGCCTCCGGCATCGCCGGCGACGTCGGCATCCTGATCACCGCGGCCCAGGAGGCAAACTGGAATGTGGGTGTCGTCGCCACCCCTCAGGGCCTCGGTTTCATAGACGCCGAGGCGGTCGAGGCACAGACCGGCTACCCGATCCGCTCGGCCTGGCGCTCGCCCGGCGACCCACGGCCGCTGCCGCCCGCCGACGCCATCGCGGTGGCCCCGGCCACCTTCAACACGATCAACAAATGGGCTGCCGGGATCTCGGACACCCTGGCGCTGGGCATCCTGTGCGAGGCGTACGGCTTCGGCATCCCTACTGCCGTCCTGCCCTACCTGAACTCGGCTATGGCCGCCCATCCTGCATACAGCCAGAGCCTGGAGCGGCTGCGCGAGATGGGCGTCCTGATCGGTTCGTACGAACCTCACAAGCCGAAGGCCGGCGGTGGCGCGGACCAGTACCGCTGGGAAGAGGCGCTGGAGCTGCTTACTCCCAAGCTGTCCGCACCGGCCTGATTAGCGCCGCCGTGCGGGCGGTGCCTGCGGCGGCGGAGGCACCGTTGCCGAGTGGATCGGGGCAGCAGCGCGGTGCGTGGTGCTGCGCGCCCTGGCCGCCTGGGCGCGGGGACCAGGGGCGTGACGGTCACCAAGGCGGCGGATGCGCCAGGTCAGCGCGCGGGCGGGGCTGTGGGCGTCGTCCAGGGTGCGCTGGTCGAGGGCCTGACCGAGGACGGTCGTCGCGTTGTGCCCGGCAGCCTCTGCCTCGGCGAGCACGGCGGTGAGTGCGTCCCAGGCGGGGTCGTCGAGGATGCGCTCGGCGTGCTCCGGCACGGCCTGCCGGAGGTGGTGGGCGTAGCGGTGCTTCATCTGGGGGCTGGGGGCGCGTTGCGCGAGGCCGGCCAATACCGGCTCGGCGACCTGGGCGTACGCGACCTGAAGGTGTACGAGAGCCTGTTCGGCTGCCGCTTCCTGCTGAGCGTGCTGGTGGGTGCGGTGCCAGTGCATGGCGAGCGCCACGGCCGTGAGCACTGTGTCCAGCAGCATGGCGATTCCGGACCCGTCGCCGTCCGAGGGCCGGTCTCGCCAGATCGTTTGGATTCCGCGCCGCAGAGCGTGGGTGCTGGCGAGGTCGGCCGCGATGCGGGAGCGGGTGGCGCGCTCGAAGGCGATAGTGGCTCGTTCCAGTTCGGCCTTCACCTCGGTCGGTGCGTTGTTCGGCAGCAGATCCAGCGTCGCGCCGAGTAGCACCAGTTGGCCTTGGGCTGTCTGGTCGTCGCCATAGGCGAGGTGGTGGGAGATTCGTTCTGCGGCGGCGGTGGTTTGGTGCCATGGGTTGCCCGGCCGGACGGTGACCGGTTCGAGGCTGGTGGTGGCGAGGCTCTTGCGGATCTTGGGCAGAGACAGGTCGGGGGCGAGGGTAGAGCCCGCGTAGAAGACTGGCTCGCCCTTGTCGTTGGTGTCGTAGGGCAGGGCGAAGGTGCAGCCGAGCGCATCACCGGAGGGGCCGCGCTTGAAGCGCACAGCCACTCCTGTGCCCTCCAGGAGCGCGAAGAACTCGGTCTCGTCGGACGCGGCGGCAACCGCGCGGCGGACCCGCAGACGCAGGACGTCACGGGCGGCGGCGCCCTGGCCCAGGCGCTTGGCCTTGAAGTGCTCCTTGCTGGTGAGCCGCTTGGCGCCGGTGCCGTCGCCCGGCTTCAACCGCCGGAGCCCGTAGTCGGCCTCGATTGAGCGGGCCTCACGCTGGACTGCGCGCTGGTCGTAGCCGCGCTCGGGCCGACGGCCGTCATGGCGTACGAGCGTGGCGGCGATGTGGATGTGGTCGTCAGCGTGGCGGACGGCCACCCAGCGGCAGGCTTCCTCATCCCCCTCGGGGGCAATGCCGGCGGCAGCCACCATCCGGCGGGCGATGTCCGCCCACTGCCCGTCGCTGAGGATCGGGTCTTCGGGCGCGGCGCGGACAGGGCAGTGCCACACAGTGTCCCTGGGCGCCTTGTCGCCCAGCATCTTCACGGGCTGATCCAGTTGTGCAACGAGCTGGGCCTCCACCTCCTTCGGGTTGCGGTGGGGGCTGCGGCCAGGGTCGGGGGCGAAGCCGTTCCAGGACGCCACCAGGTGTGGGTCGGTGTGCTCGTTGGCCCGCCCCTTGCCGAAGAGGTACGCGATGGTGCGTCGCGTGGCTTTCGGGCCCGCGCCGAGGATGATCTTGGGAATCACCGGCTCACCGGGCCTCAGTGACCTGGGCGATAGCAGTGTCCAGTTCGTCGATGGACGCCTCGACGCGGGCCAGGAGCCTTTGGACGGTGGCGGGGTGGGGCCAGGTGCCGTCCTTGTTGAGGTGATGGGCGAGCTGATTGAGGTTGCTGCCGATCTTGCCGAGCTGTCCGTTGGCGGCCATGAGCGTCTTCACCATGGCGCGATAGTCGGCGACAGCTGCGGTGGGATCGCTGGCACGGGCAGCGGCAAGGGAGCACTCGGCCACGTAGCCACCGGTAGCCATGCCGCTCAGAGCGGCGGCGTTCTTGACGAGGGCGAATTCGTGGTCGTTGTAGCGGGGGTGGACGCGGCGCTCGCGCAACTGCTTGTCACGCAGACGGCGACGCGGCGCTGGCTGCTGCGGCACGCTCGACGATGGCTTGGTGCCTCCTGACCCGGCTGGCTCCCCCGGGCCGGCCGACTCCGGTGCCGCCTTGGCGCCGGATGCCTCCGCCTCCCCTGGGGCGGAGGTCGGGTAAGGACTCCTTACCCGACAACTTGCTCCGTCTGAAGCAGCCCGTCCGAATGCCTGCCGTACACGTTCCGTCAACACAGGCGACTTCGTCAGCGGTATCTGTTCCTTGGGGTGGTGTGGCTCGTGCGTCATGAACGGTTCTCCAGACGAGGGGGTGGGGCGGGCTCTCGGGAGGGCCCGTGAGCTGCGAGCGGTCACACGGACCCGTCCATGGGTGTGATGAGCCAGTAGTGACCGGCCTGGCCGGGTGACCGGAACGGGTTCCGGTCGCCCGGCAGGTTCCTGGTCAGCCGCTGGCTGGACCGCTTTCGGCGGAGGCTGTGAGTTCGTTCCGGAGGACGTTCGTCACCTCGGTCAGCCGCTCACTGGAAATCGGAAGACCCTTGTCCTCAACTGCCTTCCGGACAGTGGCCCGGGTGAGTTTTCCCTGCTCAGCACAGGCAGCCCTGCCGATCTCCACGAGATCCCCGAGCGGGGCGCCGGGTGGACGGCCACCGCGGGACTTGGTCTCCGCAACCTCCGCAGGAGGTTGCGGAGACCCATCGGACACGGCGACCGGTGGCTCGGTGAACCCGGCGAGCTCGCCGGGTTCGGCTGGCTCCGCTGGCATTCCGGCGGCCCGGAGAGGTGTGGTCACCGATGCCCTCAGCACTTGCCCAGAACCTGCGAGCGGGTGCTGGTCCACGAGCTGGTGGATCTGCCGCATCAGTACGGCGAAGGCCACCATCGCGGCTGCCGGTGGAACCGCGGCCACCACGTAGTCGAGGAACGGGACGTCACCGGTTTCGCGTGTGCCGCTGACCCCGGCAACGTTCAGGGCGATGGAGCCGACAGATCCGATGGCGGTCACCGCGATGGCCCATCGGTCGGTGACCCGGCGCAGCCCTGCGCGGAGCATGAGCAGCTCACCCGCGACGATGAAGGCGTCCAGGGTGGCGGGCCACGCCCAGCGGCGGACCGGTGAATCTCCCAGCCCGTGCTGCCCGGCGACGTCGGCCAGGTGCGCGTAGGAAAGACAGAACGCTCCGGCGGTCAGGGCGACGATGACGATGCCGGCCGCGATGAGCGCGTAGCGTTCGGCAGCGCCATGGGGCGCTGCGGGCTGTCCTTCGGTCGTTCGGTTGACCGGCTGGTGGTGCGGGGGTGAGAGGGGAGGGGTGGGCAAGCGGGTGCTCCTGGGGTGGTGGTGTGGGGCGTCTTTGGCGTCTTGGCCGTTGCAAGTGCAGGTCAGGGGCGGTACGGCAGCGGCTCCGGCTGTCCGTCTCGGTAGTGCCGCCAGCCGTCTTCAGCTCTGTCGCAGTACGCCGCAGGCGGTTCGCCGCGCCAGTGCCCGACCGGGGTGCCGCTGTCCCGAGTCGGGACAGCGGCATTGCGTCTTCCGTCTCACTGGCCAGGGCTGTGACCTGCACCGATACGGCAAGGACGCGGGAGACGGTGCAAGACGGATCCGGACAGCGTCTTGGGCGGCCACGCCGGTGGTCGTGATCGCGTTGCCGTCTTGGCCCCGGTCGCCGTCTCGCTCGCAGGCCGTATGACCTGCGAGATCACGGCAGGGACGGCAGGGACGGCAGGGACGGCAACCAGGGCGGCGGGCCTCAGCCCCTGTCGGGGGCGGGGCGGGTGCCGACGGGGTGGACGGTGGGGCAGTACCGCCGCCAGCTGTCGAGGAACTTGTTGCGCGTGTAGCCCTTGCGTTGCGTTCCGTCAGCCATCCGGACGTTGCCCGGCCCCACGCCAAAGCCCCGCAGCAGCCTGCCCAACTCACGGGCGTTCAGCCCGCCGCGCCCCCACTCCGCCCACGGGCTCTCGGGGTCCTGGCGCAGGTGGTGCAGGAGTTCCTCGGTGGACAGGCTGTCCACCTCCCGCTGGGCAGCGAAGATCCGACGGATGTCGGCGAGGATCCGTGCGCCGCCGGGGTTGTCCTCCTCGGCTGTCACTTCGGCGGCGACCATGCGTGCGCACGCCATTCGAGCCCGGCGCGGCCAAGACCCACCGACTAGCTCGGCGACGATCACCAAGGGTTCCCAGGTGTCGGCGGCGCGGTCCTCGACTGGCATGTCCGGCTCAAGGATTGCCGCCTCCTCCAGAAGCGGCCTGGCCCACGCGTTGACCCGGTCGCGCAGTTCGTGCAGGGCAGGAATGTCACGGCGGGAGCGGAAGGGCTTCACCTTCTCCCCTTCGGCCCGTCGACGCATCCGGATCACGACCGACCGGTCCATGATCGTGTCGGGCAGGTTGCCGATCCCCGCGATGGCCGCCATGGCGAAGGTGGCGAACTTGTGCGGGGTGTGGTCGTTACCGACGACCCGAGTCACGTAACGCCCTCGCTGATGACCGGCGTTGAGCAGGCCACGCGTCTCCTCGTTCCGCTCCGCCTGCTTCGGCGTACCGAAAATGGTGTCTGCCTCGTCCACCAGAAGCGTCGGCGGCTCCTCCTCGGTGATCGAGCGGAAGATCGCCGCCGGCGTGGTGTTGATCGTCAGCATCGGCTCGTGGACCGTCTCGGTCAGCACATCCAGGAGCCGCGACTTGCCGCACCGCTTCTCCGGCCCCACCACCGCCAGACGCGGCGCGTGCTGCCACGCGGTCTGCAGGTGCGTGGCCACCACCCACAAGGCGATCGCATCGAGCGCCTCCGCTGACGGCGGGATCACGAACTGGGCTATCCGCGCGTGCAGTTCATCCAGCAGCGCGGAGCCCTGCGTCGGATCCGCATCGGGGATGTCCTCCAGCCCGCTCGGCGCCTGCGCCTCAGCGGCGCTGTCGGCGGCCGAACCGCCGGTCAGGCCGGGATCGGCGTCTGCGGGCTGGGAGGCGCTCAGGTGGGCGCCTGGCTGGCCGGGGATGGCGGTCATGGGCCAGCTTGCCTTGGCAGGCTCGGAATAGTCCTTGGGGTTCTTGGGTTCCACTGGGCAGCTCCTCGTCTGGCGGTGGCGGGCTCGCCCGCCCTTTCCGCCGGGTCGGTTCTCATCGGATCGCTGGGGAGCTATGGGGCCTCCGGCGTTGCACCGCCGGAGGCTCTCCCCTTTCCCGCAGGCACTGGGGTACCGCGAGGGACCACGGACAGTACGGTCACGCCCGGCCACAGTCCAGCGATTCTGTGTCAGCTCAGCGCAGAACTGTTTGCTACGCTCCCGCCCTTTCACGCGGCCTGGCCCAACAGGATCAGCAGATCCGCGGTCACGACCCGATAGGCGTTGCCCAGCCGTAGGACCTTGCACGGGTACGCGCCGCGCTTCGCCAGCTCATACCCCTTGCTCCGCCCGAGCCCAAGGGCGCGGTTGCTGGTTTCGAGGTCAACGGCTACCGGCAGGGCCAGCAGGTCCTCACGACTCATCCCTTTCGGCGATCCCTCTGCGGTGTTTTCGCGCATGCGCCATGCCTTTCCGTACAGCCGTCGGCGAACGCGGGCATCACGTCCGGCTCCAGGCAGCCACCAATCAGGATCCACAAGTTAATGTGTCTACATGACACAATGCCGTGTGGATGATGAAGCGGACGACTTCCCGGAGTGGGTGGACCGGGTCCAGGCGAACGTGGCCGGCGAAGTCCGCCGCAGACGAAAGGAGATGGGGTGGAGCGCGCAGGAACTGGCCGACCGGTGCGAGCAGCTCGGGCACCCGATCCCGCGCAATGTGATCGCCAACATGGAGTCCGGCCGCAGGGCCGGCCTGCCGCTGGTGGACGTCTTGGTCCTGGCCGCCGCCCTGGAGACGTACCCCGCCTGCCTGATCTTCCCGGTCGGCTACGTCGAGGAGACCCAGGAGCTCCCCTTCCAGAGCCTCGTCCCCACTTGGGACGCCCTGCGTCGCTTCTCCGGCGAACAGGAAGTCTTCGGGCGCGACCTGGGTCTCGTGCCCGACTTCGAAGCCCACGCGAGCCTCGTACGCACCGCCCTAGCAGCGCTCGACGAAGAGGAGCAGGCACGGTTCGCGGCCAAGACGGCAACCAGCCGCGCCCAACAGGAAGAAGCCGAACGAAAACGGACCGAGTACGCCGACCAGGCCATCTCGGCCAAGTACAAGCTCCGTCACCTCCGTCGAGACCTCCTCGACGACGGAGCCGTCCCGCCCGACCTCCCACCCTCACTCCACGACGTCGACCCGCCCGAATGGGCCCCCGATACCACCACGGAGGAACGCCCTTGAAGGGATCCACCCACCGCCGCTGCTACTGCCGCGACGCCGAGACCGGCAAGCCGCTCGGCAAGAAGTGCCCCAAGCTCACCAGCCGCAAGCACGGCTCCTACTCCATACGCCAGGAGCTCCCACCCCGAGCCGACGGAATCCGCCGATCCTTCAGCCGTGCCGGCTACGAGAGCATCAAGGCTGCCCAAGTCGACCTCGACCACATACGGGCGCTTCTCGGCCTCGCCGACTCCGATGACTCCGAAGGTCTCGATCAGATCGCCGAGTTGCTGGAGAAGGTGGCAGACGAGAAGGCTCCGCTACCGGACATCGAGGCGACCCGTCGGCGCCTGAGCCACGGCCTGGACCTCACCAGCCGCCTCACGGTCGGCGAGTGGCTGGACATCTGGCTGGCGGGCAAGAAGGGGCGGCAGAGTGCAATCAGCCGCGACGAGAGCAATATTCGCGTCCACCTTCAGCCGCGCATCGGGCACGTACGGCTCGACCGCCTTCGGGTCACTCACCTCTCGGAGATGTTCGAGGCCATAGCCGAGGCCAACGTCGAGATCGCCGAGGGGAACGCCGCACGACGCAAGGCGTTCGAGGATCTCGCACAGATTGCCTGGAAGGGGCGCGAGCCCCGCGCCCGCCGTAAGGCGATGAAAGCGGCCATCGCCGAGATGGATCCCTACCGCCGCATTGTCGGTCCGGCGACGCGGCAACGTGTTCGCTCCACGCTGCGGGCAGCGCTGAACGCGGCGATCGCCCAGCAGCTGATCACCTTCAACCCGGCCGCCCACGTCGAGCTGGAGGCCGGCAGGCGCCCCAAGGCGCTTGTGTGGACTGAGGAGCGCATCCTCCATTGGAAGCGCACCGGAGAGAAGCCCTCGCCGGTGATGGTCTGGACGCCGGAACACACCGGGCTCTTCCTCGACCATGTAGCCGAGGACCGGCTGTACGCGCTGTTTCACCTGGTCGCTTTCCGCGGACTTCGGCGAGGCGAGGCGTGCGGTCAGAGGTGGACCGACACGAACCTGGACGCCGGGCTCCTCACGGTCGCCAAGCAACTCGTGGTGAACGGCTGGGAGGTGTACGAGGACGATCCGAAGACGGACGCCGGAGCGCGCACCATCGCCCTCGACTCCGACACGGTCCAGGCCCTGACACGGCACCGTGCCCAGCAGGACAAGGACCGCAAGGAGTGGGAGAGCGCCTGGGTGGAGACCGGAAGGGTCTTCACCCGTGAGAACGGAGAACTGCTCCACCCTGCCAACGTCACGCGGCGGTTCATCGAACTGCACGAGGAACTCGGTCTACCGCCGATCCGGCTCCACGACCTCCGTCACGGTGCCGCCACCCTGGCTCACGCGGCCGGTGCCGGCCTGAAGGACATCCAGGAGATGCTCGGCCACTCCTCGATCACCATCACGTCGGACACGTACACGAGCCTGCTCCCCGAAGCGGATCTGGCAATCGCAGAGGCTGCGGCCCGGCTCGTGCCGCGAGCGCGCACAACCCCCGAGAACATCGCTCCCGAGGCGGAGGCCGAGCTCGACGACGCAGAGTCTGCCGACGCGGAATCCGTGCCGGATGGTGCTGATCCGTTGGGGGAAATCCGGGAGATCAACTTCCCGTCCGCTCACGCACCGCTCACGCAAACGGCCCCGGACGAGAAGTCCGAGGCCGAGTAAGACCCCTCCCTGGGGGAGAAACCCCAGGTCAGAGCGGTAGTGCGTTGTGCCCCCGGCAGGATTCGAACCTGCGACACCCGCTTTAGGAGAGCGGTGCTCTATCCCCTGAGCTACGAAGGCGGGGATCTGCCGGAAACCGTGTCCGAAACCCGGCCCGGGTGGGCGAGGGATTCAGGCCGGCCAGCCGACAGGGTTGTGGTGACCGGGCCTGTGAGGGCTAGGTCACCGCGGACAGTGTAGCGGGTGGGGCGGTGTCGGTCCGAGCGGCCGGGGGGCTGAGGAGGGTCTCTGGGGTGGGAAGGCCGGGTGCGGTGGTGGGGGGCCTGTTTCTCAGACCGATCTGAACCTTCAGCCGTGCGGCGACGCTCTTCGCTCACTCCAGCCGATACGCGCCCCTGCGGCTTGCGCGGGAGCCCGTGCGTGGGGTCTTCTGCCGTAGCCCCTGCGTGAGCGGTGTCGTTGAAGGCGGGACGGGTTGGACTCTGTGACACGAGACGAGCTGATGAGGTCGCTGGCCGCGCTGCGGCAGGCACAGATCGGCAGCCGCCGGGCGCCGCACAAGCCGTTGCTGGTGCTCTGGCTGCTGGGGAGGTTCTCCGCGTCCGGCAGCACCGCAGTCACGTACGGCGAGGCGGAAGAACCCGTCAGCCGGCTGATCAACGACTTCGGTCCGGCCGTGACGAGCGTCGCCCGCGCGAGGCGCCGGGCCGCCATGCCGTTCGTGCACCTGGAGCGCGACCTGTGGGATCTGCGGGACCGGGACGGGGTACCCATCGGGCCGGACGTAGCCGAGCGGGGTGGCCTCCTGCGGGATCGGGGTGCTCATGGGCGGCTGCGGCCCGAGGTCGAGATGCTGCTGGCCGATCCGGGGACCCTCGCGGCGGCGGCTCGGCTCCTGATGGAACAGCACTTCACTCCGGCGTTGGACGTGCTCATCCGCGATGCAGTCGGGCTGGATCTGGCCGATGCCGATGCCGATGCCGATGCCGACGCCGACGCCGACGAGACGGAGCAGGCGCCGAGGGGGAGGAGACGGCGGAGGCGGCGGGCCGGGTTCGCCGAGGAGGTGCTCCTTGCCTATGGGTATGCCTGTGCTTTCTGCGGGTTCGACGGTGCGCTCGGGCGTCACCCCGTGGGTCTGGAGGCCGCGCACGTACGGTGGCACAGCCAGGACGGCCCCGACGAGGTGAACAACGGGCTGGCGCTGTGCTCCCTGCACCACACGCTCTTCGACCTCGGGGTTCTGGGGCTCCTGCCCGATCTGCGCATTCAGGTCTCCCAGCTGTACGTGGCGCGAAGTCGGGCCGGCCGGGCCGTCGACGACCTTCACGGACAGCCGGTCGCGACGGGCAGACCCGGGCGACCCGCTGTCGAGCCGGAGTTCGTCGTCTGGCACGGGAAGCAGGTCTTCAAGCGCCCGGGGGCGCAGGTGGGGCGATAGGAGGCGATAGGAGTGAGAGGGATCTTGAACTCGGCTGTAGTGAGCTGTAGTTGGGCTCTGGGGGGGGGCGGGACGTGCTCGCGCCCTGTGTCTATGCGCGAAGTTGATTGCAGGACCGCCTTTTCGGTCGTATCTGCGCACGACCTCTGGACCGTCACTTGGCCCGCCCCTATCGTCTGACATCCGATGTCAGAGATTCGTCGAGCCTCGGGACGGTACTGCTCATGAGACGTTTCATCCGGCATGTCCTGCCGGTCGTACTGCTCGTCGTCGGCGCCGCTCCCCTCGGAGTCGCGGGCGCCGCCTCCGCCTCCGCCTCGCCCGTCACTGCCGCTGCCGCCGCCGTCAATCCCGCTCCGGCTGTTCAGCCCGGGATCCGCGAATGGCGCGGCGGACACGGTGAGTTCCGTCTGACGCCCCGCTCCCGGATCGTCCTCGGTGGCGCCGATGCCGCCGAACTCCGGTCCATGGCACGTACGTTCGCGACCGATCTGGGGGCTCTCGCCGGGCGCATCCTGCCCGTCGTCACCGGTACTCCGAAGGCTGGTGACATCGCGTTGCGTTCCCGTAGTGCCGACGCCCAACTCGGGGCGCAGGGCTACGTGTTGAACATAGGCAACGTCCTGGAGGTGGACGCCACCGGGGACACCGGGGTCTTCTACGCCACCCAGACCATCGAGCAGGCCA
This sequence comes from Streptomyces sp. A 4/2, assembly GCF_940670765.1. Lineage (GTDB taxonomy): Bacteria > Actinomycetota > Actinomycetes > Streptomycetales > Streptomycetaceae > Streptomyces. Next base: position 25,749 of record NZ_CALNVW010000021.1, read on the forward strand.
TCAAGCTCGACGACCGCCACACCTCGATACCGCGCGGCACCGCCCGCGACTGGCCGGACGTCGAGCAGCGTGCGCAGATGCTCGACGTGGGGCGCAAGTTCTTCTCCATCGGCTACCTCAAGACGCAGATCCGTGAGATGGCCTGGCAGAAGCTCACCACCTTCCATCTGCACCTCACCGACTGGGAAGGCTTCCGCATCCAGCTGCCGCAGTTCCCCGGTCTTGCCGCAGCTGACTCCTACAGCCCCGCTGACCTGCGGGAACTGCAGGACTATGCCCGTACGTACCATGTCGACGTCATCCCCGAGATCGACCTGCCCGGCCACGCCACCCCCCTCACCACCTACGATCCGAAGCTGCGCTTCGCCTGTACCTCGATGGACCAGGGGAAGTGGCCCGGTGGTGAACTCGGCGGCTGGACCCTGGACATCACCAAGCAGCACACCCGTGACTTCGTGCACGACCTCCTCGAAGCCGTCATCCCGTTGTTCGACAGCAAGTACGTGCATGTCGGCGGCGACGAGATCGGTCTGGACGACAAGAAGAACGCCTGCCCGGAGCTCGTCTCCTACAAGAACGCGCGTGGCTTCGGTTACACCGGGGACGTCTTCGTCGACTTCCTCAACACCCTGAACAAGCAGGTGCGTTCGCACGGCAGGACCACCGAGGCGTGGGAGTGGTGGGACCAGTACGGACAGCAGTCCTCGATCGCACCCGACAGGACGATCGTCCTCGACGACTACATCGACAGTGATCCGTCGCCGCTGGTCGCCAAGGGGTACACCGTGGTCGCCTCGCCCGAACCCGTGCTGTACGTGAGCCCCGGCTTCGGGCAGAAGATCGGCGACTACGGCTACGTCGATGTCGGTGACACTTACGAGAACTACGCGTTCCCGACACCGGCGGTGGGCGGCGGACGGGTTCTCGGCTACAAGGTCTCCCGGTGGTCCGACAGCGCCGAGACGCAGAGCACCGCGTTCTTCGACCACTTCGCGCGCCGGCCCCTGGAGGTGTTGGCCGAGCGCACCTGGGGCTCGCCGCGGGTTCCCTCCGCATGGACGTTCCTGAGTCAGGTGGATGCCATCGGTGGCCCGCCCGGCAGCACCGCGTTCAGCCTGCGTGCGCTGCCCAAGGCCGGGATGACGGTCAGCACCGACAGCGAGGAGACCACCGCGGAGGACGGGCGCGCGATCAATGTCCTCGACGACGATCCGTACTCGGCCTGGCACACGGCCTACAGTCCGGCCGCGGCACCGATGCCGCACCACATCACCCTCGACCTGGGCGCGAACCGGCAGCTCGCCGGGTTCCGCTACCTGCCCCGGCAGGACGCCGGGACCAATGGGCGCATCGGGGCCTGGACCTTCGACGTCAGCTCCGACGGCGTCCACTGGCGTACGGCGGCCCGGGGGACCTTCGCCGACGACCAGACGGAGAAGGAGATCACCTTCCCGACGACCTCGGCACGTCACGTCCGGCTCACGGCGACCTCCGCGGCGAACGGCCTGCCGTACGCGGGGGCGGCCGAACTCACCCTGCTGCGGCCCGATTCCGACAGCGGGCCGGACAAGTCCTAGTGGGACGGACCCGGCCGGCCCGGGATGTCACCCGGGATGTCAGAAGACGTCGGTGTGGTCCCCGGTGGCCGTGGCGGACGTCCGTGTCCCGTCCGGGGCGGTGCCGGACACCGTCAGGTTCGGCGTGAATCCCTGGTCGAGGTCGGCCTGGGTGATCATCCGCCGGCCGCTCGCCGCGCCCCGGCAGATGTAGTCGGCGCCGGGCGCGAGGGTGGCTTGTGCGCACGCCGCCAGGTTGCCCAGATCGCCGGTCAACTGCACGTCGGTGAGCGGGGTGTTGCCGGGGTTGGACACCCGGATCCAGTACGACATGACGTCGTCGAGCGCTCCGGTGGCACCTGCTGCCTGGATGTTGTCGAGGACCGGCAGCGCCGATATCCGGGGCGCCGCCGGGGCGTTCGCGGCGGGGGTCACGCTGACGGTGGCCGTGCCGTAGGCGTGTGCGTCACGTACGGAGTAGACGGCCTTGAGCTGCGTCCGGCCCGTCGCGGTGAGGGGTACGTCGACGGGCAGCGTCACGGTGGCGCCCCGGCCCGGCTTCAGCGCCGGGACCGTCACCGCGGACGCCTTCCATCCGGCGGGCAGCTCGATCTCCGTACGGCCGGTCGGCAGGGGCTGGTCGTTCTGGTTGACCACACGGATCGACAGGTCCGTCCGCTCCCCCGCCTTCACTTCCTTCGGCGCGGTGACCGTGACGGGGGCGCAGACCCCGCCGAGCCACTTGAGGTCGAAGGAGGAGTAGGTGATGTGCTGGTAGCCGGAGCGTTGCCGGGGCTTCAAGACGCCCCTGGTGAGCCGTCAAGGGGTCCGTGGGACGGGTGAGTTGAGATGCCGTGACGCGAGAACGGCGAGCGGGGCGCGGCGTCCCGGAGGCGCCGCGCCCCGCTCGCTGATGCCTGGGAGGCTCATGTCAGGGAGGCTGATGCCCGGGTGGTCGATGCCCGGGGGGTCGATGTTCGGGAGCACGGACCCGCGCCTCCCCGCGCACTCCGGGATCTCGCCGGAGCGTGACTGGCTGACAGCTTCCTGAAGCCGCGGACCGGCCGGTGTCCGGAAGCGAGCGACGGGGTCTTCCCCGAGCCGGCGTACTCACGTGGGCGGGCTCGGAGAAGACCCCGGTGCGGGATCGCCGGGGATCCGTCCGATCCCCGACAGCCGTGTCTGTCAGGAACGGAACGACAGCAGCTGGGCCGGGTCCGTGCTCTGCGGAGCCGTCACGGCCGAACCGTGCTTGTCCAGGCTCAGGGCGAGCCCGCTGTAGCGGTTGACCAGGCGGTACGTGCCGGTGGCCTTCGAGGCGCCCCCCTTGGCCGGGGACTTCACGATCTCCTGGAGGTACCACTGGGCGGTGGCCGGTGCCTCGGCGCCCGCCGTACCGGACGATACGGCGGCGCCCCAGGCGCGGCCCTTCGTCCCGTCGGCGACGCGCAGCGGGCGCCCGTCGCCTCCGGTGACCGTGTAGAAGCCGTCACCGGTGCCGGTGACCTGCCACTTCTGGGGCTTGCCACCGGCCAGGGCGTTCGGACCGGACAGTGCGTTCGGACCTGCCAGGGCGTTCGGACCGGACAGGGGGACCGGCTGGGACAGGGCGACCGGCTTCCCGCCGGAGAGCGCGAGCGACCTGCCGTTCGCGGCCTTGATCTGCCGGGCCTTGCCGCCGGTCGGGGAGGCGGGCAGCTCCGTCTTCGACGTGGGCTCGATGGTGATGTCGGCGTACTCACCCGTGTACGTGTCGCAGTAGAACGAGCAGTACGAGCGGAACGTCCGGCCCACCACGTTGGACGTGGTCTTCGTCTCCGAGTCGAGGAACCACCGGTACCACGAGGCGTTCTGGTTCTCCGCGACGCTGCCCATGTCCACCCACTTCTGGGTGGCCAGGTCGTCCGTCGCGTAGAAGTGCAGCGGGGACTTGGTGTCGGTGGCCTGGGCGATGTTGTTCTGCGGGGTGCCGATGTACTTGCCCAGGTAGGCGTTCCAGGTGATGTTCATGACGGTCAGCTGGGAGTTGTCCGGCATGGCGCCCTGCGTGACCTGGTCCGCGGCCTTCCCGGCGGTGGACGGCTGGTACTCGTCGGCGGGTGCGGTGTAGCCGGTGCCGTTGCCGTCCGACGGGATGATGTTGGATTCCGCGCCGCCGGTGCCCGGCGACTGCCAGGTGCCGTCGTGCCACTTCCTCCATGAGGACGGCGCCATCTTCTGCGCGATGGGCGCGCGCGCCACGTGCTGGTGCCAGACGCTGCCGCCGCCGGACTTGTTCAGCACGCGGTCCGCGTAGAAGACGTAGAAGTACCCCGAGGCGTTGTCCACGTACAGGCGCGGGTCGCCGTCGCCGTAGTCGTACGTGTCCTTCGGGAACTGGCCGGTGTCGTCGCGCTTCGTGCTGTACGGCGAGGTGATGACGTGGTCCTCGATCGACCAGGTCCTGCCCTGGTCCTTGGAGACGGCGTAGTCGATGCCGTCGTAGTGCATGCCGTCGCCGAAGGGCTTCGGCGTGAACTCGTTGTGCACCAGGCCGTACCAGTCACCACTGCCCGGATCGACCCACACGCCCGCCAGGTCGCAGTAGTTGGGCTGGGCGTAACCCGTGGAGCCCGGGGTCGGGGTGGCCTCCTTGCCGGTGGGGCTGTTGTTGCAGCGCCATGTCGTGTCGTCGTTGCGGTCCTGCGCGTTGGCGGGGTTCACCGCGCCGGATATCGGGTCGGGCTTCGCGGAGTCGAAGTCGGCGCCGCTGAAGAACGCCCAGGTGCGCGGGTCGTTCGCGCCGTACAGGGCGTCCGACTGCTGGTAGTAGAACCGGCCGTCCTTCGCGGTGAACACTCCGGCCGGGGTGTCGTCGGGGTTGTCGTACGCGACGGGGGCACCGCCCGAGAGCCGGTACGCCGGGCCGGGCGCCGACCCGGCGGTCCACTGCTGGGTGAGCTGCTTCGGGTCGCACGAGGCGAGGCCGACGCGCGAGTGGTTCACGACCTGTCCCTGTACGGCCACGCACTTGCCGGACTTGGCGCTGTAGATGGTGCCGTCGGGCAGGTACCGGAACTTCTGCTGGTTCACCCGCGCGCAGTCGTAGAGCTGGACGAGCGCGCCGGTGGCGTCCGAACCGCCGGTCACGTCCAGGCACTTGCCGAGCACCTTGAGGGTGCCGTCGTCCGCCCAGCTGAACTGCTGGGCGGTGCCTCCGTTGCAGTCGAACAGCTGGAGGGCGGTGCCGTTGGCCGAACTGCCGTCGGTGACGTCGAGACACTTGCCGCCGAGGGTCACCGTCCCGGAGGCCGCGGCTGTGCTTGCGGTGTTTGTGGTGCTTGCGGTGCTTGCGGTGTTTGTGGTGCCTGCGGCGGTTGCAGCGTTCGCGGCGGGCAGGCCCGCCACCCCCGCTGCCACTGCCATGGTGAGCGCGGACGTGGCCGCGAGTGCGGCCCGTCGTCCTGTTCCTGGCTTCACTGTTTCTCCCTCGGAATCACGTGATGAAGGTGGTACGGGGGGACTGCGCCGAACTGTCGGGAGCGTTCGCCGGGGCGCGCTCAGGTCCTGATGGTGGCCACGAGCCCGTCGATGAGCTCGGCCCACTCGGTGCGCGTGGCCGGTTTGCCGGGGACGCCCGGCCGGCTCTGCCAGGGCAGCGGGCCGTCCTCCCGCCGGTACTCGACGCCGAGCGCGTCGAGCCGGGCCAGGTGGGCGCGCAGCCGTACCCGGAAGTCGTCGAAGTCGCGCTCGCCCCCGCTCCACAGCGCCTCCGCGATGGCGCACAGGCGCGGGAAGACGTAGTAGTCGACGGTCCGGGGCGAATCCATGTGCTCGGTCCAGATGTTGGCCTGCCCGCCCAGGATCCGGGCCGTCTCCTGCTCGGTGAGCCCGTCGGGGACCGGGTCGAAGCGGTACGCGTCCGCGAGCGTCAGCGGCACCGCGAACGGGATCGGCTCGCTGTCCAGCTCCGACTGCCGGTAGTCCAGGTACACCTGGTCGTCGGGGCAGGAGATCACGTCGTACCCCCGGCGCGCCGCCGTACGGGCACCGGTCATGCCGCGCCAGGAGGCGACGGCCACTCCCTCGGGAACCTCCCCCTCCAGGATCTCGTCCCACCCGAACACCCGGCGCCCGCGCGCGGCGACATGCGCGCCGATCCGGCCGAGGAACCACGCCTGGAGCTCCTTCGAACCGCCGAGCCCCCGCTCACGCATCAGCTCCTGGGTGCGCGGGTCGGTGTCCCACTGGTCCTTGGGGCACTCGTCGCCGCCGATCCCGATGAACGGGGCCGGGAAGAGGTCCATCACCTCGTCGAACACCCCGAGGAAGAAGTCGACCGTCGACTCCTCGGCGTTCAGGATGTTCGTGTTGATGCCCCACCGCGGGCTCGTCTCCAACTGTTCGCCCCGTACGCCCAGTTCGGGGTAGGCGGCGATGGCGGCCTGCGAGTGGCCCGGTACGTCGATCTCCGGCACGACGGTGATGTGCCGCTGGGCGGCGTACGCGACGATCTCGCGCAGGTCGTCCTGGGTGTAGTAACCGCCGTGCGGGCGGCCGTTGTCGGGGGCGTCCGGTGCGGCGCCGAGCTGGGACTCGCGGCGCCAGGAGCCCACCTCGGTCAGCCGGGGGTGGCGCAGGATCTCCACCCGCCAGCCCTGGTCGTCGGTCAGGTGCAGATGGAGCGTGTTGAGGCGGTGCATCGCCAGCAGATCGAGGAAGCGCAGTACGTCGTGCTTGGGCATGAAGTGCCGGGCCACGTCCAGCATCGCGCCGCGCCAGCGGAACCGCGGGGCGTCCTCGACGGCCCCGTACGGCACCGCCCAGCGCACCCCGGCCACCGGGGCCGCGCGGTAGACCTGCGGGGGCAGCAGCTGGCGGAGCGCCTGGCAGCCGTAGAAGACGCCCGCCGCGTCGCCACCCGCGAGGGCGACTCCGTCCGGGCCGCAGGTCAGGCGGTATCCCTCGGAGGGGAGGCGGGGATCCAGGGTCAGTGCCAGGGCGGGGCTGCCGGGGGCGGGGCCGGCCACGCCGGTCACCGGCAGCGGCAGGCCGGTCGCCGGACGCAGGACCGACTGGAGCCAGTGGGCGGTCGGCGCCAGTTCGCCGGGCGCGGTGATCCGGGTGGACGGGTCCAGCGGGAACGAGCCGTCGCCGGACGAGGCCGAAGCGGGGCGGGGAAGGAGCATGGTGCGGGTCATCCCTTCACGGCGCCGGCGGACATGCCGGACACCAATTTGCGTTGGATGATCAGGAAGAAGACGACCACCGGCAGGGAGAAGATCACCGAACCGGCCATCTGGCCGCCGAAGTCGGTGCCGGTGACCGGGGTGCTGAACGACGCCAGCCAGACCGGCAGCGTGTAGTGGTCCTGGTCCTTCATGAACGTGTAGGCGACCAGGTAGTCGTTCCACGCCGTGATGAACGCGAAGATGCTGGACGCGATCACGCCCGGCGCGACCAGCGGGAAGAGGATCCGGGTCAGGGTCTGCCAGGTGGTGGCGCCGTCGAGCCGCGCGGCCTCCTCGACCTCGGCCGGGACGGTGAGGAAGAACCCGCGCATGACCCAGATCGAGAACGGCAGCACGGTGGCCACGTATGCGAAGACCAGCCCGATGTAGGTGCCCAGCAGCCCGAGTTCGTTGAAGATCAGGAAGGTCGGGATGAGCAGCGCCGTGATCGGCAGCATCTGCACGATCAGGATGGCCACCATGAGGGTGCGCCTGCCGCGGAAGCGGAACCGGGACAGCGCCGCCGCGGCGAACGTCCCCAGGACCACGGCCAGCAGCACCGCGCCGCCCACCACGATCAGGCTGTTGCGCAGGCTGGTCAGGAAGCTGGTCTGGTTGATCGCCACGTCGAAGTTGCGCAGCGTGGGGGAGTGCGGCCAGAAGTGCGGGGTCGGCGTCATCGCCTCGGAGCGGGGCTTGAACGCCGTGTTGACCATCCAGTAGACGGGGAAGATCCACACGAGGCAGAAGGCGACGGCGAGGGTGTTGTTCAGCCGGCCGCCCCGGGGGCTCCCCGCCCGGTAGCGGCGGTTCTTCACGCGGTTTCCCGTACGGCCGCTCACAGATCCTCCCCCGAGCGCAGCAGGTTGCGGATGTACACAGCGGTGATCCCCAGCAGGATTGCGGTGGTGATGACCGACAGGGCCGCGCCCTGACCGATCCGGAACGATACGAACGCCGTCTTGTACGCGAAGATCCCCAGCGTGCTCGTCGCCGAGTCGGGGCCGCCCGCGGAGACCAGCCAGATCTGGTTGAAGACGTTGAAGTCCCAGATCACCGACATGATCGTGACGAGCAGCAGGGTCGGGCGCAGGAACGGCAGCGTCACCGACCACCACACCCGCCACTCGCCCGCCCCGTCCAGCCGCGCGGCCTCGGGCAGCTCCACGGGCATCTGCGTGAGCCCCGCGTACAGGGTCAGCGCGATGAACGGCACCGCCTGCCACACCACCAGCAGCCAGATCGACACGTACGCGAGCGAGGCGTTCTGCCCCCAGTCGGTGTTGGTCATGTCGCCGAACACGTGCACCTGGGTGAGCAGCCAGTTGACGACCCCGTAGCCGGGCTGGAACAGCCACTTCCACACCAGGGAGGAGGCGACGTTCGGCATGGCCCAGGCGAAGATCAGGACGACCGTCACCGTCATCCGCATCGCGGTGCGCAGCCGGGTGAGGAGCTGGGCCACACCCATGCCGACCACGATGCTGCCCGCGACCATGGCCACGGTGAACAGCACGCTGCGCACCAGCGACTTCCAGAACTCCGGGTCGGAGAACATGTCGGCGTACTGCTGGGTGCCGACCATGTTGAACTCGCCGGTGAACAGGGTGCGTTGGTTGTAGTCCGTGAACGAGGTGAAGATCAGGAACAGCACGGGCGCCACGCTGAAGGCGGCCATCACCAGCCCGGCGGGCGTGAGCAGCCACACCACCGCCCACTGCCGCCGGGGCTTCACCGGCCGCTCTCCGGGCCGTCCGGTACGAGCCGTGGCGGACGCTTCCGCATCCGGCTCCCGGCCCGGCTCGTGGCGGGGCTTGCGTTTCGACGTACGTGCCGACTTGCGTTCCGACTTACGTTCTGCGGGGTCCCGGTCCTCGGTGAGCAGGTCGCGGGCGCCCGGCGTGCGGGGGCGGCCCGCTCCGTCAGCCGGTCGCATTGAGGGCCTTGTCCACCGCCGCGTCGAAGATCCCGGCCGCGTCCGCCGGGGACTTCTTGCCGGAAGCGACCGCCGAGAACAGCTGGTTGACGGACTTGTCCGCCTCCAGCGCCGCCCACTTCGGGCTGGCCGGGGTGGCCCGGGAGTTCAGCGCGGCCTCGAAGAAGCCCTTCTTGAGCGGGGCGGCCTTGCCCATGGCCTTCTCGTTCGCCTCGGCGCTGTTCGGGTTCCAGCCGTCGTGTCCGACGATCCACGTGTCCTGGACGGCCGGGCTCGCGGCGATCTTCATCCACTGGAGAGCCAGGTCCTGGTGCTTGCTCTTGGCCGCCACGCCCCACACGGCGCCGCCCAGCATCACCGGCTGTGCGTGGCCGGAGGCGCCCGGCAGCGGGAACGACCCCAGGTCGGCGTCCGTGAGCTTGGGGTTGGCCTTCTCGATCTGGGCGATCTGCCCGCTGGTCGCGGTGATAGCGCCCGCCTTGCCGTCGGCGAAGACCTGGAGCTGGTCGGGGTTCTGCGGGTCGGCGGTGCGGGAGGCGGGCGACGAGTACGCGTTCTGGAACTTCTTGAACGCGGCGAGACCGGCCTGCCCCTTGGCGGTACCGAAGCCGCCCGTCCACTTGTCGCCCTTCCGGGTGGCTATCTCGCCCCCCGCGTCCCAGACGAACTGCAGTCCGGTGGCCCAGTGCTGGCCGGGCAGGTAGAACGGCGAGAAGTCGGAGGCCTTGTTGGCCGTCCTGACCTTCGTCAGGGCCGCGGTCAGTTCCTCGTAGGTCTTCGGCGCCTGCTTGACGCCGGCCTTCGCCCACATCGTCTTGTTGTAGATCACGGCGCGCGCGGCGGCGAAGCCCGGCACGGCGTACAGCCTGCCGTCGACGGTGGAGGGGTCCTCCAGGCCGGGGAGCCATTTCTGGCCCTGCTTGAGGTCCTTGGCGTACGAGGTCAGGTCCATCAGGCCACCGCTGGAGGCGTAGCTCGCGACCTGGGTGTTGCCGAGGTCCAGCACGTCCGGCGGGGTGTCGGTGGCCAGCGCCGTGGTGAGTTTGGTGGCGATGCCGTCCCAACTCTGCGTCTGCATGCTGACCTTGGCGCCGGTCTTCTCGGTGAACGCCTTCTTCATCGCCGCGAGCGACTCGGGGGAGTAGTCGTCCTGCATGACCCAGACGGTGAGGGTCTTGCCCGTGCTCTTCGCGGCGGAGACCTTCTGATCCCCGCCGCCGGAGCCGCCCGTTCCGGAGCCGTGGCAGCCGGTCAGGGTGAGAACCGAAGCCAGTCCGAGGGCGCCGGCCGCGGCGAACCGTGAGTGTTTCATCGCAACTCCTGTGAGTAAGGGGAAGGATCAAGCAGGAAGAAGGGCGTGGGGAACGCGGAGAAGGTCGCAGGGCAGCGCGCGGGTAGGGCCGACCGGTACATGGGGGCCGACCGGTTCGTGGGGGCCGGCCGGTACAGGGGGGCCGACCGGAACCTGGGGGCCGACCGGTACAGGGGGGTGGGCCCGTGTCACAGCACCCCCAGCTCCGCGGCGAGCACCAGACACGCACCGCCGAGCAGGGTCAGATCGGTGTCCCCGGCGAGGGAACGGATGTCGAGAGCGACGTTGACCGGGCCGAGCGTGCGCGCCCGTACGACCTCCCGTGCGGCGTCCAGGAATTCGCCGTCGACCAGTTCGGGCGGGCCGGTCAGCACGATCTCGTTCAGGTTCAGGACGCTGATGATCGGGGCGAGTACGGCGCCGAGCGCCCGGCCCGCCTCCGACCGGAGCGCGGGCCACTCCTCCTCGGCCGCCAGCTCCAGGCGCCTGCTCAAGTGGCCCGCGTCGATGGCCAGATCGAGGCAGCCGCGCCGCCCGCACATGCACAGCTCGCCGTCCTCGTCGACGGTGACGTGCCCGATCTCGCCCGCCGCGAACTGCTCTCCCTCGACGCGTTCGCCGCCGACGATCAGCCCCGCGCCGACACCGTGCTCGATCGAGATCACCATGAGGTTCTGGGTCCGCGCGTCCCGGAAGTGCAGCACCCCCAGCGCCGCGAGGTTCACGTCGTTGCCGACGTACGCCGGGATGCCGAAGTGCTCGGTCAGCTCCGCCGCCAACGGCAGGTCCGTCCAGCCGAGATGGGCGGCGAGACGGATGACCCCGGAGTCGTCGATGATGCCCGGCGAGCCGACGCCGATCCCGAGGACCCGGCGCGGCGCCGCCTCGACCAGTTCGGCGGTGAGCCGGAGCACCAGTTCGTGGGCCGCCCGGCCGAGGGCGTTGCCGAGCGGTACGTCCCGGCGTTCGACGGCCTCGCCCCGCAGGTTGAGCACCGCGCCGCTGAACCGGTCGTTGTGCGACAGGTCGAGCACCACGAGGTTCACCGCGTCGTCCTCGATCCGGACGAGGCTCGCGGGCTTGCCGAGCCGGGTGCCGTCCTGGCGCGGGCCGATGTCGGCGACGAGCCCGTCCTCCTCCAGGTCCGCGACCAGCGCGGAGATGGTCGGCGCGGTCAGCCGGGTCGCCCGTGCGATCTCCGAACGGCTCCGGGGGCCCTCGTGGTACAGCGTCGCCAGCACCAGCGACCGGTTGTGCACCCGGCTGTCCAGCGTGCTCGCCTTGGTCCGCTCCGGAGGCCGCCGCTCCAGCGCAGGCACCTGGAGCAGACTGCGCTGCGGACGGCGGGACCTGGCAGGGGGGACGGCGGATTCGGCCATGGAGTGAGAACGCTTCCTAAAGAGGCTTTACTTAAGATGCTTTAGAGAGTCGGGGTGCACCCCGGCCGCCGTCAAGAGGAAGGACGAAATATTTCGGCCACGCCAGGCGGCCCGGCGTGCGACGGCCTAGGCTCGATGGAGGCCGCCCGCGGAACCCGGCAGGCCGGGCGGGCGCACGGTTACGTCGCGGAGGACGCCATGGCGGAGAACGTCGGCTATCACCGGATCTATGACGACACCACGCCGCAGGACGGCACCCGGGTGCTGGTGGACCGGATCTGGCCGCGTGGCATACGCAAAGAGGACGCCCATCTCGACGAGTGGATGCGCGAGGTCGCGCCGTCGACCGAGCTGCGCAAGTGGTACGGGCACGATCCGGAGCGGTATCAGGAGTTCCGGCGCCGCTACCTCGTCGAACTTCGCGACAGCGAACATCAGCAGGCGTTCGAGCGCCTCGGTGATCTCGCCGGGAAGGGGCCGGTGACCCTGCTGACCGCGAGCCGGGACCTGGAGCACAGTCAGGCCGCGGTCCTCGCCGAACGGCTCTCCCGCAAGGGCCGGGCCGGGGCCTGAGCCGGGGCCTGAACAGGACTCGGACGCAAGGGGCCGGGGGCCCGAAACGCGTTTCGGCCACTGCCGGGCGTGCTGCCCCGGCAGTGGCCGAACGGTGTACGGATGGAGCCGCTCTCAGCCCGCCGACGCCGTTGCTACTCCCGTCGGCGCCGTCGCTACTTCAGTGCCCTCAGCGCCTTCATTGCCCAGCGCCCCCGACGTGTCCAGCACCTGCCGGATCGCCCGGCCCGAGGCCAGCTCCTCCAGCGCGTCGTTGATGCCGGTCAGCGGGAGCGTCCCGGTGTGCATCTTCTCCACCGGCATCAGGCCCGCGCGCCACAGGTCGAGGAAGCGGGGGATGTCCCGGCGCGGCACCGCGTCGCCCATGTAGGAGCCGAGCAGGGACTTGCCCTCGCCCGCGAAGGCCAGGGCCGGCACCTCCAGTACGCGGTCGGGGGCCGGGAGACCCACCGAGACGACCCTGCCGCCCCGGGCCACCGCGGTCAGGCACTCGGCCATGACCTTGGGGCTGCCCACCGCCTCCACCGCCAACTCGGGGCCGCCGGAGGTCAGTTCACGGATCGCGGCGAGCGCGTCGGCGGGTGCGTACGCATGGGTCGCGCCCAGCTGGAGCGCCAGGGCGCGCTTCTCCTCGACCGGGTCGACCGCGATGATCGGGTAGGCGCCCGCCGCCCGCGCGCCGAGCACCGCGGACAGGCCCACACCGCCGAGGCCGTAGACGACCGCCGACTGGCCGGGGCGCAGGGCCGCCGTGTTGATGACCGCGCCCGCGCCCGTCAGGACCGCGCAGCCGAACATCGACGCGACCGTGAACGGGACGTCCTTGGGGATCGGGACCAGCGACTCCTGTGCCACCACGGTGAGTTCGGCGAACGCGGAGACCCCCAGCTGGTGGTGGACCGTCCGGCCGGCCGAGTCCCGGAGGAGCGACGGACCGTGCAGCAGGCCGCCCGAGCCGTTGGCCGCCGCCGCCTGCGCGCACAGCGCCGGGCGGCCCGCCGCGCAGTCGCCGCAGAAGCCGCAGCTGGGGACGAACACCAGCGCCACGTGGTCGCCGGGGGAGAACCGGCGCACGCCGGGGCCGGTCTCCTGGACCACGCCCACCGCCTCGTGGCCGAGGGCCATCGGGAGCGGGCGGACCCGGTCGCCGTTGACGACCGAGAGGTCGGAGTGGCAGAGGGAGGCGGCGGTCACCCGGACCAGGACCTCGCCCTCGCGCGGACCGCCCAGGGTCAGTTCCTCCACCTCGACGGGACGGGTCCCGGAGTAGGGGCGCGCCGTCGACACGTCACGCAGCACCACCGCGCGGGTCTTCACGCCGTCACCTCCGGACGCGGGGCGCAGCGCAGTACGTCGCGGCTCTCCAGGAGCGGCACGACCTGGCCGAGCACGATCTCCTGGAAGTGCGGGGTGGCGCAGTGGGCGGTGAAGTCGGCCTCGGTCGCGTACTCCTCGTACAGCACGACCGCCCGCGGGTCCTCGGTGCCCTGGTGGACGCGGTAGCCGAGGTTGCCGGGCTCCTGGCGGGAGGCGGCGGACATCGTGTCGAGGAGGGCGAGGACGGTCTGTTCCGCGCCGGGCCGGGTGCGGTAGCGGGCTATGACCACGTACGTCATGGGGGTTACTCCTGGGGTGTGGCGGGCCTCTTGAGGGCGGACGGCGGGACCGGCGGCAGCTGGTCGCGGCGCAGGTGCCAGAGGCGGGGATCGGACGTGGCGGCGGCCACCGACCCGAGGGCCAGCGCGAGTGCCACGTCCGCGGGGGTTTCCACGAAGCCCGCGGCGACCGACGGGGACATCGCGCGCTGGGCCTGCGCGCTCATCCGGCCGATGATCGGGGCGGGCATGATCTCGACCAGGTCGGGCGCCCCGCGGGAGATCGCGTCGGTGGAGCGGCGCAGATTGGACCGGTCGGTGACGAAGACCTTCATCATCGTCAGCAGGCCGAGCGGGCGGCCCTTCTCTATGAGGGAGAGCCGGGTGCTCACCACGCCGTGGGCGCCCATGTTCTTGATGAACTCCAGCGCGCCCCGGTCCTGTGCCAGACCGGGGCTGCTGTCGACGTTCACGAACACGGTCTTCCCCGCCCGGCCCAGCGCCGGTACGACCTGGGGCAGTTGCCCCACGGCGAACGACGCGAGGATGCACACCTTGACCGGTGCGGTCAGGAACTGCCGCAGCGGCTGGGCGCCGACGACCGACGCGATCACCGGCACCTCGGCGAAGGCCGGGGCGAGCCGGGGATCGAGTGCGGCGCTGGGCCGGGGGGAGGAGCTCATACGGATGCCTGCCTGGGACGGGCGGGTGGGTGCCCGCTGGGTCAGTTCAGCGGAGACGTACCGAATCGGCTGGGAAGCCCCAGTTTGCCAGGGTTGAGAATCCCGGTCGGGTCGAGGGCCGTCTTCACCGCGACGAACGTGGCGAAGCCCGCGCCGAGCGCCTCCTCCAGGTACGGACCGCGCAGCAGACCGCAGCCGTGGTGGTGGCTGAGCGCCGCGCGGTGCTTGATGAGCACGGCGTTGGCCGCGTCCCACACCGAGCGGTACCAGTCGCGGCGCGACTCGGGCGCCACCTCGCCGCGCAGCGAGAAGTAGACGCAGGCGCCGTCGGTGTACGCGTGGGACTGGTGGGCCGAGGCCGCCAGGGTGCCGGGCACCGACTGGATCGCGGCGACCACCTCGTCGTAGATCACCGGGAGGTCGGTCCAGGACGCGGCCATCTCCAGGGTGTCCGCGACGAAGCCGGGGCCCGGCGTGAAGCCGTCCGCGGACTTGCCGACCAGCATCCGCTCGTCCAGCCAGCGCTCGAAGACCGCCTTGCTGTCCAGCTCGGGTCCGAACGCCGCGCACACCTCGGACGCCACCTTGATCGAGGCGTCGACGATGGTGGGGTCGCCCTCGTCGGCGATCAGCAGGAGGTTGGTGTCCGGGTGCCCGAAGTGGGTGCCCGACTCCAGCTTGTCGTACAGGCGCAGTACGGCCGGGGTCGCGCCGCGCTGCATGATCTCGCGGCAGGCGTCCAGGCCTTCGGCGAAGGTCGCGAAGCCGTACGCGACGGCGTTGGCGTACTCCGGCAGCGGGTGCACGCGCAGCCGCGCCGAGACGATGACGCCGAGGGTGCCCTCGGAGCCGACGAACAGCTGGCGCAGGTCGGGGCCGATGGCCGCGCGGGCGTAGTCGCCGTACGTGGCACGGGTGCCGTCCGCGTGGATCACGTCCACGCCGATGACCATGTCCTCGATCTTGCCGTAGCGGGTGGAGAGCTGACCGGCGCCGCGGCAGGCGATCCAGCCGCCGACCGTGGAGACGGCGAACGCCGACGGCCAGTGGCCGGTCGTGACGCCGTACTCCTCCTGGAGCTGCTTCTCGAAGAGGTCGCCGAACATGCCCGCCTCGACGTCCACCACGTTCGACTCGGCGTCGAAGCCGGTGATCCGGTTCAGCGCGCAGACGTCCAGGACGACACCGCCGAAGACCGGCAGCGCCGCGCCCGTCACGTTGGAGCGGCCCGCGGACGGGGTGACCGGGATGCCGGCCGCGTGGCAGATCCGCAGCACGGCCGCGACCTGGTCGGCGTCGGCCGCCTCCACGATCACGGCGTCCGTGGTCGCCGGGCGCCCCTCGGTCTCGCCGATCATCGAGCCGGCCCACCAGTCGCGGGTCCGGGTGACGACCTCGTCGCGGGCGGTGTGCACCGCGTGCGCGGCCTCACGCAGCGCCTCGATCACGGTCTCGGGGACCTCGACCGGGTTCACCTGGAGCGCGGCCTCGCCGTCGCCGATGGGGGTGTTCTGCGCCCACTTGGCGAAGCTGGGGGCGCCGACCGTGTAGTTGCCGCGGTTGAACGGGTGGGTGATGGTCTGACGGCTGATCATGCTGCTGCTCCTTCGAGGAGTACGGACTTCTCATGACGGACTGCTTCGAGGTACTCGGCGACCGAACGGTCCACCGCCGCCTCGTCGAGGTTCAGTTCGCGGCCGAGGATCTCGCCGACGGCGGTGGCCGCGTCGGCGGAGGCGTCCCGGGCGAACAGGCGGGCGCGCATCCGGCGGGACAGGACGTCGTCGACCGAGCGGGCCAGCTCGGCGCGGGCCGCGTACACGACCTCCGCCTTCGTGTACGGGAGTCCCGCGACGATCGGTTCGGCCAGCGTCGGGTCGTCCTGGATGAGGTCGCCGACGAACCGGGCCTCGGTGCCGAACCGTTCGCCCAGGTGCGCGGCGATACCGCCGGACGCGGCGACGGCCTCGGCGTCGTAACCGGCGCCGCCGAGCAGCGGCAGGTTCGCCGTACGGCTCTTGCCCTTGCGGCCGAGGACCGTCATCACCTTGTCGATGACGAGCTCGCCCATGTGACGGCTGGTGGTGAGCTTTCCGCCGGTCACGGTGACCATGCCGGTGCGGCCGACCGAGATGTGGTGGTCGCGGCGCATGTCGAGCGTCGCGCCCTCCTTGCCACCGACCAGCGGACGCAGCCCGCCGATCGAGCCCACCACGTCGTCCGGGGTGAGCTTCCCCTCGAAGGCCGTGTTGGCGCCCTCCAGAAGGAAGTTCATCTCCTCGCGGGTGCAGTGCACATCGTCCGGGGAGCCCTGGTAGTCCTCGTCGGTGGTGCCCAGGACGACGCTGTTGCCCCAGCGGGTGCAGGTCGCGCGACGGGCCCGGCCGGGGATCGGCACGGTGACCGTGCAGTTGATCCGCACCTTGTCCCACGGCACCACGATGTGCACGCCCTTGGCGGGCCTGACCTGCGGCTGGTGGCGGTCGTCGGCCTTCGCGTCCAGCTCGTCGGTCCACACCCCGGTGGCGTTCACGACGGCCCGCGCCCGTATGTCGAGGGTGTCGCCGTCCACGGAGACCCGGGCGCCGGAGACCTTGCCCATCTGGGTCAGCAGACCCTCGGCCTTGGCGCCGTTGAGGACCGTCGCGCCGAGCGCGGCGGCGGTGCGGACGATGGTGAGGACCAGCCGGGCGTCGTCGGTGCGGGCGTCGAAGTACATCAGCCCGCCCTTGAGGTTCTCCGCGCGCAGCGTCGGCGCCTGCGCGAGGACCTCGGGGACCGACAGACGCTGGTGGAGCTTGCCGATCCGCCAGCCGCCGACCAGGTCGTACGTCCAGAGCAGCCCCTCGAAGCCCTTGGCCAGGCGGGCGTCGAAGATGCCCTCCTTCTCCAGGATCGGGAAGAGGAACGGCAACCGGTGTACCAGGTGCGGGGCGTTCTTGCGGAAGCGGTGACGCTCCAGGAGCGAGTGGCGCACCAGGTTGACGTTGCCCTGCTCGATGTAACGCAGGCCGCCGTGCACCATCTTCGAGGACTTCGAGGACGTGCCGGACGCGAAGTCGTCCTTCTCGATCAGGGCCGCGCGCAGCCCGCGCGAGGCCGCGTCGAGGACGGCGTACGCGCCGGTGATGCCGCCGCCGATGACGAGCACGTCGTACGTGTCGTCGGCCAGCCGGCGCTTCGTCGCCGCGCGGTCCAGCAGCAGCGGCTTCACACGGGTCGCCGCGGCGCCGCGCCCCGGTTTCCTGGCGGGCATGGTGATCACAACATCAACTCCTGGTGGTTCGGTGCGACGGCCGCGCGGTCAGGTACGGGCCGTCCAGGCGACGGTCGGGGCCGTCGGTGGGGGGCGTGAGGTCAGTGAGGTTCAAGAGGTTTCAGGGCCGGGTCGTCCAGGTGCGAGATCAGGACGTCGCGCCAGGCGGCCCGCTGTCCGGTGCGGTCGGCCGCGCTGATCGCGGGCTCGAAGGTCGTGCCGCGCGGCTGCGCCTCGACGACCTCGTCCAGCGAGGACCACAACCCCTGGGCGACACCGGCCAGATAGGCGGTGCCGCGCAGGCTGGCGGTGGCCGAGTCGGCGACCCGCTCCAGCGACAGGCCGGTCAGGTCGGCCTGGATCTGCAGGAGCGGGTCGCTGCCGGCCACCCCGCCGCCGACCCGGAGCCGGGTGAACGGCGCGCCCATGGTGTCCGCGACCCCGTCGATGAGGTCGCACACCGAGTGCGCGATCCCGTCGAGCACGGCGCGGGCCAGGTCGGCGCGGGTGGTGGCGAGGGTGAGCCCGGTGAGGGAGGCGGTGGCCTCCGGATGCCAGACCGGCGTACGGACCCCGGCGAGTGCCGGGACGAAACGCGGGGTGCGGCCCGGCCGGGTGGGGACCCGGCCCGCCTCCTCACCGAGTTCCTTCGGCGATGCGAACAACCCCAGGTCGTCGCAGAGCCAGCGCAGCGCCGAACCCGCTGTGGAGGTGTAGGCCTCCAGGCTGTAGTGGCTGATGTCGCCCTGCCGCCGGCCGGGCTGGGCGAGCACCCCGGAGATGTCCGGCCGGGGCAGGGCGGGCTCGGTGCCGGTCGCCGCGTCCACGAAGGCGCCGGTCCCGTACATGCACATGCCCTGCCCGGCGGCGAGCCCGCCGAGCGCGATCAGTGCGGCGTGCTGGTCGCCCATGGAGGCGGCCAGCGGGACGGCGATCCCGAGGATGTCCGGGTCGGTCGTACCGAACCCGGCGTCGTCGGACCGGAGTTCGGGCAGCAGGTCGAGGGGGAAGCCGAGCCGGTTGATCCACTCCTCGTCCCAGGCGTGCTGTTCGAGCAGATAACCGCCGGTGGACGCGGCGTTGGTGGGAGTGGTGGCGTGCACGGCGCCACCGGTGAGGCGCCAGATCAGCCAGGTGTCGACGGTGCCGAAGAGCAGCCGCCCCGCGCGGTGCGCGGCGGCCACCTCCGGGTGCGCGGCGATCTGCCGGGCCGCCCAGAGGAACGGCGCGCGGGCGCCGACCGGCCGGCCCTGCCGGGCCAGCAGCGCGGCGTCCCACTCCTTCTCGTAGGAGGTCAGCTCCTGCGCGTACCGCCGGTCCTGCCACACCACCGCGGGCAGCAGCGGCTGCCCGGTGACCCGGTCCCACAGCATCGCGGTGGCCCGCTGGGTGGAGAGCGCCACCGCGGTGATCCCGATGCCGTCCTCGCGGGCCCGGCCGACGGCGCGGCGCGCCACCTCGACGGTGGCGGACCAGATCTCCATCGGATCCTGCTCGACCGAGAGGTCGTCCGGATGGCTGACCTCGATCGACCGGTAGAACACCTCGTGGGCGGCGCCGGAGTCGAGGACGACTCCTGCTCTGGTGCCCGTGGTGCCTTCGTCGATGGCCAGCACACCGCGCCGTGGGGCGGCGCCGGGGAGCGTCTGCGTCATTGCAGCCCTTTCATTGCGAGCATCGCGAACGTGCTGAGGGGGAGGGGATCATCGTGTGGTGCGGCAGGCGCGGCGGACGGTCAGCGCGCGGTCGCGGGCTCCGGTGAACCTGCCGCACCCTCGGCCGCCGCCTCGTCGGGCGACTGCGCGCTCTTCGTCGGGTCCCACTTGATCGCCAGGCAGGTGATCATGCCGAGCAGCGGTACGACGGAGATCACCAGGAAGGTGTCGGCGAGCCCCAGCGAGTCCTTGATCTGCGGGAACACATACAGTCCGGCGACACTGCCGAAGCTGCCGACCATCCCGGTGACACCGGTGCCCAGGGCGCGCACATCACTGCTGTACGAGAGCGCCGCGATGGACTTGCCGTTGGCGCCGGGGCCCGCGGAGTGGCAGAGGATGAACAGCACGGGCAGCAGGAACGCCACGGCGGTCGGGACCTTCTCGAAGGTGAGGCCCATCGCGACCAGCGCGACGAACACCCCGCCGAACCCGAAGGCCGAGCTGAGCCGCAGGCCCAGGCGGCGGCCGAAGTACGCGGAGAGCAGGCCGCCCGCGATACCGAAGGCGTTGAACACCATCGAGCCGATGGTGGCCTTCTGGAAGCTCTCGCCGAAGATCGTCAGGCTGATCAGTGGGAGGTACCAGCCGACCGCGAAGTACTGCATGGACTGCCCCAGCGAGATCACCGAGGAGAGGATGGTCCGGGGCAGGTACTCGCCCTTGAAGAGCAGCCCGGCCTGGCGCATCCCGATCGCGGGGGCGGTGGTGGCGGCGCGGGTGGCGGCGTCGGGCTTCCCCGCGACGGCCTTGATCTTGTAGATCCGGTCCAGGCTGCGGACCGCGTCGTCCAGGCGGCCCTTGCCCGCGAGCCAGGTGGGGCTCTCGGAGAGCATCGTCCACTGGAGGATCAGCATCACAGCGGCCACGACCCCGGCGGAGCCGACCGACCAGCGCCAGATGTCCTGGCCCACGTCCAGGTTGAAGAAGACCAGGGCGAGCGCGAGGTTGCTGGTGGTGGCGACGTACCAGACGGCCTGCCACAGATTGAGCCGGCCGCTCATCTTCGCCGGGGTGTACTCGGCGAGCAGTGCCATGGCGACCGCGAAGTCGATCCCGTACGCGATGCCCACCAGGACCCGGCCCAGCCAGACGACGGTGAAGTCACCGGCGAAGCAGGCCAGCAGGGCGCCCGCGATGGCGAACACCTTGGCGATCAGCAGCGGGGGAACCCGGCCGAACCGGGTGGCGAGCCAGCCGCCGACCGGGTTGAAGATGATCGCCAGGGCCGGGGCGGTGGCCGTGAGGATCGAGACCTGGGTGCTGGACAGATGCATCTGGGCCGTCATGGGTCCCAGACCGGCGCTCAGCGCGGCGTTCGAGTAGGCGTCGAGGAACAGCCCGCCGAACACGAGGAACCAGATGACTTGCGCCCGGCCGGTGATCTTCCCCAGCCCATCGATGAGCGCAACGACGTCGGCGACGCCTTTGACGCTCGGACGTTGTGCCATGAATCCGCCTTCGAATGAAGACCCATCGGCGGCACGGGGAGCACAGAAAAAGCAGGCATGACGAAACCACCGACAGGTGGTCTATGTCTGTGCCTGCCAAAACACTGCGGAAAGCGCCGCAGCACGTGAACAACGAGAGTGCGTACTACTCAGTGAGGTTAGGAACCAGCCAGAGAAGCGTCAAGAGTTTCGGCCAGGTTACGCAAACGTGACGCGCGGCCCGCGTTGCGGGCCGCGCTCCGTACGCCTCGGTCCTGGCCGATCCCTGGGCCTGGCTGACCCCTGGCTCCGGCCGATCGCTGGCCCTGGCCCCCGCCTCAGTCCTCGACGAGCATTCCGCTGCGCAGCCGCTTCAGGATGCGCGCCAGCAGACGGGACACATGCATCTGCGAGATGCCGAGCTGCTCGCCGATCTGGGCCTGGGTCAGCTCCTCGCCGAAGCGCATCTCCACGATGCGGCGTTCGCGGGAGTCGAGCGTGTGCAGCAGGGGAGCCAGGGCGTGCAGGTCCTCGACCGTCTCCATCGCCGGGTCGGGCTCGCCCAGGACGTCGGCGAAGGTACGACCGCTCTTGGCCGCCTGGCTGTCGCTGCCCGAATCGTTGGGCATGTCCAGCGAGCCCGCGGTGTAGCCGTTGCTCGCGACGATGCCCTCGACGATCTCGTCCTCGGTGAGGTCGAGGTGCGCGGCCAGCTCGGCGACCGTCGGGTCGCGGTCCAGCAGAACCGCCAGGTGTTCCTTCCCCTTGGCGATCTCCACCCGCAGCTCCTGGAGCCTGCGCGGCACATGGACGGCCCAGCTGGTGTCGCGGAAGAAACGCTTGATCTCGCCGACGATATAAGGGACGGCGAACGTGGTGAATTCCACCTCGCGGGACAGGTCGAACCGGTCGATGGCCTTGATCAGACCGATCGTGCCGACCTGGGTGATGTCCTCCATCTCGCCGCTTCCGCGGTGCCGGAAACGGCTCGCGGCGAACCTGACGAGTGAAAGGTTCATCTCGATAAGGGTGTTGCGGGCGTACTGGTATTCATGGGTGCCCTCTTCGAGCACCTGGAGCTGATCGAAAAAGAGCTTGGAAAGTGCCCGCGCGTCCTTCGGTGCCACCTTCCCCGCATCCTCGATCCACGGAAGGCCGCCCACCTCCGGCGGAGCCGGAGCGGTCGGTACCGATCCTGCGGGCACAGCAGGTACCGGCTCGGTCGTGGCAGCATGCGCGGACTTCAGCGCCATGGTGTTCAGCCTCCCCAAGTAGCGGACCCCGTTCAATGTCCGCTCCTGCCCGGGGGTGATGTCTTCAATCCTCTCGCAGCGAAAAGCGGGCAGGATGGATGGGTTTGTTCTGTTATGGCCCATCCATCCTGCCCATCCCTGACGGGTGATGCGGTCTACCAGCGGTACCAACGTCCCCTGCGGCTGCTGCCTCCTGCCGGATGGATCAGGAATCCGAGCAGCCACACCACCAGTACCACGATCGCGATCCACCACAGTGCCTTCAGTGCGAAGCCCGCGCCGAAGAGAAGCAGGGCGAGAAGAAGAACAAGAAGTACGGGGCCCATCGATATCAGCCTCCACTGCATTCGTTTTATTCAGCGGTCTTTGTGTCGACGGTCTTCACGTCGACGGGTGCATTGATCCGCCGCTTCGTCGTTGCGCTGATCATTCGGCTGCCCGGCCTTTTCGATTTCATGCGTACGGGTGAACGGCAGGCTCTTTTCGCTGATTTCCCGCTGGATTTCGCTGGATCCGGCTGTCCGGGGTAGGCGCGCGGTGGCAAGAAGTGAGGCGAGTGCAAGGAATGCAGCAAACGTGCCGCGAGGGGCGTTTCTGTCGATGGGGTGAGTCATGTGCAGCGGGAAATGCGCCACGGATACGGCGATCGGTGCGGCGATCGGTGCGGCGGCGGACAAGGGCGGCCGGACCTCACCAACTGGACCTGTCGGCCGCAACTGGCGGCCGAGGCGCGGGAGGCGGTGTTCGGATTCCTGTCGGGACTGCATCCGGCGCCGCCCGCGCACACCAGTCAGAACCTGGTCCTGCTGGTCTCCGAGCTCGTCACCAACGCCCTGCGGCACGCGGGCGGTGTGACCGTGCTGCGGCTCACTGCCGACCGGCGGTGTCTTGAAGTCGCCGTCGCCGATCCCAGCCCCGCCCATCCGCAGGACCGCACGCCCGATCTGACCGGGTGCGGGGGCGGCTTCGGCTGGCCGATGGTGCGGCGGCTGGCCCGCACCGTCGAGGTGTCGCCCCGGCCGGACGGCGGCAAGGTCGTCGCCGCCACCCTCGTCCGTTGAGGTCGCTGAGGTCGCTGAGGTCGCCGAGGCCACCAACCGAGGTTGCTGAGGTCGGAGACCGGGGACCGTCCGGTCGCACCGTTCAGGAGCATCAGAAGCATCAGGAACGCGTGATGCGCACCTCGTAGCGGCCCGACTTGTCCTTCCCGGTGACGGCGACGATGACCCCGCGCGCCGCGTCCGTGAAGGTCTGGCCCACCATGAACGGCGCGTCCGACAGCTCCGCCTGCACATTGGGGCGCATGGTGCAGCCGCTGCTGTCCGGGGTGCTGTCCTTGACGGTGATGGGGCCCTGGCCGGTGTCGACGTCCCCGTCGACGCGGTAGACGAGGACACCGGCCCGGCAGACCGCGTCGTCGTTGCCCGAGCGGGTGCGGACCTCCAGTACGTAGGCGGCCGACTCCGACATCGGGATCACCGCCAGTTTGGTGCCGCCGCGGGTCTCCAGCGGGGAGAGCGTGGCCTGGTGGGTGCCCGGGGTCGACGCGCAGCTGACCTGACTGTCGTCCAGCCAGCCGAGCTTCCACTTGTGCCAGCCCAGCATGTCGTTGTCGGCGCCCCAGTCCTCGGACATGATGTCCCAGTGCCCGACCGAGCCGCCGCCGCTCGACGTGTAGAGGTCGGGGAGGCCGAAGTCGTGGCCGTTCTCGTGCGGCAGGACGCGGTAGCCGGTGTGGTCGTACGAGCCGGATCCGTCGTCCTGGCGGCTGTAGATGAACGACATGTTGGAGAGCCGGACGCCGTCGGTCACCGGGGCCTCGTCGTTCCCGGAGAAGGTCACGGAGAGCACGGTGTCCAGCGCCGAGGGGCCCGCGTTGGGGGTGGCGATGACGTTGACCAGGTCGTACTTGCGGAAGTCCACCTGGCTGCGGGCCGCTTTGACGATGTCCCGGGCGAGGTCGCGGTAGCCCGGTTCGTAGGGGGAGCCGCGCTGTATGCCGTACGCGGTGAACGGTTTCGGCATCCGCAGCCAGTGTTTGACGGGCGTATCCGGGCGGTAGTCGAGCCGCCCGTACGAGCTGGTGCGGTACCAGTCGGCGGTCTGCGGGAAGAACTCGTCGTACCGGCTCATCGCGTTGCCGCGGCCCTCCGCGTCCGGGAAGTCGATCATGAGGGTGAGCGCGTGGACCGTGCCGGTCGAGCGGGCGTAGCCGGGGGCGGTCGGCAGGCCCTCGGACATCTGGACGCCCATGGCGCCGCCGATCTTGCAGGGGCCGAGCGATACGGAGCCGCCGTGGTCGGCGGGGTGGGCGAGCCGCCCGGCGGACGCGGGGGCGGAGCCGCCCGACGGAGTCCTCGGTACGAGGGTGGTGCTGCCCGAGGTCAGTGCCGCCAGCGCGAGTGCGGCGAGGGTGACGACGGCCAGTGGGCGGCGCGGCGTACGTATCCGTGAGCGGCCAGTGCGGCTGCCGCTCGTCCTTGGGCGGGTCAGATGCATGCCTTCGCCTTCGGGCCGCGGCAGCCGACGGATCCGTACTGCGCTTGTTCGATCACCCTGTGTCGGGGGCGGCGGACGCGCGCGCTGAGTGGGCCGATCGTGGGTTCTTCGGCTCAAACGCACGTGACTCAGGTCACAAGCGTTGCGGGAAATAACCGGGGATGGTTTCCCCGTTTGAACCCTTGGTTGCAGCGAAGTGGGGAAACCCTCCCCGCTTGCGTGACGCCAGTGACACCAGCTCCATCAGTGACACCAGCGACTCGACCGATGACGTGAACCACATGACGTGAACCGAAGACCTCAGGAGAGGGAAGTGGACGCCGTGCACACCGCCACCGCCGCCCGGCCGCGCCCCAGGGCCGACGCCCTGCGCAACCGGGAGCGGATCGTCTGTGCCGCGCGTGAGGTCTTCGTGGAGCAGGGGCCCGACGTCCCGCTCGACGAGATCGCCCGCCGGGCCGGCGTCGGCAATGCCACGCTCTACCGCCACTTCCCCGACCGCACCGGCCTCTTCCGGCACGTGGTGCTCTTCGTCATGGCCCACTTGTCGGACCAGGTGGAGACGGCCATCGCCGAGGAATCCGACAGCTTCACCGCGTTGCGCCGCTTCGTGCACGCCGCGGCCGGGGAGAAGATCGGCGCGCTCTGTCCGATGCTCGCCGACGGCTTCGACCGTGCGGACGCGGAGATCACGGCCGCGCGTGACCGGCTCACGGACTCCGTGGAAGACCTGATGGAACGCGCACGCCACGAGGGGCAGCTGCGCGCCGACGTCGCCGTCGGAGACCTTTTCGTAGCCCTGTCCCAGCTCACCAGGCCGTTGCCGGGCACCGGCTGCCTGGACCTCGACCGCTTCGTCCACCGTCATCTGCAGCTGTTCCTCGACGGGCTCCAGGCCCCGGCGCGGACCGTCCTTCCGGGGTCACCGGCGACCCTCGAAGACCTGCGCCGTCAGTCGTGATCCAGCTGTAACGCCTCCGTATTCCACCTCCCGTCAACTCCTGTTCGGGACGCTGTCCTCAGACCTGTTCACCCTTCTCCGCACCCCTAGGTGGCCACCACCATGTCGAAATCCGCCATGCCGAAAACTGACGACATATCACTACCTGATCCCAACCGCTGGAAAGCGCTGGTCTTCATCGCGCTGGCCCAGTTGATGGTGGTGCTCGACGCGACGATCGTGAACATCGCGCTGCCGCACGCCCAGGTCGACCTCGGGATCTCCGACGCCAACAAGCAGTGGGTCATCACGGCCTACGCCCTCGCCTTCGGCGGGCTGCTGCTCTTCGGTGGCCGTATCGGCGACCTCTGGGGCCGCAAGCGCGCCTTCGTCATCGGGCTGCTCGGTTTCGCCGCGGCATCCGCGGTCGGCGGCGCCGCCGCCAACGAGGCGATGCTGCTCACCTCCCGTGCCGCGCAGGGTGTCTTCGGCGCGCTGCTCGCGCCGGCCGCGCTGTCGCTGCTCGCCGTGACCTTCACCGATGCCAAGGAGCGCGCCAAGGCGTTCGGCATCTTCGGAGCCATCGCCGGTGGCGGTGGCGCCGTGGGCCTGCTGCTCGGCGGATTCCTCACCGAGTACCTGGACTGGCGCTGGACGTTCTTCGTCAACATCCCGTTCGCGGCCGTCGCCGCGCTCGGCGCGTACTTCGTGATCCGTGAGCCCGCGGGCGGCCGTAACCGCTCGCCGCTGGACATCCCCGGTGTGCTGCTCTCCACGACCGGCCTGGTCTCGCTGGTGTACGGCTTCACGCGCGCCGCGTCCGACGGCTGGTCCGACCCGGTCACGATCGGCCTGTTCGTCGCCACCGTCGTGCTGCTCGGCGCGTTCGTCCTCGTCGAGTCGAAGGTCAAGGCCCCCCTGCTGCCGCTGCGCGTGGTCGCGGACCGCAACCGCGGTGGTATCTACGCCTCGCTGGGCCTGGCCATCATCGGGATGTTCGGTCTCTTCCTCTTCCTGACGTACTACCTCCAGGTCGTGCAGGGGTACTCCTCGGTCCGGACCGGCTTCGCCTTCCTGCCGATGGTCGCCGCCATGATCACGGGCTCCACGCAGATCGGTGCCCGGCTGATGACCCGGGTGCCCGCCCGGTTCCTGATGGGCCCCGGCTTCGCCGTCGCGGCCGTCGGCATGCTGCTGCTGACCCGCATCGAGGTCGGTTCCTCGTACGCCGGAGTGATCCTGCCGGGCATGATCCTGCTGGGCCTCGGGATGGGTACGGCGTTCATGCCTGCGATGTCCCTCGCCACGCACGGCATCGCGCCGCGTGACGCGGGTGTCGCCTCGGCGATGGTCAACACCTCGCAGCAGGTGGGTGGCGCGATCGGTACCGCGCTGCTGAACACGATCGCGGCCTCGGCCACCACCGCGTACCTCACGAGCCACGCGGCGGCCGGTGCCAACGCGAAGCTGGTCCAGGCCCAGGCGCTGGTGCACGGCTACACGAACGCCATCTGGGTGGCCGTCGGCATCCTGGCGATCTCCTCGGTGATCGCGCTGACGCTCATCAATGCCGGACGCCCCTCGGTCACTCCGGCGGCCTCTCGCTCCGGTTCCGGCTCTGGTTCCGGTTCCGGCTCCGGTGAGACCGACGCGGTCGAGGACGAGGTGCAGATCCCGGTGATCGCGCACTGACCGTTCCGAACGCAGCAGATCTGCCCTGGTCCCGCACCGGCACCGTGTTCCCTGCCGGTGTCAGCGGAGCCAGGGCAGATCCGCGTCCGTACCCGTCGGCTGGAGGCCCTCGGCCATCACGCGCATGATCTCGCCGAGCTGGCCGACCTGTTCGGGGGAGAGCCGGTCGAAGAGCGCCTGCCGTACGGCAGCGACATGGCCGGGCGCGGTCCGCTCCAGCACCTCCATGCCGTCCGGCGTCAGGACGGCGTACTGGCCGCGCTTGTCGGAGGGGCAGTTCTCGCGGCTTACCCAGCCGTTCTTCTCCAGCCGCGCTATCGCGTGCGAGAGCCGGGACCGGGTGATCTTCGCGTCCATGGCCAGCTCGGTCATCCGCATCCGCCGCCCGGGGGCCTGGGAGAGCTGCACGAGCAGCCCGTAATAGGTGTGCGGCATTCCGGCGTCGCGCTGCAACTGGCGGTCGAGGTGATCCTCCAGGAGCGTGGAGGCATGGAGATACGCACGCCAGGTGAGCTGCTCCTCGTCACTGAGCCAGCGCGATCCGGCAGCGGTTCCGGCGGCGGGGCCTTCGGCGGCTCCGGCGGCGGGGCCTTCGGTGGTTCCGGCGGCGGGGCCGTCGGAGCGGCTGTCAGGGGGCGGTTTCGTGGCCATGCGCTCCACTCTACGACTCTTTCTTGAAGATTAAACTAGATCTGGTCTAAGGTCTTGGGTGAAAGCTTGAGACTTCAAGTATGGGAGTTGCCGCCATGACCGCCACCGCCCCGGAGCGCATGCCCGCCCTCTATCTCTCCCACGGCGCGCCGCCGCTCGCCGACGACCCGGTCTGGCCCGGTCAGCTCGCGGCCTGGTCCGCCGGCCTGCCCCGCCCCAAGGCGATCCTGATGGTCTCCGCGCACTGGGAGGAGGCCCCGCTGGCGCTCGGCGCGACCGCGACGGTCCCCCTGGTCTACGACTTCTGGGGCTTCCCCGAGCACTACTACCAGGTGGAGTACGCGGCCCCGGGCGCACCCGTCCTCGCCGAGCGGGTCCGGAAACTGCTGCGCGGCGCGGGCTCCCCGGTCCAGGACATCGAGGACCGGGGGCTCGACCACGGCGCGTACGTCCCGCTGGTGGAGATGTTTCCGGCAGCCGACATCCCGGTACTCCAGATCTCCATGCCCACCCTCGACCCGCAGCAGCTGATGGACATCGGGCGCAAGCTAGCCCCGCTGCGGGACGAAGGGGTGCTGATCGTGGGCAGCGGCTTCTTCACCCACAACCTGGCCGCGCTGCGGCACGAAGGGATCCCCGGGTGGTCGGCGGAGTTCGACGCATGGGGGCGGGAGGCCCTGGAAGCACTGGACATCGACGCGCTGCTCGACTTCGAGAACAAGTCCCCGGCCGGACGGCTGGCCCACCCACGCACCGAGCACTTCGCGCCGCTGTTCGTGACGCTCGGGGCGGCGGGCGAGGAACTGGGCGATGCGCGTCAGGTGATCGACGGGTTCTGGATGGGGCTGGCGAAGCGGTCGGTGCAGTTCGGATAGACGGTCCGGGCCTGTCCGGCCGGGCCTGTCGGATCAGCTCGGGGTCGGCCGGGCCCGGTCCGTGCCGAGGGGCCGCTCGAACCAGGCGACGTCGTGGTACGTGCCGAACTTCCGGCCGACCTCGCGGTAGGTGCCCACAGGGGTGAAGCCGAACCGCTCGTGCAGCCGCACCGAGGCGGCGTTGGGCAGGGTCACGCCCGCGTACGCCCGGTGCACGTCCTCGTTCTCCAGGGCCTCGAACAGGGCGGTGTAGAGCAGCGTGCCGATACCCCGGCCGCCCGCGTCGGGGGCGCAGTAGACGCTGACTTCGACGGACGTGGCGTACGCGGCTTTCGGCCGGAACGCGCTGCTGGTCGCGTACCCCAGAATTCGGGCGGACGGAACATCCTGCGCAACCAGGAGGCGGTGGGCGCCGTCTTCAGGGTGGGAGAGCAGCCACGGACGGCGTTCCTCGACGGTGAGGACATTCGTGTCAAATGTGATCGCAGTCTCACGGATGTAGTGGTTGTAAAGATCGGTGAGAGCGCCGAGGTCCGCCTCGATGCCCGGCCTGACCTGCACTTCCGTGCCTTCCACGGACATCTGCTCCCCCTCGGTGGCCGGACAGGATACTGCATGATCACGAAAATCAGAGCGTGCCATGGGAATTCTGTCCGGATTCCAGTCGTTGTTTCCATCAGATGCAGGACACCGACCAGGGTGTTCCGCACCACACGAGCCACTGATTCGCGACCTCATCACGTTACTTACGTTAGGGAGCACGCATGGCAACCCGTGCCGTCGCCCGTCGTTCCGACAGGGCAAGCAGCGTTCGCGCCGTAGGCGGGGAGATCGCCGACCGCGACCTGGTCGGCATGTACCTCGACGAAATCGCACGTACGCCACTGCTCGACGCCGCAAAGGAGGTCGAGCTGTCTCAGACCATCGAGGCGGGGGTGTACGCCCAGCAGGTGCTCGACGGTTCCGTGCAGAGCGAGGCGGGCGGGGCCTCGCGTGAGGAACTGGAGGCGCTGGTCGCCGCGGGAGAGCGGGCCAAGGACGTCTTCATCCGCTCCAACCTGCGACTGGTCGTCGCTGTCGCCCGCCGCTATCCGCGAGCCGGGCTGCCGCTGCTCGACCTCATCCAGGAGGGGAACGCCGGCCTGGTGCGCGCGGTCGAGAAGTTCGACTACGCCAAGGGCTTCAAGTTCTCCACGTACGCGACGTGGTGGATCCGCCAGGCCATCACCCGGTCCATAGCCGACCAGTCCCGGACCATCCGGCTCCCTGTCCACCTGGTGGAGGAACTGGGCCGTATCCGCCGGGTCCAGCGGGAGTTCAACCGTGAGCACGGCCGGGACCCGGAGCACTCGGAGATCGCGGCCGAGCTGGACGCCAAGCCGGAGCGGATCAGCGATGTCCTCGACTGGGCCCGCGACCCGGTCAGCCTGAACATGCCGGTGGACGACCAGGGCGAGACACAGTTCGGTGACCTCCTGGAGGACACCTCGGCGGTGTCGCCCGAGCAGTCCGTGATGACGCTGCTGCGCAGCGAAGAGCTGGACGAACTGATCGGCAAGCTCGACCACCGCACGGCCTCGATCATCAAGATGCGGTTCGGCATCGACGACGGCCGGGAGCGGACGCTGACCGAGGTCGGCAAGGAGCACGGCCTGACGCGCGAGCGGATCCGGCAGATCGAGAAGCACGCCCTGCTCGAACTCAAGAAGATGGCCGACGACGTGGGCTTCGACGCTGCGGCGTGAGCGCCGCCCGCCCGCCTCGGCAGCGAAGCCGCATACCTCGACCGCCGTACGGACCGTTTATCGGTCCCGTACGGCGGTCGAGGTGCGTCCAGGGGCCGCCGGGGCAGGCGGCGCGTCCGGTACCGCGAGTGGTCCGGAGCGGTCCTGAGTGGCGCAGGCTCAGCCGGTGAGTACCGGCTCCTTCGCCTCGTCCGTCCCGGCCGGTCCGCCGACATCGCCGGCCTCGTCCGCCACCGACGCCGCTTCAGCACCGGCCGGGGCCCGCTTCGGCAGTGCGAACATCAGCAGGAAGATCGCGCCGAGCACCCCGGCCACCCACCACAGCGAGTTCATGAACGCGTGGGCGAACGCCGGACCCGTCGCGCTCGGGGCCAGTCGGTCGCTGATCGAACCGAAGAAGACCACGGACACCAGCCCGAGCCCCAGCGCGTTGCCCATCTGCTGCACGGTGTTGATCAGCCCGGACGCCGAACCCGAGTGCTCCTTCGGTACGTCCGCGAGCACCGCGTCCGTCAACGGCGCCACGATCAGACCCATGCCGAGTCCCATGACCACCAGCGGCAGCGCCATCTGCCAGGACGCGATCCCCATGCCGTACCGGTCGGCCTCCCAGATGTAGATCAGCAGGCCGGTCATCATCAGCAGCGCACCGGTCTGGAGCACCTTGCGGCCGAAACGCGGCACCAGCTTCTGTACGGACATGGCCGCAGCCACCGACACGGAGACCGAGAAGGGGATGCCCGTGGTCCCGGCCCGCAGCGCGCTCCAGCCGAGCCCGATCTGCATGTACATCGTCCAGACCAGGAAGAAGATCCCCAGCGCGATCCCGAACGTGGCCTGCACCGCGATGCCCGCGGCGAAGCTCTTCACCTTGAACAGTTCCAGCTCGATCAGCGGCGAACCGTCCCTGCGCGCCTTCTGCCGCTCGTACGCCACGAGCCCGGCGAAGACCAGGATGCTGCCCGCCATGCAGAGGAAACCCCAGACCGGCCAGCCCAGTTCACGGCCGCGGGTCAGCGGGTAGAGCAGCATCAGCAGCCCCACCACCACGAGCACCACGCCGACGACATCCAGGCGGAGTGCCCTCGGGGCCTTGGACTCGCTGATGAACTTCCGGCCGAGGAGCAGGCCGACCACACCCACCGGCAGGTTGATCAGGAAGATCGGCCGCCACTCCAGACCTGCGATGTTCCACTGGGTGAGCAGCGCGCCGAGCAGCGGGCCCGACACCGCGCCCAGGCCGACGATCGCGCCGAACAGGCCGAAGACCTTGCCGCGCTCCTCGGCGGGGAACGTGGCGTGCACGATCGAGAGCACCTGCGGGACCATCAGCGCGGCCATCGCGCCCTGCAGGATCCGCGAGGCGACCAGCATCTCCGGGTTGGCCGCGAAGCCGCACAGCGCGGACGCCAGGGTGAAGCCGGCTATGCCGATGAGGAAGAGCTTCTTGCGGCCGTGGATGTCTCCGAGCCGGCCGCCGGTGATCAGCCCCGCGGCGAAGGCGAGCGCGTAGCCCGCGGTGATCCACTGGATCTGGCTGAAGGTGGCGCCGGTGTCCTTCTGGATGGACGGAATCGCGATGTTGACGATCGTGACGTCGACGAGATCCATGAAGGCCGCGGTCATCACGATGGCCAGCGCGAACCACCGGCGGCGGTCCGCGCTGAGCGCCTTTTGCGCCGTCTGCGCGTTCTGCGCGGTCTGCGGGGGTGTTGAGGTCATGTCTCCAAGCTAAAGGGGATGTAGGTCAGAAAATGTCCCAGTGGGGCGGCATCCTGAGTGACATGACGGACACTCCGGCACGGCTGCTGCAACTGCTCTCGCTGCTCCAGACTCCGCGTGAATGGCCGGGGGGTGAGCTCGCCGACCGCCTGGCGGTCAGCCGGCGCACGATCCGGCGGGACATCGACCGGCTGCGCGACCTCGGCTACCCCGTGCAGGCCACGATGGGCGCCGAGGGCGGATACCGCCTGGTCGCGGGCAAGGCGATGCCCCCGCTGGTCCTCGACGACGAGGAGGCGGTGGCCATCGCGGTCGGCCTGCGCGCCGGGGCGGGGCACGCGGTCGAGGGCATCGAGGAGGCATCCGTACGAGCACTGGCCAAGCTGGAGCAGGTGCTGCCGTCCCGGCTGCGCCACCGCGTCGCCACGCTCCAGGCCGCGACCATCCCGCTGACCAGCGGCGACGGTGCGACGATCGACCCGGCGACCCTGACGGTGATCGCGGGCGCGGCCACCGGGCCCGAGCGGCTGCGCTTCGGCTACCGGGCCGGGGACGGTACGGAGACGAAGCGGCTGGTCGAGCCGCACCGCCTGGTCTCCACCGGGCGGCGCTGGTACCTCGTCGCGTACGACATCGACCGGGAGGACTGGCGTACGTTCCGGGTCGACCGGGTCAGCGAGCCGTTCCCGACCGGAGTGCGGTTCGTTCCGCGGGAGCTGCCTGCGGGCAATGCGGCGGAGTTCGTCAGCCGGTCGCTGTCGCGGCGCCAGCCGGTGGTGGATCTCGACGTCACCTTCGAGGCGCCGGCGGAATTCGTGGCGGCGCGGCTCCCGAACGGGATGGCCACGCCGGAGGCCCTGGGGGAGCGGCGCTGCCGACTGCGGCAGCCGATCGCCGACTCGCTGGAGTACCTGGGGCTGCGCCTCTCGCTGGTGGACGCGGAATTCACCGTCCACCATCCGTCCGAACTGATCGACCACCTGGCCGAGTTGGGGGCTCGGCTGGTCCGGGCAGCGAGTGACGGATGACGGATGACGTGGAAAGGGCGCCGACGCGAGGTCGGCGTGGAACCGGCGCGCGTCGCACGCGGGCGCGTCATCTCACGCGGGCGCGCAGCTCCATCGCGGTCCGGGCGGCGCTCTGCGAGGTGTACACCTCGCACATGTGGCGGCCGTCGGGCGTGGCCGTGTGCTCGACCTCCCAGAGGCTGAACTCCTGGCCGTCGAGCAGCAGGAAGGCGTGCTCGTAGAGGGTGAAGCCGGCGTCCTCCCCGGTCTCGAAGCGGCACTGGGTGCCGAAGGCCTGGCTGATCTGGTGGGCGAACGCGGAACGCAGCAGCCGGGCCACGTCCTCGCCGGGACGGTCCGGGTTCTCCGCGCGACGCAGTACGCGGCGGGCATGGTCGGCCGACCGGTCGGCCGAGTAGGTCCGGGCCACCGGGGCGGGCGGGGTGGACTTCAGGGCGCTCAGGATGCCGAGGTCGTCCTCCGGGTCCTCGTCCGGGAACATCGCGGCGGCATCCGCGCCACGGATACGGGTGACGGCGAGCCGGGCCTCCTCCTGGCCCGTGTACAGCTCGTGCTGCGGGCCCGCACCGGCACCCGTGTCGTACACCAGCTCCCACAGGGTCAGGTCGCTGCCGTCGGCGATGAGGAAGGTGTGCCGGTACGTCTCGCGGTGCAGCCCGGCGCCCGAGCTGTGGTGCGAGGAGTGCAGCGCGCTGTTGTGCGCCAGCGCGCAGTCGAGCCGCTCGATGGTGGCATCGGGCAGCTCGAAGGAGTTCAGCGCGCGGCCGAGGAGTCGCGCGAGGTGCTCCTCGGTCGTCTCATGCGGATCGCTCAAGGTCTCTCCAGGCCGTCGCGGCAAGTCATGGTTCTGGGACTCAACGTAGTCCCTGGGTCTGACAAGGTGGCCTTCGTTCGGCAAAACGTCCAGGGGGCGCGGAAAGTTCCTGTCCTCTCGGCCAACTCGCTTGTCCGGTACGTCAGTAGATGTGCCGTCAGTTCAGTACAGATCACGGTGGGCCGGGAACGTTCCGCCCGGCCCCTCCACCGACTCCGCCGCTCTCACCGCCCGCACCACGGCCCGGCACAGCGCGTCGGCACCTGCGGCCAGCACTTCGTTGAGCACCCCCGGATCGGGGAGCCGACATGTGCCGGTGGCGAGCGTGAACACGGTGTCGCCGTCGTGCAGCAGGTGGACGGGGCGTACGGCGCGCGCGAGTCCGTCGTGCGCCGTACCGGCCAGCTTCTGCGCCTGGGCACGGGTGAGTTCCGCGTCGGTGGCGACCACGGCGATGGTGGTGTTCAGCGGGGGGCGCGCGTGGCGCCCGCGCGCAGCGGCCAGCCGCCTCTGCGCCTCCGCGTGCACGGCGGCATCCGGATACTCGGGCCGGCCGTCGCCGTACTCGCCGTAGAGCACGCCGGTCTGCGGATCGACCGTCGAACCCACCGCGTTGACCACGGCGAGGGCGCCGACGGTGACACCCGAGGCGAGTGTGATGCTCGCCGAGCCCACACCGCCCTTGAGCCCGCCGGCGACCGCTCCCGTACCGGCGCCCACGTTGCCCTGGGCGACCGGGGCGCCGGATTCCGTACGGGCGGCAGCCTCCACCGCCGCGCGTCCGGTCGCGGCGTCCGGCCTGGCCCGCCAGTCACCGCCGCGCCCCAGGTCGAAGATGCACGCGGCGGGGACGACCGGGACGACCTGCGCGGGGTCGGGCCCGACCTGGAAGCCGCGTCCCTGCTCCTCCAGCCAGGCCATCACACCGGACGCGGAGTCCAGCCCGTACGCACTGCCACCGGTCAGTACGACGGCGTCCACCCGCTGCACCAGATTCCGCGGATCGAGCGCGTCCGTCTCGCGGGTGCCGGGTCCGCCCCCGCGCACATCCACCGCGGCGACCGCCCCGCCGGGCGGGGTCAGCACGACGGTGGTGCCGCTCAGCGCCCGGTCGCCGGGCACTCGCGCGTGCCCGACCCGCAGACCGGCCACATCGGTGAGCGAGTCGGTGGGCGAGTCGGTGGGCGAGCCGGTGGCCGCGCCGCGGGCTGCGTCGACCGGCGCCTCCGCCGGCGCCTCCCGTGCGTCTTCCGGTGCGTCTGCTGGTGTCTGGTCCCCTGGTGTCATGACCCCATGGGACCACTGCGCCACTGATCCAGCGGCGTCCGAGCTGAATGTCATCTGCACCGCCGGTGAGCGACCGTACGCGCGTGACCGTCGGCGAGTGGACGGAGGACGGCGGGACGGAGGACGGCGGGACGGAGGACGGCGGGACGGTACCGGCCGGTCGCCGTACCCTTGCCGTATGAGCAGCACCTCCGCCCCCGGCCCGCGTGACGACGAGCAGCCCAGGCCCAGGCCCAAGCCGACGCTGATCTTCGACGACCCGCTGGACCAGCAGTCCCCGGACGACACGGACCGGGGCTGGGGAGAGCGGCCCTCCTCGACCGACGGCGCGGCCGACCTGGCCCGCTTCCTTGACGAGAAGCCGCCTCACCACATCTGACCCACCACGGATCTGATCCACCACGGATCTGATCCACCACGATCCGACCCGCCACGCCGGGGCGCCAGGTGACGTCAGCACATCGTCACCGCCAGTCTTGAGGTCGCGCCGGCGCCCGCCAGCGCGGTCGCTGTGGCGCGTGGGACCGCGAGGACGATCAGTGCCCCATCGTCGACGGGGGAGTCACCCGCGCCCGCCGGTACATCGGCCACCCGGACACCTCTGGCCACCACCCTGGCGGTGCCGGTGCCGGTGCCGGTGTCCGCCGTCGCCGGTCCTGCTGTCGTGTCACCGGCCGCGATGACGTCGACCCGGTCACCCGGCGCCAGCAGCCGGACCGTCGCCGCGTCAGCGATACGCACCGGCGCCGACACCAGATCGGGTGGGGGGTGCCCGGGAACGGCCGGCGAAGCCCGTACACCCGCCCGCTCCTCTGTCCGCTCACGCGCTCGTTCACCCGTCGGTTCGCCGGCCTGCGTACCCGCCCGCTCACCCGCATGTGCGGCTGCCTGCGCGGCAGCGGGCCCGGTGTCGCGCGACGCCCAGAGCGTCGGCGCGACAGCCGCGAGCACCAGCCCCGCCGCCATCGCCCGGCGCCGCCGGTTCAGGGCCTGCCACAGGCGGTGCCGCCCGGAGCGCACCCGCAACGGGGGGAACGACGGTACGCCGCGCGGTTCGGGCGCGGACACGACTGGTGCGGGCATGGGGATCATGACAACCACCGCCTGGTGAGAGGAGCTTGCTCGTGTCGAGTGCTCCCCACCATCCAGCGTTCCGCGCTGTCCCGCTGAGACCTGTGGGCTACCCGTGAGTTGTGGACAACTCACTCACCCCTGAGCACACCCAGCCCCCTGAAACAGCCCCCTGGAGCAGCCCCCTGAAGCAACCTCCTGGAGCAGTCCCCTGGAGCAGTCCCCTGGAGCAGCCGCTGAAGCAGCCCGCTAAGGCAGCTCGATCCCCGTATCGACCCCGTCCAGCGCGTGCGAGCACAGGCACTCCCGCGCGTTCTCCGCAGGCAGCCCGGCCACCGCGTCGAAGAGCACCGTACGCAGCCGGTCCACATTGGCGGCGAAGACCTTCAGCACCTCGTCGTGGGAGACCCCCTCGCCCGCCTCGGCGCCCGCGTCCAGGTCCGTCACCAGCGTCATCGACGCGTAGCAGAGCCCCAGTTCACGGGCGAGAACCGCCTCGGGGTGCCCGGTCATGCCGACCACCGACCAGCCCATCGCCGCATGCCACCGCGACTCGGCCCTGGTCGAGAAGCGCGGTCCCTCGATGACGACCAGCGTCCCGCCGTCCACCGGCTCCCAGTCCCGGCCACGCGCCGCCGCGAGGGCGGCCCTGCGCCCCGCGGGGCAGTAGGGGTCGGCCAGCGAGACGTGCACCACGTTCGGCCTGCTCCCGTCCGGCAGGGCGTGACCGTCGTAGTACGTCTGCGTACGCGCCTTCGTACGGTCCACCATCTGGTCGGGAACGAGCAGCGTGCCCGGTCCGAACTCCGGCCGCAGCCCGCCCACCGCACACGGGCCGAGCACCTGCCGTACGCCCACGGACCGCAGCGCCCAGAGGTTCGCGCGGTAGTTGATGAGGTGCGGCGGCAGATGGTGGCCGCGTCCGTGCCGGGGAAGGAAGGCGACCCGCCGCCCGGCGATCTCGCCGAGGAAGAGGGAGTCGCTGGGCTTCCCGTACGGGGTGTCCACCTCGACCTCGGTCACGTCCTCCAGGAAGGAGTAGAACCCCGAGCCGCCGATGACACCGATCTCTGCATTCGCCGCGTTCGCCATGCCGGTCACACTATCCGGGGCACCGGAAACGCCTAAGGCCCCACCGTCGGTGACGGCAGGGTCCTAGGGAAAGAAGTACTGGCGAGAGCAGTACGGGCAGTACGGGCAGTACGAGGAGCAGTACGGGGACGGCACTTCCCGGACAGGTCCTAGGCGGCCGAGCTGCCGCTCGAAGAGCTGCTCGACGCGGAAGAGGACGACGAAGCCGAGGACGACGCCGACGACGCGGAAGCCGACGACGAGTCGGACGACTTGGCAGCGCCCGCCTTCGAATCGGAACCCGAGGAGCCCGAGGACCCCGACGAGGACGACCCGGCAGGCTTCGCGGAAGCCGCCGTGCTGCTCGACGAGGCTCCGCGGCTGTCATTCCGGTAGAAGCCCGAGCCCTTGAAGACGATGCCCACCGCCGAGAACACCTTCTTCAGGCGTCCTTCGCAGTTCGGGCACACGGTGAGGGAGTCATCGGTGAACTTCTGCACCGCCTCAAGGCCCTCGCCGCACTCGGTGCACTGGTACTGATAGGTCGGCACTTGCTCCTCCTGGCACTCTCACTCAGTGAGTGCTAACGACGTTCTATAGTGACGCATTCCGCTGGATCAGTCCACCGAGACCGGCACGCGGTGACCGATCCCACGCTCCGTCCCGCTCGTCCGTCGTGCTTCCGACGTTCCCGCGGACCCGGCTCCCGCCTCCGCGAACGCCGTGCCCGACACCGGCTCCGCGCCCTTCGGGGTGAGCCGGGAACGCAGTGCCAGCAGTGTGATCAGGGCCAGCACCGTGCCGCCCATCGGCACCAGGAATCCGGTGCTCGCGTTGTACGCGTCGGCCAGCTGCCCGGCCACCGAGACCGCCGCGGCCTGTCCCAGCGCCACCGATCCGGTCAGCCAGGTGAAGGCCTCGGTCCTGGCCGTGGCCGGCACCAGCTTCTCCACCAGCGTGTATCCGCTGATCAGGGCGGGCGCGATGCAGAGTCCCACCAGCAGTCCGAGCCCGGCGATCAGCGGCGCCGTGTGCATCGCCCAGAGCCCGGACGCGGTCAGCGCCAGCGCCGTGTAGGCGATCAGCAAGCGGTTCTTCGGACCGGTCTTCCAGGCGATGGCCCCACAGGCGATCCCCGCGAGCATGTTGCCCGCGGCGAAGATCCCGTACAGCAGACCGTTCATCCCGGGTCGGCCGATCTCCTCGGTGAACGCGGTGAGCGATACCTGCATTCCGCCGAAGACCGCCCCGATCCCCAGGAAGGCGATGGCCAGCGCCCGCACACCCGGTACGGACAGGGCGGAGGCGTGCTTCACGCGCGGCTGGCCCGCGACCCGGGCGCCGACGGCGGGCTGGGTGCGGCGCTGCGCCGCGAAGACCAGACCGCCGACCAGGGTCAGTGCGGCCTCGGTGATCAGACCGGCCGCCGGGTGGATCCCGGTACACAGCGCGGTGGTCAGCACCGGACCTATGACGAAGGTGAACTCGTCCGTCACCGATTCGAAGGCCGCGGCGGTCGACATGAGGGGGGACCCCTCCAGCTTCACCGCCCAGCGGGACCGGACCATCGGGCCGATCTGCGGAATGGACGCACCGGTCGGCACCGCGGCGAGGAACAGCGCCCACAGGGGCGCGCCCGCCAGGGCCAGCACCACCAGGGCGCTCACCGACACCGCGTGGACGATCACGCCGGGGAACAGCACGGCGCGCTGCCCGAACCGGTCCGCGAGCTTGCCGCTCTGCGGTGCGAACAGCGCCATGGAGACACCGCTCACCGCGGCGACCACACCGGCGCTGCCGTACGACCCCGTCGTGTGGTCCACCAGCAGCACGATGCCGATGGTCAGCATGGCGAAGGGCTGCCGCGCGGCGAAGCCGGGCAGCAGGAACGTCCAGGCGCCCGGCGTACGCAACAACTGCCCGTATCCCGGACGGGCCTCGGAGACCGTGGACACCACGGCCTTGCCTTTCTGCCGCCTGGTGGCGCTCCCCTGCGGGTACGGCATGCGGGAGGCAATGCGTACGGGAGCTGCCGAGAGCTGTCCTCTTGCGCGGAACTGCGGTAGATGCCGGGCCGCCTCGGCGGGCAGAACGCATGTCACAGAGAAGCTGGACAACTGCGCGGGACCACGACGAGGGTGCCACGACCGCCATACGGTCGCGCCAGCTCTGCATCAGGCAGAGTTGGTCGATCAAGTCAATCGGTTCATGGTACCGCTGTTCGCCAGCCAACCGGCCAGCTTGCCGCCCTGGCCGATCGCCCGCAGCCGTGCCTCGGCCGCGTCCCGTACCGGGTCCGTCGCCACCACCAGCAGCTCGTCCCCCCGGCGCAGCACGGTCGACGGCAGCGGGACGAAGCTCGTGCCGTCCCGTACGACCAGAGTCACCGCGGCGCCCGCGGGCAGCCGCAGCTCGCCGACCTCCACGCCGTGCATCTTGGACTTCGCCGGGATCGCCACCGAGAGCAGATGGCCGCGCAGCCGTTCCAGCGGCGCCGACTCGATGCCCAGGTCGGAGGCGGTCTCCGCGTCGTCGCCGAGGTTCAGCTTGCGGGCCAGCCAGGGCAGGGTCGGCCCCTGTACCAGGGTGTAGACGACCACCAGCACGAAGACGATGTTGAAGACCCGTGAGCTGCCGTCGATGCCGGACACCATCGGGATGGTGGCCAGGATGATGGGGACGGCGCCGCGCAGCCCGGCCCAGGACATCAGCGTCTGTTCCTGCCAGGGCACCCGGAACGGGGCGAGGCTCAGCAGTACGGAGACCGGCCGCGCCACCATCGTCAGCACCAGGCCCACGATCACCGCGGGCCAGAAGTCGCTGCCCAGTTCGTGCGGGCTCACCAGCAGACCCAGCAGGACGAACATGCCGATCTGGGCGATCCAGCCGAGCCCCTCGGCGAAGCCCCGGGTGGCGGGCCAGTGCGGCAGTTTGGCGTTGCCGAGCAGCATCGCGGCGAGGTAGACGGCGAGGAATCCACTGCCGTGCGCCAGCGCGCCGCCCGCGTACGCCGTGATCGCGATGGCCATCACCGCGATCGGGTAGAGGCCGGACGCGGGCAGCGCCACATGCCGCAGCCCCCACGCACCGAGCCAGCCCACCGCGAGTCCGATGGACGCGCCGATCGCCAGTTCCAGCGCGATCTCGCCCACCAGCACGTACCAGTGCTCCACGGGGCCGACCGTCGAGAAGGCGAC
This sequence comes from Streptomyces sp. A 4/2, assembly GCF_940670765.1. Classification (GTDB taxonomy): domain Bacteria; phylum Actinomycetota; class Actinomycetes; order Streptomycetales; family Streptomycetaceae; genus Streptomyces. The sequence continues at coordinate 66,239 of NZ_CALNVW010000021.1, forward strand.
CACCAGGATCACCACAGGGGCGTCGTTGAACCCGGACTCGGCCTCCAGCACTCCGGTGATCCGGGAGGGCAGCGGGACCTTGCGCAGGACGGAGAAGACCGCGGCGGCATCCGTCGAGGACACCACGGCGCCGATGATCAGTGCCTGGCGCCAGTCGAGTCCGACCAGGTAGTGCGCACCGGCGGCGGTGATCCCCACGCTCACCGCGACACCGAGTGTCGACAGCACGACCGCCATCGGCAGGACCGGCTTGATCTCTTTCCACTTGGTGCCCAGGCCGCCCTCGGTGAGGATCACGACCAGCGCGGCGTAGCCGATCACCTGCGTCAGTTCGGCGTTGTCGAACTTGACGTTGAAGATGCCGTCCTGGCCTATCGCCATCCCGATGCCGAGGTACAGCAGCAGGCTGGGGAGACCGCTGCGCGACGAGATGCGCACGGCGGCCACGGCGATCAGCAGAACGAGCGAGCAGATCAGCAGGAGCTCGTTGAGATGGTGGACAGTCAGTGGCCGTTCCTTCCCTCGTACGCCTGCAGGTACTTCGTTACCCTACCTAATCCTTGACGTTTCCTTGACGCTTCGCGTGGTTGTGCGAACCCGGCTGTGGGCCTGGCTGTGAAGCCGTTGGCGAACCCGGTGGGGATACCGCGTCCTGACCGCGGCGGCGCTGCGCCTATGGTTGCTCCAGCACTCAGGACCACCCTGCCCCTCGAAGGACAGCGATGCCCGCCGCCACCATCTCCGCCGCCCCTTCCGGCACGAAGTCCCGCAAGAAGAAAGGGCGTCGCGCCCGCCTGCTCGTGATCGTCCTGGTCCTGGCGCTCGTTGCGGGTGTCGGATACGGGACGTACTGGGGCGTAAGCACCGTGCGGGCGTCCCTCCCGCAGACCACCGGGGAGATAAAGCTGCCCGGTCTCTCCGGGAACGTCGACGTGCAGCGCGACAACTACGGCGTCCCGCAGATCTACGCGGACACCGACGACGACCTCTTCCGCGCGCAGGGCTTCGTACAGGCCCAGGACCGCTTCTGGGAGATGGACGTACGCCGTCACATGACCTCGGGCCGTCTCTCCGAGATGTTCGGCTCCGGACAGGTCAAGACCGACTCCTTCCTGCGGACGCTCGGCTGGCGCCGCGTCGCGCAGAAGGAGTACGACACCAAGCTGTCGGCGAAGACCAAGGAGTACCTGCAGGCGTACGCGGCAGGGGTCAACGAGTACCTGAAGGGCAAGGACGGCAAGCAGATCTCCGTCGAGTACGCCGCCCTCGGACTCACCAACGACTACACGCCCGAGAAGTGGACGCCCGTCGACTCGGTGGCCTGGCTCAAGGCCATGGCCTGGGACCTGCGCGGCAACATGCAGGACGAGATCGACCGTTCGCTGATGACCTCGCGGCTCGACACCCAGCAGATCGACGACCTGTACCCGGCGTACCCGTACAGCAGGAACAAGCCGATCGTGCAGCAGGGCGGGATCGACCCGGTCACCGGGAAGTTCGACCCGAACGCGAACCCGGCCGGTTCCGTCGACGGGACGAACACCGCGGGTGACGCGGTCCAGGGCATGCAGTCGCAGCTCTCCTCGCTCTCGGACACCCTGGACGAGATCCCGGCGCTGCTCGGCCCGAGCGGCAGCGGCATCGGCTCCAACTCCTGGGTGGTCTCCGGCAAGTACACGACCACCGGCGAGCCGCTGCTCGCCAACGACCCGCACCTGGCGCCGCAACTGCCCTCGCTCTGGTACCAGATGGGCCTGCACTGCCGGACCGTCTCCAGCAAGTGCGGCTACGACGTCGCGGGCTACACCTTCTCCGGCATGCCGGGCGTGATCATCGGCCACAACCAGGACGTGGCCTGGGGCTTCACCAACCTCGGCGCCGACGTGACCGACCTCTACCTGGAGAAGGTCAGCAGCACCGGCTATCTCTACGACGGCCAGGAGAAGCCCTTCACCACCCGCGACGAGACCATCAAGGTCGCGGGCGGCAGGTCGCGGCAGATCACCGTCCGCGAGACGAACAACGGCCCGCTGGTCTCGGACCGGGACACCGAACTGGCGAAGGTCGGCCAGAAGGCCCCGGTCGCCTCGGCGGCCCCGGACCGCGGCAACGGCTACGCGGTCGCCCTCAAGTGGACCGCGCTGCAGCCCGGCAACTCCATGGACGCGGTCTTCGAGCTCGACAAGGCCAAGGACTGGACGACCTTCCGCGCGGCGGCCAAGGACTTCGAGGTCCCCTCGCAGAACCTGATCTACGCCGACACCAAGGGCCACATCGGCTACCAGGCGCCGGGCACCATCCCGATCCGCGCCAAGGGGTTCGACGGCACGATGCCCGCCCCGGGCTGGGACTCCAAGTACGCCTGGAAGGGCAGCATCGCCTTCGACAAGCTGCCGTACGAGTACGACCCGAAGAGCGGCTACATCGTCACCGCCAACCAGGCCGTGATCGACGCGAAGAAGTACCCCTACCTGCTGACCGAGGACTGGGGGTACGGCGCCCGCAGCCGGCGGATCACCGATCTCATCGAGTCGAAGATCAAGGACGGCGGGAAGATCTCGACCGAGGACATGCAGAAGATGCAGCTCGACAACAGCAGCGAGATCGCCAAGCTGCTGACGCCGCTGCTGCTGAAGCTGAACGTCAAGGACCCGGATGTCCGCCAGGCGCAGAAGCTCCTCGAAGGCTGGGACTACACCCAGGAGCCGGACTCGGCGGCAGCCGCGTACTTCAACTCGGTCTGGCGCAACATCCTCAAGCTCGCCTTCGGCAACAAGCTGCCCAAGGAGCTGCGGGCCGAGGGCGACTGCCTCAACGTGCCGCCCGCCGACAGCTCCTCGGGCCCGGCCGACGAGCAGAAGAAGCTGGTGCGGGAGTGCGGCCAGCGCTCCGCCGACTCGGCCCAGCCGGACGGCGGCGACCGGTGGTACGAGGTCGTGCGCAACCTGCTGAACAAGCCGGACAGCGACTGGTGGAAGACGCCGCAGACCCGGCTGGACGCCGCCACGCACAACCGTGACGAGCTGTTCGGGCGCGCCATGAAGGACGCCCGCTGGGAGCTGACGGCCAAGCTCGGCAAGGACATGGACACCTGGAACTGGGGCCGGCTGCACCAGCTGACCCTGAAGAACCAGACCCTCGGCACCGACGGCCCCGGCGTCCTCAAGTGGATGCTCAACCGCGGCCCGTGGAACCTGGGCGGCGGCGAGGCGGCCGTCGACGCCACCGGCTGGAACGCGGCGGGCGGTTACGGCGTCGTGTGGGTCCCGTCGATGCGGATGGTCGTGAACCTCAAGGATCTCGACAAGTCGCAGTGGATCAACCTGACCGGGGCGTCGGGGCACGCGTACAGCGCGCACTACACCGATCAGACGGACATGTGGGCCAACGGCGACCTGCTCACGTGGTCGTTCAGCAAGAGCGCCGTCGACCACGGCACGGTCGACCACCTGGTGCTGAAGCCGTGACGCTCACCCGGTGAAGTGCTGGACGCCTCCGGGCGTCACCACCGCGTGAACGGGGTGGTCGTGCGGTTCCTCCGGGACCCGGGCGACCACCTCGTTCGCGTAGAGGAGCACCACCAGGGCGGGGGCGGCGCCCTCGCGCGCGAGCCGGGCGAGCACCCGGTCGTAACTGCCGCCGCCGCGTCCCAGCCGCATCCCCCGCCCGTCGACGGCCAGTCCGGGCAGCAGCACGGTGTCGGCGTCGAGCACCGCGCGTACGCCGAGCCGCGCGCCGCCCGGTTCGAGAAGCCCGCGCCCGGCGCGTTCCAGTGCGCCCGCGCCCTCGTACGTACCCCAGTCGAGGTCGTTGTCGGGGAGCAGCACCGGGAGCAGCACCCGGACCCCCCGCGCGCGGAGCGCGTCCAGCAGGACGCGGGTGCCGGGCTCCTTCCCCACCGAGACGTACGCGGCGACCGTCCCGGCCCGCGCCAGCTCGGGAAGGGTGAGGGCCCGCTCGGCGAGAACCGCGGCGGCCGATTCTGCGTCGTTACTGGTCAAGAGCGCTCTTGCGGCGAGCAGTTGGCGGCGCAGGGTTGCTTTGTCCGGTTTTTCGGTGATCATGGGAAGCGCGCAATCCTCTCGTAACCTCAAATATGAGGATCTATTAACCGGAGCATCATCTTCCGCCCCGAGTCACCGGATATGGTGCTTCCCATGACTCAGTCGCGCCCCAGGATCAGCAAGGCTGTCATTCCGGCAGCAGGCCTCGGCACCCGGTTCCTGCCGGCCACCAAGGCCACTCCGAAAGAGATGCTGCCTGTCGTCGACAAGCCGGCCATCCAGTACGTCGTCGAGGAAGCGGTCGCGGCCGGACTCTCCGACGTACTCATGATCACCGGCCGCAACAAGCGCCCGCTGGAAGATCACTTCGACCGCAACTACGAGCTGGAGTCCGCGCTCACCCGCAAGGGCGACGCCGAGAAGCTCGCCCGGGTGCAGGAGTCCAGCGACCTGGCGACCATGCACTACGTCCGCCAGGGCGACCCCAGGGGCCTGGGCCACGCGGTGCTGTGCGCCGCTCCGCACGTCGGTGACCAGCCGTTCGCCGTCCTCCTCGGCGACGACCTGATCGACCCGCGCGACCCGCTGCTCGCGCGCATGGTGGAGATCCAGGAACGGCACGGCGGCAGCGTCATCGCGCTCATGGAGGTCGAGCCGAGCCAGATCCATCTCTACGGCTGTGCGGCGGTGGAACCCGCCGGGGAGTCCGACGTGGTGAAGATCACGGACCTGGTCGAGAAGCCCGCCGTGGCCGACGCCCCGAGCAACCTGGCGATCATCGGCCGCTATGTCCTGGACCCGGCGATCTTCGAGATACTGCGCCGGACCGAGCCCGGCCGCGGCAACGAGATCCAGCTCACGGACGCCCTCCAGCTGCTGGCCCACGACGAGAAGGTCGGCGGCCCGGTGCACGGCGTCGTCTTCAAGGGCCGCCGCTATGACACCGGCGACCGCGGCGACTATCTGCGTGCCATTGTCAGACTCGCGTGCGAACGTGATGACCTGGGCCCCGACTTCAAGGCCTGGCTTCGCCGTTATGTCACCGAGGAGATGTAGCACGTGAGCAACAGCCCGATCTGGTCGGTGGACGAGCACCTGGACGACATCCTCGGCACGGTCCGCCCACTCGAACCGATCGAGTTGCAACTGCCCGACGCCCAGGGCTGCGTCCTCGTCGAGGACGTCACGGTGGAGATCTGGCTGCCACCCTTCGACAACAGCTCGATGGACGGGTACGCGGTCCGTACGGCCGACGTGCAGGGCGCGAGCGAGGAGTTCCCCGCCGTCCTCACCGTGGTCGGGGACGTGGCGGCGGGCGCGGGTGAACTGCCCACCGTGGGACCGGGGGAGGCCGCCCGCATCATGACCGGCGCCCCGCTGCCGCCCGGCGCGGAAGCCGTCGTCCCGGTCGAGTGGACCGACGGCGGTACGGGCGGGGGCGCGGCCACCACCATGCGCGCCGCGAGCGGCGCACCCGAGGACGCGAGCGGTGAGGTCCGGGTGCACCGCCCCGCCGAGGCCGGTGCGCACATCCGCGCGCGCGGCAGCGACGTCCGCCCCGGTGACCCCGCACTCGAAGCCGGTACGGTGCTCGGCCCGCCGCAGATCGGGCTGCTCGCCGCGATCGGCCGGGGCACCGCCAAGGTCCACCCGCGTCCCCGCGTCGTCGTGATGTCGACCGGCAGCGAGCTGATCCAGCCGGGCGAGGTGCTCGCCGACGGCCAGATCTACGACTCCAACAGCTTCGCCCTGACCGCCGCCGCGCGGGACGCGGGCGCCATCTCGTACCGGGTCGGCGCGGTCGCCGACGACGCGGAGACGCTGCGCGCCGCCGTCGAGGACCAGTTGATCCGGGCCGACCTCCTGGTCACCACCGGCGGGGTCAGCGTCGGCGCGTACGACGTCGTCAAGGAGGCGCTCTCCTCCGTCGGCACGGGGGGCGAGGACGACGTGAGCGGCGGTGTCGACTTCCGCAAGCTCGCGATGCAGCCGGGCAAACCGCAGGGCTTCGGCACGATCGGACCCGAGCACACCCCGCTGCTCGCGCTCCCCGGCAACCCGGTCTCCAGCTATGTGTCGTTCGAGCTGTTCGTGCGCCCGGCGATCCGGGCCCTGATGGGGCTGAAGGACGTCCGCCGCCCGACGGTCCGCGCCACGCTGGAGGCCGACAAGGCGCTCACCTCACCGGCCGGACGGCGCCAGTTCCTGCGCGGCAGGTACACCCCGGCCACCGAGACCGCCCCGGCCACCGTCACCCCGGTCGGCGGGGCCGGATCCCACCTGGTCGCGGCCCTCGCGCACGCCGACTGCCTGATCGTCATCCCCGAGGACGACACCGGGGCCGAGCCCGGCGCGGAGCTCGAAGTGGTCCTCCTGGGCTGAACGCGGCGCTGTGGCGGTACCGTGTCTGACCACACAGGCCTGACCGGGAGCGCCACAGCAATGAGTACGCAGCAAGGGCTCACCCACATCGACGAGGTGGGCGCGGCCCGCATGGTCGACGTCTCGGAGAAGGACGTCACCGCGCGCACCGCGACCGCGAGCGGACGGGTCCTCGTCTCGCCGCGCGTCGTCGAACTGCTGCGGGGGGAGGGCGTCCCCAAGGGCGATGCCCTCGCCACCGCCCGTATCGCGGGCATCATGGGCGCCAAACGCACCCCGGATCTGATCCCCCTCTGCCACCCGTTGGCGGTCTCCGGGGTCACCCTGGACCTGGCGGTGGCCGACGACGCGGTCGAGATCACCGCGACGGTGCGGACCACGGACCGTACGGGTGTCGAGATGGAGGCGCTGACGGCCGTCGCGGTCGCCGGGCTCACCGTGATCGACATGGTGAAGGCGGTCGACAAGGGCGCGGTCATCACCGACGTCCGCGTCGAGGCGAAGTCCGGCGGCAAGTCCGGCGACTACCACCGGTCCACGCCGACGGGCCCCGACGCATGACCGCGCCGTACACCGCCCTCGTGGTGACGGCGTCGAACCGCGCCTCCGCCGGTGTCTACGCGGACCGCGGCGGCCCCCTGATCGCCGCCGCGCTCACCGAACTGGGCTTCACCGTCGAAGGTCCGCGGGTCGTCCCCGACGGGGATCCGGTCGAACAGGCCCTGCGCGACGGTGTCGAGGCCGGGTACGACGTCGTCGTCACCACCGGCGGTACGGGCATCTCGCCCACCGACCGCACCCCCGAGGCGACCCGCCGCGTCCTCGACCGCGAGATCCCCGGTATCGCGGAGGCGATCCGGGCCGAGGGGCTGGCCGGGGTCCCGACGGCCGCGCTCTCGCGCGGCGTCGCGGGGCTGGCGGGCACCACGCTGATCGTCAACCTCCCCGGCTCCACCGGAGGGGTGCGCGACGGACTGGCCGTACTGGGGCGGCTGTTGGTCCACGCCGTCGACCAGATCCGGGGCGGCGACCACCCCGGACCCAGCCCCCGGACGCAGTCCGGGAGGACCTCCGGGAGCATGAGCTGAACCTCTCACCGTGGCCCGTGGAACTGGCGGAAGGCCCCGTCGTTCTCCGCCCCATCAAACTGCGGGACCAGAAGATCTGGCGCGAGGTCAACCGGCGCAACCGCGAGTGGCTGCGCCCCTGGGAGGCGACCGTTCCGCCGCCGGCCCCCGGCGGCCCGGTGGCCCAGCGTCCCACCTACCGCCAGATGGTCCGCCATCTGCGCGCGGAGGCCCACGCGGGCCGGATGCTGCCCTTCGTGATCGAGTACCAGGGCCGGCTGGTCGGGCAGTTGACGGTCGCCGGGATCACCTGGGGCTCGATGTGCTCGGGCCATGTCGGGTACTGGGTCGACCGGGAGGTCGCGGGACGCGGCGTCATGCCGACCGCGGTCGCTCTCGCCGTCGACCACTGTTTCCGGCAGGTCGGTATGCACCGCATCGAGGTCTGTATCCGTCCGGAGAACGGGCCCAGCCGCCGCGTCGTGGAGAAACTGGGATTCCGTGCGGAAGGGATGCGTCCGCGCTATCTGCACATCGACGGCGGCTGGCGGGACCATCTGGTCTTCGCGCTGACCGCGGAAGAAGTGCCTGACGGGCTGCTCAACCGGTGGCGTCGGGCCCACCCGGGAACAGCCAGGAACATCCCGTAAATGAAATAAGTGTTCGAAAGCGATCGCGAATGACCAGTCTTCGGATGTGAACACGCCCACAATCGATGACTGTTGATCCGAACAATCATAAAAAAAGTTCGAGATATCAGCCGGATCGTGCGACACACCGGGCCAATTGGCAGATGGCCCCACGTGCACCCCTCTACGGTGTGAGGGTGAGCAGTAGTGGCCTCATCTACGCAGTCATCGTCGGGGCCTGGGCCGCCTACTTGGTGCCGATGTGGCTCCGCAGGCAGGACGAGTTGAACGAGGCTCGTCCGACGGAACGCTTCAGCACTGCCATCCGGCTCCTGTCCGGACGGGCGGGAATGGAGCGCCGGTACGCCAGGGAGCTGCAGGAACGCGCAGCCGGTGAGAGCGGTTCCGACGATGCGGACCCGGATGTCACGACGGAATCCCCGAGTTCTGTCGACGTCCGGTCCTTCGCCATGTCCCCGACGGATCCGCCCACGGCCCGCCAGGAGCGGACCGCCCCGCCGGCGCGCCCGGCGCGGCCCGCTGCCGGTCCTTCCGCCGAGCGAGCCCGCCGCACGAAGGCACTCGCGCGCCGCAGACGCACCACCGTGCTGCTCTTCCTCGCGTTCACCCTCGGCGCGATCGTGGCCGCGGTCGGCGGCCTCGGTTTCCTGTGGGCGCCGGCCGCCCCCGCGCTGCTGCTGAGTACGTACATCGTCTACCTGCGCACGCAGGAGCGGCGGCGCTTCGCCTTCACGATGGACCGGCGCCGGGCCGAGGTGGCGGCTCAGCGGCTGCGGGAGACCCGGTCGCGCCGTCCGGGCGCGGGCGCCGTCGAACAGGACGCCCCCGCCGACGACCGCCGGCACCCGGAACCCGAACCCGCACCCGCGGTCTCCGCGCAGGAGGCCGGCCGCCGCGCCCTGGTCGAGCAGACGGACCACGCGGAGTGGGTCGACCAGCAGCGCGAGCGCGGCCGGGTGCAGGGGGACAGCTGGGAGCCGGTGCCGGTCCCGCTGCCGACGTACGTCACGGCCCCGGTCGCTCCCCGCGCGCCCGGCAGCATCGACCTCGGCGCCCCGGACACCTGGAGCTCGGCCCGCTCGTCCAGCGTCGCCGAACCGGCCTCCGACGAGCCTCCGGCGCCCGCCCCGCGCGACCGGGGAGCGGCGGCCCGCCGCTCCCGCGAGCGCGGGCGTACGCCGCTCTTCGACCAGTACGAGGAAGAGGACCGGCCGCGTGCGGCCAACGAGTGACCGGGCATCCGTGACCAGCGGGGGAGCGGATTTCCGAGCACCCCGATCGAGGTGCTAAAGTTTCACTCGTTGCAAGGGCCTGTGGCGCAGTCTGGTAGCGCACCTCGTTCGCATCGAGGGGGTCTGGGGTTCAAATCCCCACAGGTCCACCGCAATGACTGTTCTTGAGTCCGCTCAGGAATGGTTGACGAAATCCCGTCCGATCGCTTCGATCGGACGGGATTTCGCGTTTTCCGAAGCGGTTTCGCGAAGGGTTCGTGACGCGTTCCACGATGCGTTCCCCCGACGTGTTCCCGATGCGATCCCGATGAGTTTCCTCGAGCCGACAGTCGGCCCCGCCGTTCAGGAGGTCCCCGTGAGCATCACGTACACCGACGTCACCGCCGCCCGCGCCCGCATCGAGGGGCACACGCGGCGGGTGGCGCTCTCCCCGTCGGAGCGTGGCGCGGAGGAGTTCGGCGGTGCGGAAGGGTGTTTCGCCTACGAGTTCGTGCAGCACACCGGGTCCTTCAAGGCCCGGGGTGCGGCCAACTTCGTCGCCGCGCACGCCCAGGCCGGTACCTTGCCGGAGGCGGGCATCGTCATCGCCAGCGGGGGGAACGCCGGACTGGCGTGTGCCTGGGCGGCGGCGCGGCACTCCACTCCGGCCACCGTCTTCGTGCCCGAGACCGCTCCCGCGGTCAAGGTGGCCCGGCTGCGGGCCCTCGGTGCACGGATCCGGCAGGTCGGCAGTGAGTACGCCGAAGCGCTGGAGGCCTCCCGGAAGTACGCGGCCGAGACCGGCGCGCTGGAGAGTCACGCCTACGACCATCCGCTGATCGCCGCCGGGGCCGGCACGCTCCTGGAGGAGATCCGGGACGCGCGCCCCGACGTGGAGACCGTCGTGGTCGCGGTCGGTGGCGGCGGCCTCTTCGCCGGTGTCACCGTCGCGGCCCACGAGCACGGGATCCGGGTCGTCGCCGTCGAGCCGGAGGGGAGCCGCGCCCTGCACGCGGGCCTGGCTGCCGGTGCGCCGGTCGACGTGCCGGTGCAGTCGGTGGCCGCGGACTCACTGGGCGCCCGCCGGGTCACCCCGATGGCGCTGGAGTGGGCGGAGCGCGCCGGAGCGGTCTCCGTGCTCGTCCCCGACGAGGCGATCACCGCGACCCGCGCTGCCCTGTGGGACCGGCGCAGGCTCGCTGTGGAACATGCCGCGGCCACCGCCCTCACCGCGCTGAGCACCGGGGCGTACGTCCCGGCCGCGGGGGAGAAGGTCTGTGTCGTGCTGTGCGGGGCCAACACCGGGCTGGGTGATTTCCCAGCCTCGTGACGGGGGTGGACGGGGCCGGAGCGGGCCCCGTTACGCTGGCCGCGATCCTGGTACGTGTTCCGAGATTCACCATCCGGAGGAGCGATCCCGTGACGGCCGCCAGCGACAAGCCCCTGATCGACACCAGCCGACCCCACCCGGCGCGCGTCTACGACTGGCTCCTGGGTGGCAAGGACAACTACCCGGTCGACCAGCAGGTGGGCGAGAATCTGCCGCCGGAGGCGCGGGGCATCGCGGGGCGGAACCGGGCCTTCATGCAGCGGGCCGCGGCCTGGCTCGCGCGCAGCGGGGTGGATCAGTTCCTGGACATCGGCACCGGCATCCCGACCGCGCCCAATCTGCACCAGATCGTCCAGGCGATCACGCCCGCGGCCCGGGTCGTCTACGCGGACAACGACCCGATCGTGCTGCGGCACGCGGAGGCCCTGCTGGTCAGCAGCCCCGAGGGGGCCACCGACTACATCCACGCGGATGTGCGCGAACCGGAGCTGATCCTCGAACGCGCGCGTCAGCTGCTGGACTTCGACCGGCCCGTCGCCCTGTCGCTCATCGCGCTCATGCACTTCCTGCCGGACGACCAGGACCCGTACGGCATCACCCGCACCCTGGTGGACGCCCTGCCGTCCGGCAGCTATCTGGTCTTCTCGCACGGCACGGCCGATCAGCACCCGGAGCTGGAGGCCGAGACGGAGACCGCGTACAAGAGCGGCTCCATCGCGCTGCGGATGCGTACGCGCGCCGAGGTCGAGCCGTTCTTCGCGGGGCTGGAGCTGGTCGAACCGGGGCTGGTGCCCGCCGTGGAGTGGCACCGGGACGGGCCCGCGCCGAAGAAGGAGCGGAGCGGGTTCTACGTGGGGGTCGGCCGGGTGCGCTGAGCGGGCACCGGCCGCGGCCGTCTCAGCTGTCGGTGAGAGTGCGGCCGTCGGTGGGAGTGAGGCCGTCGGCGAGGGCGGGGCTGTCGGCGGGGACGGATTCGTGGACCGGGGCGGGGCTGTCGGCGGGGGCGAGCTGCTTCTCGAAGCAGCGGCTGGTCTCGTACTCCCGGTAGTGGCCGAACTTCTCGCACAGCGTGTACCCGCTCGACAGGTACAGCGCTATCGCTTCCGGCTGCTTGTCACCGGTCTCCAGCACCATCCGGATCCGTCCGGCCGCGCGGGCGCTCTCCTCCAGGGCGGTGAGGATCCGCCGGGCCAGGCCGAGGCCGCGTGCCTCGGGGATCACGTACATCCGCTTGAGCTCGGCGTCGCCCGGCCGGTACCCGTGGTCGCCCGCCGTGTCCTGGTTGCGCCAGCCGCCGGTGGCCACCGGCTGGTCGTGTGCGTCGTACGCGAGGAGGTAGAGCCCGGACGGCGGGTCGAACATCGTGGCGTCGAGCGGGGTGACGTCCCCTCCGTCGCCGTAGCGCTCGTCGTATTCGAGCTGGACCCGGTCGTTGAGCTTGACGGCGTCGGGGTGGTCGTAACGGATCGGGCGGATATTCATGCGGACCATCGTACTTCTATGCGGGCGGATGCAGGGCTGTCGTGGGCTGTCGGTAAGGTGCCTTGATGCTCACTGTGACAACCGTAAACGTGAACGGACTGCGCGCCGCCGCCAAGAAGGGCTTCGTGGAGTGGCTGGCGCAGACCTCCGCCGATGTGATCTGCCTCCAGGAGGTACGGGCCGAGCCCCAGCAGCTGACCGACGAGGTCCGCGAGCCGGCGGGCTGGTTCACCGTGCACGCCCCCGCCGCAGCCAAGGGGCGCGCCGGTGTCTCGCTGTACGCCCGGCGTGAGCCGGAGCGGGTGCAGATCGGTTTCGGGAGCGAGGAGTTCGACGGGAGCGGGCGGTACGCGGAGATCGACCTGCCCGGTGTCACGGTCGCCAGCCTGTATCTGCCCTCCGGCGAGGTCGGTACGGAACGGCAGGACGAGAAGATCCGGTTCATGGCGGAGTTCCTGCCGTACCTCCAGGGGCTGAAGGAGCGGGCCGCCGCGGACGGCCGCGAGGTCGTGGTGTGCGGTGACTGGAACATCGCCCACCAGGAGGCTGACCTCAAGAACTGGAAGGGCAACAAGAAGAACTCCGGCTTCCTCCCCGAGGAGCGGGAGTGGCTGACCCGGGTCTTCGACGAGGCGGCGTACGTCGATGTGGTGCGGGCGATGCACCCGGACGTCGAGGGCCCGTACTCGTGGTGGTCCTACCGCGGGCGCGCTTTCGACAACGACTCGGGCTGGCGCATCGACTACCAGGTCGCGACCCCCGGACTCGCCGCGCGTGCGGTGAAGTCCTGGGTGGAGCGGGCGGCCACGCACGAGGAGCGGTGGAGCGACCACGCGCCGGTGACGACGGTCTACGAGTCCTGAGTCACCGTGCGGGCAGCGGGCGGTCCCGGTCGAGCCCGTCCTTCTCCGCCCGGACCCGCCGGTCCAGGGACATCGACAGCTCCGCGTCCACCACGCTCTTCGCCAGCGGGCGCACCCGCTCCATCGCCCCGGCGAACTCCTCGTCGGGCAGCTGATCGCGGACCAGCTCGGCGAAGAGTTCGGTGAGGGCCTCCGTGTGCCGGCGGACCTCGTGGCCCGCCGTGAGGACCGCGGCGAGCGGGACGCCCTCGCCGACCAGGGCCGCCGACACGTCCAGCAGCCGGCGGCTGACGTGGATGATCTCGTCGCCGTCCGTCGCGAGATAGCCCAGGCGCAGCGCCGTGGCCAGGTTCTCCGCGGTGACCTCGCCCTCGAAGTAGTCCGCCAGCTGTTCCGGGGTGAGGCGGACCGGTTCCTCCTCGGTCCAGGCGGGGGCCTCGGTGGCGGCCAGGCCCAGGAGCTGGGCCACGTCCCGGCCGCTCTCGAACGCGGTGGCCAGGTCCGCGATGCCGCTGAGCGTGTGGCCGCGCTCCAGCAGGGCCGAAATCGTACGCAGCCGGGCCAGGTGGTGGTCGTCGTACCAGGCGATCCGGCCCTCGCGGCGCGGTGGCGGGATCAGCTTGCGCTCGCGGTAGAAGCGCAGCGTGCGCACCGTGATGCCGGCCATCTCGGCCAGCTCCTCCATGCGGTACTCGCGCCCCGTTGTTTCCTCTGCCACGCGGGCAGCCTATGCCGTGGGGGCGGGAACTTTCCGGCGCTTGCCCCCTACCCATGAGTACGGAGCTGCTCTACTCTCCGAACTGTGCCAGTGATTACTGGCAGGGTTCGGGGCACTGCGGGAGGCGGCAGCATGACCCAGCACGAGCATGTACGCGTGGCGGTGATCGGATCCGGATTCGGTGGCCTGGGCGCCGCCGTCCGGCTGCGCCGCGAGGGGGTGACCGACTTCGTCGTCCTGGAGCGGGCCGCTTCGGTCGGCGGGACCTGGCGTGACAACAGCTATCCGGGGTGCGCCTGCGACGTACCGTCCCACCTGTACTCGTTCTCCTTCGCCCCCAACCCGGACTGGCCGCGCACCTTCTCCGGGCAGCCGCACATCAGGGCGTACCTGGAGAAGGTCGCCGACACCTTCGGGCTGCGCCCGCACATCCGGCTGAACCACGAAGTGCGGCTGATGCGCTGGGACGGCGACGAACTGCGCTGGGAGATCGAGACCGCGCAGGGGACCCTGACCGCCGACGTGGTCGTCTCGGCGACCGGACCGCTCTCGGACCCGAAGGTCCCGGACATACCCGGTCTCGCCGGATTCGACGGCAAGGTGTTCCACTCCGCGCAGTGGGACCACGGCTACGACCTCCGCGGCAAGCGCGTCGCGATGATCGGGACCGGGGCGTCCGCGATCCAGATCGTGCCCGCGATCCAGCCCCAGGCCGGGCGGCTGACGCTCTTCCAGCGCACTCCGCCGTGGGTCATGCCGCGCATGGACCGGGCGATATCCGGTGCCGAGCGGTGGCTGCACGGGAAGCTGCCCTTCACCGGGGCCGCGCGTCGCCGACTGCTGTGGGGCATCCGGGAGTTGCAGGTCAGCGCGTTCACCAAGCACCCCAATGAGCTCGGGCTCATCGAGTCCCTGGGCAAGGCCAATATCGCCCGGTCCGTCAAGGACCCGGCACTGCGCAACAAGCTCACGCCGTCGTACCGGATCGGCTGCAAGCGCATCCTGCTGTCCAGCGCCTACTACCCGGCGCTCGCGCAGCCCAACGTGGACGTCGTGGCCTCCGGCCTCGAGGAGGTCCGGGGCAATACCCTGATCGCCTCCGACGGAACCGAGACCGAGGTGGACGTCATCATCTTCGGCACCGGTTTCCATGTGACGGACATGCCGATCGCCGAGCGGGTGGTGGGCGCCGACGGCATCACCCTCGCCGAGGCGTGGAAGGACGGCATGGAGTCGCTGCGCGGGGCGACCGCGGCCGGGTTCCCCAACTGGATGACGATCATCGGGCCGAACACCGGCCTCGGCAACTCGTCGATGATCCTGATGATCGAGTCCCAGCTGAGCTATCTCGCCGACTACATGCGGCAGTTGAACGTCCTCGGCGGGCGCGTCGCGCTGAACCCGCGGGTCTCCGCGGTGAGCGCCTGGAACACCCGGGTGCAGGAGCGGATGAAGCGCACCGTCTGGAACACCGGCGGCTGCACCAGCTGGTACCTCGACGCCAACGGCCGCAACACCACGATCTGGCCGGGCACCACGAGCGAGTTCCGCCGGGCCACGCGGGCGGTGGACC
Source organism: Streptomyces sp. A 4/2 (assembly GCF_940670765.1). Classification (GTDB taxonomy): domain Bacteria; phylum Actinomycetota; class Actinomycetes; order Streptomycetales; family Streptomycetaceae; genus Streptomyces. Next base: position 81,519 of record NZ_CALNVW010000021.1, read on the forward strand.
TGGGCGAGTACGACGTCGTACGGGCGGGTGCGGGTGCGGGTACCGGCGCGGGTGCCGTTGCGGTGGGCGGGGCGGCTGCCGGTGCCGAGGCCAGTGCCGGGACCGTACCGGCCGCGCGCCGGGTCACGGACAAGGAGGCGGTGTGAGCGGCGTGCGTGAACTGACCGCCGTCTCCGCCGACGGTGCGCGGATCCATGTCGAGGTGTACGGGCCCGAAGGCGCCCCCACCGTGCTGCTCTCGCACGGCTGGACGTGCTCGACCCGTTTCTGGGACGCGCAGATCAGGGACCTCTCGGCGGAGTTCCGGGTGGTGGTGTACGACCAGCGCGGGCACGGGCGTACGCCCGGCGCGGACCCGCGCGGCTACTGCACGGACGAGCTGGCCGACGATCTGGAGGCGGTGCTCGCCGCCACGCTCGTGCCTGGTGAACGGGCCGTGCTGGCCGGGCACTCCATGGGCGGGATGACGATGATGGCCGCCTCCCGCCGCCCCGGATTCCGGGAGCACGCGGCGGCGGTGCTGCTCTGCAACACGGGCAGTTCGGACCTGGTGGCCGAGTCGACCGTGCTGCCGCTGCGGAAGGGACGGCTGCGGACCCGGCTGACCCGTGGCGTGCTCGGGGCGCGCGCTCCGCTCGGTCCGGTCACGCCCCTGTCGAAGCGGATCCTCAAGTACGCCACGATGGGCGCGGGTTCGGCCCCCGATCGGGTGGCCGCGTGCGCGCGGATCGTGCACGACTGCCCCCGGACGACGCGGGTGGGCTGGTCGCACGTGCTCGCCGGGCTTGATCTCGACGCGGACGTGAGGGAGTTGACCGTACCCACCGCGGTGATCGCCGGGGCGTCGGACCGGCTGACCCCTGTTGTGCACGCGCGGGCGCTGGCCGCCGCGCTGCCGCACTGCCTCGGCCTCACCGAGCTGGTGGGCGTGGGGCACATGTCGCCGATAGAGGCGCCCGAAGCGGTCGGGGGGCGACTGCGTGAGCTGGTCGAGGCGTACGTACGAGTGGAGAAGGAGGAGGCCGCATGAGCAGGAACAGCCTGGAGGGCCAGGTCGCGGTCGTCACGGGGGCCGCGCGGGGGGTCGGTGAACTGCTGGCCCGCAAGCTCTCGGCACGCGGCGCGAAGGTGGCGCTCGTCGGCCTGGAGCCGGACGAGCTGAAGGCCGTGTCGGAGCGGCTGCACACCGAGAGCGCGCACTGGCACGCGGACGTCACCGACCACGAGGCGATGGCGCGCGTCGCGCAGGAGGTCAAGGCGCACTTCGGCAAGGTCGACATCGTCGTCGCCAACGCGGGGGTGGCGTCCGGGGGACCGTTCGTGGACTCCGACCCCGAGGCGTGGCGGCGGGTCATCGAGGTCAACCTGGTGGGCGGCGCGGTGACCGGGCGGGCGTTCCTGCCGGTCCTGATGGAGAGCCGCGGCTACTTTCTTCAGATCGCCTCGCTCGCCGCGATCACGCCGGCCCCGATGATGTCCGCGTACTGCGCTTCCAAGTCCGGCGTCGAGGCCTTCGCCCACTGCCTGCGGGCCGAAGTCGGTTACAAGGGCGTGCGGGTGGGCGTCGGCTATCTGTCCTGGACGGACACGGACATGGTCCGCGGCGCCGACGAGGACGACGTGATGCGGGAGTTGCGGCAGCGGCTGCCGTGGCCCGCGAACCGTACGTACCCGCTGGGCCCGGCCGTCGACCGGATCGTGGCCGGTATCGAGCGGCGGTCCTCCCACGTGTACGCGCAGTGGTGGCTGCGCGGGATGCAGTCCGTACGGGGATACCTCCCCTCGCTGATCGGTACGGTCGGCCAGCGCGAGATGCGGCGCTTCGAGCCGCGGCTGGCGGGGGTCGGACGGGGGCTCGTCGGTGCGGGCGGGGCGGCGGACGAGAAGGCGCGTACGGAGAGTTACTGATCGAAATGCGTTGAATGTCCGTGCGTGTCAGTCTGGTCGAGGCCGAGAGGCCCCAGGGGGCCGAGGCGCCCCCTACCCCCGTCAGACTTCACATGGGAGTGAAACCACATGGGCATGAAGGACCAGTTCCAGGACAAGGCGCAGGAGCTTTCCGAGCGGGCCAAGAAGCAGATGGCCGGTGCGAAGGACGAGGCATCGGAGCGGTCTTCGCAGGGCCGGGACGCGGCGGACCAGGCGCGGGAGCGGGGCCAGGAGTCGGGGGGCCGGGCGGCCGACCGGGCTCGGGACGAGTTCGACTCCTGAACTTGAGTCGGTGAGGGCGCGTCTTCCCTTCGGGGGAGGCGCGTTCTTTCTTTGGGTGGGTGTGGGTGTGGGGTGCGGGTGCGCGTTCGGGGGCACGGGGGCGCTGCCCCCGGACCCCCGGTCCTCAATCGCCGGACGGGCTTGAGTGGGTCCTCGATCGCCGGACGGGCTTGAGTGGGTCCTCGATCGCCGGACGGGCTTGAGTGGGTCCTCAATCGCCGGACGGGCTTGATTTTGGCCGCTGTTCGTTGGACGGGCTTGGTTTTTGCCGGTGTTCGTCGGGCGGGCTCGATGGGTGGGATGTCTACCGGGGCGGCAGTTCCGGGCGCCTCTTGTCCGGGACCGCGGTGTAGTCCGGTGGGGCCGCCGCCGGGTGGGCGGCCAGGAGGTCGAGTGCCGTCCATACCGCGTCGTCCAGCTGTGCGTGGCGTCCCTCTGCCCAGTCCAGCGGGGTGCGCAGGGCCTCGATGTCCGGTTCCACGCCGTGGTTCTCGACCGACCAGCCGTACGCGTCGAACCAGGCCGCGTTCATCGGCACCGTGATCACCGTGCCGTCGCCGAGCTGGTGGCGGCCGGTCATGCCGACCACGCCGCCCCAGGTGCGCTGGCCCACCACCGGGCCCAGGTTCAGCAGGCGGAAGGCCGCCGTGATCATGTCGCCGTCCGAGGAGGTGGCCTCGTCGGCCAGGGCGACCACCGGGCCGCGCGGTGCGTTCGAGGCGTACGAGACCGGCTGGGCGTCGCGGGTGAGGTCCCAGCCGAGGATCCTGCGGGTGAGCTTCTCGACCACCAGCTCGCTGATGTGTCCGCCCGCGTTGCCGCGTACGTCCACGATCAGTGCGGGCCGGGAGACCTCCAGGCGCAGGTCCCGGTTGAACTGTGCCCAGCCCGAGCCGCCCATGTCGGGGATGTGCAGGTAGCCGCACCGGCCGTCGCTCAACTCCCGTACCACCGCGCGCCGTTTGGCCACCCAGTCCTGGTAGCGCAGCGGGCGTTCGTCGATCAGCGGGACCACCGCGACCCGGCGGGAGCGGCCCTCGCTGCCGGGCGGGCGGAAGGTCAGTTCGACCGTGGTGCCGCCCGCGGCGGCCAGCAGCGGGTAGGGGCCGGCCACCGGGTCCACCGGGCGGCCGTCCACATGGGTGAGCGCGGAGCCCTCGCGGATCCCCGTACCGGCCAGCGGGGAGCGGGCCTTGGAGTCGGAGGAGTCGCCCGGCAGGATCCGCTGGACCAGCCAGGCGCCGTCCCGGCACACCAGGTTCGCGCCGAGCAGGCCCATCGCGCGCTGGTAGTGCGGGGGGCCTTCGTTGCGGCGGGCGGGGGTGACGTACGCGTGCGAGGTGCCCAGTTCGCCCAGCACCTCGCGCAGCAGGTCCGCGAACTCGTCGGGGGACGCGACCCGTTCGACGAGCGGGCGGTACTGCGCCAGGATCTCCGGCCAGTCGATGCCGCACATGTCCGGCTCCCAGAAGTAGGAGCGGATGATGCGGCCCGCCTCGTCGTACGCCTGGCGCCACTCCGCCGGCGGGTCCACCTCGTGCAGGATGCGGCGCAGGTCCAGATAGACCGTGGTGTCGTTGTCGCCGGGCTCGGTGGCGGGGACGGCCCGCAGGTCGCCCTCGTCCACCACGACCAGGCGGCTGCCGTCGCCGCTGATCGCGAACCAGTCGAGATGGCCGACCAGTTCGGCCTTGCGGGCCTTGGCGATGTCGAAGTGTTCGAGCGTGGGGCGCCCCGAGGTGTCGGCCGGGTTGGCGAACGTCTCGCCGAGGGCGCCCGAGATCGGCCAGCGCAGCCAGACGAGGCCGCCTCCGCTGACCGGGCAGAGCGCCGAGTACTTGGACGCGGGCACCGGGAACGGGGTGACCCGGTTCTCCAGGCCCTCGATCTCCACCAGCATCCTGATGCCGTCCCCCACGTCCCCCACGTCCTCGACCGGGTCGAGGCCGCCCGCCGCCGGGCGGCCGTCGGGGGACAGCGCGAAGGGCGAGGGGGTCGTGGAGGAGAGCGGCACCAGATACGGGCGGCAGCCCAGCGGGAAGGACAGGTCCCCGGTGTGGACGTCGTACACCGGGTCGAAGCCCCGCCAGGACAGGAACGCGAGGTAGCGGCCGTCGCTGGTGAAGACCGGGTTCTCGTCCTCGAAGCGGCCGTTGGTGACATCGACGACCGTGGGGGCCATCGGCCCGGCGATCTTCGCCATCTTGATCTGCCGCAGGGAGCGTCCGATGCCCGGGTGGGACCAGGTCAGCCAGGTGCCGTCGGGGGAGAAGGCGAGGTCGCGGACCGGGCCGTTCAGGGAGCGGATGAGTTCGGTGACCTCGCCGGGCGGCGCGGGCACGCCGACGCCGGGCTGCGGCTCCGTCCCGTCGGCAGCCGCGGAGCCGGCAGTCGCGGAGTCGCCAGTCGCAGAGCCGGGAGCGGCGGTGTCGGCAGCCGCGTCGTCGTCCGGCACGGTGAGCAGCAGCAGCCGCCCGTCGTGCGAGGCGATCGCCAGCCGTTCGCCCTCCGGGTCCGAGACCAGCTCCTGGACCCGGCCGAGCCCGCCCGACGCGAGCCTTCTGGGCGGCAGGTCGCCGCTGGCGCGTGGCATGTACGCGAGCTCGATCGCGTCCTCGCCCTCCGCGTCGGTGACGTAGACGACCTGGCCCGCGCTGCCGAGCATCTCGGGGAGGCGGACCCGTACCCCCGGGGTGTCGGCGAGGGTGCGGGCCGGGCCGTCGCGGTGGGTGAGCCAGTACAGGCTGCCGCGTACGACGACGGCGCTCGCCCGGCCCGTCTCGTCGACGGACAGCCCATCGACGTTGCTCGACGCCGGGATCTGGTAGCTGCGGCGGCCCGTGCGCGGTCCGCCGGTCCGGACGTCCAGCTTGCGCGGCACCGCTCCGGGAGACAGGTCGTCGGCCAGCCAGAGGTCGCCCGCGCACTGGTAGACCACCCGGTGGCCGTCGGTGGACGCGTTCCTGGCGTACGAGGTGGCGTGGTCGGTGTGGCGGCGCAGGTCCGTGCCGTCCGGCAGGCAGGAGTAGAGGTTGCCGATGCCCTCGTGGTCGGAGAGGAACGCGACCCGGCCGTCCACCAGCATCGGGCAGGCCAGATGCCCCCCGATGTCGGCGAGCAGCCGCTCCCCGTGCAGCCAGAGGCGGCCCGTCGCACCACCCCGGTAGCGCTTCCAGACGGCCGGTTCGTGCGGTGGCTTCCCGGTGAGCAGGAGCGTGCGGCGCTCACCGCCGATGTCGCCGATCGCGATGTCGTGGACCGGGCCCCAGGGCAGTTTCGAGCCGGGGGAGCCGTCCGTGCCGACGGTGTAGGCCCAGCTGAAGTACGAGAACGGCTGGCTGTTCGAGGTCACGGCCAGGATGTCGCCCTCGGGGGTCCAGCCGCAGACCCGGGTGTCGAGCGAGCCCCAGTAGGTCAGCCGCCGGGACGGGCCGCCCTCTACCGGGGCCAGATGGATCTCCGGGTCGAGGCTGCGCCAGCTCGTGTACGCGAGGTGTCTGCCGTCCGGGGAGAAACGCGGCTGGCCGACCCTGGTCCGGTCGACGGTGATCCGCCGGGCCCGGTCGGGACGCACGCCTTCCGCGACGAGCGGGGCGACCCAGAGGTCGTCCTCGGTCGCGAAGCACAGCAGATCGCCGTGGAGGTGCGGGAAGCGGAGGTACGCGGCATCGCCTGCATCGACTTGGCTCACTCCTCAATGCTTTCCACGCGGAGGGGGCCCGGCAACTTGTGGCGGCATCCGATTGCGGGTGACCGGATGGCGGACGACAGTGCGGCGGTTCGACGACAGGCCCGTGCCACGACAGCACTTCGCGCGCCGACCTGGGAACGGTCGGCGCGCGAAGCGGGGTGGGAACTGTCAGTTGGCCGGCTCGTGGCCGAGGGCCACATCGAAGTCGGCGTGGTCGGCGCCGTTGATCCGCAGCGGTGTGGCGACCGGTGCGTAACCGCTGGCGATCACCGTGTACTCGCCCTGGTCGAGATCGGTGAACCCGAAGGTGCCGTCCGATCCGGTGGTGGCCGTGTGGATCACGTTGCCGGCGACGTCGATCAGGGTGACGTTGGCGTCCTCCAGCGGCCGGCCGCCGGGGGTGCGCACGGTGCCGCTGACCCGGGCTCCGGGCGAGAGCGGCACCTCGTACCAGTTCGAGGCGCCACTGGCGACCTCGACGGGCACGGCGGACGGACGGAACCCGTCCGAGCTGACCGCCAGGGTGTAGCTGCCCGGGACGAGTTCGCGCAGCTCGAAGCCGCCGTCGGCACCGGCCTTGCCGGAAGCGACGACCTCGCCGCGCAGATCGGTGGCCACGACCAGCGCGCCGGGCAGTGCGGCGCCGCCCACCGCGTTCCGGATCACGCCGGAGAGCGTCGCCGCCCCGCTGAGCAGCAGGTCGAAGCGGAGCGGTTCGTTGCCCACGGCCACGGTGGCCGCCTGCGGCTGCCGGGCCCCCGCCGAGCCGATCAGGATGTAGGTCCCGCTGCCGGGCGTACCGAGGGAGTAGCTGCCGTCGTCACCGCTCGACGTGCGGCTGAGCTGTCGGCCGCCGACGTCGATGAGGGTGACCACGGCCTGCGGCACCGTGTCGCCGTCGCTGTCGCGGACCTGGCCGTGCACGGCGGGGCCGGGAAGGCCGGGCCCGTCCGCGGGGAGCGTGTCGGCGCGGCGGTGGTGACCGTGGCCCGTTCCGGCGGCCTCGGCGAGGGCCGTCGGTGCGGCCTCGTGCGTGGGCTCGGCGGCCACCGCGGTTTCGGCGCCGGTGCCCGCGCTCTCGGCGTCCTCCGCCGCGCGGGCCTCAAGACCGGAGACCTGGCGCAGCGGCACCTCCTTGATGAACAGCACCAGCAGGAAGGCCAGCACGATGACGCCCGCACCCAGCAGGAAGACCACGTGCATGGAGTCGGCGAAGCCCTGCTTGAAGGGTTCGGCGAGGCGCGGGTCCAGCTTCTGGATGAACGAGGAGTCGCTGAGGACGCTCGCACCGCCGCCCGCACCCGGGTTCTTCAGCATGTCGAGCACCGGCTTGTTGGCCGGGTTCGACAGGACGGCCGGGTCGTGCAGCGCGGCCTGGAACTGCGGGGTGTGCGCGGCGGACTGGAACGCCGAGGAGATCTTGCCGCCGACATTGCTGAAGAGCACCGACAGGAAGATCGCGGTACCGGCGGTGGCACCCATCTGCCGGAAGAAGGTGGACGACGCGGTCGCCACACCCATGTCCTTCGGCGGTACGGCGTTCTGCACCGCGAGCACCAGGGTCTGCATGCAGCAACCGAGGCCGAGGCCGAAGACCAGCATGTAGATCATGGTCTGCCACAGCGGGGTGTCCCACTGCACGCGGAAGTGGAACAGCAGCATCGCCGCGACCATCAGCACGGTGCCGATGACCGGGAAGATCTTGTACCGGCCGGTCTTCGACGTGACCTGGCCTGCCGCGATCGAGCTGATGATCATGCCCAGCATCAACGGCAGCATTTCCAGGCCGGACTTGGTGGGGCTGGCGCCCTTCACGATCTGGAGGTACTGCGGGATCATCAGCATCCCGCCGAACATGCCCATGCCGATGAGCACGCCGAGCAGGCTGGTCTTGCTGAACGTCCCGTTGCGGAACAGCCGCATCGGGATCAGTGCGTCGTCCCCCATCCAGCGTTCCACGAAGACCCAGGCGATGATGCCGACGACGCCGATCCCGTAACAGGCGAGCGACCGCGTCGAACCCCAGCCCCAGTCCCGGCCCTGCTCCGCGACGAGCAGCAGCGGCACCACGCCGACGGCGATGGTGAGAGCGCCCCACCAGTCGATCCGGCGGTTGCGGCGTACGTGGGGGATGTTCAGCACCTTCGCGACGACGAACAGCGCGAAGATCCCGATCGGGACGTTGACCAGGAAGACCCAGCGCCAGCCCGTGATGCCCAGGATGGAGTGCTGACCGGCCAGGAAGCCGCCGATCAGCGGGCCGGCCACGCTGGAGGTGGCGAAGGTGGCGAGCATGTAGCCCTGATAGCGGGCCCGTTCGCGCGGGGGCACGATGTCACCGATGATCGCCAGCGCGAGCGACATCAGACCACCCGCGCCGATGCCCTGGAAGGCGCGGAAGGCGGCCAGCTCGTTCATCGAGGTGGAGAAGGTGCACAGCGCCGAACCGACGATGAAGATGGTGATCGCGGCGAGGAAGTAGGGCTTGCGGCCGTGGAGGTCGGACAGCTTGCCGTACAGCGGTGTGGTGATCGTCGAGGTGATCAGATAGGCGGTGGTCGCCCAGGCCTGCTGGCTCAGCCCGTGCAGGTCGTCCGCGATCGTTCTGATCGAGGTGCTGACGATCGTCTGGTCCAGAGCGGCCAGGAACATGCCCAGCATCAGACCGCTCAGGATGGTGAGAATCTGCCGGTGGGTGAGCCCGCCCGCCGTGGGTATCGCTTTGGTCCCCTCGGCCGTGGGGGGTGCGGTGCTACTCATTCGTGCTTTCTCCCTGCTGTGCAGCGCTGTCCGAATGCCGTCCGGCCGCGCGCTGCAAAGGTTGATGTTTCACCAAGTCATCGGTCAGGCGGGCCAGCAGCCGCATCAGCTGGTAGCGGTCCTCACCGGGCCAGGCCTGCAGGAACTTGGTGAGTTCGGTGTCTCGTTGACTGCGGTACTGCTCGAACCTCTCGCGTCCTGCCCCGGTCGCGGACAGCAGCGAACCCCGCCGGTCCTCCGCATCGGGGTGGCGCTCCACCAGGCCGCGCTCCACCAGGGAGCGCACCTGTCTGCTGACGGTCGACAGATCGAGGTACGCGGCGGCGGCCAGATCGGTCGCCCGCTGGGGGCCGTCGGTCACCAGCCGGGCGAGCAGCACCCGGTCCGCGGCGCCCGCCTCGGTCTTGGCGCGCTGTTTCCACGCCGCGATCAGCCGGGTCATCCGGACCAGCTCCGTGCCCAGCGCGGCGGCGGCCTCCTCGGCACTTGCCGTGCCTTCGGCCGGAACCTGCCGCGTCGCGGACTCGCTGCTCTCGGTCGTACCGCAGTCCATCGCATTCCAAGTCGTTGCTCGTACACAGGTAGTTGCTTGTACTCAGCAAGTCAGCGTAATGCGTGCCCCAAGCAACTTTCGCCGGTTCGGCTCGACGCGGTGCAAAAACAGTTCAAAATGCTCGCTCTTATGTCGAGCTGACAACCGTGACGGACCCCACAAGCGAAACGTTGCCGTTTCGCTGAGGCGGGGCGTACCGTCGAGCTGTACGAAATCGTTTCGCTCCACCGGACCGGACAGGAGGTCGGGAATGGCCGGCAGACTCACACCTGAGCGTGAGGGTGAGCTGTACGAGGCCGTGCTCGACCTGTTGCGCGAAGTCGGCTACGACGCCCTGACCATGGATGCCGTCGCGCTTCGCACCCGGTCCAGCAAGGCCACCCTCTACCGTCAGTGGGGGAGCAAGCCGGAGCTGATCGTCCGGGCACTGCGGCACAACAAGCCTGTCGGGGCCGACGAGATCGACACCGGCTCGCTGCGCGGTGACTTCCACGCCATGGTGGCCCGCGAGGACGACTGCGAGATGGAGAAGAACTCCGCACTGATGCGGGGCCTGATGCATGCCGTCCATGAGAATCCCGATCTTTTCCAGGCGCTCCGCGAGCTGCTGATCGAGCCCGAGATGACGGGCCTCGAACGGTTGCTGCGGCGGGCCGTGGAGCGCGGCGAGGTCAGTGCCGACAACCCCGCGCTGAATCTTGTTCCGCACATGCTGGTCGGCGCGGTCGTCGCCCGGCAGCTGATCGAGGAAAGGCCTGCCGACCAGGCCTTCCTCACCCGTTATCTGGACGCCGTGGTTCTCCCCGCTCTCGGCATCCAGCCCTGCGAACACACCGCCTGACCCGAGCCCTACCCCTCTCCACCTGACACGCCGCTCTCGTCGTCGGGCTGGTTCCTCATGCCCTTTCGCACCGACCTGACCGGGAGAAGCCCTCGTGGCCACGTACCTCTACAAACTCGGACGGTTCGCCTTCCGGCGCCGCCGTTATGTCGCCCTGGTGTGGGTGGCCCTGCTGGCGCTCGCCGGATTCGGCGCCGCCAGTGCCTCCACCGCGACCTCCAGTTCCTTCTCGATACCGGGTACGGAGGCCCAGAAGGCCTTCGACCTGCTGGAGCAGCGCTTCCCCGGAGGCGGCGCCGACGGCGCCACCGCACGGGTCGTCTTCAAGGCGCCGTCCGGCGAGAAGATGACGTCCGCGGCCAACAAGGCCGAGGTCAAGAAGGTCTCGTCCGAGCTGCGGGCCGGCTCCGACCAGATCATGACCGTGCACGACCCGTTCGCCGAGAACGCCGTCTCCAAGGACGGCAGCACGGTGTACGTGCAGGTCGCCTACAAGGTCAACTCCATGGAGCTGACCGACAAGACCAAGGACTCGCTCCAGCACACCGGGGAGAAGGCGCAGCACGACGGCTACACGGTGGAGATCGGTGGTGACGCGCTCCAGGCCATGCCGGAGACCGGCTCCGGCGAGATCATCGGGGTGGTGCTCGCCGCGATCGTGCTGGTGGTCACCTTCGGCTCGCTGATAGCCGCCGGACTGCCGCTGCTGACCGCGATCATCGGTGTCGGCGTCGGCGTCTCCACGATCACCGCGCTGGCCAACGTGCTGGACCTGGGCAACACCACGTCGATGCTGGCGATGATGATCGGCCTCGCGGTCGGCATCGACTACGCCCTCTTCATCGTCTCGCGCTTCCGGGCGGAACTCGCCGAGGGCCGCAAGCCGGAGGAGGCAGCCGGACGGGCGGTCGGCACAGCCGGGTCCGCGGTCGTCTTCGCGGGGCTCACCGTGGTCATCGCCCTGGTCGGCCTGGCCGTCGTGAACATTCCGATGCTCTCCAAGATGGGCTTCGCCGCCGCCGGTACGGTCGTGATCGCGGTCCTCATCGCGCTCACCCTCATCCCCGCGCTGCTCGGCTTCGTCGGGAAGCGTGTGATCGGCCGCAAGGCCCGTAAGAACCCGCCGGTCAAGGGCGCCGAGGTCAAGGCCAACGGCGGTACCCGCTGGGCCCGCTTCGTGCTGCGCCGTCCGGTGATGGTGCTGCTCGTCGGGGTGATCGGCCTGGGTGCCGTCGCCGTACCGGCCGCCTCGCTGGAGATGGGCCTGCCGGACGACGGCTCCCAGCCCACCAGCACCACGCAGCGCAAGGCGTACGACCTGCTCTCGGACGGTTTCGGGCCCGGCTTCAACGGCCCGCTGCAGATGGTCACCGACGTCAAGGGGGTGGCCGACGGCAAGGCCGCGGTCGACCAGGTGCACCGCAAGGTCGCCGCGCTCGACGGCGTCGTGTCGGCCTCGCAGCCGGTCTACAACAAGGCGCACGACACCGCGATGATCACCGTCGTCCCGAAGGACCGGCCCTCCTCCGTGAAGACGGAGGACCTGGTCCACTCCATCCGGGACGTGGGCGCGCAGGTCAAGTCGGACACCGGGGCGACGGTGCTCGTCACCGGTGCGACAGCGATGAACATCGACTTCTCGCAGAAGATGAACGACGCCCTGGTGCCGTACCTGGCGCTCGTCGTCGGGCTGGCCTTCCTGCTGCTGATGTTGGTCTTCCGCTCGGTCCTGGTCCCGCTGAAGGCGGCGCTCGGCTTCCTGCTCTCGGTGGTCGCCGCACTCGGCGCGGTCGTCGCGGTCTTCCAGTGGGGCTGGCTCGGCTCGCTCCTCGGGGTCCAGCAGACCGGCCCGATCATGTCGATGATGCCGATCTTCATGGTCGGTGTGGTCTTCGGTCTCGCGATGGACTACGAGGTCTTCCTGGTCACCCGCATGCGGGAGGCGTACGTCCACGGGGAGAGCCCCGGCCAGGCCGTCGTCACCGGCTTCAAGCACGGTGCGCGTGTGGTCAGCGCCGCCGCCGTCATCATGATCGCGGTCTTCTCCGGCTTCATCGGAGCCAGCGACTCGATGATCAAGATGATCGGCTTCGGTCTCGCCATCGCGGTCTTCTTCGACGCCTTCGTCGTACGGATGGCGATCGTGCCCGCCGTCCTGGCGCTGCTCGGCAAGCGGGCGTGGTGGCTGCCGCGCTGGCTGGACCGCGCCCTGCCGAACGTGGACGTCGAGGGCGAGGGCCTGAACAAGCACACCGACGCGGACGAGGGCGAGCAGCGGGAGCTGGTCAGCGCCTGACGCTCGGACGTGCCGGACGCTCCGGCCGCAGAGGCTCCTCGTGCCGTACGGCGCGGGGGGCCTCCGCGTATGTCCCGCGCAGGAAGCGCATCAGCGGTGTGTTGTCGAACTGCACCACGGCGACCCCGTCGGCGGAGTGGAACTCCACCACCACCTGGGCCCGCCCGCACGGCCAGATCCCGATGTCGCCGGAGCGCTGGGGGCTGCGCAGTCCGGCTTCGAGGAGTTCCCGCGCGAAGACCCACTCGGTGCCGCCGGGGAAGAAGAACCGGACGATCCCGGGGGCGGCCTCGGCGTCGTACCGGAGCGCGACGTGCACCACCGTCCACTCGCCGGGGACATCCGTCACGACATGGCCACGTACGGGCACATCAAGGGCGGGGGACATCGCCAGCTCCTCACTCGGGGTACTCAGCACCGCTTTACGTCTATTTGTAATCTAATGTCCCATATATTCATCGAGGCTGCCCTGATCAGGGCGTGAAGGGGCAGGGGGGCGCACCTGGGAGGCAGGCGCTCTTGCGAACCATTCGCAACAAGGCTCTATCATCGAACGGTTCACCACCGCCGGTGCACCACCACGAGGAGAGAGTCGCCACATGCATGTCCCCGACGGATTCATCAACGCCCCCGTCTCGGCGGTGACCGGTGTGATCGCCGCGGGAGCCGTGGCCGTCAGCCTCCGGGGTGCCCGCCGGGAGCTGGACGAACGCACCGCGCCGCTCGCCGGTCTCGTCGCCGCGTTCATCTTCTCCGTGCAGATGCTGAACTTCCCCGTCGCCGCCGGGACCAGCGGACACCTGCTGGGCGGGGCGCTGGCCGCGATCCTGGTCGGCCCCTACACGGGTGTGCTCTGTGTGTCCGTCGTCCTGCTGATGCAGGGCATCCTCTTCGCCGACGGCGGCCTCACCGCGCTCGGGGTGAACATCACCGACATGGCGATCGTGACGACCGTCGTCGCGTACGCCGTCTTCCGCGGCCTGGTGAAGGTGCTGCCCCGCCGCCGCAGCTCGGTGACCGCCGCCTCCTTCGTCGCCGCGCTGCTCTCGGTGCCGTGCGCCGCGCTCGCCTTCACCGCGATGTACGCACTCGGCGGGACCACCGACGTCCCCCTCGGCAAGGTGCTCACCGCGATGGTCGGCGTGCACGTCCTCATCGGCATCGGCGAGGCCGCGATCACCGCGCTCACCGTGGGCGCGGTCATCGCCGTACGCCCCGACCTGGTCTACGGCGCCCGCGGGCTGACCGCGCCGCTCAAGCTCCGGGTCGGCGGCGAACTGGTCGACGCGCCCGCCGCGGCCCCGGTCGCCGCCCGCTCGCCCCGCAAGGTCTCCAACCGCAAGGTCTGGGGCATCGGCCTGGTCACCGCCCTGGTGCTGGCCGGGTTCGTCTCCTTCTATGCGTCCTCCAGCCCCGACGGCCTGGAGAAGGTCGCCCACGACAAGGGCATCGACACCAAGACCAAGCCGCACCACACCGAGGACTCCCCGCTCGCCGGGTACGGCGTCAAGGACATCTCCGACGCCCGGATCTCCGGCGGCCTCGCCGGTCTGATCGGTGTCGGCACCACGATCGTGGTGGGCAGCGGCGTCTTCTGGGCGGTCCGCCGCCGCCGTACGGAGACCGCGGCCGGACCGCACGCGGAAGCCGTCTGACATGGGCGCGGGACACGCACACAAGCTCTACCGGGCCGGGCACTCGCCGGTCCACGCCCTGCCACCGCACTGCAAACTCGCCGCCGTCTTCGCCTTCGTGATCGTGGTGGTCTCCACCCCGCGCGAGGCGATGTGGGCGTTCGCGCTGTACGCCGTGCTGCTCGGGGCGGTCACCGCCGTGGCCCGCATCCCCGCCGCGTTCCTGCTCAAGCGGCTGCTGATCGAGGTCCCGTTCGTGGCGTTCGCGGTGCTCATGCCGTTCGTCGTCCCCGGTGAACAGATCCACGTCCTGGGCATGTCGCTGGGCGTGAACGGCCTCTGGGGCGCCTGGAACGTCCTCGCCAAGGGCACCCTCGGCGTCGCCGCCTCGGTACTCCTCGCCTCGACGACCGAACTGCGCTCCCTGCTGCTCGGCCTCCAGCGGCTCAAGCTGCCGCCGATGCTCGTCCAGATCGCGTCCTTCATGATCCGCTACGGAGACGTCATCACCGACGAGATGCGGCGGATGTCGATCGCCCGCCGCTCCCGCGGGTTCGAGGCGCGCGGCGTACGCCAGTGGGGCGTCCTGGGGAAGTCCGCCGGGGCCCTCTTCATCCGCTCCTACGAACGGGGCGAGCGCGTGCACCTGGCCATGGTCAGCCGCGGCTACACCGGCACCATGCCGGTCATCGACGAAGTGACGGCCTCGGGCGCGCAGTGGCGGTCCGCCGCGGCACTCCCCGTCGCGGCGCTCTGCATCTGTCTGCTGGGATGGACCTTGTGATGGACCCTGTGACTACCGCTCCCGCATCCCCCGCACCCTCCCTCGACGTCTCCGGTCTCGCGTACGCCTACCCCGACGGCCACCAGGCCCTCTTCGGTGTGGACCTGACCGTCCGGCGCGGTGAACGGGTCGCCCTGCTCGGCCCCAACGGCGCGGGCAAGACCACCCTCGTCCTGCACCTCAACGGCATCCTGACCGGCGGCGCGGGCTCGGTCACGGTGGCCGGCCTGCCGGTCGCCAAGGAGAACCTCGCGGAGATCCGCCGCCGGGTCGGCATCGTCTTCCAGGACCCGGACGACCAGCTGTTCATGCCGACGGTCCGGGAGGACGTGGCGTTCGGCCCGGCGGCGTCCGGACTGCGCGGCCCGGAACTGGAGGCGCGGGTCGTCGCCGCGCTCACCCGGGTGGGCATGGAGTCGTACGCGGACCGGCCCCCGCACCACCTCTCGTACGGGCAGCGGCGCCGCGTCGCCGTCGCGACGGTCCTGGCGATGGAGCCCGAGATCCTGGTCCTGGACGAACCCTCGTCCAACCTGGACCCGGCGTCCCGCCGCGAACTGGCGGACATCCTGCGGGCGTTGGACGTGACCGTACTGATGGTCACGCACGACCTGCCGTACGCGGCGGAGCTCTGCCCCCGGTCCGTGGTCCTCAGCGGCGGGGTCATCGTGGGCGACGGCGCGACGGCGGACCTGCTCGCGGACGAGGAACTGATGGGCGCGCACCGCCTCGAACTGCCGTTCGGCTTCAACCCGCGGGCGGTCGTCTGACCGTCCGCCGCGGCCCGGTGTTCCGTACGGGGACGGGCGGCCGTCCGACCGGGCGCCCGCCCGTGACTCCGTACGGAAACGGGTGGAGCCGGGGTCAGGCGCGGCCCCGAGCCCGTTCGGCGACCCCGTCGAGGAGGCGGCGCCGCTGCCCCTCGGACGTCGCGGCCTCGACACCGGCCAGCGCCAGCGCGGTCGCACCGTCGAGCACCGCCCGGTCGGCGCCCGGACTCTTCCCGTAACCGGTGAACTCGGGGGTGTGCTGCTTGGCGCCGCCGGTCTCGTAGCCGATGGTGGGGTGGATCGTCGGCAGCTCCCGCGAGACGTTGCCCATGTCCGTCGACGCCAGGGTCTCCCCGTGCCGTGACTCCACCGTGCGGCCCAGCCCGCGGGCCGCGCGGACGTAGGCCTCCGTCAGGAACGGGTCCTGGCGCAGATCGGCGAAGTCCCGTCCGTGCACGCCCAGTTCGAGCTCCGCCCCGGTGGCGAGGGCCCCGGCCTGGAAGCAGGCCCGCACCCGCTGCCGCACCTGGTCCAGCTGCTCCAGTGTCGGGGCGCGGACCTCGTAACGGGCCCTGGTCCGGGCGGGGATGACGTTCACGGCCTGGCCGCCCTCGGTGACGATCCCGTGCACCACGGAGCCGGGCGGCAACTGCTGCCGCAGCAGCCCGACCGCGGTGTGGGCGAGGGTCATGGCGTCCAGCGCGTTGACACCTTCCCAGGGGGCGACCGCCGCGTGCGCGGGCGCCCCGCGGTAGGTGATGTCCCAGGCGCCGATGGCGAGTGACGAGGAGCCGACGGAGTCGTACGGCGCGGCGTGCACCATCATCGCCGCGGCCACGTCGTCGAAGACCCCGGCCTCCAGCAGCAGCACCTTGCCGCCGATGTCCTCCTCGGCGGGGGTGCCGATCAGCTTGACGGTCAGGCCGAGCCGGTCCGCGACGGCGGCCAGCCCGACGGCCGCGCCGACCGATGCCGCGCCGTTGACGTTGTGCCCGCAGGCGTGACCGATGCCGGGCAGCGCGTCGTACTCGGCGCAGAACGCCAGCACCAGATCGCCCGACCCCCGGGTGGCGACCAGCGCGGTGTCCAGGCCGCCGGCCCCGCGCGCGACCGCGAACCCCGCCGCCTCCAGCAGGTCCGCTGTCTTCGCGGCCGAGCGGTGTTCGGCCAGGGCCGTCTCGGGCTCGTCGTGCAGGCTGTGGCTCAGCGCCAGCAGCCGGTCGCCCCAGGACCGTACGGCCGCGGCCACCGCCTGCCGTACGTCGCCGGACCCGCTGCCGTGTTCGCCCGTCATGCGAGCCCACCTTCCTGAGATACGTGACCGGGCTGAGGTCCGGGCCGGGATCCGGGCCGGGATCCGGGCCGGGATCCGGAGTGCTGTACGGGCTCGGTGCCCGCGGCCCCCGGACTGCGGTAGCGCAGCGCCGCCGCCCCGCCCAGCAGCGCGACCACGGCGCACGCGCCCCAGGCCCACCGGAAACCGGACACCTCGATGTGTGTGGTGCCGTGCACCTCGTGCGCCGCGAAGAACGCGCCGATCACCGCGGCGCCGATGGCCGCGCCGAGCGACAGGGCCAGCTCGTTGATGCCGACCGCGAGCGCGGTCTCGTGCTCCTCGACGGCCTCCGCCGACAGGGTCCGGCTGATCGACTCGAAGACTCCGGTCGCCAGCCCCACCACGACCGCGGCGGTCAGGTACTCGGCGAGGGTGTCGTGGAAGAAGATCATCGAGAGGAAGCCCAGCGCGGCGAGCAAACAGCCCGAGGCGAGCACGGCGCGGTCACCGGTCCACCGGGCCAGCCGCGGACTGAGCGTGGAGCCCACGAAACCGGCCAGCACCATGCCCAGGGAGACGGCGGCGATCGTCTGCGAGCCCATCCCCATGCCGTAGCCCGTCTCCGCCGGCGAAGCGCCGAGGAAGAGGGCGTTGGCGCCGAGGAAACCGATGGTGCCGAAGGCGGCGCAGAAGGTGTACCCGCTCACCACCGCCAGCCGGGGGTTGCCCAGCATCCGTACGCTCACCAGCGGATGCGCGGACCGGTACTCGACCGCCGCCCACGCCGCGAGCACCGCGACGGCCGCCACCGCGAGACCCAGGGTCAGCGGCGAGGACCATCCCCACACGCTGCCCTGCGCCAGCACCAGGACGAGCGCGACCAGCCCGGCGGTCAGCAGCGCCGCCGCCCCGAAGTGGAAGCGCCCGCCGCGCGGTACGGCGCTGTCGGGCAGCAGCAGCCCCGCCACCACCGCGAGGACCGCGACCGGAACGGCCGTCCACAGCCCCTTCGCCGCCTGCTGTTCGCTGAGCACGCCCGCCACCAGGCCGCCCACCCCGATCGAGATCAGCAGCACCCCGACGAGCAGCGAGATCCCGGTGCGGTTCCGCTCGGGCGCCCGGGACCGCAGGATGCCCACCAGCAGCGGGAAGAAGCCGACCAGCGCGCCCTGGAGCACCACCCCGACGGCCAGCGTCACCGCCGACGGCCACGCGGCCATCAGCAGCGAACCGCCCGCCACCATCGCCAGCGCCACCCGCAGCAGCTTGCGGTGCCCGTACAGATCGCCCAGCCGCGACAGCAGCGGCGTCATCACCGCGAAGGCCAGCTGGGACAGCAGATAGATGTTGTTCTGGCCGACGCTGCCGATGTGCAGACGGAGACCGAGGCCGGGCAGCAGGGGCGTCAGATAGCCCTGCACGATCCCGCTGAACAGCACGACGACCGCCATCGCGGCGAGCATCCCGGGACCGGAGCTCACCGCCCCCGGCCGGAATTGCGATATGCGAGTGGACACAGCCCCACCTCATCCGATGGCCGGAACCGACAGTGATGGCTACTGTGCGGGTGGAGGTACGAGTGAGCCCGAATATCGTTGGATTCGTACGTACGGGGCAGGCCTGATGCAAGAAACGGTCACCCCGAGCGAGCTGGACCTCGCCCTGGTGAATGCCCTCCAGCTGCGGCCCCGGGCAGCCTGGACCGAGCTGGCACCCCTGCTCGGTGTGGCGGCGAGCACCCTCGCGCGGCGCTGGGACCGGCTGACCGGGGCCGGGCTCGCCTGGGTGTGCGCGGCGCCGGGGCGGGAGTTCTCCCGCGGCCGGGCCACCGCCTTCGTACTCCTCCGCTGCCGCCCCGGCGCACGCTCCCGGCTGGCGGACCGGCTCAGCAAGTTCCCCGAGACCGCCACCGTCGAGGTGACCGGATCCGGCAGCGCCGATCTGCTGCTGGACGTGCTCGCCCCCGATCTGCCCTCGCTCAGCCGCTTCCTGACCGGGACGCTGGACCAACTGCCCGGCGTCACCTCGGTCAGCTCCCTCTTCGCCACGTCGCTGTACGTCGAGGGGAGCCGCTGGCGGCTGCGCTCCCTGGACCAGAGTCAGCTGACCGCGCTCGGCAACTCCGCCTCCACGGCGCCGGAATCGGTGCATACGCGCGAACTCGACCTGGTCGACCACGCCCTGCTCGACGAACTCGTCCGCGACGGGCGGGTCGGCCTGGCCGAGCTCGGCCAACGCACCGGCACCAGCCCGGCCACCGTCCGCCGCCGGCTGCGCCGTCTGACGGACTCCGGCATCCTCACCTTCCGCTGCGACGTCGCCGCCCCGCTCGCCGGGCACCCGGTCCCGGTCTCCCTCCTCGCCCAGGTCCCCGCCCGCGACATCGGCACCGTGCACCGCACCCTGGCCGCCACTCCCGAGTGCCGCCTGGTGGCGGGCGTCACCGGGCCCGCCAACATCTTCGCCACGCTCTGGGTCCACGACATCGGCGACATCCAACGCCGCGAAACGGCCCTCTGCGCCCGCGTCCCCACACTCACCGTCACCGATCGCATCGTCGGCCTGCACACGGTGAAACGCATGGGCCACCTCCTCGACCACGAGGGCCGCCGCACCGGGGTGATACCCATCTCCCCCTGGTAACGGACCCCTTGAGCCCGCGCCGGGCACCCGCGCACTGCCGACGCCCGCGTATTCGGCGGGTCCGGTGTTCGAGGACGACCTGACGTGGCAGACACCCGCGCACTGCCGACGCCCGGGTATTCAGCCGGCCCGGCATTCGAGAACGACCTCACGTCGCAGACCCCGCGCACTGCCGACGCCCGCGTATTCAGCCCGTCCGGCGTTTGAGGACAAGCCCACGCACCCAACACCCGCACAAATCCAGCCCGTCCGGCGATTGAGGACACACCCCAGCCGGTCCGGCGCTTGAGGACACCCCAGCAGCCCCCCCACCCCGCACCCCGCCCCCCTCAACCCCACCCCCCGGCAACCCCCGCCGGAGCCGCCCCCCACCATGGACCTGTACGCCGACCGGGCGTGCGGGGAGACGTGGGAGCACGACGTGGTGGACGTCCAGGGCACAGTGGCGGACGGATTCGAAGCGGTCCGGGACGCGTTCGTACGTAACTTCGACCAGCGCGCGGAACGCGGCGCCGCCGTCACCGTCTACCGCGACGGCCACAAGGTCGTCGACCTCTGGGCCGGTACGAAGGACTTCGACGGCCCCGAACCCTGGGCCCTCGACACCGCGCAGATCGTCCGGTCCGCCACCAAGGGCGTCACCGCCGCCGTCCCCCTCCTCCTGCACCAGCGCGGACAGCTCGACCTCGACGCGCCCGTCTCCACGTACTGGCCCGAGTTCAAGTCGGGCGGCAAGGAACGCGCCCTCGTACGCCACTTCCTCGCGCACCGCACCGGAGTCCCGTTCCTCGACCGGCCGCTCACTCCGGAGCAGGCCATCGACGGGGTCTCCGGCCCGCGCGCCGTCGCCGCGCAGCAGGCCGCCTGGGAGCCCGGCACCGATCACGGCTACCACGCGCAGACCTACAGCTGGCTGCTGAGCGAACTGGTCAAGCGGGTCACCGGCCGCACCATCGGCCGCTGGATCGCCGAGGAGATCGCCCGCCCCCTCGACATCGACTTCTGGGTGGGCCTGCCCGTCGAGGAGGCGCACCGCGTCGGACGGATCGGCAGTGTCGACACCGTCCCGGTGGGCGGCGGGCTGAAGTTGCGGCCCAAGCGTTCCGTGAGCGAGGCCTACCGCGACCCCGAGTCGTTCACCAGCCGCGCGTTCGGGGCCATCGCCCCCTTCCCCGACGAGAACGCCCCCGACTACCGCGCCGCCGAACTCCCCGCGTCCGCAGGCATTTCCACCGCCCGCGCCCTCGCCCGGGTGTACGCGGCGATGATCGGACACGTCGACAACGGCAACCGGCTCTTCGCCCCGGCCACCCTCGCCCTGGCCCGCACCGAGGAGTCCTCGGGGCCCGACCGCGTCCTCGTCGTCAACACCCGCTTCGGCCTCGGCTTCATGCTGCACGGCCCCTCGGCCCCGCTGCTCGGCCCCGGCTCGTTCGGCCACCCCGGCCGTGGCGGCTCGCTCGGTTTCGCCGACCCGGAGTCCGGGATCGCCCTCGGGTACGTCACCAACTCCCTCCAGAAGGGCGTGACGGCCGATCCCCGCGCCCAGGCTCTGGTCAGGGCGGTCCGTTCGGCGACATGATCGCCCCATGGATGGAATGAGGCGGTTCGAGGGTTACTCAGTCCTGATCACCGGCGCGGGCAGGGGAATCGGCGCGGCCACCGCCCGCCGGTTCACCGAGGAAGGCGCCCGCGTCCTGGTCACCGACCTGGACGGCGCACGCGCCGCGAAGACAGCCGCCGAACTGCCCGGCGCGCTGCCGTTCACCTGCGACGTCACGGACCGGGCGGCGGTCGAGGCGGCGGTGGCGTACGCGGTCGAGCAGTTCGGCGCACTCGACGTCCTGGTCAACAACGCGTACGCCTGCTCGCCGGACGCCCCGCTCTTCGAGGACGAGGACGACGAGTCCTGGCACCGCGACCTCGACGCGACCCTGTCCGGAGCCTTCCGGGCCTCCCGGGCCGCGCTTCCGCACCTAGCGGCGGCGGGCGGCCGGGGCGCGATCGTCAGCGTCGGCTCGGTCAACGGCGAACAGGACTTCGGCAACCACGCCTACAGCGCGGCCAAGGCGGGCCTCGCCAGCCTGACCCGCACCCTGGCGGGCCGGGCCGCGCCCAGAGGAGTACGGGTCAATCTGGTCGCCCCCGGGACGGTCGCCACGGACGCCTGGACGCTGCGCCGCCCCGGGGTCGGTTTCGAACGGGCCGCGGAGCACTACCCGTTGGGCCGGGTCGGCCTGCCCGACGACATCGCGGCGGCCATCACCTTCCTCGCCTCCCGCGACGCGTCCTGGATCACCGGGATCACGCTCCCGGTCGACGGCGGCCTGCTCAGCGGAAACATGGGGCTGCGCGGCGCGCTGCAGTAACTGCGCCGTTCCGCACGAACAGTGCGCTCCCGGGCGGCAGTTGTCCTCGGTGCGCGCGGGCTCAGGCCGGCGCGGCCGTGGCTGCCGGAGCCGCGGCCTTCACCGGTGGCGGGCTGATCCGCGCCACGACGACATGGCAGACGACAACGGCGACGATCACCAGGGGCATGACGGTCACCCCGCTCTTCCCCAGGAGCAGCGTCGCGAGCAGCACGGCCGTCATCGGCAGCCTGAGCAGCGCCACCGCCAGCGCGCCCATCCCCATCGCGGCACCCGTCACGAACGGCAGCCCCGGCAGATGGGACAGCGCGATCCCACCGGCGGCCCCGATGTACAGCGCCGGGAAGACCGGCCCGCCCCGGAACGCCGACAGGGACACCCCGTAGGCGAGTCCCTTGCAGGCGATCAGCAGCGTCAGCACCCCAGCGGAGTACGCGCCGCTGTGCAGGAGGAGTCCCGGCAGCGCGCTCTCCCCGGAGAACAGCACGTCGGACGCGTCCTTCCCGCTGCCCTCCGCGTAGGCGATGGCCAGCCCCGCCACGACCAGACCGCAGACCGGGGTCCACACCAGGCGGCGGCGGTTCACTCCCGGCTGGAGGAAGAGCCCCAGGCGGCGGATGCCCGTACCGACGAAGCCCGCCGCGACGCCGATCAGCAGCGCGTAGCCGAACTGGGCGAGGTCGGGGCGGTCGGCCGGAGGAAGGTTCGGGATGATGAGCGTGCCCTTGCCGACGCCCGCCCACGTACCGAGGCCGGTGAACACCAGGGAGCCGATGCCCGAGGCCAGCAGTCCCGGAACGAGCACGATCCCCAGCATCGGCCCGCCAAGACCGGAGACCTCCATCAGCAGGAAGGCGCCGATCAACGGCGAGCCCAGCAAGGCACTGATGGCCGCGAAGCTGCCCGCCGCCGCCACGAGGGCCTGGGAGGAAGCGTCGGCTTCCGGCTTGATCAGCCGGAAGCCGTACAGTGCGATCCCGCCGCCCAGCGCGATCAGCGGGGCCTCTGGACCGACCACGGCGCCGAGGGTGAGGGAGGCGAGAGCCGCGAGCAGGACGCCGGGGAGCTCGGCGGCGGAGACCGTACCCTGGGCCTTGAACCCTTCGGCGGGCTGGTGGCCGCCGTTGCCCGGCAGATACTGAACCGTCGCCGCGACCAGCAGGCCGGCGAGGGCCAGCAGCGGCAGGGGCCACCAGAACGGAGCACCGTCGAAGCCGAGCGCCTTGGGCAGCGAGGTGTAGACGGCCTTCTCGATCTCTTCGACGGCTTGCAGGAAGCCGTACGCCCCGGCCGAGATCACCACCCCGAACAGCGCGGTCAGGGCAAGGAGCATGAGGTAGCCCCGGCTCCGCAGCGGACCGAACGGGTCCGCGCGCAGGGCGGCTTGAGGGTCTCCCACCGGCGCGTCCGCTGGCATCACTGTCTCCTCGGGGCTGTGGGCACTGCTGCCTGCCCGATCATGGCAGTAATGCGCCAATTTCTGAGTATTTGACCAGTGCGGATCCGGAAGAAGAGGGAGCACAACATGACGTCGGAGCCTGAGCCGGAGCGGTTCATCGTCCTCACCGGAGGGCCCGGATCAGGGAAGAGCACCCTGCTCGACTTCCTGGAGACCCAGGGCCACGCCCGGTCCCAGGAGGCGGGGCGCGGGATCATCCAGGACCAGGTCGCCATCGACGGGCGCGCGCTGCCCTGGACCGACCCGGCGCTCTTCGCCGAACTCATGCTCTGCTGGGAACTGCGCTCGTACCGCATCGCGGCAGCGCGGCCGGAACGGGTCTTCTTCGACCGGGGGGTGCCCGACATCGTGGGCTACCTGAGGCTGGAGGGACTGCCGGTACCGGACCACGTCCACGCCGCCGCGAAGAGCTTCCGGTACCACCGTCGCGTGTTCCTCGCCCCTCCCTGGCCGGAGATCTACGCCCAGGACAGCGAGCGCAGACAGTCCTTCGCCGAGGCGGAGCGCACCCAGGGCCTTTCGTTTGGTTCACGCCGGGCTCGCGGGGTCTGGCACTTCCCCAAGGTCTCGGCTTCGCTCGACCAGGGGAGACCCCATTGCTCGCCGCGTTGTCGTCGGTCACCATGGCTCCTTCCCCAAGGCCTTGAGGGCCAGGGGAGACCCCATCTGCCTCCCTCCTCCGCCTTGCGATCGCACGCACCAGACCCCGCTCCCTGATCCGGCCTGATCCAAACGAAAGACCCTACGCGTCGATGGCCGCCACCTACACCGACTACGGCTACGAACTCGTACGGCTGCCCCTCGCACCGGTCGAAGAACGCGCCCGGTTCGTCGAAAGTACGTTGCTCGGGTAACCGCAGGGGTTGAGACTGCCGTCATGCCTTCCCTGGTCGCTCCCGCGATACCCACCGGTTCTCTTGCCGCAACCAGCCAGCCTGTTCTGCCAGTTGCGAGGGACGTGCTGCTGCGTCCCTGGCAGCTCACCGACGCGGAGGCGGTACGGGAGGCGTACCAGGACCCGGAGATTCAGCGCTGGCACGCGCGGTCGATGGACTCCGTGGACGAGGCGCGCGAGTGGATCGCGAACTGCCGGCGCGGCTGGCAGGACGAGACGGGTCTGCACTGGGCAGTGGCCGACGCCGGAAGTGACGTGCTGTTGGGGCGGATCTCGCTGAGGGACCTGGTTCTGGTGGACGGTCAGGCCGAGGTCGCCTACTGGATGGCCCCGGCGGGCCGCGGCCGGGGCGCCTGTACCGCCGCGGTCGTGGAGCTCTCCCGCTGGGCGCTGGAGGAGGGCGGCTTCCACCGGCTCCAGCTCGACCATTCGACCACCAACGAGGCGTCCTGCCGGGTCGCGATCAAGGCGGGGTTCGCGGCGGAGGGCACACGGCGCGGGGCGGTCCTGCACACGGACGGCCACCACGACATGCATCTGCACGCGCGGATCCGGGGGGACGGGCTGGCTGCGGGGGCGTAGGCCGGATGCCTCTGTGGTCGGCGTCCTGTCGGCCACGCGGTCCGCAGGGCATTGTCAGTGGCGGATGCGACGATCGTTCGCATGACTGAAGCAGCCTTCAACTGGCCTTCCTTCCTCCAGCGTTGGAGCGACGAGTGGGCGGATTCCTGGGCGCCCGATGAAGCCCTCGACGAGGCGGACGAGGAGGCCAGGCGCGCCCGCTGGCTCGGCTTCGCGCCCGCGTCAGCCGAGCGGATCGCCGCGCTGGAGGAGCGTCTCGGCTGCCCGCTCCCACCGTCGTACCGCTCGTTCCTTGAGGTCAGCGACGGATGGCGGAACGCAGGCGGTTTCGTCTACGTGCTCGCCGGAACCGAGAGCCACGGCTGGCAGGAGGACGAAGTCGGCATCGGGGAGATGTACCGGGAGGAGCTGGACGAGGACTCCACCGAGGAGGAGATCCGGCTCGTCGAGGACATGTGGGACCGCACGCTATCCCTGGACGTCGAGTCCGATGCCACCTACGTGATGCTGAACCCCGGGGACGTGGGCGCCGACGGTGAGTGGGCGGTCTACTGCTACCGCACCTGGGCCGGTGAGATGCCGGAACGGTACGCATCCTTCAGGGAGTTCATGGCGGAGATGTACCGGGAGTTCCACCACCTGCGGGCCGGTGACCCCGGCAGCGCCACGGAGTTCGTCAACGCCACGACCCGGGAGCTGGACGCTGTGGTCGAGCAGGCACGGTGCGACGCCCTGGCGGGGGAGTACCGGCGGGCCGAGGACGCTCTGGCCGAGGCGGTGGAGTACGGCAGGCCCCGCGCGGCGGCGCTGCGGGACCAGATCCGGTGGCTGCTGGGGGACAGCTACCTCGCCGGTTTCGACGGACTGACGGATGACCCGGTGTACGCACTGGAGATGCTGTCCGTGCTGGCGGTCGGGCATGTGGAGCGAAGCCATGACGACGCGGTGTGGGCGTACACCGTGCGGCCCGCTCCCGACGATCTCCATGAAGCGGCCGACGAGATACGGCGGCAGGTCGGAGCGGGGACCTTCCGCTACGTCACGTCCGGCCCGTTCGGGGACGCACTGGACGAGGCACGGGAGCTGGCGCGCTGGGGCGAAGCGGACGCCGCCTGGCGGACGGTGCTGGCTGCGCTGCCGCAGTGGCGACCGCTGGGCCCCTGCCACCTGGCACCGATCGGCCTGCTGGCCGACGCTCTCCTCGGCCCGCTGCTCACCCCGGAGCGTGGCCGCGAACTGCTCGCCGCCCCTCGGGGCGAGGCGGCAGGCGGTGAGGTGGCGGCCCCTGTCGACCTGGAGCCCGGGGGCCTCGACTGGCTGGCGGCCCCCGGACCGCACCGGACCAGCCGCGAGGCATACCGCTTCATCCTGGTGGAATCGGCGCATCCGGCCGAACTGCCGGACCGTGTGGGCGCCGAAGGAAGTTCCGGGCTGAACACACCGATGACGGCGTGCGAAACACAGACGACGCTGCTGAACCGCGGGGAGACCTCGTCGTACGACGACAAGGCACTGGCCTCGGTCGGGCGTGCCGGATCCGGCTGGAGCTTCGCCTTCGACGGGCAGCCGAGCCCCTTCGACGAGCAGCGCTTCGTCTCCCCTGCCGCAGCCGCCTCCGGGCCCTCCGGCTCCGGCTCGCGAGCGATGGTGGTCTGGAGCGATCCCGGCCTGCCTCACCATGGGTCCCCGGCCCTTTTCCACTTCTCCCTCGCGGAGAACGGCGAGGAGCGGTACGACTTCACGGTCCACGGTTCGACGATCCGGCGCAGCGGCGAGATACCTCCGGCGCTGGACCCGGATCGACTCTTCGGCAACGCCGCCGCGGACACGTCAGCCGATCCGGATGCCGATCCGGATGCCGACTCGAATGCCGACCGGGATGCCGATCCGGCTGCCGCGCGGGCGGAACAGCGCGCGCTGGAGGCGATCGCCACGGAGTTCGGCGTCTCACTCCCGCGCTTCGCGCTGACACACGGGCGCCTGCACACGTTCCAGACATGTTCCTGGACGCGCCCACCGGGGCCGGGCGAGACGTACATGACGGTGACGCTCGGGCAAGTCGACGAGACCATCGCGCGCATGACCGATCTTCAAAGCTGAGCGACGTGAGGGGTGTTCGCGGGTTCGGCAGGTGATGACTCAGCGAATACGCAGGCGCTGATGGCCGTCGAACAACAGTAGCCTCTGGCCATGGCTATGCGACCTGACGAGTTCTACGCCCACGCACGTACCGCTGCGGATGGTGAGCAACGGCTCCCGCTGGCCCGCATGACGGGGTGGGACATCAGTCCGTTCGAGCCGGACGGCCTGCGCGTCGCGCCGCTGCGCCCGCCGGTTCTGCCCGAACCGGCGCGGCACGGCGAGGACCCCTCGGACTGCGACGCGTGCCGCAGCCGGGACGAAGGGATCTGGCTCGACGACCGTTGGCGGCTCACCCGGATCGCGGGAGCCGGCGTGCCGCTGGTGCTGATGCTGCATCCACGCGATCACTTCGACCTGGCGGACCTGCCCGACGAACTGGCCGCCGAACTGGGCGTGCTCACGACCCACATCGCCCGCCACGTGCAAGCACTGCCGCACATCTCGCGGGCCCACGTCTACCGCATCGGAGACGGCGGCGCCCATCTGCACATCTGGTTCTTCGCCCGCCCCGAGGGCCAAGCCCAGCTGTACGGATCGTGGATGGTCATCTGGGACGACCTGCTGCCGGAGTACCCGGCGGACGTGGCCGAGGCGGACGCAGAGATCGTGGCAGACGCGCTGGTCGCCTCCTACGGAGGCCATCGGCCGGATGTCGGCGAACTGCCGCGCACCTGATCTGCCGGAGCGCGACCCCGGGCCCGCACCCTTGGCCAAGCAGGGTGCGGTCCCGGGGCGTTCCCCCCTCCCCGGCGCTGGGATCAGCCGTCGGTCCAGCCGGTCCAGGCCGTCAGCCGACGCTGAACTGCCCGGTGAACGCGGCGTTCCTGACTCCTCCGAAGGGCGCCCCGGCGGTGCACTTGCCCGCTCCGCCGAAGAGTGCGGTGGTGAACTCGCCGCTGAAGCTCTGCTCCTGGAACGGGCCTTGGCGGACGTGGCCGCTGACCGAGGACGTGTTGAGGATGGTGTGGTCGATCCTGAGGTCCACCTGGCTGGAGAGCTTCGTGCCGTCGTCCAGGGTCCACTCGATGATTCCCGATCCGCTGCCTGTACCGAATCCGCCGGCGACACAGCTGATGATCACGTCCCTGAACCCGGCGGAGATCTTCGCCTCCCGGATGCCGACGCCACTGTTGTCCACGCACCCGGAGTTCTTCCCCTCGTAGGCGATCTGTTGGGGCAGAGGGAAGAGCTGGACACCAGGAGAGAAGTGGGTCTCTCCGGCAGCCGTGCACGACACGGAGATGTGGGGATCCGCCTGGGCCGTGGCCGGGGCACTGAGACGTGCGCTGCCCGTAAACCGGTTCTGAGCGGCGCAAATGACTACTGATGAGGTGTGGTGGCGGAAGGAACCAACTGCTGTCGCGCCCGGCTCGCAACCCGAGAGCACCGCACGCTCCGTAACCGCCGGAGCCGCCCCTGAGGGCTGTGTGTCAGCTCGGGAGGGCTTGGGGTGCCGTCTCGACCGTGCGGCGCTTGATCAGCAACACGATGATCAGGGCGACCTGAAGGAGCACGACGAGGGCAATGCCCAGGGATACCTGGGGCTTGTCGCCCACGAGGTTGGAGAGCAGGCTGGTGTCCCAGAGCCCGTGGACGAGCATCGGTAGCAGGATGATGCCGCCGACGCGCAGGCACAGGTAGAAGAAGTAGCCCGAGGTGGAGACGACGAGGGCCTGAATGATGGCCTGTGATCCCTCGCCGAAGGCGTTGCTGATGTGCACGGCGCCGAAGACGAGCGAGGAATAGAGGGCGACCTTGCCCTCGGTGAGTCCGGCCCGGCGGAAGACGTGGACGCCGATGCCCCGGAACATGAGTTCCTCGCCGACGCCGACGAACAGGCCGAGCAGTAGCAGGCAGGCCACGAGGGAGACGCTCTGGTCGGCGAGGTGCCCGTAGTTCAGGCCGATCAGGGCAACGGTGATCATCGAGATCGGTACCCAGCGCACCCAGCGCCGCACGGGGACGCGGTAGTGCAGGATCTCGCGCCACCAGCCGAGCCACGTGACGACGGCGGCGGCGAACACGATGGACGCCCCGATCGGGATCAGTGCGTTGCGCACCAGTGATTCGGTGGTCGGGAACTGACTGTCGGAGTAGCTGGTGTCCACGCCGATCAGCCGGCCCAGGCCCTGGATGATGCCCGCGTACGCGATGACCACCACCAAGAACCATGGCCATGGCAGTCTGCGTCCGGGCCGGCTGTCCGGTATTGCTTCCGCACTGTCGTGCACTGTGTCGCCCATTCGTCGGGCGGCGGGGATCTCCACCCCATGGGGGCGCAGGCCTACGTCGCCGCAGCTCTCCCCCTAGAGTCTCATGCGAAATCAAACGTATGTCGTGGATGATCGCTTGGCCGACAAGATCAGTGAATGTCTGTATTCTTCGGCGCCCCTCCGACAGGATCCGGCGGTGCGCCGAGCAGGCGGACGGCCCCGGTCGGGTTCGGTACCGGGGCCGGTCTCGCGGGTGTCAGGCGGAGAGCCGGCCGCTCTTCACGGCGGCGACGAAGGAGGCCCAGCCGGTGGCGGGGAAGAGCAGCGCCGGGCCGTGGGGGTTCTTGGAGTCGCGTACGGGGACAGCGGCGTATCCGTCTGCCACTTCGAGGCAGTCGTCATTGCCGGGGCCGCTGAAGCTGGACTTGCGCCACTCGCGTATGAACGCCGGGTCGGGAACGATGCGCGCGTTACTGTTCACGTTCGTACTCCTTCGCTACGGCCCTGATCAGGGCCAGTGATTCCTTGTGTGGCAGCGCGTCGCCCAGAGCCAGATCGTAGGCGAGGTGACAGTGGTTCACCATGGCCGGATCGTCGAAGACATGCCCCGTCCCAACGCCCTCTACGTAGGCGATGGATGGAGCTTCGTCGAAGCTCATCAGATACAGCATCCCTGCCAGTAGAGCGTGCGCCCCGACGCCAAATGGCAGGACGTGCAGGCGGATTCGTTGCGCTTCCGCTAGGTCGGCGACCTTGTGCAACTGTTCGGCCATGACCTGTGGGCCACCGATCTTCCGCCGCAGTGCCGCTTCGTCCAGCAACACCCAAAATACGGTATCGGTCGATTCCGTAATGATCGGCGCACGTTGCATGCGGCTGACGACGTGCTCGTCAACAGGTGCCGTCGGGTCGAGCGCGGTGTGCGCGCTGAGTACCTCCCGTGCATACGCGGCCGTCTGGAGAAGGCCAGGGATCAGCGAGGCACCGTAGTGCCGCATCTCCCTGGCCTGTTGCTCGAACTCCGCCACCCGGGCGAAGTGGCTGGCGTACTTCGGATCCAGATCCCGCAGCCAGCGCGCGAAGAACCCGTCCGTCCTCAGTACCCGGTCCAGCCGCTGCGCATCGTCCGGGTTGGGCAGGCGGCGCCCCGCCTCGAAGTGGCTGATCAGCGTCGGGGAGCAGACCACCCCCTCGCTCACCGCCTCCTGGGTCAGACCCGCCGCCATGCGCCGGATCCTCAGCTCCTCGCCGTACTTCTGCCGGATCGAGCGTGGTTGGGGTGCTGCTGCCATGAGACCAACTCCCTCACTTGAATTGCCCGTTGTCAGGGCGAAACCCCTAGAAGCGTAGCGACGCAAGACACACGCTGTGAGTTATTCGTCACAGTGCGAGACGTTCGCACCGGACCCCGGCAGATCTTCTGAGGAGCTTCGCGATGGCACTGAGTTCGGAATCGGACAGCGCGGTGGTGCGCCGCTGGAGCAGGCGTCCGGGCTGCGTGGGGCAGGCGCGGGCGGATCTCCGTACGGCGCTGGCCGGTTGGGGGCTGTCGTACCTGACCGACGCGGCCGTACTGATCCTCTCGGAGCTGCTGACCAACGCCGGGCGGCATGCCGTCGTCTCGCCCGGCCGGGAGATCGAGACCCGGTTCCTGGTCGGCGGGGGTGTGCTCCGTATCGAGGTGCACGACGCGTCGTCCGTGCCGCCACGGATGCCGGTCCCGGACCTGGAGGCGCCGGGCGGGCGGGGGTTGTTGCTCGTGGCCGCGCTGGCCGACGACTGGGGGTTCGGTGCGCGGCTCGGGCCCGGCAAGGTCGTCTGGGCGGAACTGGCGCTGGGTGGCGGCGGTGCTCGACGTGGTACGTGAGGTGTGCGCCGTGCTGGTGCTGCGCGGTGACCTCGTACGGATCCGGGGGTGCTGGCACGAGGTGCGGGGTTCGCGGCTCGACCGGTTCGTCACCGGGGGAGCGGTCGTGGTGCTGACGCTCGCGGACCGGCGGCCGGTGCGGATGCCGGTGTTCCTGCGGGTGACGGTGATTCGGGATCCGGCGCCCCGGGATCCGGCGCCCCGGGCTCCGGTGGCGACTCACCTTCCGGATGGCGATCCGGTCGCCCGATATGCTGTTGAATCTCCTTAAATGCGGCCTGGAAATACGGCAGGCATCGCGTCGTTGTCTCGGCTCCGGGAAGGTGCGTCTTGCCCAGTAGGCCCGTGGTTCACAGGGCGCCCGGCATCCGTGGCGAGTCCATGCAGCGGCTGCTGTTCGGCGGTGTGTACGGCGCCGTGCTCGCCAGCGCGCTCGCGGCGGCGCTGGACCACGACAGCGGCCTCCCGGACCCCGGTTACGACGCGGTGTGGGTGCTGGTCGCGGGGCTCGCGTCGGCTGCGGCGCACGGCTACGCCCACGCCATCTCCCACCGGACGGCTGACGGAACACCGGTCACCGTGCACGTCGTACGGTCCGTGCTGGAGGAATGGCCGCTGGTGGCCGCGGTGCTGCCCACTGTGGCGGTGCTGTCCGCCTCGTACGCGGGGTGGTGGAGCGAGGACACCGCGCTCGAAGTGGCCCTGGCCCTCAACACGGCGGCCCTGTTCGGCTGGGGGCTCTGGGCCGCGCGTGTGACGGGTCAGGGCTGGGCGTCGTCGTGCCGGGTGGGCGGCGCGGACATGCTGCTCGGGCTGTTCATCGTGGCGGCGAACGTACTGAGCAAGTGACGCAGGCGCAGCCGACCGGAGCCGGCCCTGGTGCTGTTTCCGGTCGTCCGGTGGAGGTTTGCCTCCGGCTACTGCGAGTTGTACGCCTGGATACTCACGGCCGGGGCCTCGGGGCTCTGTGGCCGTACTCATCCACCACATCAGACAGCCCACACGCGGACAGCAAGGTCACGCCTAGAGCAACCGCCACGATGGCGGCACCAAGTCTTCGTCGTCCGAACCCCATGATGTGCCCCTCCCCTTGTCTGATGACTGTCGGCCAGACGCTGTCCGAGCGCGATCCCGGTCTGTTCTTCAACTCCGGTCCGCTGCCCGGTGCTTGCCGACGGATGAAATTGAGGTGCGTGCCGTCGGCGCGCTGGCCAGACTCGCGGGCATGACCGAGAAGATCACCCGTATCAACCCCGACCAGTTGCATCACACGCCCGGCTACCACCACGTCACCGTCGTCGAGGCCGGCCGCACGGCCCACCTTGCGGGGCAGTGCCCGCTTGACAGGAACGGTGACCTCGTCGGTCCCGGCTCCTTCGAGGAGCAGACCGACCAGGTTGTGGCGAACGCGTCCGTCGCCCTCGCAGCCGTGAGCGCTCAGCCGCACCATGTGGTGCGGTCGGTGATCTACGTGCGGAGCGACGACAGAGACGTTCTGGGAGCCACGTGGGACCGGCTCACCAACTCCGCCATCGGCGCGGCGTTCACCACCGCCAGCACCTTGCTGGGCGTCACCCAGCTGGGCTTCTCCGGACAACTCGTCGAGCTGGATCTCACCGTGGCGCTGCCCGACTGAGTCCGCCCCGCCGACAGGCCTCGCCGGCCTGGCTAAGCCGTATGCAGCATCAAGCCGATGCCGACCACCATCAGCCCCGCCGCCGCGATCCGCGGCAGCCCGAACTTCTCCTTGAAGAAGATCGCACCGATCGCCGCGCCCACGATGATCGACGACTCGCGCAGCGCCGCGATCGGGGCGAGCGGGGCGCGGGTCTGGGCCCACAGGACCAGGCCGTACGCGACGACCGACATCGCGCCGCCGATCAGGCCCTTCGTGGCGTACGGCCTGAGCTGCGCGACGAGTTGGCCGCGTCGGCGGTACGCCGCGTACGCCGGGATGGCGATGCCCTCCAGGACCATCAGCCAGGCGATGTAGCCCAGCGAGGAGCCGGAGTCGCGGACGCCGACGCCGTCGACCGTGGTGTACGAGGCGATGGCCAGGCCCGTCGCCAGTGCGGCGATGATCGCGGGCCAGTGCGGGCGGGAGCCCTTCAGGCCCCATACGGCGACGCCGACCAGCCCGGTGCAGGCGACGGCCACGCCCGCCAACTGCCAGCCGTTCGGGATCTCATGGACGAAGATCGCGGCCAGCACGGTCACCACGAGGGGCGCCGTGCCGCGGGCGATCGGGTACATCTGGCCGAAGTCGCCGAGGGTGAACGAGCGCATCAGCAGCAGCATGTACGTGACGTGCAGCGACGCCGATATGAGCAGGTACGGCCAGGCGGCGGCAGCCGGGAAGGGGACGAACGGCGCGGCCAGCAGGCCGATCAGCAGTCCGCCGCCGGAGATCAGCGTGAAGGAGACCAGCTGATCCTTGATGTGGTGGGCGATGGCGTTCCAGCTCGCGTGTGTGATCGCCGCGAGGACGACCGCGAGGATGACGACCGGTGTCACGCGGTCGGCTCCCGTGCATCGGTGAGCGTGAACCGAGGATGGGCGGCAGGTTCAGGAGTGGTCATGACCTGCACGCTAGCGTTTGCTGTACGGGCCACGCGAACGTGTTACGCGGGCGGTTCAGGACAGGCCTGCGCCCCGGCCGCCGGGATCGCGACCGTGTGACGATCCGGGCAGCCGGTACCGCCGTGTTTACGGCTCGGCCGCCCGAACCCGCCGCGTTTACGGCCCGGCCGCCCGAACCGCCGCGTTACGACCCGGCTGCCAGTACCGCCGCCACCACCGGGCCCGCCGCGTCCCCGCCGTGTCCGCCGGACTGGACGACCGCCGCCGCAGCCAGGTCGTTGCTGAACCCGGTGAACCAACTGTTGGACTTCCCCTGGGCGTCGACCTCCGCCGAACCGGTCTTGGCGCCCTTGTAACCCCCGACACCGGACATGGCCACGGTGCCCGTGCCGTACGGAGCGGTCGCCGTCGTGTGCATCATGTCGCGCAGCTGCTGCGCCGTGTTGTACGGCAGCGGCTGGGCGGTCGCGACGGCCCCGTCGAGCATCGACCTGGGCACGATGACCGGCTGGTGGAAGCTGCCGCTGCGGGCGGTTGCGGTGACGGCCGCCATGTTGAGCGGGTTCATCTGGACCAGGCCCTGGCCGATCATCGCCGCCGCCGTGTTGGGGCCGGTCGTCTCCGGGACGCTGCCGTCGGCCGACGCGATGCCGACGTTCCAGACCTCACCGATGCCGAAGTACTTCTTGGCCGTCGACGGCAGCGCGGTGTCCGCGACGTGGAGGTCCGAGAGCTTGCTGAGCGGCTTGATGAAGGCGGTGTTGCAGGAGCGCGCGAAGCTCGTCTCCAGAGTGCCGCCGGCGATCGAGAAGTTGTCCAGGTTGTGGAAGGTCTGGCTGTGCCAGATGGCCTCCGACGGGCAGAGGACGGGGCTCTTCTCGGAGGCCACACCGTTGTTGATGAGCATCGCGGCCGTCATGATCTTCATCGTGGAACCGGGGGCGAGCTTGCCCTGCATGGCCGCGTTGAAGGAGTCGGCCCGGTGGTTGGCGACGGCGCGTATCTCGCCGGTGCTCGCCTTGACCGCCACCACCGAGGACTCGTCGAACTTCTTCACCGCCGTCTCGGCCGCCGCCTGCGTCCGCGCGTCGAGCGTGGTGTGCAGCAGACCGGGGGTGCCCTTGGCGAGGACCACCAGCGTCTTGGCGGGGGCCGTGTCGGCCGACGTGCCGTCCGAGGACTTCTCGATGTACGTCTCGATGCCGGGCTTGCCGCCCGCCTTGCTGCCGTACCGCTCCCGCATGGCGTCCAGGATCGGGCCGAGCGAAGGGTACTTCTCCTTCGTCAGCTCGATGTTGTTCCGGTCGACGGCCTTGACCGGGGCGGCTTTCGCCTCACCGGTCGTGAGCGTGTCGCCCTTCTTGAGCTGCGGGTGGATGACGGACGCGTCCCAGTCGACCAGCGCCCGGCCGGTCGTCAGCCCCCGTACGACCGTGAGTGACGAGGAGTACGACCAGGGCTTGGTCTTCCCCTCGAACGACAGGGTGGCCTCGACGGTGAACGGCACCTTCGCGCCCGTCGGCGCACCGGGCGTCAGCGTCACCTTGGTGACGTGCGCGTCCTCGCGGTAACCGGCCAGCAGGGGCTGCGAGTCCCCGGCGTTGTTGGTGAGCTGCGAGGCCTTCTCGGCGTCGCCGTCGGACCAGGCGGTGAGGAAGTCCTTCGCCGTCGAGCTGATCTCGTCGTCGGTCGGCGGGCCGGTGCGTACCGGCGCCGCCTGGGTCGTACTGCTCGTGCCGCTGCCCCCGCCGGAACTGTTCAGCCCGGTCCAGATGTTGTACGCGCCGTAGCCGACCCCACTGGCCACGACCGCCAGTACCCCGCTGACCATTCCTATCTTTGCCCCGTTGCGCATCGCTGCGTTCCCTCCCCAGGAATCTCCTTGAACACGTTCAAGAGAGTTACGCCGAGCAGCGTACGGGACAGCGGTGACACCCGGCCGGGGTCGTTACCCGACCGGGACCTGCGGCGGACGGGGCGTCCGAAACCGTTCCTAGATCCAGGTGTTCAGCCACATCCGGTTGTTCCACTGGCTCAGCGGAATCGCGTCCCCGGTGAACAGCGGCCAGAAATAAATGAAGTTCCACACGATCAGCAGCACCAGCACGCCCGCGCCGATCGCCCCCACCGCTCTGCGCCGCTCACTGGACCCGCGCGGCCCCAGCATCGCGCCGATCATCATGGCGACGGCCAGGCAGAGGAACGGCACGAAGACGACCGCGTAGAAGAAGAAGATCGTCCGCTGCTGGTACATGAACCAGGGCAGGTACCCGGCCGCGATCCCGCACGCGATGGCCCCGGCCCGCCAGTCCCGGCGGAAGATCCAGCGCCACAGGATGTACAGCACCGCGAAGCACGCCGCCCACCACAGCAGCGGGGTGCCCATCGCCAGGACCTCGCGGGCGCAGCTCTCGGTGCCCTTCGGGCAGCCGTCGACGCCCGGCTTGGGGGACTCGTAGAAGTACGAGACGGGGCGGCCCATCACGAGCCAGCTCCAGGGGTTCGACTGGTACTGGTGCCCCTCGGTCAGATTCACGTGGAAGCTGTAGACCTCGGCCTCGTAGTGCCAGAAGCTCCGCAGCGACGCCGGGACCCAGCTCATGTCGAACTGCGGCAGGTGGACCGTGCCCAGCACCGGGAGCTTGACGTGGTCGGGGGAGAGCCCGGCGCGGTGGGCGGCCCAGTCGCGGAAGTAGCCGCCCTTGGTCACGAACCAGCCGGTCCAGGACAGCATGTACGTCACCACGGCGACCGGCACCGTCGATACGAAGGCCGGGAGCACGTCGTGGCGGAGCACGGCCCGGTACGGGCGGACGGCGCCCGCCGTGCGGCGCGCGCCCACGTCCCAGAGCACGGCCATCACGGCGAAGAAGACCAGGACGTAGAGCCCGTTCCACTTGGTCGCCGACGCCAGGCCCAGCATCACGCCGGCCGCGATCCGCCAGGGGCGCCAGCCGAGCCGCAGGCTCCCGGCGACCGCGTTGTCGGGGCGCGGCCCGCCCTCCTCGCCGACCGGCAGGGCATCGGCGAGCCGGGCTCTGGCTCTGTCCCGGTCGATCAGCAGACAGCCGAAGGCCGCGACCACGAAGAACATGACGATGAGGTCGAGCAGCGAGGTGCGGCTCATCACGAAGTGCAGCCCGTCGACGCCGAGCAGCAGCCCGGCCAGGCACCCCAGGAACGTCGAGCGCAGCAGCCGCCTGCCGATCCGGCAGATCATCAGCACCGAGAGGGTGCCGAGCAGGGCGGTCATGAAGCGCCAGCCGAACGGCGTGAACCCGAAGAAGTGCTCACCGAGGCCGATGACCCACTTACCGATCGGCGGGTGCACCACATAGCCGGGGTCGGTGGGCACCGAGACGCGCGAGGGGTTGGCGAGGATCGCGTTGTTGATGTTGTCCGGCCAGTGGCCCTCGTACCCCTGGTGGATCAGCGCCCAGGCGTCCTTCGCGTAATACGTCTCATCGAATATCACCGCATGCGGGCTGCCCAGGTTCCAGAACCGCAGGATCCCGGCGACCAGCGTGACCAGCAGCGGACCGCCCCACGCCGACCAGCGCAGCAGCCGCTCGGCGAAGGCCGGGGAGATGCCCAGCACGGTGAACGCCTGGGGGCCCGGTGCGGCGTACGGAGGCACCAGCCGTTCGCGCAGACCGGTCCCGCGCGGGGCCGCGTAGCCGAACCGGCGCAGCCGGTGTCCCCAGCTGGGCGGCTGATTCCCGGCGTCGTGGCCCTTCGGGGGGTGAGGCGCTGTACTCGTCACCGCGCCATCGTAGGGAACCCGACTGTGTGAGTGGTGTGCACGGGGCTGGGAGAATGGAGTCGTGACAGGAACGCTGGTACTCGCAGGCACCCCCATCGGTGACGTCTCGGACGCGCCGCCCCGGCTGGCCAGGGAGCTGGAGACGGCCGATGTCGTCGCCGCCGAGGACACCAGGCGGCTTCGCAGACTGACCCAGGCTCTCGGGGTGCACACCACGGGGCGTGTCGTGTCGTACTTCGAGGGCAACGAGACCGCCCGTACGCCGGAGCTGGTCGAAGCGCTGGTGGGCGGTGCGCGGGTGCTGCTGGTGACGGACGCGGGCATGCCGTCCGTCTCCGACCCCGGGTACCGGCTGGTCGCCGCGTGCGTGGAGCAGGACATCAAGGTGACGGCCGTCCCCGGCCCGTCGGCCGTCCTCACCGCGCTGGCACTCTCCGGGCTGCCCGTGGACCGCTTCTGCTTCGAGGGCTTCCTGCCGCGCAAGGCGGGCGAGCGGCTGGGCAGGCTCCGGGAGAACGCCGCCGAGCGCCGGACGATGGTCTACTTCGAGGCCCCGCACCGGCTCGACGACACCCTCGCCGCCATGGCCGAGGTCTTCGGGGACGGGCGCAGGGCGGCCGTCTGCCGGGAGCTGACCAAGACGTACGAGGAAGTGAAGCGCGGGCCGCTGAAGGAGCTCGCCGAGTGGGCCGCCGAGGGCGTACGGGGCGAGATCACCGTCGTCGTCGAGGGCGCGGGCGACACCGGGGAGCAGGACCTGGACCCCGCTGAGCTGGTGCGCAGGGTGCAGGTGCGCGAGGAGGCGGGGGAGCGGCGCAAGGAGGCCATCGCCGCGGTCGCCGCCGAGGCGGGACTGCCCAAGCGGGAGGTCTTCGACGCGGTGGTCGCCGCGAAGAACGCGGCCAAGGACACCGCGAAGAACGCCGCCAAGGACGCCTCGAAGGATGCTTAGAAGGACGCCGCTCGCGCGGGGACGCCGGGGGGCCGTGCCGTACCCCCGGAGGAGAATGCCACCGGAAGGTAAAGGACGCGCGTGAATGGCAAAGGCCGCAACGTGATCACGGGGCCTTTGCCCACGAGCAGGCCAAATCCGCTCCAATAGTCGGCTGCCCCTGGTGCATTCCGGGAGGTGGAGGCGTCCACTGGAAGTGGGACGAAATCGTTCCACGGAAGGCTTGTCCGCAGGGCAAGAGGAGCTGGCATGAGTGAGATCACTGAAACCACCGCTCACGAGGCGTATGCGTTCGCGTGCATGCGGTGTGGCCACGGCTGGGAACAGGCGTACGAGATAGAGCATCACGTCGATGCTTCCGGTCAGGCATTTGTTGTGTACAAGGCCGATGGCGAACGGGTTCCGTCGCCGCTGTCCAACCCGAGCTGCATGAACTGTGGCGGGCACGTCATCAGGATCATGCGGTCGGGGCGCGTCTCCTCCGTGCAGAACCTGCTGTACCACCCCGAGCGGGTGACCACCGCACCCGCGACCACTCCCGCGTCGGCGCTCACGACCGCCGCCGCCCCCGAGCCGCTTCCCGCCCCGGTCGGCGGGGCGTCGCCGGCGCCGCACCACCACTGGCATCTCTCGGATCTGCTGCACCCGTTCCACCGGAAGTAGCCCGACGGCCACCGGGAGCAGCAGCCCGTCGGCCACCGGGAGCAGCCCGCCGGCCACCGGAAGCAGTCCACCGGGCGGGTGACCGTAGGATCGGGCGCCATGAGCCCGAAAGCCCCCAACGACACACCGCCGCCGCTGCCCGAACCGCTGAAGGTGCCGGTCGCGGACTCGCACACCCACCTGGACATGCAGGCCACCACCGTCGACGAGGCCCTGGAACGGGCCGCGTCGGTGGGGGTGACCGCGGTCGTCCAGGTGGGCTGCGACCTGACGGGCTCCCGCTGGGCGGCCGAGACGGCGCGGGCGTACGAGAACGTGCACGCGGCGGTCGCGCTGCACCCCAACGAAGCACCCCGCATCGTGCTGGGCGATCCGGAGGGCGGAGCGCGGCAGGGGGTCCGCGCCCCGGGCGGCGAGGCGGCCCTCGACGAGGCGCTCGGCGAGATCGAGCGACTGGCGGCCCTCCCGTACGTGCGGGCCGTCGGCGAGACGGGCCTCGACCACTACCGCACCGGACCCGAGGGCATTACGGCCCAGGAACGGTCCTTCCGGGCGCATATCGAGATCGCCAAAAGGCACGGCAAGGCGCTGGTCATTCACGACCGCGAGGCCCATGCGGATGTGCTCCGCATTCTCGAAGAAGAAGGCGCACCCGAACGCACCGTATTCCATTGCTATTCCGGCGATGCCGCAATGGCGGAAATCTGCGCGGCAAAGGGCTATTTCATGTCCTTCGCGGGGAACATGACGTTCAAGAACGCCCAGCCGCTGCGTGACGCCCTCGCTGTCGCACCGCTGGAACTCGTTCTCGTCGAAACGGACGCGCCTTTCCTCACCCCGGCTCCGTACCGTGGGCGGCCCAATGCGCCTTATCTGATTCCGGTCACGGTAAGGGCGATGGCCCAGGTGAAAAGCGTCAGCGAGGACGCCCTGGCCACGGCGATCATGGCGAATACGGTCCGGGCGTTCGGGCTGGGCGGCGAAACCGGCTGAGGCGGAGTCGGGGGCGAGCCGGGGGCGCGTCAGGGGCGATACGGAGGCGATACGGGGGCGCACCGGGGCCGCCGGACCGGTCCGATGCGCCTACGAGCCTGGCGTCCGGCCCCGGGGGCGAGCCCGGAGCCGTACCGCGGCCGTAGGCTTTACGGGTGAGCAGCACTGAACCCGACGCCCCCGAAGCCTCCGACGCCCTTCTGGGCCCCGCCGACATCCGTGAGCTGGCGACCGCACTCGGCGTACGCCCGACCAAGCAGCGCGGGCAGAACTTCGTCATCGACGCCAACACGGTGCGCAGGATCGTACGGACGGCCGAGGTGACCCGGGACGACGTGGTCGTCGAGGTCGGCCCCGGCCTCGGATCGCTGACCCTGGCCCTCCTCGAAGCGGCGGACCGGCTGGTGGCCGTCGAGATCGACGACGTGCTGGCGGGCGCGCTGCCCGCGACGATCGAGGCCAGGCTGCCCGCCCGCGCCGACCGCTTCACGCTGGTCCACGCGGACGCGATGCAGGTCCAGGAGCTGCCGGGCCCGCCGCCCACCGCGCTGGTGGCGAACCTTCCGTACAACGTGGCGGTCCCGGTCCTGCTCACCATGCTGGCCCGCTTCCCCACGATCGAGCGCACGCTGGTGATGGTCCAGGCGGAGGTCGCGGACCGGCTCGCGGCGGAACCGGGCAACAAGGTGTACGGCGTGCCGTCCGTGAAGGCCAACTGGTACGCGCACGTCAAGCGGGCGGGCTCCATCGGCCGCAACGTCTTCTGGCCCGCACCGAATGTCGACTCGGGCCTCGTCTCCCTGGTCCGGCGCACCGAACCGATCCCGACGACGGCCACCAAGGAAGAGGTCTTCGCGGTGGTCGACGCGGCGTTCGCACAGCGCCGCAAGACGCTGCGGGCCGCGCTGGCGGGCTGGGCGGGGTCGGCGGCGGCGGCCGAGGCGGCGCTGGTGGCGGCCGGGATCTCGCCGCAGGCACGCGGCGAGTCGCTCACCGTGGAGGAGTTCGCACGGATCGCGGAGGGCAAGGCGTGAGCGTCCCGGACGGTAGGCGTGTCCCGTCG
This sequence comes from Streptomyces sp. A 4/2, assembly GCF_940670765.1. GTDB lineage: Bacteria > Actinomycetota > Actinomycetes > Streptomycetales > Streptomycetaceae > Streptomyces. The sequence goes on from NZ_CALNVW010000021.1 coordinate 122,519, forward strand.
ACGTCGGGTACAGGCGGTACGAGTACGGACAGTACGGGCGGTACGGGGGCTCCCGCGGGCGTGACCGTCCGCGTCCCCGCCAAGGTCAATGTCCAGCTCGCGGTCGGCGGCGCACGCCCCGACGGCTTCCACGACCTGGCCAACGTCTTCCTCGCGGTGTCGCTGTACGACGAGGTCACCGTGACCCCCGCCGACTCCCTCCGCGTCACCTGCACGGGACCCGGCGCGGACCAGGTCCCCCTGGACCGGACGAACCTGGCGGCGCGGGCCGCCGAACTGCTCGCCGCGCGCCACGGGATCACCCCCGACGTACACCTCCACATCGACAAGGACATCCCCGTCGCGGGTGGCATGGCGGGCGGCAGCGCGGACGGTGCGGGCGCCCTGCTGGCCTGCGACGCGCTCTGGTCCACCGGCGCCTCGCGCGAAGAACTCCTGGACATCTGCGCCGAGTTGGGCAGCGACGTGCCCTTCAGTCTGGTCGGCGGTGCGGCGCTGGGCACCGGCCGCGGAGAGCTGCTGACGCCGCTGACGGTCGGCGGCACGTTCCACTGGGTGTTCGCGATGGCCGACGGCGGCCTCTCCACCCCGACGGTCTTCCGCGAGTTCGACCGCCTCACCCCCGACGCCGCCCCGCCGGAAGCCGCACCGGCCCTGCTGGCGGCGCTGCGCACGGGCGACACGACGGCGCTGGCGGGAGCCCTCTCGAACGACCTCCAGGCGGCGGCGGTCTCCCTGCGGCCCGCGCTCGCCGACACCCTCGCCGCCGGTACCGCGGCGGGCGCCCTGGCGGGACTGGTCTCCGGCTCCGGCCCCACGACTGCCTTCCTGGCCAAGGACGCGGAGTCGGCGGAACGGATCGCCTCCGAGCTGCGGGCCTCCGGGACCTGCCGGGCCGCCCGGGTGGCATCCTCGGCGGCGCCCGGGGCGACGGTGGTCGGCCGCCCCGCCAGGCGTCCCGGGCCCGGCAACGATCGGCCGGCCAGGTCCTAGGCCGGAGGAGGTGCGGCAAGGAGGCCCCGTCGCCGCGCCGTACCCTGGAGGCCGATCCATCCCCTTCCCAGGAGCGTCAATGGCCGTCAACCTCGTCAACGTCGAGGCCGTCAGCAAGGTCTACGGCACCCGTGCCCTGCTGGACGGTGTCTCTCTCGGCGTCTCGGAGGGCGACCGCATCGGCGTCGTGGGCCGCAACGGCGACGGCAAGACCACGCTCATCCGGATGCTCGCCAAGCTGGAGGAGCCCGACACCGGCCGGGTCACCCACAACGGCGGCCTGCGCAGCGGCGTCCTCACCCAGCACGACTCGCTGGACCCGGCAGCCACCATCAGGCACGAGGTCATCGGCGACCTCGCCGACCACGAATGGGCGGGCAACGCCAAGATCCGCGACGTACTGACCGGACTCTTCGGCGGGCTCGACCTGCCCGGCTTCCCGCAGGGCCTGGACACCGTCATCGCCCCGCTCTCCGGCGGCGAGCGCCGCCGGATCGCCCTCGCGAAGCTGCTCATCGCCGAGCAGGACCTGATCGTGCTCGACGAGCCCACCAACCACCTCGACGTCGAGGGCATCTCCTGGCTGGCGGGCCACCTCCGCGCCCGCCGCTCCGCGCTCGTCGTGGTCACCCACGACCGCTGGTTCCTGGACCAGGTCTGCACCCGCATGTGGGACGTCCAGCGCGGCGCCGTGCACGAGTACGAGGGCGGCTACAGCGACTACGTCTTCGCCCGCGCCGAGCGCGAACGCATCGCGGCCACCGAGGAGTCCAAGCGCCAGAACCTGATGCGCAAGGAGCTCGCCTGGCTGCGGCGCGGCGCCCCCGCCCGTACGTCCAAGCCCCGCTACCGCATCGAGGCGGCCAACGAACTCATCGCCGACGTGCCGCCGCCGCGCGACACCTCCGAGCTGATGAAGTTCGCCAACGCCCGCCTCGGCAAGACCGTGTTCGAGCTGGAGGACGTCACCGTCCGGGCCGGTGACAGGACGCTGCTCCAGCACCTGACCTGGCAGCTCGGCCCCGGCGACCGGATCGGCCTGGTCGGTGTGAACGGCGCGGGCAAGACCTCGCTGCTGCGCGCGCTCGCCGAGGCGGCCCGTACGCAGGGCGATGTCCAGCCCGCCGCCGGGACGATCAAGGTCGGCAGGACCGTCAAGCTCGCCCACCTCTCGCAGGAGGTCTCCGAACTCAAGCCGACGCTGCGGGTCCTCGAAGCCGTCCAGCAGGTACGGGACCGGGTCGACCTCGGCAAGGGCCGGGAGATGACCGCGGGCCAGCTGTGCGAGCAGTTCGGCTTCTCCAAGGAGAAGCAGTGGACCCCGGTCGGCGATCTCTCGGGTGGCGAGCGGCGGCGGCTCCAGATCCTGCGGCTGCTCATGGACGAGCCCAACGTCCTGTTCCTCGACGAGCCGACGAACGACCTCGACATCGAGACCCTGACCCAGCTGGAGGACCTGCTCGACGGCTGGCCCGGCTCGATGATCGTGATCTCGCACGACCGGTTCTTCATCGAGCGGACCACGGACCGGGTCTTCGCGCTGCTCGGCGACGAGGCCCTGCGGATGCTGCCGCGCGGGGTCGACGAGTACCTGGAGCGCCGCCAGAAGGTCATCGAGTCCCGCACCCCGGCCGCTGTCCAGGCCCCTGCGAAGGACGTCCCGGGCGTCGTGTCGTCGAAGGACGGCCGCGCCGCGAAGAAGGAACTCCAGAAGATCGAGCGCCAACTGGACAAGTTCTCCGACCGGGAGAGCAAGCTCCACGCACACATCACCGAGAACGCCACAGACTTCGGGAAAGTGGCCGAACTGGACGCGCAGCTGCGCGAACTGAAGGCGGAGCGTGAAGAGTTGGAGCTGCGCTGGCTGGAGCTCGCGGAGGACGCGTAGCCGTACGGCGGGACTCGCGTAACGGCGGTATCACGGGCCGGTTCTCCCTTGGGAACAGGGGTGGACCGGCCCTGCTTGTCATGAACTCCGGGTGATAGAAAGAACTCCCGCTCGACTGACGTTGATCTGTGGGATCCACACCCGATTCGCTCCTTTCCGGCGCCGCTGGCTGCCGGAATTGCGGGGGAGGCCGGTCGGGCAGCGGACCCCGCGTGAAGAGGTGTGTGCTGATGACTCAGCCGCCTGACCAGCAGCCGCCGCAGGGCGGTTTCGGCGCTCCGCAGAATCCGCCCGGTGAAGGTCCGGGCGGTTTCGGCGCCCCGCCGCCGCCCGCTCAGCCGCCGCAGATGCCGCCACCGCCGCAGGCCCCGCCGGGTCCGCCGCCCGCGCAGGGTCCGCCGCAGAGCGGACCGCCGAGCGCGCCCCAGGGGCCGCCGCCCCAGCCGCAGCCCGGTTACGGCTACCCCCAGCAGGCGCCGCAGCCCGGCCCGTACGGTCAGCCCCAGCAGGCGCCGGGACCGTACGGACAGCCGCAGGCCGGTCCCTACGGCCAGCCGCAGCAGGGCCCGTACGCGCAGCAGCCGCCGCAGGGACCCTACGGTCAGCAGCAGGGTCCGTACGGCTACCCGCAGCAGCAGTACCCGGGCGCCCCGGTCCCGCCTCAGGGCGGTGGCAAGAACCCCTTCAAGGGCAAGCCCGGCGTCATCATAGGTGCGGCCGTCGCGGGGCTTCTCGTGGTGGGCGCCGGGGTGTACTTCGCGGTCGGCGGGGGCGGCGACGACAAGAAGCCGGTCGCGAGCGACACCAAGAACTCGGACGACAAGCCGTCCCCGACGGGAAGCGTGGACCGGGGCGACGGCACCGGGGACGGCCGTCAGGGGAACGACGACCTCAACGCCGGGCGCAAGCCCGGTGAGGCCAAGGTCGACTGGCTGCAGACGAACGACGTCGCGCTGCCGCAGAACGGCGCCGAGAGCTACGGCATGTGGTTCGCCGGCGACACCGTCGTACGCGCCATGTACAAGAAGGTCGTCGGCTACGGGGTGAGCGACGGCAAGGTGAAGTGGACGCTGCCGTTCGACCACGCGATCTGCGCCGCGCCGCACCAGGCCACCGCCGACGGCAAGATCGTCATCGCGTACAAGAACAACGACACCGACAAGTCCGACTGCAACCAGTTGCAGGTCGTCGACCTCGCCACGGGCAAGGGCGGCTGGAAGAAGGAGATCCCGAAGGAGGGTCTGTTCGACATCATGACCTCCGTGGAGCTGACGATCGCGGGCAACACCGTGACCGCCAGCCGGATGGGGTCCTCCAGCGCCTTCTCGGTCACCGACGGACACAAGATCTTCGGGAAGTTCGAAGGGGCGTGCCAGCCCGACGCGTTCGCGGGCGGCAGCAAGCTCATCGCGGTCGAGGAGTGCACCAAGAACGGCCAGCCGGACGCGACGGAGCAGGTGCAGGAGCTGGACCCGGCGACCGGCAAGTCCAAGTGGACGTTCGGGCTGCCCGCGGGCTGGCAGGTCAAGAAGGTCTACTCGGTCGATCCGCTGGTCATCTACTCGACCAACGAGAAGAAGAAGTCCTGGAACATCTCCGTCCTCACGCACAAGGGCGACAGGCGTTCCCAGCTGACCACCAAGGACAGTTTCCAGCCCGAGTGCGGCATGTCCTTCATCGACCGTGACCTCCAGGGCTGCACCGGCACCGCCGCCGACGCCAACACGCTCTACCTGCCGACCGAGGCGAAGAGCGGCGCCAACGACGTCGTGGCGTTCGACCTGAACACCGGCAAGGAGAAGTGGCGGGTGCCCGCGGACGACGACCGCACGATGCTGCCGCTGCGGATGGACGGTGCCAACCTCCTCGCGTACAAGGAGCCTTCGTACGACGGCGGTGGCGCGGTCGTCAGCATCCCGCCTACGGGCGGCAAGGCCACGGTGGTCCTCCAGCACCCGGAGTCGACCGCGAGCATCGAGAACTCCTTCTTCTCGAAGACGGTCGCCTACCAGGACGGACGGTTCTTCCTGATGTCCGGGCAGGTCAGGGGCAAGAAGGGCGACAACACCGAGAAGACGATGCTGGTCTTCGGCAAGTGAGCTGTCCCCGGTCCCTCAACTCCCCTTCCGCAAAGGCAGAAAAGCGATGACGCAGCCGCCCCAGCCGCCCGACGGACCCCCGCAGGGGGGTTTCGGCAAGCAGCCCCCGGCACAGCCCCCGGCCGGGGGGTACGGCGCACCGACGCCGCCCCTCAACCCGCCACCGGCCCCGCCACAGATGCCCCCGCAGGCACCGCCCCCGCAGGCACCTCCCGTGCAGGCACCGCCGCCGCAGATGCCCCCGCAGGGTGGGCCTCCGCAGTTCGGCCACCCGCAGCACCAGCAGCCGCAGCCCGGTCAGCACCAGCAGCCCGGTCAGCCGCAGGACCCGGCGTACGGCTATCCGCAGACGCCGCCCGGCCAGCCCGGCTACGGCTATCCGCAGCACCAGCAGCCCACGCCGCCCTACGGCCACCCGCCGCAGCACCAGCAGGGTCAGCCGCCCGCGTACGGCTTCCCGACGCAGCCCACGCCGCAGTACGGCGGTCCGGGCGCCGGTCCGGGCGGCTCCGGCTCCGGCGGAGGCGGGAAGTTCGGCGTCCAGGCGAAGATCATCACCGCTGCGGCCGTAGCGATCGTGCTGATCGTCGGCGCGGGCTTCGTGTACTCGTCGAGCAAGGACGACAACAAGAACCAGGTGTCCACCGCGGGCCCGACCGGCGGCGGCAAGGACGGCAAGGGCGACGGCGGCGACAGCGGCACCGCGGGCGGCAAGGAGAAGGTGCCCGCGAACACCGACTCCAAGGTGCTCTTCCAGATCCCGGCGCCCAAGGTCGCCGACGTCACCGGTGTCAACGGCTCCTGGATGACGGACAAGCTGTACGTGAAGTCCGGCGTCAACGAGATCATCGGCTACGACGCGGTCAAGGGCAGCCAGGTCTGGAAGCTGCCGCTGCCGGGACCGCTCTGCGTGGCCAGCAGCGAGGTCAGCAAGGACCACCGGACGGCGATCGGCTTCCAGGAGAAGGTGCCGACCAAGGCCAAGCCGTACTGGGGCTGCACCGAGATCAGCGCACTCGACCTCGACACCGGCAAGCTGCTCTGGCAGAAGTCGTACAAGGACGGCGACCGCAAGGTCGACGTCAGCGAGCTCACGGTGGGCCCCGGCGTCGTCGCCGCGGGCAGCCTCAGCGGCGGCGCGGCCTGGGACCTGGAGAGCGGCGCCCTGCGCTGGTCGCCGAAGCCCACCACCGACCGGTGCGAGGACGCCGGTTACGGCGGCGGCAACGCCCTGGTCGCCGTGCGCCGGTGCGGCGACTACGAGAACCCGCAGCTCAGCATCCAGACCCTGGACCCGAAGACGGGGGCACCGGCCTCCACGTACCGGATGCCGTCGGGCATCCAGTACGGGCACATCGTCTCCTCGGACCCACTGGTGGTGGCCGCCGACATCAACGACAGCGCGGGTGACGGCAGCAGCATCTCCGACTACTTCTCCATCGACGGGAAGACCGGCAAGCTGCGCGCCCGGATCTCCGCCGACGCGGACCAGTACGGCGGCGACTGCGACAGCACCGAGGTCCAGCCGTGCACCAACCTGGCGGTCGGCAACGACCGGCTGTACGTCCCGACGGAGAAGCACGACGGTGTCGGCGAGGGCGCCGGCCAGACGAACGAGATCGTCGCCTTCGACCTGGCCACGGGCAACCTGGCCCCGGGCAAGGCCAACGCGGGACCCGGCTACGCCGCGTACCCGGTGCGGATGGACGGCTCCAACCTCATCGCGTACAAGACGGGCCCGTACGACAAGGGCGGCCAGGTCGTCTCCATCAACGGCACCACCCTCAAGGAGACGGTGCTGATGAACAACCCGGCGGACGAGGCGGTGCGCCGGGCGGAGCAGACGTTCCTGCCGGACCACGCCGAGATCCGGTTCGCCAACGGGCGGCTGTACCTGGCCGACGACACGATCAGCGACCTCACCTCCGAGTCGGAGAAGAGCTATCTGGCCATCGGCTTCGGTACGGGCTGACACCCGGTCCGACGCAGTGATGTGGGGGTGCCGCCCAGGACGGGGCGGCACCCCCACACGCATGTCCGGCCCGCGAATAGCCCTGATTGGCCGGGAATTAGACAATCCGGTGGGCTTCTGATCCGTAGAGGGCGCGCCGCGTCGAACTAGCGTGTAACTTGCCGGGGCAGGCGGGGGCCGGTGCGCCGGTGAGCCGACGGCAGGGGTGGCCCCGGTGCAGGGGTATCAGGGGGGAAGGGCTCGATGGGCGTGCGGCTCATGGTGGTCGACGACCACCGATTGCTCGCCGAGGCGCTGGCCTCGGCGCTGAAACTCCGCGGGCACCGGGTGCTCGCCGCCGCGGCGCCCACCGGGGGCGCGGCCGAACTGGTGGTGAGCCGGGCGCCCGAGGTGTGCCTGTTCGGTACGGCGATGCCCGCCGAGCCCGGGGTCTTCGACCCGATCACCCGGATCAGGCAGGAGCGCCCACAGATCGCCGTACTGGTGCTGGGACCGGTGCCCAGCCCGCGCGGCATCGCCGCCGCGCTCGCCGCCGGTGCCTGCGGGTACGTGCGCCACGACGAGCGCATCGAGGGCGTCGAGCGCGCCATGGTGAAGGCCAGGGCGGGGGAGGCGGCGATCGCGCCGCAGCTGTTACAGGGGGCCTTCGCCGAACTGCTCAACCCGGCGGCCCAGCCGGACGACGAGGGGCTGCGGCTGCTGGAGCTGCTCACCCCGCGCGAGGCCGAGGTGCTGGTACGGGTCGCGGAGGGCGAGGACACCCGGCTGATCGCGGCCGGGATGCGGATAGCGCCCAGCACCGCCCGTACCCATGTGCAGCGGGTCCTGATGAAGCTCGGTGTCGGCTCCCGGCTGGAGGCCGCGGCGCTGGCGGCGCGCACCGGGCTGCTCGACCGCGCGACGAAGCGCGCCGAGGGTGCGTCGGCCGCGCCGGAACCGAGCTGAGACCGGCCGCTCCGCCGCCGGGCCTGACCTCGGCCGGTACCGGCCGTCCGCAGCGGGGCGGCTCCGGATGCCATGAACCCGGCGCCCGTCAGCCCCTGGTGTTCTTTGTTTGATCGTGAGCGGGCGTACAGGCGTGCCCTGAGGGAAGCGCTTGCCGCAACTCAGCAATTCCCTCCCATTGACTGTTCTGTTGAGTTGTGGTTTGTTGTGTTCGGTTCTGTTGGGTGGGAGTGGGCGAGGAGCGCCAGCGTGAAGAAGACATCGACCCGACTCGCCGACGGTCGTGAACTGCTCTACTACGACTCCCGGGACGACGCGGTGCGTGCCGCCGTCGACCGGCGCCCCCTCGGCCCCGTGGCCACCGCCTCCGAGATCCGCCGCGACCCGCTGCTCGGTGACGCGGTCGCCGTCTCCTCGCACCGCCAGGAGCGCCCGTACCACCCGCCGGCCGACGAGTGCCCGCTCTGCCCGTCGCGGGACGGCAGACTGAGCGAGATCCCCGACGCGGACTACGCCGTCGCCGTCTTCGAGAACCGCTTCCCCTCGCTCGCCGGGGACTCCGGCCGCTGCGAGGTCGTCTGCTTCACCTCCGACCACGACGCCTCCTTCGCGGACCTCACCGAGGAACAGGCCGCACTGGTCCTCGGCGCCTGGACCGACAGGACCGCGGAACTCGCCGAACTCCCCCAGGTCAAGCAGGCGTTCTGCTTCGAGAACCGGGGCGCGGAGATCGGCGTCACCCTCGGCCACCCGCACGGCCAGATCTACGGCTACCCCTTCGTCACCCCGCGCACCGCGCTGATGCTCCGCTCCGCCGAGGCGTTCCAGGAGAGCAGCGGCGGGCGGAACCTCTTCGACGAGACCGTTGCCCGCGAACTGGCCGAGGGCACCCGGGTGGTGCTGACGGGCGAGCACTGGGTGGCGTTCGTCCCGTACGCCGCGCACTGGCCGTACGAGGTGCACCTCTACCCGCGCAAGCGCGTGCCCGACCTGCGCTACCTCGACGAGGAGGCGCGCACAGAGTTCCCACAGATGTATCTGGAACTGTTGAGGCGGTTCGACCGGATCTTCGGCGAGGGGGAGCCGCCGACGCCGTACATCTCCGCATGGCACCAGGCGCCCTTCGGCGAGCTGGAAGGATTCGGTGTCGACCGGGACGAATTCGCGCTGCATCTTGAGCTTTTCACCATTCGCCGTACTACGGGCAAGCTGAAGTTCCTCGCGGGTTCCGAGTCGGGCATGAACGTCTTCGTGAATGACGTGCCGCCGGAGGCCGCGGCCGAGCGACTGCGAGAGGTAGCGAGCAAGTGAGTAAGAAGTACCTGGTCACCGGTGGTGCGGGATATGTCGGCAGTGTCGTGGCCGCACACCTTCTGGAGGCCGGTCACGAGGTGACCGTGCTCGACGACCTCTCCACCGGCTTCCGGGAGGGCGTCCCGGCGGGCGCCGCGTTCATCGAGGGCCGTATCCAGGACGCCGCCCGGTGGCTCGACCCCTCGTACGACGGAGTGCTGCACTTCGCCGCGTCCTCACAGGTCGGCGAGTCGGTGGTCAACCCCGAGAAGTACTGGCTGAACAACGTGGGAGGCAGCACCGCGCTGCTCGCCGCGATGCGGTCCGCGGGCGTGCGCACGCTGGTCTTCTCCTCCACCGCCGCGACCTACGGGGAGCCGGAGAGCGTACCGATCAAGGAGAGCGCCCCCACCGCGCCGACCAACCCGTACGGCGCGACCAAGCTGGCCGTGGACCACATGATCGCCGGTGAGTGCGCGGCGCACGGCCTGGCCGCGACCTCGCTGCGGTACTTCAACGTCGCCGGTGCGTACGGGAGCCACGGCGAGCGCCACGACCCCGAGTCGCACCTCGTCCCGCTGGTCCTCCAGGTCGCGCAGGGCCGCCGCGACGCGATCTCGGTGTACGGCGACGACTACCCCACCCCGGACGGCACCTGCGTCCGCGACTACATCCATGTCGCGGACCTCGCCGAGGCCCATCTGCTCGCCCTCGACGCGTCGACGCCGGGCGAGCACCTGATCTGCAACCTCGGCAACGGCAGCGGCTTCTCGGTCCGCGAGGTCATCGAGACCGTACGGAAGGTCAGCGGCCACCCGATCCCCGAGATCGCCGCCGGGCGCCGCGCGGGCGACCCGGCCGTGCTCGTCGCCGCCGCCGACACCGCCCGCGACCGGCTGGGCTGGACCCCGTCGCGCTCCGATCTGGCCGGCATCGTCTCCGACGCCTGGACCTTCGCGCAGAACATCCGCCACGACAGTGGCATCTCACAGCAGGGGAGTTGCTGAGGCATGAGCTTCGAGGAGCTGTACGGAACCGCCCCGGAGGGCAGCTGGGCCGCACCGGGCCGGGTGAACCTCATCGGCGAGTACACCGACTTCAACGACGGCTTCGTGATGCCGCTCGCCCTGCCGCACACCGCCGTCGCGCAGGTCTCCCGGCGCACGGACGGAGTCCTGCGGCTGTACTCCGCGGACATCGAGGGCGGCATCGTCCAGCTCCGCACCGACGAGCTGGAGCCGCTCACCAACACCAGCTGGGCCGCCTACCCGGCGGGCATCGTCTGGGCGCTGCGCGAGGCGGGCCACGCGATAACGGGCGCGGACATCCACCTCAGCTCCACGGTCCCCACCGGCGGCGGGCTCTCCTCGTCGGCGGCCCTGGAGGTCGTCACCGCGCTCGCACTCAACGACCTGTACGAACTGGGCCTGAGCTGCCAGGAGTTGGCACTGGTCGCACAGCGCGCGGAGAACGCCTTCGTGGGCGTCCCCTGCGGCGTCATGGACCAGACCGCCTCGGCCTGCTGCACCGAGGGCCACGCGCTGTACCTCGACTGCCGTGACCTCTCGACCCGCCAGGTGCCCTTCGACCTGGCCGCGCAGGGGCTGCGGCTGCTGGTCGTCGACACCCGGGTGAAGCACGCGCTGGGCGACGGCGCGTACGCGGAGCGCCGCGCCGGATGCGAGGAGGGCGCGCGCATCCTGGGCGTCCCCGCGCTGCGCGACGTGCCGTACGGGGAACTGCCCGCGGCGCTGGCCAAGCTCACCGACCCCGTCGTGCACGGCTACGTCCGCCATGTCGTCTCCGACAACCACCGGGTGGAGCAGACCATCGCACTGCTCGAATCGGGCGATGTGCGCGGCGTCGGGCCGATCCTGACGGAGGGGCATGCCTCGCTCCGGGACGATCTGCACGTCTCGTGCGAGGAGCTGGACCTGGTGGTGGAGTCCGCGAACGCGGGCGGCGCGCTGGGTGCGCGGATGACCGGCGGCGGCTTCGGCGGATCGGCGATCGTGCTGGTCGGCGAGGAGCACGCGGACGCGGTGGCGAAGTCGGTGACGGAGGCCTTCGCGGCAGCCGGTTACACACCGCCGCGGATCTTCCCCGCGGTGCCTTCCGCGGGGGCGCGACGGGTCTCGTAACGGCGCACGCACGGCGCTCCCGGCCGCGCATTGTCCCCAATCACCGTACGGGCTCCAGTTACCGCCCGTACGCTGAACCACCCGCACCGGTGGGGGCCGATGCGCGCTCTGGGGGTTCATGTGGTTCGTATCCGGGTTCTGGTCGCCGACGACCACCGCATCTTCGCCGAGTCGCTCGCCGCGGCTCTCGCCGCCGAGCCCGACGTGGAGGTCACCACGGCCGGCAGCGGGCCCGCGGCGCTGCGCTGTCTGGAGCGAGCCGTCGCCGACGGGCGAAGATACGACGTGCTCCTCGTCGACGCCGACCTCGGCGTCACGGTCCCGCGGGGGCGCGTCCCGTCGCAGTCGCCGTCCCTGTCCCCGTCCGCCTCCCCGTCCCCGGACGGCGCGGAAGGCGCCCGGGAGAGCGTCCCGGCCGACGGCATCTCCCTGGTCGCCGTCGTGCGCGCGGGCCGGCCCGCCGTCCGTATCGTGGTGCTCGCCGAGCAGGACGACCCGCGCAGAGCCGCCCTCGCGCTCCAGGCGGGGGCGTCCGGCTGGGTGGCCAAGGACAGTTCGCTCCAGCGGCTGCACGCGGTGATCCGGGGCGTCCTGCGGGACGAGACGCATCTGCCGCCCGCGCTGCTCACCGGCGTCCTGCGGGAGTTGACCGCGGCCCGCAAGCACCGCACCGAGAGCGAGCGGCTCGTCGAGGCGCTGACGCCGCGGGAGCGCGAGGTGCTGCGCTGCATGGTGGCGGGCTTGGGCCGCAAAGCCGTCGCCGAGCGGCTGTTCCTCTCCCCGCACACGGTCCGTACGCACATGCAGAACGTGCTGGGGAAGCTGGGTGTGCACTCCACCCTGGCGGCGGTCGCGCTGGCCAGACGGGCCGGGGTGGGACCCGCGAGCGCCGACCCGCTAGGGGATGTTGTCGAACGGGGCGGTCAACTGGCGTAGCAGATTGGCCAGTTCGCCCCGCTGGGTGCGCGACAGCTCGGCGAGCAGCGCGCGCTCCTGGGCGAGCAGCCCGGCCAGCGCCTGGTCGGCGCGGTCACGGCCCTCGGGGGTGAGACGGACCAGGACGCCGCGCCGGTCGCTGGGGTCGGGCAGCCGCTCGACGAGGCTCTTGGTGGCGAGCCGGTCGATCCGGTTGGTCATGGTGCCGGAGGTGACGAGCGTCTGGGTGAGCAACTGACCGGGGGAGAGCTGGTACGGGGCGCCCGCGCGGCGCAGCGACGTCAGTACGTCGAACTCCCAGGGCTCCAGATTGTGCTCGGAGAAAGCCAGCCGACGGGCCCGGTCGAGGTGGCGGGCCAGCCTGGACACCCGGCTGAGCACCTCCAGCGGTTCCACGTCGAGGTCAGGGCGCTCTCGGCGCCACGCAGCAACCAGCCGGTCGACCTCGTCCTCCATGTCGATCAGTGTAAAGGGTCCCTCGACATGAAGTCTCTTGATTTCAACTATCTCGATTCCAATGATCTCAAGGATAACTATCTTGACATCGAGACACATTGGCGGGAATGCTTCCACCATGACGCCACCCACCTGGGATCCAGAGCAGTACCTGCGCCACGCGGACCATCGGACCCGCCCCTTCCACGACCTGCTCAGCCGCATCACCGGCACACCCACCCGGATCGCCGACCTCGGCTGCGGCGCCGGGAACGTCACGGCGCTGCTGTCCGAACGCTGGCCCGAGGCCCGGGTCACCGGCTTCGACAACTCCCCGCAGATGCTGGAACAGGCCCAGCGTTACGCGGGCCCGCGCCTGACCTTCCGGCCCGCCGACGCCGCGACCTGGACCCCCACCGTCCCCTACGACCTGCTCGTCTCCAACGCGCTGTTGCAGTGGGTCCCCGGCCACGCCGACCGCTTCCCCGACTGGCTGGACGCCCTCGCACCCGGCGGCACCTTCGCCTTCCAGGTGCCCGGCAACTTCACCGCCCCCAGCCACACGATCCTCGCCGACCTGCGGGAGTCCGCCCGCTGGAAGCCCCGGCTGGGCGGCGTCGGAGACCGCACCGCAGCCGTCCTCGCGCCCGGTCAGTACCTCACCCGCCTCGCCGACCTGGGCTGCGCCGCGGACGTCTGGGAAACGACCTACCTCCAGCTCCTGACCGGCGACGACCCGGTCCTGGACTGGGTCAAGGGAACGGCCCTGCGCCCGGTCCTCACCGCACTGGCCGACGACCCGGAGGCCACCGCGGCCTTCCTCGCCGAGTACCGCGACCTGCTCCGGGCGGCCTACCCGCCGGGCCCGCACGGCACGGTCTTCCCGTTCCGCCGCCTCTTCGCCGTCGCCCGCAAGAAGTCCTGAAGGAGTCCCGATGATCGCCGCGATCGACCATGTCCAGCTCGCCGCCCCGCCCGGCACCGAGCCAGAGCTGCGGGCGTACTACGCAGGGGTGCTCGGGATGACGGAGATCCCCAAACCGCCGGTCCTCGCCGCCCGCGGCGGCTGCTGGTTCCAGGCCGGGCCCGTACAGCTGCACCTCGGGACGGAGGACGGATTCCGCCCGTCCGCGAAGGCCCACCCGGCGCTGCGCGTCACGGACATCGAGGCATACGCGGAACGGCTGACGGCCCGCGGCGCGAAGGTGACCTGGGACGGCAACCTCCCCGGCCACCGCCGCTTCTACTCCTGGGACCCGGTCGGCAACCGCATCGAATTCCTGGAACCGGTGTCCTGACCGCCCGACCCCTCTGGCCTGCCAGATCTCACCCTTTCGGATGATCGGACCGCATACCGGCCCAGCGGGCCGCAGGGGCTCCTAGCTTGGCGGTGTCGCTTGTGCCGCAGTGGCGCCCGCGCCCACACTGATGGAGGAGGTGCTTCACGATGACCGCTCTCGCACACGAGGTTTCCCCGGCTGTGGACGAATACCCGGTCTCCGACCTGGACGAGGTCCTTTGGCAGGCGTGGAAAGCCATGGATCTCCCCGAGGGCTACCGGGCCGAGATCATCGAGGGGTCCATCGAGGTGTCACCTACTGGCCGTCGCCGTCACGGCGTGCTCATCGGACGAATCCGCCGGGCGCTGGACGCTCACCTGGCGGGCGGAGATCACGGAGACGTCGTCCACCATGACATCAACGTGATCCACCACCGGAAATCGTGGATTCCGGATCTCTTCGTGGCGCCGCTCGATCTGGACCAGATCCCGGACGAGGAAGGTCTCGGAGTCGATGCCGCCGGGGTCTCCATGGTCATCGAGGTTGTCTCCCCGGGGCACCGGAACGAGCAGCGGGACAGGGTCCGCAAGCGCCGTGAATACGCCCGCGCGGGCATTTCGCTCTACGTCCTCGTCGACGACCACGACGGCGACGGCACGGTCGTCGTACTGGCGTCGCCCAACTCGGAAAAGGCCAATTACGCCGACGAGCACCGAGTCCCGTACGGCACGGACGCGGTGATCCAGGAGGGCCCGGCGAAGGGCTTCGTCATCGGCGCGGACATCACCCGGAGCTGACTGCCGGGATCCCGGTCAGAGTGTCGTACGGAACGGTGACCTTGAGCTGGTCGTGATGGATGCCGGACAGCGCGTACGTCTTGGACAGCGGGTCGAGTTCGTAGACACGTACGACCGGGTGCTGGTCCGCCCCGGCCATCTCGACGAGCCAGAAGTACGGGATACCGGCCGCGGCGTACTTGCGTGGCTTGGTGTCGCGGTCACGGGACTCGGAGTCGGGGGAGACGACCTCGACGGCGAGCAGGAGGTCGGCGGCTTGGAAGCGGGTCGAGGTCGGCGGCTTGGAAGCGGGTCTGTTCAAGGTGCGCCCGTGCTTCGGCCCGAACGATGCAGATGTCGGGTTCGGGCCCATTGCGCCGGTCCAGAACCACGGTCATCTCCCGGCGGACCTTCAGCTCCGGGGGCACGGTGCGACGCAGCCCGGCCATCAGCAGGTCGATCACTGTGCTGTGAAAATCCCGCTGAGGACTCGCGAATACCAGGCTCCCGTCGATCAGCTCTGTATGAGGCGGGAGATCAGGCAGCGTGAACAGATCGTCCACGGTGTAGCCGTCCTGTGGCGGCACAGGCCAGCGGCAGCCCGGTTCGGCGATCGACTCGGCGGTCATGGCGCCTCCCATGGGGGGATTGTCGGCCTGCCCTTCCAAGGTAGCGGTCAGGATCCGGCAGCGTCATCACGAAGAGTGACACCCCGCCCGATGGCGACTTCAGCCCCCACGGGCACCTGACTCACTTGCCCAGATCCCTGGCCCTGGCGGCACGCCGGGCGAGCATCTCGTCCTTCGACGCGGCCATTTCACGGAGGGCCGTCTTCCGTTCCCGCTGGGCGAGCCGGTCCAGGTACAGGCGGCCGTGAAGGTGGTCCGTCTCGTGCTGCAGGCAGCGGGCGAAGTAGCCCCGGCCCTCGATCACCAGCGGCCTGCCGTCCTTGTCACGGCCGCGTACGACGGCACGGTCCGGTCGGGGCACCACGCGGTACGGGCCGGGCACGGAGAGGCAGCCTTCCGGCTCCTCGATCAGCTCGCGCCGCTCGGCCGGGATCTCGTCCAGGACGGGATTGGCGAGGTGCCCGACGTGGCGCACCCCCCACTCGTCCGTGATGTCCCATACGAACAACTGCAGGTCCACGTCGACCTGGTTGGCGGCGAGCCCCGCGCCTTCCGCCACCTGGTTCGTGGCGAACATGTCGTCCACCAGCTGTGACAGTTCCGGCGTGCCGAACCGGGTGACCTCCTGGCACCGGCGGTGCAGGATCTGCTCCCCGACGACGGTGATGCGGCGCACCGCACCCCGTCCGGCCTCCGGTACGAGCCGGGGGTAGGAATCGACGGGGTCGCCCAGCACGCGTACCCGGCGGTCCTGTGCGGTGTCACCGGACCGACCAGCCATGAGTATCAACGCCTTCCGCGCGTGCAACGCGTGCCCCGGCCGCCCGACTTGACCGACCGCTTTGCAAAGTAGCACTCTTTGCAAAGTGAGCGATGAGAAACGTCAAGCCGCATCCGAGAACCCGCTGCTGAACCGCGCCCGGCAGGTCCTCCCCGACCATCCCGTGCGTATCGCCCTGCTGGACCTGCTCGCCGAGACCGGCACCGTCACGTCCACGCAGGCAGCGGCCCGCCTCGGCCACAGCTCCGGGCTCTGCTCCTTCCACCTGCGCCAGCTCGCCCGGCACGGCCTCATCGAAGAAGCGCCGCACGACGGCGGGCGGGCCCGGCCGTGGCAGCTCCGCTGGGCGCCCTCCCAGCCGTCCGGTCAGCCGTCGGGCCAGCCGTCGGGGCAGCAGACGCCGGAAGAGTTCGACGCGCTCGCACGCGGACTGGAGGACGAGAGCTACCAGCACTGGCTGGCCCACCGGGAGCAGGCGCCGGCCGAGTGGCAGCAGGACGAATCCTTCAGCGCCGTACTCCACCTCACCCCGGCGGAGACGGCCGAACTGGCCGCCGCCGTCCGCCACCTGCTGGCCGGCTACCGCGAACGGGACCGGAACCCCGCCACACGCCCCGCGGGCACCGCGGCGGTAGCGGCGGTCACCCGGCTGTTCCCCCTGCTGCCCGAGAACCCAGGGCAGCCACCGTCGGCCTGAGCTGCCCGGACCGGACGGCGGGCCGGGGCCGTCAGTTCTTCCGGTGCCCTATCAACCTCGGCTTCGGCTCCAGATTCTCCAGACCGTGCCACGCCAGATTCACCAGGTGCGCCGCCACCTCCGCCTTCGGCGGCTTCCGTACGTCGAGCCACCACTGGCCGGTCAGCGCCACCATGCCCACCAGCGCCTGCGCATACAGCGGCGCCAGCTTCTGGTCGAAGCCGCGGGCCTTGAACTCGCTGCCCAGGATGTCCTCCACCTGCGTGGCGATATCACTGATCAGCGAGGCGAACGTACCCGTCGACTGGGCCACCGGGGAGTCCCGCACCAGGATGCGGAACCCGTCCGTGTACTCCTCGATGTAGTCGAGCAGCGCGAACGCGGCCTGCTCGCACAGCTCACGCGGATGGCCCGCCGTCAGCGAGCCGGTCACCAGCTCCAGGAGCTGGCGCATCTCGCGGTCGACCACCACCGCGTACAGCCCCTCCTTGCCGCCGAAGTGCTCGTACACCACCGGCTTGGAGACCCCCGCCTTCGCGGCGATCTCCTCCACCGACGTGCCCTCGAACCCCTTCTCGGCGAAGAGGGTGCGGCCGATGTCCAGCAGCTGCTCGCGGCGTTCCTTCCCGGTCATCCGGACCCGGCGCGGACGCCGCCCCGAGGCCGTTCTGTTCTTTCTGCCGCTGGTACTGCTGCCTTCGATCGCCACGTCTGTCATCATGCCGTTTCTGTGAGCTCGCTCTTGCGCCGGGCATCGATCCGGGAAGCGGACGGCCAGCGCACGTCGTACGCCCAGCCGAACTGCTCGAACCAGCGGATCAGGCGGGCGCTGGAGTCCAGCTGGCCGCGCAGGACCCCGTGCCGTGCGGACGTCGGGTCCGCGTGGTGCAGGTTGTGCCAGGACTCCCCGCAGGACAGGACCGCGAGCCACCACACATTGCCTGAGCGGTCCCGCGACTTGAACGGGCGCCTGCCCACCGCGTGACAGATCGAGTTGATCGACCAGGTGACGTGGTGGAGCAGCGCCACCCGGACCAGCGACCCCCAGAAGAACGCCGTGAACGCGCCCCACCAGGACATCGTGACCAGACCGCCGACCAGCGGCGGGATCGCCAGCGAGACCACCGTCCAGTAGATGAAGTTCCGCGAGATCCACCGGATCGCCGGGTCGTTGACCAGATCAGGCGCGTACTTGCGCTGCGGCGTCTGCTCCTCGTCGAACATCCACGCCATGTGCGCCCACCACAGCCCCTTGAGCAGGGCCGGGAAGGTCTCGCCGTACCGCCACGGCGAGTGCGGGTCACCCTCGGCGTCGGAGAACTTGTGGTGCTTGCGGTGATCGGCCACCCAGCGGACCAGCGGCCCCTCGACCGCGAGCGACCCCATCATGGCCAGAACGAGGCGCAGCGGACGCTTCGCCTTGAAGGCGCCGTGCGTGAAATACCGGTGGAAACCGATCGTGATGCCGTGGCACCCGACGTAATACATCACCACGAGCAGCCCCAGGTCGAGCCAGCTCACACCGCCCCAGCTCCAGGCCAGCGGCACCGCCGCGACCAGAGCGAGGAACGGCACGATGATGAAGAGCAGAAGACCGAACTGCTCCACGGAGCCCTTGCTGTCCCCGCCCAGTGTCGCGGAGGGGAGTGGAGTGCCGGTCGGGGTCTGGGCGTCATCGATCAGATCGGGACCAATGGTCATGAGTGGACGTCCCCCGTGAGGTGAGGAGTGCGGCTGATGCCCGGCTACGGTTCCGTAACCTACGGCCTCGTAAGTATGTCAGCGGGGAGCCTCGCGGCAAGAGGCTGTGGGTGACGCCCCGAGGCGGACACCTATCCTGGGTGCGTGTCGTCGGACAGCGCGGTCCGTTCTGTGACTTCTGGGAATGACACCCAGACCCCTTTGCCAGTCGTGCCAACACTGCAAGGAGCCGCACCTGTGAGCAGTGCCGACCTGACCCCCACCCCGACCGCCAGCCCCGAGCTGCGCGCCGATATCCGCCGGCTCGGCGATCTGCTGGGCGAGACCCTCGTACGGCAGGAAGGCCCCGAACTCCTCGAACTGGTGGAACGCGTACGCGCGCTCACCCGCGAGGACGGCGAGGCAGCAGCCGAACTCCTCGGAGACACCGGCCTGGAGACCGCAGCCAAGCTGGTGCGCGCCTTCTCCACCTACTTCCACCTGGCCAACGTCACCGAGCAGGTGCACCGCGGACGCGAGATGCGCGCCGTACGCGCCGCCGAGGGCGGCCTGCTGGCCCGCACCGCGGACCGGCTCAAGGACGCCGACCCCGACCACCTGCGCGAGACCGTCAAGAACCTCAACGTACGGCCCGTCTTCACCGCGCACCCCACGGAAGCCGCCCGGCGTTCCGTACTGAACAAGCTGCGCCGTATCGCCGAACTCCTCGAGACCCCCGTCATCGAAGCCGACCGGCGCCGCCACGACCTGCGGCTGGCCGAGAGCATCGACCTCATCTGGCAGACCGACGAACTGCGCGTCGTACGTCCCGAGCCCGCGGACGAGGCGCGCAACGCCATTTACTACCTGGACGAACTGCACGCGGGCGCCGTCGGCGACGTCCTGGAGGACTTGGCCGCCGAACTGGACCGCGTCGGCGTGGAACTCCCCGCGGGAACCCGCCCATTGACCTTCGGCACCTGGATCGGCGGCGACCGCGACGGCAACCCCAACGTGACGCCCGCCGTCACCTGGGAAGTGCTGATCCTCCAGCACGAACACGGCATCACCGACGCGATCGACCTCATCGACTACCTGCGCGGTCTGCTCTCCAACTCCATCCGCTACACCGGCGCCACCCAGGAACTGCTCGACTCCCTCCAGCTCGACCTGGAGCGACTGCCCGAGATCAGCCCCCGCTACAAGCGCCTCAACTCCGAAGAGCCGTACCGCCTCAAGGCCACCTGCATCCGGCAGAAGCTCGTCAACACCCGCGAGCGCCTCGCCAAGGGCACCCCTCACCAGGACGGCCGCGACTACCTCGGCACCGCCGAACTGCTGACCGACCTGACGCTCATCCAGGTCTCCCTGCGCGCACACCGCGGCGGACTCTTCGCCGACGGCCGCATGGACCGCACCATCCGCACCCTCGCCGCGTTCGGGCTGCAGCTCGCCACCATGGACGTACGTGAACACGCCGACGCCCACCACCACGCCCTCGGCCAGCTCTTCGACCGGCTCGGCGAGGAATCCTGGCGCTACGCCGACATGCCCCGCGAGTACCGGCAGAAGCTCCTCGCCAAGGAACTCAGGTCACGGCGCCCGCTGGCCCCCACCCCGGCCCCGCTCGACGCCGCGGGCGAGAAGACCCTCGGCGTCTTCCACACCGTCAAGCAGGCCTTCGAGCGCTTCGGACCCGAGGTCATCGAGTCGTACATCATCTCGATGTGCCAGGGCGCCGACGACGTCTTCGCCGCCGCGGTACTGGCCCGGGAGGCCGGACTGCTCGACCTGCACGGCGGCTGGGCCAAGATCGGCATCGTGCCGCTCCTGGAGACCACCGACGAGCTGCGCGCCGCCGACGTCATCCTCGACGAAATGCTCGCCGACCCCTCCTACCGGCGCCTCGTCTCGCTGCGCGGTGACGTCCAGGAGGTCATGCTCGGCTACTCCGACTCCTCCAAGTTCGGCGGCATCACCACCAGCCAGTGGGAGATCCACCGGGCCCAGCGCCGACTGCGCGACGTCGCCCACCGCTACGGCGTGCGGCTGCGGCTCTTCCACGGCCGCGGCGGCACCGTCGGCCGCGGCGGCGGCCCCTCGCACGACGCGATCCTCGCCCAGCCCTGGGGCACCCTGGAGGGCGAGATCAAGGTGACCGAGCAGGGCGAGGTCATCTCCGACAAGTACCTGGTCCCCGCACTGGCCCGGGAGAACCTGGAACTGACGGTGGCCGCCACGCTGCAGGCCTCCGCGCTGCACACCGCGCCCCGCCAGTCCGACGAGGCGCTGGCCCGCTGGGACGCCGCGATGGACGTCGTCTCCGACTCCGCCCACACCGCGTACCGCAGGCTCGTCGAGGACCCCGACCTGCCCGCGTACTTCTTCGCGTCCACCCCCGTCGACCAGCTCGCCGAACTGCACCTGGGCTCCCGCCCCTCCCGCCGCCCGGACTCCGGCGCGGGCCTCGACGGGCTGCGGGCCATCCCCTGGGTCTTCGGCTGGACCCAGTCGCGGCAGATCGTGCCCGGCTGGTTCGGCGTCGGCTCGGGCCTCAAGGCCCTCCGCGAAGCCGGACTCGACACGGTCCTGGACGAGATGCACGAGCAGTGGCACTTCTTCCAGAACTTCATCTCCAACGTCGAGATGACCCTGGCCAAGACGGACCTGCGGATCGCCCGGCACTACGTCGACACGCTCGTGCCCGACGAACTCAAGCACGTGTACGCCGACATCGAGGCCGAACACGAACTGACCGTCCGGGAGGTCCTGCGGATCACCGGCGGCCAGAAGCTGCTCGACTCCCACCCGGTGCTCCAGCAGACGTTCGGCATCCGCGACGCCTACCTGGACCCGATCTCGTACCTCCAGGTCTCCCTGCTCGCCCGCCAGCGGGCAGCGGCCGAACGGGGCGAGGACCCGGACCCGACCCTCGCGCGGGCACTGCTGCTCACCGTGAACGGCGTCGCGGCGGGACTGCGCAACACCGGCTGAGCCGACCGCCCGGCCCAGGCCCCCGGCCACCCCGGCCGGGGCACCGGACTTCTGTCCGGTGCCCCGGCCGGTGGCCTATCGTGGGTCCACCTGCACCCCCACGGATCGGCGATCATGAAGCGACCGGCGGCACCCGGAACGGCACACGCCGGCTTCCGCGGCCTGCTGGGACTGCTCGTCGCCGTCGTGGCGTTGCTCTGCGCGTTCGGCCACACCGAGCGCGGCGGACGCGTGGCCGAACGGGCCACCACCTCCGCCACTTCGCCCGCCGCCGCTTCTCCCGCCGCCGCTTCTTCCGCTGTGCCTTCTGCCGTGTCTTCCGCGGGCACCGCCCTGCACCACGTCCGGAACGCCTCCGTACACGCCACGGAAGCCGACGGCTCCACCCCCGCGTGCGGCAAGAAGATGCTCCCGGACCCGCGAGCCCAGCGGGCGGAGAACCACCGGCACGCCGACAACTGCGCCGCCCGGCCCACCGGTCCGACACCGGTCACGCCCGAGCGGACCCCCCGCCCCGCGACGTCCCCCATAGGGCCCGCACCACCACCCCCACCAGCCCTCCTCTCCGTTCTGCGGATTTAGGACCTGCCCGGTCCTGGACCGACCTCTGAGTCGCGTCCGTGAATCCTCGGAATCGGAGCAACTGAACATGTCCTCTTCCCCGCGCTCCCTGAGCCGGGCGGGTTCGGCACTGCGTCACTGGCAGCGCCACCAGTGGTTTGCGGCAGGCGCAGGCACGCTGCTGACCGCCGTACTGGTCGGCGTGCCCACCGACGTGATCCCCACCCCGCTGTTCTCCCGGTCGGTCCCCGTACAGGGCTGGAACTACCCGGCCCTCGCCGTCACCGCCGCCCTCGCAGGCATCGTCCTGAGCACCTACGTACGCGGGCCAGCGACATCCGCGACACCCGCGACACCCACGGCCCCCTCGGCCCCGGACCCCGCGACCGGCGGCCGACTCGGCTCGCTCGGCGGCATCCTGTCGTTCCTCGCGGTCGGCTGCCCGGTCTGCAACAAACTCGTCCTGCTGCTGCTCGGCGCCTCCGGAGCGCTCAGCTACTGGGCACCCCTGCAACCACTGGTGGCCCTCGCCTCCGTCGTCCTGCTCACCGAAGCCGCACTGCGCCGCCTGGCGGGCCAGACCGCCTGCCCTGTACCGGCATCCGCCTGACTCCGGGCCCCCTTCACCCCTTTCTCGTCCTCCGCATCAGGACCTCCGCATCAGGACCTCCGCATCAGGAGAGGCACGCCATGCCCCACAACAGCACCACGCCCGCACCCCGCAGGAACCGCAAGCGGACCGTCCTCGCGTCCGCCGTCCTCGTGGCCGCAGCCGCCACCGCCACGTTCGCCCTCACCCTGAACGGCACCGACAGCCACACCCCCGAACCCGCCGCACGGCCCGCACCCAGCGCCACCACGAGCGCCCCCGGCGACACCCCGTCACCGGACAACGAACTGGCCGCCCTGGCCCGCCGCGAGAAAACCGACCCACAGGCCACCGGGCGCGCCGACGCACCGGTCGTACTGATCGAGTACTCCGACTTCCAGTGCCCGTTCTGCGGGCAGTTCGCCCGCGAGACCCAACCCGCACTGCAACGCTCGTACGTCGACCAAGGCATCCTGCGCATCGAATGGCGCAACTTCCCCATCTTCGGCAAGGAATCGCAGCAGGCCGCCCTCGCAGGCTGGGCAGCCGGCCGGCAACACAAGTTCTGGGAGTTCCACACCCTCGCCTACAGCGAGCCGCACAAACGGAACACCGGCCACTTCGACCAGGACCAACTGACCACCCTGGCACGCGAAGCAGGCGTCGAAGACCTCGACCGGTTCCGCGCGGACATGACCTCCGCAGCCGCACACAAGGCCGTACAACGCGACCAGGAAGAGGGCTACGCCCTGGGCGTCACCAGCACCCCCGCCTTCCTCGTCAACGGCACACCGCTGCTCGGCGCCCAGCCCACCGACACCTTCCGCAAAGCCATCGACGCGGCGGCGAAGGCGGCCCGGCCATGACCGAGGTCAGCCTCCTCATGGCCTTCCTGGGCGGACTCCTCGCCCTGCTCAGCCCCTGCAGCGCCCTGCTGCTCCCCGCGTTCTTCGCGTACTCCTTCACCAGCCGCACCCGACTCGTCGCCCGCACCGCCCTGTTCTACGCCGGACTGTGCACCACCCTGGTACCGCTCGGCGTCGCCGGCTCCTTCGCCAGCCGTCTCTTCTACGGTCACCGCGACACACTGATCACCGTCGGCGGATGGACCGTCATCGCACTGGGAGCGGCCCAGATCCTCGGCCTCGGATTCGGCTCACGCCGCCTCCAACAGGCCGCCGGCGCCCGCCGCTCGGGATCGGCGGCCTCCGTCGTCGCACTGGGCGCCGTCTACGGACTCGCCGGGTTCTGCGCCGGACCCGTCCTGGGCGGAATCCTCACCGTCTCCGCCGTCGGCGGAGACGCGCTGCACGGCGGACTCCTGCTCGCCGTCTACGCCCTCGGAATGGCCCTGCCCATGTTCGTCCTGGCCCTCCTGTGGGACCGCTTCGACCTCGGCCACCGCACATGGCTCCGCGGCAGAACACTCACCGCGGGCCCCCTGAAACTGCACACCACGTCACTCGTCGGCGGAACCCTGTTCATCCTGCTCGGCGCCGCGTTCCTGCTGTTCGACGGCGCGTCCGCGCTGCCGCCGCTGCTCAGTACACACACCGAATTCGCCCTGGAGGAACGGGTGTCGGCCCTCGGCACCGCCGTCCCGGACCGGGTGGCGCTCCTCGTCCTCGCGGGGCTCGCGGCCGTGGCAGCCGTCGCCGTTCTGCTGACACCCCACGGTCGGCGCACGGCCGACGACACCGACGCGCACGCTCACGGCCCGAAGGAGAGCGACTGACACCGCCGGGCCCGTACGGGACCCCCGCCACCGCACGGGCCCGGCCTCAACTCCGCTCAGCTCCGCGACGTACACCGCCCGGAGCGAACCCGCTCACAGCGCGAGGAACGCCGCCGCCAGCAACGCCGCACCCGCGCCGCCCGCCACCCACGCCGTACGCGTCATCCGCAGTCCACCACCGATCACCAGCGCCGCCAGCACCAACGCCCCGCCCAACGGCACCCAGGCGTGCAGCACCCCGGCCCACCCGGTCCGGATCGCCTCGTCCGACCCGGGACGGACCACCACCGGCAGCTCCTCGCCCTTCTTCGCCGCCGTCGACTTGTCGATGCTCAACCCCGAGTGCGGCTCCGACCCCGCCGACGGCGTGTACGGGCCGGTACAGGTGTCGCCCGCGCAGGAGGCCACCGTCAGCGTGCCGTGGTCGCGGCCCTTCGCGAGGATCACGTGCTGGGCCGTCCCCCACGAGGACCAGAACCCGGCGACCAGGATCAGCGCCGCGACACAGCCCATGGCTGCCCGGCGCGCGTACAGCAGGACGCCACGACTCCGCTTCATGGGGCGCGATCCTTGGCCATGCAACCGCATCCGGTCAACCCGGGCGGGAAGAACGCCCGGGGGAGTCAGGAGTTGTACGTGGTCTGCGCGCGCTCCAGCCCCTCGATGATCAGCGCCTCGACCGCGTCCGCCGCCCGGTCCACGAAGTACCCCAGCTCCTTGCGCTCCGCCGAGGAGAAGTCCTTCAGCACGAAATCGGCGACCTGCATCCGCCCCGGCGGACGCCCGATACCGAACCGGACCCGGTGGTAGTCGGGGCCCATCGACTTGGTCATCGACTTCAGACCGTTGTGGCCGTTGTCGCCACCGCCCAGCTTCAGCCGCAGCGTGCCGTAATCGATGTCCAGCTCGTCGTGGACGGCGACGATGTTCGCCGTGTCCACCTTGTAGAAGTCGCGCAGCGCGGTGACCGGACCGCCCGAGAGATTCATGTACGACATCGGCTTCGCCAGCACCACCCGGCGGTTGGCGGGACCCGGCGGACCGATCCGCCCCTCCATGACCTGGGCACGGGCCTTGTGCGCCTTGAACCTGCCCCCGATGCGCTCCGCGAGCAGATCGGCCACCATGAAGCCGACGTTGTGGCGGTTGGCCGCGTAGTCGGGGCCGGGGTTGCCGAGACCCACGACGAGCCAGGGCGCGGTCGGATCGGTCGTCATCTGCACGTCTCCCAGGGGCAGCCGGTGAAGCGGGTGAAGCCGGAAAGCGAGTGAAGCCGGAAAGCGGGTGAACCGGAAAGCGGGTGAAGCCGGGAAAGCGGGTGAACAGCCAGCCGCCGCCCGCGCCTTGCGGCACGGACGGCGGATTCAGCGAAGTCCCGGAACAACGCGGCCCGGGATCAGAGCGAGGCTCAGGCCTCGGCGCTCTCGCCCTCGGCGGCGTCGGCAGCGGGCTCCTCGGCCTGCGCGGCCACGATCTGGATGACCACGGCGTCCTCGTCGATGGCGAGGGTGGTGCCGGCCGGCAGCGGGATGTCCTTGGCCAGGATCGACGCACCGGCGTCCAGACCCGCGACCGAGACGGTGACCGACTCGGGGATGTGGGTGGCCTCGGCCTCGACGGTCAGGGTGTTGAGCACGTACTCCAGCAGGTTGGAGCCCGGCGCCAGGTCGCCCTCGGCCTGCACCGAGACCTCGACGGTGACCTTCTCGCCCAGCTTGACCGCGAGCAGGTCGACGTGGGTGATGGTGCGCTTGATGGCGTCACGCTGGACGGCCTTGGGGATGCAGAGCTCGGTGCGGCCCTCGATGTCCAGGCTGAGCAGAGCGTTGGCGGTCTTGAGCGCCATCATCAGCTCGTGGCCCGGAAGGGTGATGTGCACCGTCTCGGCGCCGTGACCGTAGATGACCGCGGGAACCTTGTTCTCACGACGGGTCTGACGGGCGGCGCCCTTGCCGAACTGGTTACGGACTTCGGCGCTGAGCTTGACCTCGGCCATGTGGCACTCCTCGTAGGTGACGAAAAACGGCTGGGTCACCCGGCCACGTATCGCGGCCTGCTACGAAGAGCGCGTCGATAACGGAGCGCCGTACCTATGAGTACGGCCTCCCTCGCCGAGCAACTCCGTGAGTCTACCCGGCGGGGAGGCCGTCCCAGAAATCGATCTTCAGGCTGCCCTCGGGCAGCCTTCAGACGGTTACTCCTGCTCCTCGAAGAGGCTGGTCACCGAGCCGTCCTCGAAGACCTCGCGCACCGCGCGGGCGATCGTCGGCGCCATCGAGAGCACCGTGATCTTGTCCAGGTCCAGATTGCCCGGGTCGGGCAGCGTGTTCGTGAAGACGAACTCGCTGACCTTCGAGTTCTTCAGACGGTCGGCCGCCGGACCCGAGAGGACACCGTGCGTCGCCGTCACGATGACGTCCTCGGCGCCGTTGGCGAACAGCGCGTCGGCCGCGGCGCAGATCGTGCCACCGGTGTCGATCATGTCGTCCACCAGCACGCAGACGCGGCCCTCGACCTGACCCACGACCTCGTGAACGGTGACCTGGTTCGCGACGTCCTTGTCACGGCGCTTGTGGACGATCGCCAGCGGCGCACCGAGACGGTCGCACCAGCGGTCGGCGACCCGTACCCGGCCCGCGTCGGGCGAGACGATGGTCAGCTTGGAGCGGTCGACCTTGGCGCCCACGTAGTCCGCCAGGATCGGCAGCGCGAAGAGGTGGTCCACCGGGCCGTCGAAGAAGCCCTGGATCTGGTCGGTGTGCAGATCGACCGTGAGAATGCGGTCGGCGCCCGCGGTCTTCATCAGGTCCGCGATGAGACGGGCCGAGATCGGCTCCCGGCCGCGGTGCTTCTTGTCCTGGCGGGCGTAGCCGTAGAACGGCACGATCACCGTGATGCTCCGGGCCGAGGCCCGCTTCAGGGCGTCGATCATGATCAGCTGTTCCATGATCCACTGGTTGATGGGAGCCGTGTGGCTCTGCATCAGGAAGCAGTCGGCACCACGGGCCGACTCCTGGAAACGGACGTAGATCTCGCCGTTCGCGAAGTCGAAGGCCTTAGTCGGCACCAGGTCCACACCCAGATTGGATGCGACCTCCTCGGCCAGCTCGGGGTGGGCGCGGCCGGAGAAGAGCATCAGCTTCTTCTCGCCGGTCGTCTTGATCCCGGTCACAGCACAGTCTCCTCAGACGTGTTGATTGCTGCTGGGCGAGCCAGCCGGTGCGATATGTCCGGGGCGAACCCCGTAAATCCGGCCCGAGAGCCGGGGCATGTCCGGCCCGTGGGCCGGTGCGTGTATCTATCACGGTACGCGCAGATGAACACACCTGTTTCCGGTCAGCTTTCGCTGACCGGCTCCTCCGACGCCGAGAGAGCGGCCTCCGCGGCGGCGCTTCCCGGACGCTTCCTGGCCACCCAACCGTCGATATTCCTTTGCTGGCCCCGGGCGACGGCCAGTGCGCCCGGCGGCACATCCTTCGTGATCACCGAGCCGGCGGCGGTGTAGACGCCGTCCCCGACCGTGACAGGCGCCACAAACATGTTGTCCGAACCGGTACGGCAGTGCGATCCGATCGTGGTGTGGTGCTTGTGCTGCCCGTCGTAGTTCACGAAGACGCTCGCGGCGCCGATGTTCGTGTACTCGCCGATCGTCGCGTCGCCGACATAGGAGAGGTGCGGCACCTTCGTGCCCTCGCCGATCGTGGCGTTCTTCGTCTCGACGTACGTGCCGATCTTGCCCTTGGCCCCGAGCCGCGTACCGGGCCGCAGATAGGCGAACGGGCCCACGGTCGCCTGCTCGCCGACCTCCGCGCCGTCCGCCACCGTGTTGTCCACCCGGGCGAACTTGCCGACCGTGGTGTCCTTGAGCCGTGAGTTGGGGCCGACCTCGGCGCCCTCCGCGAGGTGGGTGGTGCCGAGCAGCTGCGTGCCGGGGTGGATGATCGCGTCCGGCTCGAAGGTGACGGTCGCGTCGATGAACACCGACGACGGGTCGATCACGCTCACCCCGTCCAGCATCGCCCGCTCCAGCAGCCGGGCGTTCAGCAGCGCGCGCGCCTCGGCCAGCTGCACCCGGTTGTTGATGCCGAGGATCTCCCGGTGGTCACCGGCGACGGACGCCCCGACCCGGTGCCCGGCCTCGCGCAGGATGCCCAGCACGTCGGTGAGGTACTCCTCGCCCTGGCTGTTGTCCGTACGCACCTTGCCCAGCGCGTCCGCGAGCAGCTGCCCGTCGAACGCGAACACCCCGGAGTTGATCTCCCGGATCACCAACTGCGTGTCGGAGGCGTCCTTGTGCTCGACGATCGCGGTCACGGCGCCGCAGTGGTCCCGCACGATGCGCCCGTAGCCGGTGGCGTCGGGC
Organism: Streptomyces sp. A 4/2; assembly: GCF_940670765.1. GTDB lineage: Bacteria > Actinomycetota > Actinomycetes > Streptomycetales > Streptomycetaceae > Streptomyces. The sequence continues at coordinate 151,306 of NZ_CALNVW010000021.1, forward strand.
ACCTCGGCGGTCAGCACGGTCACGGCGTTGCCGTCGGCGGTGTGGGCGGCCGACAGGGCGCTCAGCGTGGCGCCGGTGAGCAGCGGGGTGTCACCGCAGACGACGAGGACGGTGCCCCCGGGCACCGAGCCCAGCTCTTCGAGCGCGGTCCGGACGGCGTGCCCGGTGCCCTGCTGGGTCTGCTGCACGGCGGTACGGACGTCCGCGTCGATCTCGCCGAGGTGGGCCTGCACCTTCTCGCGCTCGTGCCCGACGACCACGACGAGGTGCTCGGGGTCCAGCTCACGGGCGGCGGCGACGACGTGCCCGACGAGGGAGCGGCCGCTGATCTCGTGCAGGACCTTGGGGACGGCCGACTTCATACGGGTGCCCGCACCCGCTGCTAGGACGACGACGGCCGGGGGGTTGGCGCTCACGGTGGTGCCCTTCGGCTGCGGGGGGTGGACACCCGCAGGATACCGGGGGGGTTTCGGGACGGAAACGAAGGCGGGTCCCGGCCGTGGAGGCCGGGACCCGAATTGTGGCTCCGCCGGCTGGATTCGAACCAGCGTCTCAAGACTCCAAAGGTCTGCGGGATGCCGCTACCCCACGGCGGATCACAGCGTCAGACCCTACCTGAGGAGAGACCGCGTCTCATCCACGATGCCATGCCACCAGCCTTCGATGCGTCGGTACAGCTCAGCTCCCTGCGCGACGCGGATGACGAGGCAGCCCCGGTAGTTCTCACCGGTGTTCTTCCGAACCGTCTTCGGATTGTGTTTCTTGAGGGTCGTCTTCTGGAAGACGGAGACATCGACGCCTATCAGCTCGGCCCAGTAGAGCTTGGCTGTCTCCACATCGGCTGTCTCGTGAATCATCAGCCGGTAGCAGATACGCTCCGGGGCCACTTCGAGCAGCCTGAGCCATGCCAGGTAGACCTCGATCACCCCAGGGTCGCTGTTGACGAAGGTGACGTTCTCCCGGCGGTCGTACGGCTTGTCCTTGGTGCCTTCTGCCCAGTACAGGGCTACGCCGACGAAGAAGAGCTCCCGGTCGGACAGGGTGCCGATTTCGTCTGCCGCAGCGGCCTTGGTCTTCTGGCGCTCGATGTCGCGTACCGCCAGTTCGTGCTCCCATCGCAGACGGCCGGCGAGTTTCGCCTGCTCGGTGGTAGTGCGTCGGGGAGGCTTCGGCAGATCCCGCACCCACAACGAGATCGAACCTTTCGAGCACCCCAGCTCCACCTGTATCTGGTCGTACGTCATCCCCTGGAGCCGCAGCTCCCGTGCCTTCGCCCGCAGGCCGTCCTTGGCGCGGGGGCGTTTCGTCCACTCCGGCGCGGGCTCGCCCTGCAACAGGCGGTTGAGGATGTCGTTGTTGTCGATGTACAGCCGATCGCGGATCTGGCGGCGGCTCAGCCCCTCCCTCCGCAGAGCGACCGCCCGCTCACGCAACCCCTCGAAGTCGCTGTATTTGCTGCTGGTGTCCGTCATGTGACGAGCCTCATCCGATATGCGCTCACCCGCTTCGAAAGCTTGGCCGATTCACTGGTTCGGGTGGTCGTCGCGTATCGCACGTAACCTCCCGCATCGAAATTCGTGAGCCCGGGTCCGGCCCGCCCGTACGCTGGACGGCATGACCGCAACGGGGGCGTACCAGGACGCCACGGCCACGGGACTGACCGCCCGTGGCTGGTGGTGGTGGGAGCGGCGGCGCAGCGCCGTGCTGGATGTGGGGCTGGGGGTCGTCTCGGCGCTGGAGTGTGCGCTGGAGGGGGTCGACTTCTCCGGGCAGGCGGGGCTTCCCCTGCCGTTCGGGGTGGTGTTCGGGCTGCTGGCCGGGGCGGTGCTGGTGTTGCGGCGGCGGTGGCCGATCGCCGTGGTGCTGGTGTCGGTCGCGGTCACGCCTGCCCAGATGGGCTTCCTCATGGGCATCGTCGGGCTCTACACGCTCGCGGCGTCCGATGTGCCGCGCAGGCTGACCGGCGCGCTGACGGCGATGTCGCTGCTGGGCACGCTCATCGTGACGTTCGTGCAGCTCCGGCACGGACTGGGTCCGCGTGACGGCCTGTTCGTGGTGCTGGGGTCCGTCTTCATGTCGCTGGGTCTGACCGCGCCGCCGGTGCTGTTCGGGTTGTACATAGGGGCGCGCAGGCGGCTGATGGAGAGTCTGCGGGAGCGCGCGGACAGCCTGGAGCGTGAGCTGTCGCTGCTGGCGGACCGGGCCGAGGAGCGTGCCGAGTGGGCGCGTACCGAGGAGCGGACGCGGATCGCCCGGGAGATGCACGACGTGGTGGCGCACCGGGTGAGTCTGATGGTGGTGCACGCCGCGGCGCTCCAGGCGGTGGCGTTGAAGGACCCCGTGAAGGCGTCGAAGAACGCGGCGCTCGTCGGGGACATGGGTCGTCAGGCGCTCACGGAGCTGCGCGAGATGCTGGGGGTGCTGCGTACGGGGGATGCGGTGCGGGCTCCGGCGCCGGTGCCGTTGGCGGCTGTCGGAGCTGCGGCTGCCGCGGCTGCTGCGGCGGCCGGGGGTGACGGCCCGTGTCTGGACGAGCTGGAGGCGTTGGTCGGGCAGTCGAGGGCGGCGGGGATGGTCGTGGAGCTGGTGGTGGAGGGCGAGGCGGGGCGGTACGACGAGGTGGTCGAGCGGACCGCGTACCGCGTGGTCCAGGAGGCGCTCACCAATGTGCACAAGCATGCGGCGGGTGCGAAGACCTGGGTGCGGCTCGCGCACCGGGGGGCCGAGGTGGCCATGCAGGTGGAGAACGGTCCGTCGGACGCGGGAGTGGCCGATGCGGGGCTGCCCAGCGGGGGGAACGGCCTGGTGGGGATGCGGGAGCGGGTGACCGCGCTGGGCGGGGCGTTCGTCTCGGGGCCGACGGATGCCGGGGGTTTCCGGGTGTCGGCGCTGCTGCCGGGGCGGCAGGCGGCCTGAGCCGGTCGTGGTTCGTGAGGGCCCGGGTCGCGGGTGCGGGTGCCCCGGGCCTGCCGGGGGTCAGCCCGAGGTGAGCCGGAGGGGTTGCAGCCCGGTGATCAGCGTGGCGAGGCCTTGGTCGATGTCGGGGCCGAGGTACCAGTCGCCGGTGTGGTCGATGCTGTAGATCCGGCCGTCCGAGTCGATCGCGAGGAGGGCCTGGCCGTCTCCTTCTTCGCCGAGCGGGGCGATCTCGGTACCGAGGGCGCGTCCGAGGTCGGCGAGTGTACGGGCGAGGTGCAGGCCGGTGAGCGGGTCGACGAGGAACGGGGCCGGGGCGTTCTGGCGGCCGGGTGCCGGGCCGGTGATCCGCAGTCCGCCGAACTCTGCCCAGGCCTCGACGGCCGCGGGGAAGACGGCGTGCCGGTGGCCTCCGGGGGAGACGTGGGCGCGCAGGGCGTCGGCCCACTGCTCGGCGCCCCGGATGTCCCAGCGTCCGGGCAGCCAGCCCGCTGTGCGCAGCGCGGCGTCGACGGTGTCGGGGAAGCGGGTGCTGGGAGCGTCCGGCGCGTCCTGCGTGTGCGGCGGCATCTGCGGTGGTTCAGCCCTTCTCGGTGGTCGGATCGACTGCGCGTACCCCGAAGTGGGCGAGCATCGCCGTACAGGAGCGGCACGGCGGTGCGTAGCTGCCGTGCAGCGGGTCGCCGTCCTCGCGGATGCGGCGGGCGGTGATCTTGGCGTGTTTCAGGGTACGGCGGGCTTCGCCGTTGGTGAGGGGCTTGCGGGCGGCTCGTTTGGAGCGGGTGCCCTCGACGGCGGTGAGGTGCCGGGAGAGCAGGATCGCTTCGGGGCAGCGTCCGGTGAACCGTTCCCGCTGGCCGCTGGTGAGGGTGGCGAGGAAGTCCTGGACGAGGGGGTGGAGCGCGGGTGGCTGGTCGGCCTTGCCCGCGGTCGAGGTGAGGGTGTCGGCGCCGCGTACGGAGAGTGCCGCGGCGACGGTGGGCAGGATGCCGTCCCGGCGGTGCAGGAGCTCCGGCGGGCGGGATTCCGTACTGCTCCAGCGCAGGCGTGGGTCGCCCGATGGCCCGGTTTGTGGTGACTGTGCCGTGTGCATGGCTGTGATACCCCTCCCACCCCCTGCAGCTGTTGCTGCCGGTGTTGCGCCCCCCGTGTTGCGGGGTCAGCCTGCCAAATGGGACGGGTGGTGCGGAAGCTGGGGCTGTTGATCGGGGTGTTGTGTCGCTTGCGGGTCACTCGAACGTGACGGTCCGTTACGGCTGTGGGCCGGTGGGAACTGGGGCGGGGCCTCTTCTTGCCCCACCGCATAGGCTGTCCGTCACTAAGACCGCCCCGGGCGGTCTAAGCCATTCGCAGCAGGGGGCAACCGCCATGACGACAGGTCGGCTCGGGCAGCAAGCCGCGCCACCGAATGCGGCCTACGCCGGGCAGCTCGTGAACTTCCCGGACCCGGTGCGGGCCGCGCGCCACCCCCGTGGTGTGCGGGTGGACGGAGACGGCTTCCCGGATTTCTCGCCGTACGCGCGTGCCGCCGCGGAGATCGCGGAGCCCCCCGAGGGGTTCGGTGTCGATGAACTGCGGCTGACGGACTACGTGTCGGCCAATGCGGCGCTGGCCGCTTCGGGGCACGAGTTGTGGGACACGATCCCGGCTGTTGCCACTCCGCACGGCTGGACCTGGCACCACGTGCCCGGGGGGCGTCGGCTCGAACTCGTACCGGTCGAGGTCAAGGCGTTGCTGCGGCACCACGGTGGGCTCGCGACGGCGGCTGTCGACCAGGAGAAGAGGGGTACCCGCCCGCTCCAGGACACGCGTCCGGCGCACTTCGGGCTGCCGAAGGGGTCGGTGGCGGTCGGTGAGCAGCAGGTTCTGGGTGTCGAGGAGGATCTGGGGTACCGGTTGCCTGCCGCGTACCGCTCGTTCCTGAAGGCGGCGGGCGGTTGCGCGCCGGTCGGTGCCGCGCTGGACGCGGAGTTGGGGCTGTTGGTGGACCAGCCGTTCTTCACGGTGCGGGACGAGGCCGCGGTCAATGACCTGGTGTACGTGAACAAGTGCTTGCGGGACCACCTGACGAAGGATTACCTGGGTGTCGGTTTCGTCCAGGGCGGGATCCTCGCGGTGAAGGTGAAGGGCGGCGGGGTCGGCTCGGTCTGGTTCTGTGCGTACGACGATGCGCGTGACCAGGATGCCTGGCCGCCGGCCGAGAGGGTGGAGCGGCTGTTGTTGCCGTGCGGTGCGGATTTCGATGCGTTTCTGGAGCGTCTTGCGGGGAACCCGCCGGAGCTGGAAACGGTGGCGAACCTGATGGTGGACGGCGGCTTCGCGCAGGCCGTCCCGGTCTCGGCCGAGGGGTGAAGAGCCGATGGTGACCTTTGCGCAGGCGCAGGAGCGCGCGGAAGAGTGGGTCAACGGGGACGTTCCCGCGTATCAGCACCGTGAGGTGCGGGTGCGGGAGTTCGACCTCGGGTTCGTGGTGTGGGCGGAGGACCGTGCGGAAGGCCCTTCGGGTGGTGGTGGCCGGCAGCGGCTGGTGATCGCGCGCGACAGTGGTGAGGCGACGCTGTGGCCGGGGCTCGCGGTGGGTGAGGTCGTCCGCCGTTTCGAGGAGGAGTACGGGGTGGCGGGTGAGGCGGCTGCCGCGTCGCCGGAACCGCCGCAGCGGATCGATCTGAACCAGACGTCGTTCCTGCTGACTCCGCCGGAGTGGTTGCAGGACGCGGCGGACAAGCTGGGGATTCCGGACCGGCGGTCCGGGTCGGGGTCCGGCTCGGATGCCGGTTCCGGTGCCGGGAGTCCTGTGGGCGCCGGTACGCCGTCGTCGGGCGGGAGTTGGGGTACGTCCGGCGGGACCCCGTCCGCCGATGCGGGCGGGTCGTCCTGGCCGAACGCCGGTGGCCCCGGTGCCGATCACGAGCCGACGGCCAATGACGGCGTTCCCGTGGACGGCACTCCGTGGGCCGGGACGGACACGAGCGCCGTTCCCGGCGGGGAGGACGCGTCCGTACCGCTGCCCGCGACGGTGTTCGCGCCGCCGCTGGCCGGTTCGGACGACGAGAGCGACGCGCCGCCCGTGGTGGCGCCGGAGGCCAGGACCGCGCTGATGTCGGGCGGCAGCGGGTTGCCGTCGACGACGGTCGCGCCCGCGCTGGACGGTCCGGGGAAGCGGCCGGAACCGCACTCGCCGCAGTCCCAGGCGCCGCAGCAGTCCCAGGTACCGCAGTCGCCGTTGCCGTCGCAGCCGCAGCCGCCGTCTCAACCGCAGTCGCCTCAGCCTCCGCAGCAGCAGTCCCCGCTGCCCCCGCCGATGCCGTTGCCCGAGCGTTCGGCGCCGACGGCTCCGCCCGTAGCGCCCGCTGCCCGTCCCGGCCCCCTCCCCGCGCCCGGTCCTGCCGCGGGTGCGAGTGACATCGCCGACGCCGCGACCAGCAAGGCCACGGCGCCCCCGCGCGTGCCCAGGGGGGCCCGGGGTGCGGGTGCCGGTACTCCGCCGCCGCCCGGCGCCCCGGGTACGCCGGGTGCGCGTGCCCCCGAGGGTCCGCCACTGCCGCCCGGGGTTCCGGCCGGTGGATACGTCCCGACGCAGCTGGTCTCGCAGCTCGGCGCCGACCGGCCGCTGCCGCCCGGTGTCCCGGGCCCGCCCGGTATCTCGGGTGCGCCGCGACCGCCCGGTCCTCCGAAGCCGCCGTCCAGCGGCGGTACGGGTGGCGGCGGTACGGGCGGCGGGGGTGGGGTCCACCACGCCGCGACGATGCTGGCCACCCCGAGCCTGGGCGGCCAGGGCAGTCTCGGCGGGGCCCGGCCCCCCGGTCCGCCGCAGCCCCCGGGCCCGCCCGGTGTTCCCGGCGCGCCGCAGCCGCCCGGTCCGCCCGGTGTTCCGGGTGCGCCGCAGCCGCCCGGTCCGCCCGGTGTTCCGGGTGCGCCGCAGCCGCCCGGTCCGCCTGGTCCTCCGGCGCCGCCGTCCGGCGGCAGCATGGGCGGCGGGGTGCACCAGGCGGCGACCATGCTGGCCGGTCCGGCCGTGTCCGGTCCCGTAGCGCCGCCCGGTCCCGTGCCGCCCCAGCAGGGTGCCGCGTACGGGTATCCGCAGCAGCCGCCGACCGGGCTGCCGACCGTGGGCCCCGGTTACCAGGCGGTGCTGCGCTTCCGGGCGCCGGACGGGTCCGAGCAGCAGCTCATCCGGCGTTCCGCGCCCGGCACCCCGCACCCGGAGTGGCAGATGCTGCACGAGCTGCGTGCCATGAACGTGCCGCCGCAGCAGGTCATCGAGCTGCACACGGAGCTGGAGTCGTGCGAGCTGCCCGGCGGGTACTGCGCGCGGATGATCCGGGAGACGTGGCCGCAGGTGCGGATCACCAGCGTCGCCCCGTACGGCAGGGACCATGCCAGCCGTCAGCAGGGGATGCAGCACCTCCTGACCCACCAGGGTGAGCTGCACCAGGTGGCGGACGGTCCGGCGCGGCCCGCGCCGGTGCGTGCGCCGCTGCCCGCGGTGCAGCCGGCGCCGCCGCTCCCGCCGCAGGGCGTCGCGCAGGAACTGGCGCAGAGTTTCGGGCCGCAGGGTGTCTTCCGCTTCGATCAGCGGGCCGTTTCGCGTCAGGGTGTCCCGGACGTCGTGGCGCAGACGCTGGTGTGGGCGGGGCTGCCGGTGGACTTCGGTCCGTTCTTCTGGGCGCAGGCGGTGCCCGGTCAGCCGGTGCCGACACTGGCTGAACTGGCCGCCCAGCGGCAGGTGCAGGCCGCCTCGGACGCCGGTTCGTATCTGGTGATGGGGTCCGACTTCGGCCGGGCGCTCTGTGTCCAGTACGGGACGGCGAACATCGTGGCCGTGCCGGTGGAGGCGGGTCCCGGGGGGCAGCCGGTGCCGCCGCAGTTCGTGAACTCGGGGCTGCCCGAGTTCGTGCGTTCGCTGGCGCTGCTGGGCCGGATGTGGCGGCTGCGTTTCGGGCTCACCCCGGAGCAGGCGGGCCGCTGGACCGTCGATTTCCAGGCACAGTTGATGATGCTGGACCAGGCCGCGCTCGGTTCACCGGACAACTGGTGGTCGGTCCTGCTGGAGCAGATGTGGGACGGGCTGCTCTGACACAGCCTTCCTGGCACTGCCCTTCCTGACACAGCCCTTCCTGAGGCGCCCGGCCGCGATGCGCGGCCGGGCGCCTCTGTCGTGTGCGGGTGCCGGGAGCACCCGGTCCTGAGGGTCGGCCGGGGGCCGGATCCGGCCGCTGTCGGACCGCGATGCCGGCTTCCGGGACGGAGTGCCGCATCCTGGGTGGATGAGATGGGCGGAGTGTCGCGTTATGAGCGCTTCGCGATGATCTACCAAGATGTGCGCCGGGCCGTGTGGAATGCCGGGCCGCACATCGTGTTCGAAGAGGGGCTTGAAGGATGAGTTCAGCATCGGTGTCACCTCATGGCTTCACCGGCGTGCGGGGCCGCGGGTACCGGGCGGAGCAGGTCGACCGTTTCGTCGCGGGACTCTCGCAGGAGCGCGACGAGGCGTGGGAGCGGGCGGCGCGGCTGACCGTACTCGCGAAGGAGATGGAGGCCGCCGCCGTCGCCCTGGGTGAGCAGGTGGCCGCGCTCGCCCCGCAGACGTACGAGTCGCTCGGCGCTCGGGCGCAGACGCTGATCACGCTGGCCACGGAGGAGGCGGAGGGCCTGCGCTCCGAGGCGCTCGCGGCGGCTCAGCGGCTGTACGACGAGGCCGGAGCGGCGGAGCGCGCGCTGCGGGACGCGGCACGCACGGACGCGGACGCGGTACGGGCCGCCGCCGACGCGTACGCCCAGGAGCTGCTGGCGGGTGCGCAGGGCACGTCCGACGAGCTGCGGATCGGTTCGCGCCGGGACGCGAAGCAGTGGCGGGGCGAGTCGCTCGGCGTGCTGCGGGAGATGCGGGCGCGTACGGCGGACCTGCTGGCGGAGCTGGAGAAGGAGCAGGGCGAGCGGGGTGAGGCCGCGGAGCACGAACTGGCGTCCAGGGAAGCCGACTTCGACGCCCGTCACGCCGAGCTGATCTCCCGCGCGGAGGCCCGCCTGGCGGAGGCGCAGCGCGCCCTGTCGGTGACGGAGGAGCAGGCGCGGCACGGCCAGGAGGACGCGGAGGCGCGCGGCGCCGAGCTGATCGCGCAGGCGCGGGTGCGGGCGGAGCGGCTGGAGCGCGAGACGGAGCGGGTCCTGCGGGAGAACACCGAGGCGCAGGAGGAACTGCGCGCGCACATGGCGCACGTACGGAGCAGCCTGGCGTCGCTCACCGGCAAGGCGCCGGCGGAGGGGTGAACGCCCCGGCCGGGGCGCGCACCTCTCGGGGCCGGGTCAGGGCTGGGCGAAGAGCTCCCCGGCGGATGCGACGGACCAGGCCCGGTCCAGCCAGGCGGCGAGAGTCGGAAGGTTCGTGCAGCGGTTGACGCGGTCCCGCACCTCGGGGGGAACGGCGACACCGCGCCGCTCCAGCACCATCAGCACGGCACCGGCCTGCGCTTCCGCCCGGCCTTCTTCCCGGCCCTCTTCCCGGCCTTCCTCCCGGCCCTCTTCCCGGCCTTCTTCGCGTCCCTCTTCCCGGACCTGCTGGGCGGCCTCGGACTGGAAGAAGTAACTCAGGGTGGTCATCAATTCCCTCCAGATCTGTCGTGCCCGGGTGGTGCCTCCCGGGAACTGACCACGCGAGACGGTATTTCCCCGGCAAGCGCCGTGCATGGGTGCGGACTTGCCCTCGCCCCAACGGGTCATCCCCTGCACGGCGTTGACGCCAACGGGATGAGTCCCCGCACTACCGCGGCCCGGTCGTCGTGCGCACCCGTATGTCCCGTCGTGCGTACCCGTACGTCCGCGGCCCGGTCCCCGGGGAACCCCTAGGGTCCGCCCCTTACACATGGCCGGGGAGCGTTCGTCCCGGCGGAGGACGAGCGGGACCGGGGCTGTTCCTTAACGTTTGTTCATGGCCGCTCGCACGACCGGGCGGCCCGCCGCAGGGGTGGGGTGGGGAAAACCCCAGGGCGGAGACGGAGACGTGCACCAGTGCGCCGGTGCACCCCGGATCGACAGACTTCTTGCCTGCTTGCTGACAAGCGGGTGTTGACCGACATAGGAGACTTACCGTGACAACGGCTGTGACCATTCCCAGGCACGGGGGTACTGGAGGGCGTACGGCTGTTGCCGCACGGGCGCGGCAGGTCGTCAAGGCGTACGGCTCGGGGGAGACCCGGGTCGTCGCCCTGGACCATGTCGATGTGGACATCGCCCGGGGGCAGTTCACCGCGATCATGGGGCCTTCGGGCTCCGGCAAGTCGACGCTGATGCACTGCCTCGCCGGGCTCGACACCGTCAGCTCCGGGCAAATCTACGTGGACGAGACCGAGATCACCGGGCTGAAGGACAAGAAGCTCACCCAGTTGCGACGCGACCGGATCGGCTTCATCTTCCAGGCGTTCAACCTGCTGCCCACGCTCAACGCGATCGAGAACATCACGCTGCCGATGGACATCGCGGGCCGTAGGCCCGACGCCGAGTGGCTGCGGCAGGTCGTGGAGACCGTCGGGCTCAAGGACCGGCTGAAGCACCGGCCGACGGAGCTCTCCGGCGGGCAGCAGCAGCGCGTCGCGGTGGCGCGTGCGCTGGCCGCCCGGCCCGAGATCATCTTCGGTGACGAGCCGACGGGGAACCTCGACTCCCGTGCGGGCGCCGAAGTGCTGGGCTTTCTGCGGAAGTCGGTCTCCGAGCTGGGGCAGACCATTGTGATGGTCACGCACGACCCGGTCGCCGCCTCGTACGCGGACCGGGTGCTGTACCTCGCGGACGGCAGGATCGTCGACGAGATGTACGGCCCCACGGCCGACCAGGTCCTCGACCGTATGAAGGACTTCGACGCGCGCGGGCGGACGTCATGACCGTCTGGAAGACCTCGATGCGCAACTTCTTCGCGCACAAGGGGCGGATGGCGCTGTCCGCCGTCGCGGTCCTGCTGTCGGTCGGCTTCGTGTGCGGCACGCTCGTCTTCACCGACACCATGAACACCACGTTCGACAAGCTCTTCGCGGCCACCGCGGCGGACGTCACGGTCAGCCCCGAGGCCGCGAAGGGGGCCGACGAGAACCCGCTGAACGGCAGGCCCGACTCGCTGCCCGCCTCCGTACTGGCGAAGGTCGGGAAGGCCGACGGGGTGAAGTCGGCGGTGGGCGGCGTCTCCAGCATGAGCGTGACCGTCGTCGACCGCCACAACACGGACATGGGCTCCAGCAGCGGCGCCCCGACGATCGCGGGCAACTGGACGGCCGACGACAGCAAGTCGATGGCGGTCACCTCCGGCCACCGGCCGCAGGGCCCCACCGAGGTGATGGTCGACGCCGACACGGCGAAGAAGCACCACCTGAAGCTCGGTGACGAGCTGCGCACCATCACCGCCACCGGTGACATCCGGGCGAGGATCAGCGGCATCGCCACGTTCAAGGTGACCAACCCCGGTGCCGCCGTCGTGTACTTCGACACCGCCACCGCGCAGCGGGGACTGCTGGGCGCCCCCGACCGGTTCACCAGCATCGGGGTCACCGCCCGACCGGGTGTCAGTGACATCGAGTTGAAGCGGAACGTGGCCGCCGCGCTGCCCGGACCGTACAAGTTCCAGACCCAGAAGGAGAACGCGGACGCCAACCGCGCCGACGTCGGCTCCTTCCTCGACGTCATGAAGTACGCGATGCTCGGCTTCGCCGGGATCGCCTTCCTCGTCGGCATCTTCCTGATCATCAACACCTTCTCGATGCTGGTCGCCCAGCGCACCCGGGAAATCGGCCTGATGCGGGCGCTCGGCTCCAGCCGGAAGCAGATCAACCGCTCGGTGCTGGTCGAGGCGCTGCTGCTCGGCTTCTTCGGCTCGGTACTCGGCGTCGGCGCCGGTGTCGGCCTGGCCGTCGGGCTGATGAAGGTGATGGGCGCCACCGGCATGGACCTGTCCACGGACGATCTGACGGTCCTCTGGACGACCCCCGCGATCGGCATGCTCCTCGGCATCGTCGTCACGGTCGTCGCCGCTTACATCCCGGCCAGGCGGGCCGGGAAGATCTCCCCGATGGCCGCGCTGCGGGACGCAGGCACACCGGCCGACGGCCGGGCCGGCCGGCTCCGGGCAGTCATCGGCCTGGTGCTCACCGGCGCCGGTACGGCGGCGCTCCTCGCCGCCGCGGGAGCGGACAAGTCGGGCCAGGGATCGGCGTATCTCGGGATCGGCGTGGTCCTCACGCTCATCGGTTTCGTGGTCATCGGCCCGCTGCTCGCGGGTGTCGTGGTCCGGGCGATCAGCGCGGTGGTACTGCGGGTGTTCGGCCCGGTCGGCCGGATGGCCGAGCGCAACGCGCTGCGCAACCCGCGGCGTACGGGGGCGACGGGCGCCGCCCTGATGATCGGGCTCGCGCTGGTGGCCTGCCTGTCGGTGGTCGGCTCCTCGATGGTGGCCTCCGCCACGGACGAGCTGGACAAGTCGGTGGGTGCGGACTTCATCGTCCAGAGCCCCCGGGGCGCGCTGATCGTGCCGCAGGCCCGGAAGGCGCTCGCGGCGACGCCGGGTCTGGAGCACGTCACCGACTACAAGGCGGTCGACTCCGAACTGACCGCCCCGGACGGTACGAAGGAGAAGCAGCCGGTCGTCGCGGCCGACCCGACGTACGCGCAGGACCTGCGGCGCGAGACCGTCTCCGGTGATCTCTCGGCGGCGTACGGCAAGGACGCCATGTCGGTCGGTGACGCCTACGCGAAGAAGCACGGCATCAAGGTCGGAGACACCCTGACCGTCGCGTTCGAGGGCGGGCGTACGGCGAAGCTGCGGATCGCGGCCGTCACGTCCGACGACACGAGCGTCGACAAGGGCGCGATGTACATGAACATCACGACGGCCGAGCGGTACCTGCCCGCCGCGAAGGTCCCGCTGAACGTCATCATGTTCGCCAAGGCCAAGGACGGCCAGGAGAAGGCCGCTTACGCCGCGCTGAAGAAGACGCTGACCGACTACCCGCAGTACAAGGTGCAGGACCAGACCGACTTCAAGCAGACGCTGAAGGACCAGATCGGCCAGCTGCTCGACATCGTCTACGGGCTGCTCGCCCTGGCGATCATCGTGGCCGTGCTGGGTGTGGTGAACACCCTTGCCCTGTCGGTCGTCGAGCGGACCAGGGAGATCGGCCTGATGCGGGCGATCGGCCTCTCGCGCCGTCAGCTGCGCCGGATGATCCGGCTGGAGTCGGTGGTCATCGCGCTCTTCGGTGCGCTGCTCGGTCTGGGGCTGGGGATGGGCTGGGGCACGTCGGCCCAGAAGATCCTCGCGCTGGAGGGCATGGGCGTCCTGGAGATCCCGTGGACGACGATCCTCACGGTCTTCGTCGCCTCGGCGTTCGTGGGTCTGTTCGCCGCGCTGATACCGGCGTTCCGGGCGGGCCGGATGAACGTACTGAACGCGATCGCGACCGACTAGGACAGGTCCTTGGACCGGGGGAACGGGGGAACGGGGGAACGGGGAGACGCGGCCCCGGCAGGCGCACCAGGCGCCTGCCGGGGCCGCGCCGTCGTCAGCCCCCCGGGGGCGGGTCGGTCGAGAGGAAGGTGGTGGACGGTGTCGTGGGGATGCTGCTGGGCCAGTCGGACGGGGAGGCCGTGGCGGAACCCGACCAGGGGCTCGTCCGGTCGCCGCGGACGGAGCTCTGCGGGCCCGGCGGGGCGGCCGGAAGTACGGGGGCGGCGGACCGGAACTGGACCGCGGCCACCGCGGCGCCGCTCGCCAGCACGCACACCGCGCAGGCGGCGGCCGAGGCGAGCACCCGGCGCCGGCGCCGGGCCCCGCGCGCCGAGACCAGCGCGGCCGGTGCGGGCACGACGGCCCGGCTGCCCGCGTCGGCGGCCTGCTTGAAGGCGCGGGCGAGGGCGTCGTCGGGCTGGTACTCGTAGGTGTGCGTGCCGGCGGATCCCGTCCCGGATCCCGCCCAGGCGGATCCTGCTCCGGCACCTGCCCCGGATCCTGCTCCGGCGTTCGCTCCGGCGCCTGCCCCGGAGCCCGCCCCGTATCTCTCCCCGGCGCCGCTCCCGGAGCGGTCGTCCCACCCGTCGTCCTCGTGCTGGTACTCGGTCTCAGGCACCGTGCTCCTCCTCGGAGAGATGCGGCGCGAGCGCGGCTCGGGCGCGGGAGAGATGGGTCTTGACCGTGCCCGTCGATATCCCCGTCTCGGCGGCGACCTGCTCGACGGTGAGATCGCACACGTAGTGCAGGACCGCCACCCGCCGCTGCCGCTCGGACAGCTGCCGCAGGGCGGCGATCAGTACGACCGTGCCCGGATCGGGCTCGGACACCGCGGCCGGGCGGGCGTCGCTGTGGCGGCGCCAGGCGTCGGCGCTCCGGCCGCGCCCCCGCCACCGGCTCACCGCGAGCCGCCAGGCCACCGTCCTGATCCACGCCTCGGGCCCGGCGTCCTTCCGCAGCGCGGAGCGCCGGCCCCAGGCCCGTACGAAAGCCTCCTGCACCACGTCCTGGGCCTCATGCAGGTCCCCGGTCATCAGGTAGACCTGCCCCACCAGCTGCTTTACGGAGTGAGCGTAGAACTCCTCGAACTCCTCGACAGTCATGCAGCTCCCTGGCGGACGTGGTCCCATCTCATGAGGACATACGACCAGACGGCCACTCCGGTTGACACAGCACACCGACTTTGCCCGGAAGTCGTACGCTGGAGAACCCCGGCCCGTGACACGTGTCGGGTCCTTCGCGTTGCGCACCGCAGTACGGCCGCGCCACGCCCGCACGATGCCCGCCACCACCGGATCTCCGGATCTCCCGGACGGAAAGCGTTCTTCATGAGTCTGCACGGTCTGCTCGATGCCGCCCTCTCGGACCCCGCGCTCGCCGAAGCGGTGAAGGCCGCCACCGACGGGCACCGCATGCATGTCGACCTGGTCGGCCCGCCCGCCGCGCGGCCCTTCGCCGTCGCCGCGCTGGCGCGCGAGACCCGGCGGACCGTGCTGGCGGTGACCGCCACCGGCCGGGAGGCGGAGGACCTGGCGGCGGCGCTGCGCTCGCTGCTGCCGGAGGACGGGGTGGTGGACTACCCGTCGTGGGAGACGCTGCCGCACGAACGGCTTTCGCCCAGGTCGGACACCGTGGGGCGGCGGATCGCGGTGCTGCGCAGACTCGCGCACCCGCGTGCCGACGACCCGGCCGCCGGGCCGGTCAGTGTGGTCGTCGCGCCGATCAGGTCCGTACTCCAGCCGCAGGTCAAGGGGCTCGGCGACCTGGAGCCGGTGGCGCTGCGGTCGGGGCAGTCGGCCGATCTGGGTGAGGTCACCGGGGCGTTGGCTGCTGCCGCCTACGCCCGGGTCGAACTGGTCGAGAAGCGCGGCGAGTTCGCGGTCCGGGGCGGCATCCTCGATGTGTTCCCGCCGACCGAGGAACACCCCCTCCGGGTGGAGTTCTGGGGTGACGAGGTCGAGGAGATCCGCTACTTCAAGGTCGCCGACCAGCGCTCCCTGGAGATCGCGGAGCACGGGCTCTGGGCACCGCCCTGCCGTGAACTGCTGCTGACCGACGAGGTACGGGAGCGGGCCGCGGCCTTGGCGCTGGCCCACCCGGAGCTGGGCGAACTGCTCAACAAGATCGCCGAGGGGATCGCCGTCGAGGGCATGGAGTCGCTGGCCCCGGTCCTCGTCGACGACATGGAGCTGCTGCTCGACGTGCTGCCCGTGGGGTCGATGGCCGTGGTCTGCGACCCCGAGCGGGTGCGGACCAGGGCGGCGGACCTGGTGGCCACCTCGCAGGAGTTCCTGCAGGCCTCGTGGGCGGCGACGGCGGGTGGCGGAGAGGCGCCGATCGATGTGGGTGCGGCCTCCCTGTGGGGGATCGCCGACGTCCGTGACCGGGCCCGTGAACTGGGCATGATGTGGTGGGCGGTGAGCCCCTTCGCCGCGGACGAGGACATCGCGGACGACATGATCAAGCTGGGGATGCACGCCCCGGAGTCGTACCGCGGCGACACCGCCCGTGCGCTGGCCGACACCAAGGGCTGGATCGCCGACGGCTGGCGCACCGTGTACCTCACGGAGGGCCACGGCACCGCCAGCCGTACGGTCGAGGTCCTCGGCGGCGAGGGCATCGCGGCCCGTCTCGACGCCGATCTCGTCGAGCTGACCCCGTCGGTCGTCCATGTCTCCTGCGGCTCCGTCGACCACGGGTTCATCGACCCGGCGATCAAACTCGCGGTGCTCTCCGAGACCGACCTGACCGGCCAGCGCACCGTCTCCAAGGACCTGGGCCGGATGCCGGCCCGGCGCCGGAAGTCGATCGACCCGCTGACGCTGGAGACGGGCGACTTCATCGTCCACGAACAGCACGGCGTGGGCCGCTACATCGAGATGGTGCAGCGCACCGTGCAGGGCGCGACCCGTGAGTACCTGCTCGTGGAGTACGCCCCGGCCAAGCGCGGCCAGCCCGGCGACCGGCTGTACATCCCCACCGACCAGCTGGAGCAGGTCACCAAGTACGTGGGTGGCGAGGCCCCGACGCTGCACCGGCTCGGCGGCGCGGACTGGACGAAGACCAAGGCGCGCGCCAAGAAGGCCGTCAAGGAGATCGCCGCCGATCTGATCAAGCTGTACTCGGCGCGGATGGCGGCGCCCGGCCACTCCTTCGCCCCGGACACCCCGTGGCAGCGCGAACTGGAGGACGCCTTCCCGTACGTGGAGACGCCCGACCAGCTCTCCACGATCGCCGAGGTCAAGGAGGACATGGAGAAGACGGTCCCGATGGACCGGCTGATCTGCGGTGACGTCGGCTACGGCAAGACGGAGATCGCGGTGCGCGCCGCGTTCAAGGCCGTCCAGGACGGCAAGCAGGTGGCGGTCCTCGTCCCGACCACGCTCCTCGTCCAGCAGCACTTCGGCACGTTCACCGAGCGGTACGCGCAGTTCCCGGTCACCGTCAGGGCGCTCAGCCGCTTCCAGTCCGACACCGAGGCGAAGGCGACGCTGGAGGGCCTGCGGGACGGTTCGGTCGACATGGTCATCGGCACGCACCGGCTCTTCTCCTCGGAGACGAAGTTCAAGGACCTGGGCCTGGTCATCGTCGACGAGGAGCAGCGCTTCGGCGTCGAGCACAAGGAGCAGCTGAAGAAGCTCCGCGCCAACGTCGACGTCCTGACGATGTCGGCGACGCCCATTCCCCGTACGCTCGAAATGGCGGTGACCGGCATCCGCGAGATGTCGACGATCACCACACCCCCGGAGGAGCGCCACCCGGTGCTGACCTTCGTCGGCCCGTACGAGGAGAAGCAGATCGGGGCGGCCGTCCGGCGCGAACTGCTGCGTGAGGGCCAGGTCTTCTACATCCACAACCGGGTCGACTCGATCGACCGTGCCGCGGCCCGGCTGCGGGAGATCGTCCCCGAGGCGCGGATCCAGACCGCGCACGGGCAGATGGGCGAGAGCGCGCTGGAGCAGGTCGTCGTCGACTTCTGGGAGAAGAAGTTCGACGTGCTGGTCTCCACGACGATCGTGGAGTCGGGCATCGACATCTCCAACGCGAACACGCTGATCGTCGAGCGCGGTGACAACTTCGGCCTCTCGCAACTGCACCAGCTGCGCGGCCGGGTCGGCCGTGGCCGGGACCGCGGTTACGCCTACTTCCTGTACCCGCCGGAGAAGCCGCTGACGGAGACCGCGCACGAGCGGCTCGCGACGATCGCCCAGCACACCGAGATGGGCGCGGGCATGTACGTCGCGATGAAGGACCTGGAGATCCGCGGCGCGGGCAACATGCTCGGCGGTGAACAGTCCGGCCACATCGCGGGCGTCGGCTTCGACCTGTACATCCGGATGGTCGGCGAGGCGGTGGCCGACTACCGCACGCTGGTCGACGGCGGTACGGAGGAGGAGCCGCCGCTGGAGGTCAAGATCGAGCTGCCGGTCGACGCGCACGTCCCGCACGAGTACGCCCCCGGGGAGCGGCTGCGCCTCCAGGCGTACCGGTCGATCGCGTCCGCCACCACGGAGGCGGACATCAAGGCGGTACGCGACGAGCTGACCGACCGCTACGGCAAGCTGCCCGAACAGGTGGAGAATCTGCTGCTGGTGGCGGGGCTGCGGATGCTGGCACGGGCCTGCGGGGTCGGCGAGATCGTCCTCCAAGGTCCCAACATCCGTTTCGCACCGGCGGAGTTGAGGGAGTCCCAGGAGCTGCGCCTGAAGCGGCTCTACCCGCGTACGGTCATCAAGGCGCCGGCCCGCCAGATCCTGGTCCCGCGCCCGACGACGGGGAAGGTCGGCGGGAAGCCGGTGGTGGGGCGTGAACTGCTGGCGTGGACCGGGGAGTTCCTGACGACGATCCTGGGGTCGTGATCACGGGCTCGTGATGACGGGGTTGCGATCTCCGGGGTGGGATCACGGGGGCGTGAACCCTGGGGTGCTCTCCGTCCCAGGGGTGCGGGTCGGGATCCCGGGGGTGCTCTCCGTGTCCGGCGCGCGGTAGTCGCGGGTGCGGGCGATGAGCAGTGCGACGTCGTCGTGGTTGCCCGGGTGCCGCAGCGCGCGGAGGAGGTGGTCGCAGGTGTCCTCCAGGGTGTTCTGTTCCTGGGTGAGCAGCGACAGCAGCGCGTTCAGCCGTACGTCGATGGCCTGGTCGCGGGTCTCGACCAGGCCGTCGGTGTACAGCACCAGCCGGTCGTCGAGGCCGAGTTGCAGGGTGGTCTCCTCGAAGGGGACGTCGCCGACGCCGAGCGGGGCACCGGTGGGCAGGTCGAGCAGTTCGGGTCCCCGGCCGCGGCGGACCAGGACCGGCGGCAGATGGCCCGCCATGGCGATGGAACACCGGGTGCGCTCCGGGTCGTACAGCGCGTAGACGCAGGTGGCGAACGCCGGATCGAGGTCGGCGGCGACGCGGTCCAGGTGCTGGAGGACGTCGGTGGGGCAGAGGTCGAGCCCGGCCAGGGTCCGGGTGACGGTGCGCAGCTGTCCCATGGTGGCGGCGGCGTTGACGCCGCTGCCCATCACGTCGCCGATCACCAGGGCGGTCTTGTTGCCGGCGACCGGTATGGCGTCGAACCAGTCGCCGCCGACCTCGACGGCCGCCTGGGCGGGCTGGTAGCGGTAGGCGAGTTCGAGGCCGTGCCGCTGCGGCGGCCGGGGCGGCAGCAGATGGCGCTGGAGGGTGAGGGCGGTGCGGCGTTCGCTCTGGTACAGCCGGGCGTTGTCGATGTACACCGCCGCGCGCGCGGCCAGTTCGCGGGCCAGGACGACATCGTCCCGGGTGAACGGCGCGGGGTTGCGGGCCCGTACCAGGTCCAGGGCGCCGAGGACCTCACCGCGGGCGATCAGCGGGACCGCCAGGTAGGAGTGCAGGCCCTCCGTCGCCAGCTGCTCGGCGGCCTCCGGGCCGGAGGCGATGCGCAGCAGGTCCTGTGCGTTCACGTGCTCCACGAGTACCGGACGGCCGGTGGTGACGCACTGGGTGATCAGACGGTTGGCGGCGTACGTGGCGATGTGGCCGACCGGGTCGGCGGCGTCGACGGCGGGCGTGGGGTACGCGGAGGTGACGGCCATCGCGCGGAAGAGCGTCGGCTCCCCGGGCGACGGGGCGGTGTGGCGGCGGCCGTCCAGGATGCTGTCGAGGATGTCCACCGCGGCCAGGTCGGCGAGTTCGGCCACGGCCACGGCGGCCAGTTCGTGGGCGGTCTGCTCGACGTCCAGGGTGGTTCCGATGCTGGCGGACGCGTCGGCGATGACGGCGAGCCGCCTGCGGGCCTGGGCCGCTTCCAGGGTGGCCCGGTGCTGTTCGGTCACGTCCACCACGGAGGTCGCCACGCCGATGACCCGCCCGGCGGGATCCTCCAGGCGGTAGTAGGACACCGACCAGGCGCGGTCGTCCTGCGCGCCGGGAGGGCGGCCGACCGTGAACAGGTTCAGTGCCGGTGTGCCGGTGTCCAGTACCTGGCGCATCGTGGCCGCGGCGGCCCCGGTGTCCAGGAACGGGAGGGTTTCGCGGACGTCGCGTCCGATGTGCTGCTCGGCGGACAGGGCGTTCATGGTCTCCAGCGCCGGGTTGACCATCACGTACCGCAGGTCGGTGTCCAGGACGGCGAGGCCGATCGGGGACTGGGCCACCAGCCGCACCGACAGCGCGAGATCCTGCTCGACCTGGCGCAGGACGTTCTGGTCGGTGGCGATACCGAGGGCGTAGGAGTTCGCCTGTTCGTCGAGGAGCCGCATGTTGCGGAACTCGACCGGACGGGTGCTGCCGTCCTTGTGGCGGATGGGGAAGACCCCCGCCCAGGTCTCGCCCCCGCCGATGACCTGCGCGAACAGCTTCAGCGCCAGAGCGACGTGCTCCGGGGCCACCAGGAGTTCGGCTGCGAACCGGCCGAGGGCCTCCTGCGCGCTCCAGCCGAACAGCGCCTCGGCCTGCGGGCTCCACAGGGTGATCCGGCCGTCCGCGTCCAGCATCACCGCGGCCACACCGAGTACGTCCAGCAGACCGCCGGGTTCGGACGGGCCTGCCTCCACCGGGCCCACCTCCACCGGCGCGGGATTGCCTGCGGCGGGATCCCCTGCGGCGTGATCGCCTGCGGGGGAATCGTCTGTGGCGGAATCCTCCGAGGTGGAATCCCCCGGGGCGGAATCCTCCGGGAACGTGCCGGTCGCATCCATCGGAACACCTTCCTCCGCGCCCGGTCACCCGGTGGTGAGAGGTAGCCGGCTCTGGCCGTCCTGAATCCGCACGACCAGGATAGTTCGCCGGTACGGATCGGACGCGGTGTCCGGCGGACATTCCGGCACGGGAGGCGGACCCGGACGCCCGGTGGCAGGCTGGGAGCAGCGACGGTCCGGGGTGCCCGCCAGGGGCAGTGTGCGCCGGGCCGCGGCCCGGCAGGCAGCGCGCGCCGGGCGGCCCCGGTAGTCCTGAGGGGGCACCCGGCATTGTCACCTGGTATCGGAGCGTGCCCCATGACGGACATCCAGCCGCAGTCGGAGCCGAACCTGAACCCGGAGGGGAACCCGGAGCCGAACCTGAACCCGGAGCCGAGCCGGGAGCCGCGCACCGCTGCGTACCAGCTGATCGCCGCCCATCTGCTCGAAGGGCGGGCGGTGCCCGGTGAGGAAATCGCGCTGCGGGTCGACCAGACCCTCACCCAGGACGCCACCGGGACCCTGGTCATGCAGGAACTGGAGGCCCTGGGCCTGGACCGGGCGCGTACCGAGGTCAGCGTCCAGTACGTCGACCACAACATCCTGCAGGCCGACGAGCGCAACGCCGAGGACCACGCCTTCCTGCGCTCCGCCGCGCACCGTTTCGGCCTCTGGTACTCGAAACCGGGCAACGGCGTCTCGCACCCCACCCACATGCAGCGGTTCGGGATCCCCGGTAAGACACTGATCGGCTCCGACTCGCACACCTGCGCGGGCGGCGCGCTGGGCATGCTCGCGATCGGGACCGGGGGCCTGGACGTGGCCCTGGCCATCGCCGGGCGCCCCCTCTACCTGCGGATGCCGAAGATCTGGGGCGTACGGCTGCACGGCAGCCTCCCGGACTGGGTCAGCGCCAAGGACGTGATCCTGGAACTGCTGCGCCGGCACGGAGTCAAGGGCGGCGTGGACCGCATCATCGAGTACCACGGCCCGGGGCTGGCACAGCTGACCGCGATGGACCGCCACGTCATCGCGAACATGGGAGCCGAACTCGGGGCCACGGCCACCGTCTTCCCCGCTGACGCGGCCGTACGGGACTTCCTGCGCGCAGAGGGCCGGGAGTCGGACTTCGTACCGCTCGAAGCCGAGCCCGGCGCCCGGTACGACCTCACCGAGGAGATCGATCTGGGCGCGCTGGAGCCGCTGATCGCCCGCCCGACGTCCCCCGGCAACGTGGTCCCGGTCCGGGAGGTCGTCGGCACGCCGGTCGGGCAGGTGGTCATCGGTTCGTCCGCCAACCCCGGGCTGCGCGACTACGCGATCGCCGCGGCGATGGTCACCGGCCGCCAGACGAGCAGTGAGGTCAGCTTCGACGTCAACCCCAGCAGCCGCGAGGTGCTCCAGGACCTGACCCTGACCGGGGGGACCTTCAAGCTCATCGCCGCGGGGGCCCGGATCCACCAGGCCGGGTGCATGGGCTGCATCGGCATGGGCCAGGCCCCGGCGCCCGGACGCAACTCGCTGCGGACCTTCCCCCGTAACTTCCCCGGCCGGTCGGGCACCACCGGGGACGCCGTCTGGCTCTGCTCCCCGGAGACCGCTGCGGCCTCCGCGCTGACCGGGGTGATCACCGACCCGCGGGAGTGGGCCGCGCGCGAGGGCGTCGAGGCGCCGGTCCTGGACCTTCCGGCGCGGGCCTCGGTCAACCTGGCCATGCTGGAAGCGCCGCTGCCGCCCGAGCAGGCGGCCGGGGTCGCACTGGAACGGGGGCCGAACATTTCCGCGCTGCCCGAACTGGACGCCCTGCCCGAGGTGATCCGGGGCCCGGTCCTGCTCAAGGTCGGCGACAACGTCTCCACGGACGAGATCTCCCCGGCCGGTACGGAGGCACTGCCGTACCGCTCGAACCTGCCCGAGCTGTCCGAGTTCACCCTGATCCGGATCGATTCCGAGTACCCGCGGCGGGCCCGTGCGGCGGGTACTCACCTGATCGTGGCGGGCGACAACTACGGGCAGGGTTCCTCGCGTGAGCACGCCGCGATCACTCCCCGGCTGCTCGGCCTGCGGGTGGTGCTCGCGAAGAGCTTCGCCCGCATCCACTGGCAGAACCTGGCCAACTTCGGTGTGCTGGCCCTGGAGTTCGCGGATCCGGCGGACTACGAGCGGATCGAGCAGGGCGACGAGCTCGAAGTGGCCGGGCTGCACGAAGCCCTGGCACCGGGCAGCGAACCGGCGCTGCGGGTCCGCAACACCACCCGGAACGAGGACTACCCGGCCACCCACCGCCTGTCGGCCCGCCAGCGGGCTGCCGTGCTGGCGGGCGGGGTGATCCCGGCACTGGCGGGCGACTAGGCCGTGTTTTGAAAGTAGCGTCGTCCGCCCGAAGGGCGGGCGCAGGCGGGACTTTCAAAACACGGCCTATGGGCTGTCCCGTGGCCGCCGCCGCGCTCCGATCGGCTCGCGGAGCTACCTGCGGGCCGGTGCCTCCGTAGGGGTGCCGCCCGAGGGCAGCTTCAGGTCCGGGCAGCCCCGCAGCACCTTCGTCATGGCGTCCTTCTCCGCCTGCGTCACCCACACCCCGTACTTCTTCTTCACGGCGGTCTGCCCCGCCACGTAGGTGCAGCGGTACGACGCATTGGCGGGCAGCCAGGTCGCCGCGTCGCCGTCGCCCTTCTGCCGGTTGGCGGAGGAGTCGGCGGCGACCAGGTTCAGCGGGTCGTTCGCGAAGGCCCGCCGCTTGTCGGTGTTCCACTTCGCCGCGCCCTTCTGCCAGGCGTCGGACAGGGCGACGAGATGGTCTATGTCGACCTTGCTGTGTCCGCGTACGTAGGTGATGCGGGTCCCGGTGTACGGGTCGGGGTCGAGCGTTCCGCGCATGACCTTGCAGCCGTCGGCGGCGCGGGAGACCGAGTGGAGCTGACGGCCGAGTATGTCGTCGCGGGTCCCGCAGCCGTTGTGGTCGGTGTCGGCCCAGGCGGTGCCGAAGTCCTTCCGCTCGTAGCCGGTCTTGGGCGCCCTCCCCTTCACGGGAAGACTCTCGGCGGCCTTGAGGGCGGTTCCCGTCGCCGCGGGAGAAGTTCGGGTGGACGAGTCGTCCGTGCTGCCTGCCCCGTGGCACCCCGTCAGCGCGAGGGAACCCGTCAACAGGAGCGTGAGGGACGGGAGAAGGGCGCGCGTACGCCGGGCGGCGGTGCGCGGGGTGTACGGACGCGGGGCGGACGGGCGTCGGGCGGCGGGGCTGAATATCACGGCGGTCCAGAGTGAGGTGTCGACAGGGAAGCTGCCGCGCACCGAACACGTGAGCGGCAAATGGGCTCAACTGTATGCCGGTTACGGCAGTCCCCGACAGCAGTCCCCGACACCGGTCCCCGACACCGGTCCCTGTGGCAGCAGTCCCCGACAGGCGCCATCGGCCGTCTCCCCGTCGGCATCAGCCTTCTCCCCGAACGGCATCCGCCGTCTCCCCCGTGGACGGCGGATGCCGGCTCTGCGCCTGGCCGCGTCAGCCGGCCAGGTCGACTATGTCCTTCTTGGCGGGAGCCTTCGCGTCGACCGGCTTCTCGAACTCGGAGAAGGCCAGCGTGCCCGGCTGGTCGCCGCCCTTCATGATGGTCTTGAGGATGTACGGCTTGCCCTCGGCGGCGACGTACAGCGTGTAGTCCGTCTTGCCGTCCTTCTCGGTGAGGGTGGTCGCCTTCTGCCCGTCGACCGTGAGGTCCTTGCCCTTCTTGGCGGCGGTGTCGGTGCCCTTCAAGTCGCTGAGCAGGTCCTTGAGATCGCAGAGTGCGGCGAGGTCCTTGATGTCCGGGTCGGTGGGGGACATCTTGACCCAGTGGCCGGCGAGCATCTTCACCGCCGCGTCGACGTCCGCCTTGGACTCGCCCTTGCTCTGGGTGCGCAGCATCTTCTCGTCGTACTGCATGTAGACGACGCCGCCGGTCCGGATGATGCCCATGGTGCCCTCGTCACCCAGGCCCATCGTGCCCTTGCACTCGCCCTTCTTGTCCAGGCTGAGGTCCAGGCGGACCTTGCCCGATTCGCTGTCCGAGATGTCACCGTTCACGTGGAGCGAGGACGCGCCGCGGGTGGCCTTCATGGCCTTGGTGGCGAGCTCGCCGCCGTCTTCGGACGTCGGGTTGCAGGCCGTGAGGCCCAGCGCGGCGGTGAGGCAGAGCGCGGTGAGAGTGACGGTGCGGCGCATGGCGGATTTCCCCCCTGGGAAACGGTGGTTCGTCGATCGGGCGGGCAGCGGCGGGATGCGCCGAGCCGCGAAGCAGTGGGTCAATAAGAACAGAAGCTGTGAACCGAATCAACATGGCATTGGTTGAAGAGTGAGTTAACAGCGTGAATCGATGTCTCCGGTAATCATCGGTATGCTCGGCGCGCACGTGTACGGCCCCGCACGTGTACGGCCCGCAGGAGAACAGCGCGCAGTGAACGCCCGCAGCCGACGACCACGCGGCGGGCAACGGCGGAGACCGGCACGCACGAGGGACACGAGGGAACACGAGGGAGCAGTCAGGTGCCTGACGAGAGCACGGCAGAAGTGACCGCCGCCGGGATCGCCCGCCTCGCCGGGGTCGGCAGAGCCGCCGTCAGCAACTGGCGGCGCAGGCACGCCGACTTCCCCAAACCGGTCGGCGGCACCGAGACCAGCCCGTCGTTCGCGCTCCCCGAGGTCGAGCAGTGGCTGCACGACCAGGGAAAGCTCGCCGAGGTCCCGCTCCGCGAGCGCGTCTGGCAGCAGCTGGCCGCACACCCCGCGGGCGCCGCCACCGCCCTCGCCCACGCGGGCTGCGTGCTGCTGCTCGTACGGGACAGGCACCCCTCCTGGCTGGAGATCAGCGCCGTCTCCGACGCACGGCTGGCCCGGCTGCTGCCGACCGCCTTCGAAACGGTGCTCAGCGCCCGTTTCGGCGGCCACCCGGCGGTCCGCACCCCGACCGCGCACGCGCTGCAGCCCTCCGTCCCGTTGCTGCGCGCGAGCGCCGAACTCGCCGCCGAACTGGGCGCGTACGAAGCCTTCGAGTTCCTGCTGGGCCGTCACTTCGAGGCCAACCCCCGCCAGTACACGCTCACTCCGCCCGGAACCGCCGAGCTGATGGCGGCGCTCGCCGGGGTCTCGGCCGAGAAGTCCACCGCGGGCAGCCGCACCGGCACGGAACAGCCCGCGGTCACCGTCCTCGACCCCGCGTCCGGCACCGGGTCCCTGCTCTGCGCCGTACGCCGGCCCGCCGCGCTGTACGCACAGGAGGCCGATGCCGACCTGGCCGCCCTCACCGCCCTGCGGCTCGCCCTGCACTCCGGCGCGGACGTCGGCGCGCGGGCCGGTGACACCCTGCGCGCCGACGCGTTCCCGGAACTCGGCGCGGATGTGGTGCTCTGCCACCCGCCGTTCAACGAACGCAACTGGGGCCACGACGAGCTGGCGTACGACCCCCGCTGGGAGTACGGCTTCCCGGCCCGTACGGAGTCCGAACTGGCCTGGGTCCAGCACGCCCTGGCCCGGCTGCGCGAAGGCGGCACCGCCGTCCTGCTGATGCCGCCCGCCGCCGCGTCCCGCCGCTCCGGCCGCCGGATCCGCGCCGACCTGCTGCGCCGGGGCGCGCTGCGGGCGGTCGTCGCACTGCCCGCGGGCGCCGCGCCCCCGTACGGCATCCCCCTGCACCTGTGGGTGCTGCGCCGCCCCGGCGCCGCACAGCCCCACGCCCCCGAAGTCCTCCTCGTGGACGCGGCGGGCACCGGCCACGACAACGCGGGCACCGGCCACGACAAGCAGCCCTGGCCCGCGGTCCGGGCCACCGTCCTGGACGCCTGGCGGGCCTTCGACCGGCACGGCACCGCCGAGGAACAGCCGGGCGTGAGCCGCGCGCTGCCCGTCATCGGACTCCTCGACGACGACGTCGACCTGGCGCCCGCCCGCCACCTGCCGCCCCCGGCCGCCGACCGCGGCGCCGCCGCGCTCGACTCCGTACGGGAGCAGCTGACCGGCACCCTGCGGCGCACCGCCCGGCTCACCCCCCGCCCGGCCGCGCCCGCCCGGCCGGTGCGGCTGCCGCTCACCACCGTCGGTGAACTGGCGCGCGCGGGCGCCCTGTTGCTCCGCGTGGGCGGCCCCGGAGCCGGGACCGTGGCCGGTCCCGTCCTCACCGAGCACGACGTCGTCGCCGGTACGGCCCCCTCCGGGACGCTGCCCGACGGCCCCGACGAGGAGCCCGTACGCACCGAGGCGGGCGATGTCGTCCTGCCCGTGCTGGGCGGCGGCTCCGTCGCCCGGGTCGTCGACGAGGCGACGGCCGGAGCGGCACTCGGCCGCAACCTCCAGCTGCTGCGCCCCGACCCGGCCGCGCTCGACCCGTGGTTCCTCGCCGGATTCCTGCGCGGCACGGCCAACCACCGCCAGGCCAGCAGCTATGCCTCCACCGCGACCCGGCTGGACGTCCGCCGCCTCCAACTGCCCCGGCTGCCCCTGGCCGACCAGCGCCGTTACGGCGAGCGCTTCCGTACGCTGGCCGCCTTCGAGGACGCGCTGCGGCTGGCCGGACAGCTGGGCGAACAGCTGGTGCAAGGGCTGTTCGACGGCCTGACGGACGGCACGGTGAGCCCGGAGTGAGCCCGGAGTGAGCCCGGAGTGAGCCCGGAGTGAGTCCGGAGTGAGTCCTGCATGAGCCCGGAGTGAGCCGTCGGCGCCGCCCGTAGTGATCGGTCGGACAACGGTTCGGTACATCAGGGCCGGGCTGTGGGCACCGGTGTATACGCTCGAACCCGTATCGGCACACCGTTCGGTGGCCACCTCACCGTGATGTCCTCCTGGATGTCCCGGCGGTGTCCGCAGCCCGCCCACAGGTTCCAGGAGCAGACATGTACGGCCCAGGCCCCGAGCCGTCCTCCCCCTCCCCGGCCCCGAGCGGGAACAGCCGGATCTTCCTGCGCGTACTCTTCGCCGCCTCCTCGCTGCTGACCTGCGGCTTCCTGATGAGCCTGCCGCTGTTCCGGATCGCGTTGCTGCGCGGGCGCCGCTACGACTGGGCGCTGGCCGTGGTGAGCGTGCCGGTGGCGGTCACCTGCTTCGCCGTCGTCGGCGAGCTGCCCGAGGCGGACCCCAGGACCGATATGGCCATGGCGTTCATGATGCTCTGCGCCGTGGCGAGCGCCGTCTACTTCCTGGTCGTCGACCTGCGCCACCACGACCGGCTGCAACAGGGCGCGGCCCCCGGGTACTTCGCCACACCCCAGGGTTACCCGCCGCACGCGCAGACGGTCAGCGGCTACGGATTCCCGCCCTCGGGCCACCCGATGCCGGGCCCCCAGCCGATGCAGCAATCCATGCAGCCGATGCAGCAACCCATGTCCCAGCCAGTGCAGCACCCCGCGCCCCAGCCGATGCAGCAACCCGTGCCGCACCCCGCGCCCCAGCCGATGCCGGTACCCCAGCCGCAGCACACCCCGCCCCCTGCCCAGCAAGCACCGCACCAGCCTCCCCAACCCCCCCAGCCTCCTCACCGGAGCAGCCCGCACCGCATCGACCAGGTCAGGGCCGAACTGGACGAGCTGAGCGACTACCTCCGCAAGGAGGAGGGCCGTTGACCGGCGGACGGGTCGTCGCCGGGCGGTACGAACTGGCCTCGGTCATCGGCCAGGGCGGCATGGGCCAGGTCTGGACGGCGTACGACCAGCGCCTGGACCGCCGCGTCGCGGTGAAACTGCTGCGCCCGGACCGCGTCGCGGGCTCCGACGACGCCGAGGAACTGCGCCGCCGCTTCGTGCGCGAATGCCGGGTCACCGCCCAGGTCGACCACCCGGGCCTGGTCACCGTCCACGACGCGGGCAGCGACGACGACGACCTCTACCTCGTCATGCAGTACGTCGAAGGCGCCGACCTCGCCGACCATCTCGCCGAGCACGACCCGTACCCGTGGCCGTGGGCGGTCACCGTCGCCGCCCAACTGTGCGCGGTGCTCTCCGCCGTACACGCGGTGCCGATCGTCCACCGCGACCTCAAGCCCCGCAACGTCATGGTGAAACCGGACGGCACGGTCACCGTCCTGGACCTGGGCGTCGCCTCGGTGCTCGACACCGACACCACCCGCCTCACCCACACCGGTACGCCCATCGGCTCGCCCGCGTACATGGCGCCCGAGCAGGCGATGGGCGGCGCCGTCGGCCCGTACACCGACCTCTACGCCCTGGGCGTGCTCCTGCACGAACTCCTCAGCGGGGATGTGCCGTTCGCCGGCTCCACCGCGCTGGGCGTGCTCCACCGCCACCTCTACGAACCACCGCTCCCGGTCCGCCGTCTGCGCCCCGAGATCCCGGCAGCGCTGGAGAACCTGGTGCTGCGCCTCCTCGCGAAGGACCCGCAGCACCGCCCGGCGAGCGCGCAGGAGGTGTACGAACACCTCGCCCCGCTGCTTCCCCACCCGGGCGCGAACGGCCCGAACGGCCCGAACGGCGCGAACAGCGCGAACGGCCCGATGAGCCCCCTCGACCCGACCCGCCCCACGGGCCCCCTCGACCCGACCCGCCCCTTCCTGCGCCCGCACGCCCCGTGGCCCGACCGCGTCACCACCCCGCCCGCGGACCGCCCCACCCCCACGCCGACCCCGACCCGACCGGA
>NZ_CALNVW010000022.1 GCF_940670765.1 Streptomyces sp. A 4/2
GGAGATGCGGCGGGGATAGGGCAATGGACCACCCTGGTGCTGTCATCACCGGGCCGCTGGCTCCCGAAGCGGTCTGGAGGCAGCGGGTGCCGGAGGTCCTGGCGGACTCGGCCCGCCCGAGCGATTTCTCCGCCGCCTTCACCGCTACGACGCGTGAGGAGGAGCCGCCCACGCATCTGCATTTCCATGTGGCGCGGATTCTGCAGGGTGCGGTGGGGATCCCGGAGACGGGCGGGATGTACCGCGTGGCGATCGATGACGTCAGCGCTTGGACCATGGGCGACTTCAGCGCTTGGACCATGGGCGACTTCAGCTACTCCGACCACTGAATCACTGCGCGCTGAGGAATCTCCCGGCACGCGGTGAGGGTCCGACCGGCGCCTGCCGGGTCGGACCCTCACTGTTGTTCTGGTGGCGGCTCGTGCCTGCCCGTCGGTCAGACGGCGGCAGGGGCACCGAGCATCGCGGAAGCCTGTTGGAACGGGCTGGGAGCGCGCTTGGGCGCGGCGGTGTGGGCAAGGCCGGGGCAGGTGAAGCCGAGCTGGGTCATGGCCCGGAGGATTTCACCGGCGCTGAAATCGCGGCGGTCCTGGCGCGTGATGACCTGCCCGACCTGCTTGATCGGATAGGTGCGGCGGCCGATGATCACGGACTCGCCGATGACCTGTTCGGGCTTGACGCCCTTCATGGATTCCAGGACGCCGCTCTTGGTGAGGTCGAACGGGAAGCGGGCGATAACACAGCGCATGAAGCCTCACAGAGGGGAAGAAGGGGATGGTTGTGCCGCGGTGAGGCGGTCAGTGGGCAAGGGCGAGGACGCCCGGAGCGCTGCACTGCTCGTCGATGACCGACAGGGCCACTGCGACGGTCATGTCGTCGCAGACCTGCGGTCCGGCTGTGTCCATGGCGTCGGCCACCGTCCTGTGGGCAGGGGCGCCGCTCGACGGGCGGGGGTGCATGTGAATCAGTGCCGCAACGTGCCTCCTGCAGAGACAGGCCAGTTTCCTGATCACGGGTTCAGGCCGCCGCGTCGAAGGAGGACTGCCGCACGGTCGTGCGCCGGGCAGCTGATGCGGGGCTGCGTCGGCCGCGGGAGGCCGTGCTGCGGGTGCGCTCACGCCGTGCGGCCACCGGCGCGGTGATTGTCACGGGGATACCGGAGGGTGTCCGGGCGCCGGTGATCCGGCTGAGTGCTTCTTCCCCTGAGCGGACCGGGGTGGTCTGGGGGACGATGCCTGCGGCCGCCAGGAGGCGGGTCATGTCGCGGCGCTGGCCGGGGGTGACCAGGGTGACGACACGGCCGGACTCGCCGGCCCGCGCGGTGCGGCCACCGCGGTGCAGGTAGTCCTTGTGGTCGGTCGGCGGGTCGACGTTGACGACGAGGTCGAGGTTGTCGACGTGGATACCGCGTGCCGCGACGTTCGTCGCGACGAGCACAGTGACGTGCCCGGTCTTGAACTGGGCCAGCGTCCGGGTGCGCTGCGGCTGCGACTTCCCGCCGTGCAGGGCGGCGGCCCGCACCCCGCTGTTCAGCAGATCCTGCGTCAGCCGGTCAACGGCGTGTTTGGTGTCCAGGAACATGATCACCCGGCCTTCGCGGGCCGCGATCGCCGTGGTCGTCCGATGCTTGTCGGCGCCGTGGATGTGCAGGACGTGGTGCTCCATCGTGGTGACCGCGCCTGCAGACGGGTCGACGGAGTGGACGACCGGGTCGGTGAGGTAGCGGCGTACCAAGAGGTCGACGTTGCGGTCGAGGGTGGC
Organism: Streptomyces sp. A 4/2; assembly: GCF_940670765.1. Classification (GTDB taxonomy): domain Bacteria; phylum Actinomycetota; class Actinomycetes; order Streptomycetales; family Streptomycetaceae; genus Streptomyces. The sequence goes on from NZ_CALNVW010000022.1 coordinate 1,762, forward strand.
GGAGAAGAGCATCCGCTGGCCCTCGGGCCGTACCTGGTCCAGGAGCGCGGTGACCTGGGGCATGAAGCCCATGTCGGCCATCTGGTCGGCCTCGTCGAGGACGGTGATCGCGACCTGGTTCAGCCGGCAGTCGCCTCGGTCGATGAGGTCCTTGAGGCGGCCCGGCGTCGCGACGATGACTTCGGCACCACGCCGCAGTGCGCTGACCTGCCTGCCGATCGGCATTCCGCCGACGACGGTGGTCAGGCGCAGGCTCACCGAGCGGGCGTGGGGGGTGAGAGCGTCGGTCACCTGCTGTGCCAGCTCACGCGTCGGCACGAGGATCAGCGCCAGCGGCTGGCAGGGTTCGGCGCGCTGTCCGGCGGTGCGGGCCAGCAGGGCCAGGCCGAAGGCGAGGGTCTTACCTGAGCCGGTGCGCCCGCGACCGAGGACATCGCGGCCCGCGAGGGTGTTGGGCAGGGTCGCGCCCTGGATCGGGAACGGGATGCGCAAGCCTTGCACGGTCAGTGAGGCCAGCAGCCGCTCGGGCATGTCGAGATCAGCGAACGCCTCGACGGCGGGCAGCGCGGGAGTGACTGTCTTCGGCAGGGCGAACTCGCCCGAGACCGCTGCGGGCCGCCGGCCCTGGCCGCCCGGGCGGCTCGGCCCTGCGGAACGGCGCGGGGCGGGCGAGCCGAAGCGGTTGCCGCGTTGCGAACCAGCGCCAGAGCCGAAAGCGGGACCGCCGGTACGGCTGCGAGAGGAGCGGTTGTTCGTACGTGTGGGGTTCATTCAGAACCTTCCTTGATACGGCACGTATCAAGGAATTCCCGCAGCGGAAGAACAGTGCGGGGAATCACAAGAACGGACCGAACGAAATGCGAAAGCAGATCTGGCCCGCGGCGAATCCGGTGTGAGTGCAGGCTATGAAATGGGTGGCGTCATGTGGACGTTAAATCCCGGACGTCTACGGGCGCACCTTTGAAGAGGCCCGCATTGCTGAAGAGGAATCCGCGGCGTCGTTGCCCCACAGGGGTAGACGCGGGAAATGCCCGTAGCTGGGGCCTGCACCCCGAGGGATGCGGGCCCCAGCTGCGAAGTGCTCGTCGGCGTCAGGCGGGAACGATGTTCTCGGCCGTCGGGCCCTTCTGGCCCGCCGCGATGTCGAAGGTGACCTTCTGGCCTTCGAGCAGCTCCCGGAAGCCATCGGCGGCGATGTTCGAGAAGTGGGCGAACACGTCAGCGCCGCCGCCGTCCTGCTCGATGAAGCCGAAACCCTTGGCCGCGTTGAACCACTTCACTGTGCCAGACGCCATGTCATATCTCCTTGTGGGGCAGTACGCCGGGACCCGCAATCCACGGATACCGGGTCGCCGCGATGATGCCCCGCCCGAAGAATAACCGGAAATACAAAACACTTCCTGCGGCTGAAAATACCGGTGAAAGTGTTGAAGTTTTGGGAAACCACTACTGCAACTGGGATCGACAGTAGCATGCGGTAGCGGCCTGTGTACGGTTAATAACTTCAATCTGCTCGTTGCGGTAAACACACTGTCCGCGCGGCGCATTAAACTCTCGTCTCGCGGTCATAGATATTGGGCCACCTGAAATTCAGGGTTTCAGGAAGAGCGGTCGCTCTTTCCGGCTCGGCGCGCACCACTATTTGCGGGTGACACCGCCCTGCGGCGCCGCCCCATCAGCCCGTATGCCGGTCCCGGCGCTGAGCCCGTAGGCCGGTCCGGCGCAGATCAGCGCCGCGCAGCAGCAGTGCTGCTGCGCGGCGCTCACACGAGTGCCTCAGATACCACCACCATCGCGCGAAACAGGCGGGTGGCAGGGCCCATCCGGGAAGCGGCTGTATACGAGCGCGGGCGGGAAGGTCGGGCGGGTGCCGGGACGCGCCGCCTCAGTCCGCAGTCGTCGGGTTCTCCGACTCGGCGGCGTGGCGGTATTCGGCGTTGATGCGCTGGGCTTCTTCGAGCTGGTCCTCAAGGATGACGATGCGGCAGGCGGCCTCGATGGGGGTGCCCTGGTCGACGAGCTCCCGGGCGCGGGCGGCGATGCGCAGCTGGTATCGGGAGTAGCGGCGGTGGCCGCCCTCGGAGCGCAGCGGGGTGATGAGGCGGGCTTCGCCGATGGCGCGGAGGAAGCCCTGGGTGGTGCCGAGCATGTCGGCGGCCCGGCCCATCGTGTAGGCGGGGTAGTCGTCGTCGTCGAGACGGCCGAACGAGTCGTCTGCTGTCATTTGCACCTCTCTGTGGAACGCATGGAGGGGCCCGGGTGCCATATGGCACCCGGGCCCCGAAGGAACTGCTACACCATCTGCCGGCCCTGACGCTGCACCGGCCTTCTGTTTCCGCTGACCCGACCTGGAAGTTGTCGGGGTTGCGGGGATCGCGGTTGCTTGACCGGAGACCACCTCACTATCGATGTCCTGCGGTACCCGGGCTCAAGACTTCCGCCCGGGCGATCCTGATGGCGCCTGGTCCTCCGTTTCTTCCCTCTGGGATCAGTCACTTACCTACTGCTGGTACTGCTCTCCTGCGTACTGCTCTGTGACCTGTAAAGCGCCACTTTCCGACAGCCAGCCCCGTCGCCCGTCCTGCATATGCTCTGGCTTAGAACCCCACTGCCGAACCTCCCGGTGCGCGCGTCCGCAGCCGACGCCTTCACCGAGGTGCTGCTCACTGACTTCACTGCGTACTGCACTTGCGGGTACTCGTTACTGCGTGAACTGCGGTACTGCTCGCGGCGGCCCCTGATCACTGCGGGCCACCCGGTCCGGCCGTCAGCCCCGTCGCCATCCTGCAACAACCCTGGCTTCGGAACTCCACCACCGCACCGTCCTGCGAACTGCAATTGCGGTACTCCTGCCCGGCAGTTCGTCTCTGCCGGGCCCTGCTGTCTCTCTGGGCTACGAGAGAAACCATAGCCACACCACCGCTCAATGTCTACCCCGGCCGACATAGATTTCCGTGGCCCGGGTGGGGAGGTAGTCGACATCGGCCACGGAACAGATGCGCGGCGTCGCACTCCAGCCAGGCTCGCCCGCACCATCGCCGTGACCCGCCAGACAGCCGACGGCAAACCCGTAAGCGCCCTCCTCGTCCGGTAGTGCCAAAACCGCCAGCGCCGGCCGGCCTCCCCGGGATCGCTCTCGTATATGGCCGCTGTACCGAGGTGGTCAAGGCCGAAATCAGCGAACCCGCGCCCAGGTGTCGGCGCCTTCTCGGTCGTCTGTCTCCATGGGCAGGCGGGTGATGGCCGAGGGCGTCAGACGGTGGCCACCAGCAGGTCCTCGCCGCTCGACGGGCGCAGTCCGTCGGTCCGGTCGGCGAAGTACCGGTCGGCGAAAGAGCTTCCTGACACGTGCCGGGTGTTCTCGAAGCCCGCGTCGCGGGCCAGTGTGAGCATCTCCCGCGGGGTGTAGAAGCTGATGAACGGTGTTCCGGATGCCTTCGCCTGCGGTTTGGTCGCTTCCAGGGCGGGGCGGTCGGCGTCGTCGATGAGTTCGGTGGGCAGCATGAACGTCATGGCGAGTGTCGAGCCGGGGGCGAGCGCGGTGAGCGTGCGCAGGGTGGCCGTGGTGGCGTCCTTGGTGAGGTACATGGTGACGCCGGTGCAGACGACGACCGCCGGCCGGGTGGGGTCGAAACCGGCGTCGGACAGCTGCTGCCACCAGTCCCCGTCCGCCTCGAAGTCGACCGGTACCAGGCGCAGCCAGTCGGGGATCCCGTAGCCGAGTTCGATCAGGCGTCGGCGTTTCCAGGCCTGGGTGCCCGGCTGGTCGATCTCGAACACCCGCAGGTGGGAGGCGACTTCCGGCCTACGCTGGGCGAAGGTGTCCAGCCCGGCGCCCAGGACGACGTACTGAGTGACGCCGTGCCCGGCCTGCTCGACGACCAGGTCCTCGATGAAACGGGCGCGGGCCACGATGGCTGCCCGGAACCCGCTGGTGCCGCGCGGGTCCATGTCCGGGCGCCGCCGCCAGCCGTCGTCGGGGGCCACCAGCCGCAGCCCGACCTCGTCCTCGATCACGTGCGGCGGCGGGTCGGCCTGTACGTGCAGCGCCCGCCAGAGGGCGGTACGCACCGCGGTGCTGTCCGGCGCTTCGTTCTGTTCGTCAGCCATGGCGTTCCCCTGTCTGTCGCGGTCGTCGTCGGCGCGGTCAGTTCTTTGCGGGGGCCTGGAGGCTCCACAGTCGGCCGTCGGGGTCGCGGACGGTCATCTCCCTGGTCCCGAAATGGGTGTCGATGAACGGCGTGACCACCTCGACGGCAGGATCGGGACGGAACGTGTCCGCGTCCGGAACCTTCAGCACGATCTGGGTCTGCGGCTCTCGGTCCTCGGGGACCTCGGCGATGAAGAGGTAGGGTCCGTCACCGTTGCGGAGCCGGCCGGAGTTGTGGTCGGTCGAGAACTCCAGCTCGTAGCCCAGCCCCTGGAAGAACTTCGCCGCCTTGCCCCAGTTGTGGGTCGTCAGGAATACGGCCTCGATGCCTTCGGTCGCCATATCAGGTCTCCTTCTCGGACGATTGCGGTTGCTGCCCATGGGCGTCGTCGAGGTAGGCGCGCAGGGCATCTGCGACCAACGCCGACAGGGACGAGCCCGAATCGATGGCGCGGTATTTGACCTGCTTGATCAGCCCGACAGGCAAGTACACGTTGAACTGCTTGACCTCTTCGTCACTCACATAAACGATGCTAGCACTCTAGCAAGCTAGGCGCCCAGTCCTGTGGGAGGTGAGAGTCAACAGGTCGGCGTGGGCAGTGGCAGCGCACTCCTTGCACCGTCCCGGCTCCGGCGCACGGAAGGCGCGGTCGCAGGAGTCGCAGGTCTGGAACGGGTGCGGGCGCGCGTGCGGTGCCGGTTCCGGCGGGAGTGGCGCGGGCGCGGTCCGGGGCTGGTCGCGGGGGCGGGTCGGTGAGCTGATTACCCAGTACAGCGACTTTTCCCTGGGTGCGGTCGGAGCCTCCGTGCGTCGCGGAACGCTACTGGTACGCGAAGAGCCCCGACCGCCGCCCCGCACGGGCTGACGGCCAGGGCATACGGATCAGCGCCTCGGGCTCGGCACCACGAAACCGCGCACGGGACGGACCCCGTCACGCGACGGCATTTGTGCCCGATTCCACGCTGCGACCAGTTCGGCATATCGCGGGTCGATGCTCTCCTGCACGGCTGGTCTCCTTTCTTCCCGGAGATTCCCTATCGGCGAGGAGTGCCCGGGTGATGACGGGGATCGGGGACGGGTCGGGACCGGGGCTCGGAGGGCGCTCACACTGATCTCCTCTGATGCGTTCGGTGGGGATTGACCCCGCCCTGGCCTGCTGCTCCGCCAAGAGGTCTGGCCGGGGCGGGAGTTCTCGTACGGCAGGTCGCCTCGCGGGCAGTCGGTCATTTCCGCGTCTCCCTTACGATGCGGCGCAGTTGTGCGCCCACAGGGCAGCCGGTGGTCAGGCAGTCCGGGCACTGTTCCGCGTGGGCGAGCACGGCCCGGTAGGCGGCGGTGCCGTCGTGGCGCTTGCACGCGCGGGGGAACCACTGGGTGGTGTGGTCGAGTATCCGTACGTCACGCGGGCCGAGATCGACGGCCGTCCCGGGGGCGAGGGTGATCCCGCACCACACGCAGTCCATGCCGCGTTGCTGGCGCTGGGACAGCGAATCGATCGCCGGTAGGGGTCCGAGGGGTGTGGGCATCCCGTGCCTCCGCAACGTGGTGCAGATGGTCAGCCCGGCACGGGAGGTCGAGCCGGGCTGCTGCTCGGGACGCTAGAGGCGGTACGGGTGCCGCTGCTACTGATGTGCATGGATGTGCATATACGGGAGCGCCCTAGGGGGATGGCCAGTTCACACCCTTGACCCGTGCTCCACGGTCGATGAGATTGGTGCACATCACCGCACAGCAAGACACGGAGGGTGGCCATGAACTTAGAGTTCATCGGGATCGATCCGAACACAGGGCAGAACGGTTCACCGACCGCATGGGTGGACCGGGAGAATGCCGACATCGTGCTGCAGAGCTACACAGCCGACGACGCCACCCGCGCGCAGTGCATGGAGAACACCGCACCGGGACACGCGAAGGGAATCCCGGAACACGAGAGCGTCATCCGCGTTCCCGTCCACCTGGTGCCGATGCTGAGGGAGGCCTGCGATGCCGCAGAGCGAGCCAAACTTTCGTGAACTGATGGAGACGGCACAGCATTCCGCCGTCCACCTGGAGATGCGCGACGTCTACGGGGTGGGCGACGAGGCCGATGACTTCACCCGCTGGCAGACCACAGAGCTTCGCGACGTCGATCCCGCCTCGGCCTACTGGACACCGTGGGTCGACCTCATCTCCCGCGCCACAAAGCGCGGCGTTACCGTCCGTCGGGCGCGCGTGGTCTCCGAACCTGTCACCGAGTACATCCGGTACGAGCACGCAGGTACACCCGTCAACGTGCATGCCGGGGAGCAGGTTCGGTGGCTGCCGCGACATCGTGCCGCAGACCTTCTGCTCCCGGGCAGCGACTTGTGGGTCTTCGACGGATCGGCGGTGCTGTTCAACCACTTCACCGGTGAGGGGAACTGGGCCGTACCGGGGATGGAGTTGCGCACGGAGCCGGACCTCGTCAAGCAGTGTGCTGACGCGTTCGAAGCGGTGTGGGAGCGTGGGACCCCGCACGACCAGTACGAGATCCACTGACAGGAAGCACCGAACAGGCCGACTCATGCCCATCTCTCCGTCGTCCTCAGCCCAGGAAGCCCGCGAGAACGTGGCGCGGCGACTCCGTGACCTCAGGAAGGACGCCGGGCTCACGGTCGTCGAGCTGGCCGTTCAATGCGGCTGGCATCACGCCAAGACATCGCGGATCGAGAACGCGAGGACACCACCGTCCACGACGGACATTCGCCTGTGGTGCCGCACGTGCAGCGCGCCCGACCAGGTCGCTGATCTGATCGCCGCATCACGGCACGCCGAGTCCCTGTACACCGAGTGGCGGCGCCGGGTGCGCACGGGGCTGCGGCAGTTGCAGGACAGCTACGTGCAGCTCTATCGCTCCACCCGCACGTTCCGGGTGTACTCCCCGACGCTTGTCCCTGGTTTCCTTCAGACGGAGGGCTATGCGAGGGCGTTGCTCAGCACGAACGCGCGGTTTCTCGATGTCCCCGACGACGGGCCGGAGGCAGCGGTCGCCCGGTTGGAACGCTCGCAGATCATCCACGAGTCGGGGCATCACTTCCTCCTGCTCATCGAGGAAGCGGTGTTGCGCTACCAGCTGGGCGATGCCGAAGCCATGGCAGCACAGTTGGGACAGTTGCTGACCGCCGGTGCGCTGCCGGCCGTATCGCTCGGCGTCATACCGATGGCAACGCCGGAACGAGCGCTGTGGCCGCAGGAGACGTTCAACGTGTACGACGACACCCTGGTCTCCGTCGAACTGCTCTCGGCGCAGGTGAATATCACGCAGCCGTCCGAGATCGCCCTGTACCTCAAGGCATTTGACGAGCTACGGGGCATGGCCGTGTACGGTGCGGCGGCACGCGCTCTGATCGTCAAGGCGATCGAAGCCCTGCACTGACCCGCGTGCGCGTGCTGTGCCTGTCGAAGTGTCCGTGTGCCCATGAACAGGACGGTAGACGGCTGTGTTTCTCAGCTGGCGCCGTGTTTCTCGCTGTTTCTCTTCAGGTCCCGGTCGTTTCCGATGTTGCTCAGGCGGCTTCAAGGCATGCGCGGGCGCGGGCGTTGACGAACCAGGGGCTGGTCGCGTCGTGTGGAGGCGCGACTCCTCGGTGGAACTGGCGGTACTCCTCCGTGGCCTGGTCGGCGGCGTAGTCCCGGCGGGTCTCCAGCCGCCAAGCGGTGTGCTCGAAGCTCTCCCGGAAGAAGTCGAGGATCTCCTGGGCTGGAACGGCGTCCTGCACCGTCACTCCTTCGGCGAGAAATTGATCAGCAACGCCCGGTCGACCACGACCATGGTTTCACCGGACAGGGGATTGACCATCTGTGCGATGTCCTCCGGCTCGGCAACCTCGTCCGGTGCTGAGCAGGGAGCCGTACTCCGACGGTCGGATCGTCAGTTGCTGAGTGCCAGCCTCAAACCGAAGGCGCCGATGACCGTGCCGGTGATCCGGTCGAGCAGGCGACGGGCGTGGGGCTTGCGGAGCCAGCCATGCAGGACGCGAGCGAAGCCGATGAGGACGGCAGACCAGAGCAGACCGATCAGGATGTGCACCGTGGTGAGCAGGAGGCCCATGGTGAAGTGGCCGGTGCCTGGGGGGATGAACTGAGGCAGGACGGCGACGTAGAAAGCGCCCATCTTCGGGTTCAGGAGGTTGGTGAGCGTCCCCTGCCGCCAGCCGCCGCTGACCGAGTCCGCGCCGGCGGCCAGAAGGGAATCGTCCACATCTGCCGCAGGCAGTCCCCGGAAGGTGTCCCGGAGCATGCGGGCCCCCACCCAGATCAGGTAGACGGCACCGATCCAGCGCAGCGCGGTGTAGGCGAGATGGGAAGCCGTGAGAAGCGCGGTCACTCCGAGGGATGTGAACGCACCCCACACCAGGGTGCCGGTCTGAATTCCGAGGACGACGCCCCAGGCTCTGTTGCGTCGGCCAAGGGCCGACGTGCGCAGGATCAACGCGGTATCGAGTCCGGGAGTCAGAGTGAGAAGCCCTACAACTAGGGCGAAGGACCACAGGGCGGAGCTTATTACCATGGAATGCCAGCTTACCTCGCCAAATCGCCTGCTTTGCCAGCGGGTCCGGTGGATCTTGAGCTGGTTGGCTTCGACGCCGAGGAGACAGGCTCTAGCTTTCGTCGGCAGCGCACTCCTTGCACCGTCCCGGTTCCGGCGCGCGGAAGGCGCGGTCGCAGGTCTCGCAGGTCTGGAACGGGTGTGGGCGTGCGTGCGGTGCCGGTTCCGGTTCCGGTGGGAGTGGTGGTGGGAGCAGGGTTGTCAGACGGTGGGCCAGGAAGCCCGCCGGGTGGTGCAGGGGTTCCTGGGGCAGCAGCGTGGTGAGGGTTTGCTGTACTGCGGCGGGCTCGACGCCCCGTTCCAGCCAGGCCGACACGGCCGGGGTGAGCCTGCTGATGTCCGCAGCGGAGAGCAGCAGGCGGGGGTCCCGGGCGCGGAGTCCGGCCAGGAGATCGGCGGCGGTACGGGCGCGGGCCGGGTCGGGGGCCAAGGGCCGGGGGAGCGG
>NZ_CALNVW010000023.1 GCF_940670765.1 Streptomyces sp. A 4/2
CGAGATGCGGCGGGGATAGGGCAATGGACCACCCTGCTACAAAACACCGGTGGGTCCGATGGACTGGCTGGCCGGTCCGCCACCTGCCCGCCGAACCGACCCACTGCCCCTCACCCTCACATGCTGCTCGATACGCCGCCCGGGAGCTCAGCCGAGCTTGGTCGTCAACTCCGGCATGTTGTCGTGGAACATCTTATGAATCCACAGCTTCTCGCCCCCGAATTCCAACGGCGCCCAAGTACCCGACAGCGGCCCTACCTTGGTCCCCTTCGGCAACCGGGTAACCACCTTGACCGGCTTCTTGGCGGTGAACTTGCCACAGGCGAGCAGCACCACGGACCGGTCGGTCTTGAGAATCACCCGGCGTGTGGTCAGCATCGTGGCGATCAACCAGCCAACGAACCCACCGACAAGCCCACCGAGCGCCCCGAAGCCGCCCGGCTGTCCCATGGCGCCGCTCAGCCCCCGAACGAGCACCAGCCCGACCACGGAGAAAGCGATCAGGGACCAGGGGTTGATTCCGCCTTGCGCGAGATAGACGCGCGACACGGACTCGCCTGGCTCCAGCAATCTCCGCGATTCCTCAGTCACCACATTTGCAATATTTCGAGACATCAATTCCTCAGTTCGTGAAAGGTGGACTCGCGCTAATTTTCAGCATTTATGGCGCGACGGCAGAGATGTGCATCATTTATGGAGGAGAATCACGAAAAGGCTTACTGGGATGCGCCATTTGGTGCATCCCGCCGAATTGTGTACTGTCCGTGTTGTTTGAGATATTTTGCACGAGTTCCAGCGAGGCGGTCTTTGCCCGGCAATGCCAAAGCGTCAAGCAGTCACCCAAGGAGGTCTTTGGGGTCAGAAGGTGGACCCGCTCTGCACTCCCGGTAACGTCACCTGCGCACTCAAATTCACCAGGCGTCCGACCTGGTCTGATGACACGCTAAATCGCAAGAATTGTCAGGCTGTTCCGTCTCTTATCGCCTGCTCGGACTTTGGGTGTTCCGGCATTCGGTAGGACTTTTTTCTGGAAAGACTTGCTAATTTCACTACCGTGAGGCTTGTGAAATCCACTCCTCCAGTCCCAGTACAATCGTTTCTAGTTGGTCTTCGAAATTTGCTTCAGAGAGCTCTCCGCTGTCGAAAGATCGCCACAATTCGATCAGGGAGTCAATTAGATCAATCTGTCCCATGAGGAGATCGGCCAACTCTTCTCCGCTCCGCGAATGCTTTCCTCTGGAAAGCATCCAGACGACGCTGGCTGCATCCGCCGAGATTCCTCGGCCCGCGAACTCGACAGTACGCCACGAAACCCTTGAGTCAGCAGCAACTTTGAGGAATACATCTAGCGCTTCAGAATTTCTTGCAGCCATCCGTTTTCCTTATGATCGGGACGCAGTGATTGAATGTTGCTGGTCAGTAGGGTCCTCGGTGAGAACCCTACTGACCGCCGGAGAGGAACTTCCTCACCCACGGAACAGCTGCCCTTCCTTCCGGAGCGTCAACCCCTCCTTCTCGCAGTACATTCGTACAGTACGTTAGGCAACTATTTCCGTATGTCTGATACTTGCCCCAGCTTCCCTGGGTTTTCTCCTGGAATTCCAGGGCGGCCTTAGCGTTCGGAAGGACAACGTCTCGACTCATAATGCTTGGAGGGCCGGAATACGGTGAGACGACAGCTTCCCCGTCATGAGGCATCAGATGAGTGTGTCTCACTTTCTTGCCATCCGTCACCTCAATGCTGAAGTGATTCCCGTCGCCGTGATAATGCAATGTTGCGATGCCTTCACCGCAATTGTGTACCAGGACCGGCGTAGCCCCCGCCAGCACATAGTACGCATGGATACCGGTAACAGTGAGGTCATGCGTTCGCTGGCGTTCGGAGAATCGCGTGATCGCAGTGATCTGCACGAGCGTGCCCGCGCTCGTGCGTAGCAACTGGCCGGTATGCAGATCTCCGGCCGGTATCCACTTGTCGAGTTTCGGCACCCAGAAGGGGTGGGTGTCCGTAGCGATAAGGGTCGACATTGCGTGGCCATCACCGATGGTGAGTTTCGTGAAGTCCTTGTCGTCCTCGGTCGTTATTGTCGAGGCGACTTTCTTCTCGGCTGGCTTTCCGCTGTCGACGTCCGTGGTGGCCACGGTGTCGCCGATTTCGACGTCTTCGATCGGCTTGTGCTTACCGTCCGCAAGCAACACCTCGGTGCCTGACGGGAAGCTGTGCAGGCAACCAACCGTAGTGCCGCCCTTATTGCCAAAGATCTTGCTGACAAGTTTGGCTGCGCCCTTCTCCGTGACCTTCCCCAGCCCGTCGCCCACGAGGCTGGTGGCCGCACCCCACGCAGCGCCATCCACTTCGTCCCCGAGAGTCCCCAGGGCGCTGTGATCCGCGTCCGGATCGAGTGCGTTGTTGACAGCGGATCCCGCGGCTCCCGCCAGTGCTCCGCAGCCGGTCACAGCCGTCAAGCTCGCGCCGGCCGTGACCGTGCTCCCGCCCACCGCAGCCCCGACGCAGGCGGCTCCGACCACAACTTCCGTGACGAAGCTGACGATCTCCTTGTGCTTATGAACCCATCCACTCGCCTTGCACCACCAGTCGCAGTGCACTGGAGGTGTGGTGACCGTGATGGTCCTGGTCACCGTAATCGTGACCGTCTGCTGACCGGTGCTGCTGGAGCCACTTGGCGCGGGGTCACTGTTGCCGCTGTCGGGTGTCTCTTTCGTGTAGGGCCCGTGGTGGCAGAGCTCAGGATTGACGTCACACTTGGTCCGGCCGCTCGGGTCGCTGAACGTGACCGGGTTGTTGTCGGCGTATGCGTAACCGTTCATGCTCATCGGGTCGCCGATGTCCAGCACCGGGTCGGCCGAGATGAACCGTCCCGTCGACGCGTCGTATTCGCGCGCGCCCAAGTGCGTCAGATCGCTGGCCGCATCGTCCGAACCGCCCAGATAGCCCCGGTGCGAGAGCCATTTGCCGTCCCCCGTGCCGCGTTCGACACCGAAGGGATCCGTCTTCTGCCGGACGATGTCCTGGCCCGCCCCCAGGCTGACCGAGGCCACCGCGGTCCCGTGGTCGTCGGTGACCATCGCGATCAGTTTGCTGCTCGCGGACCCGCCCTGGGAATGGCGCATCACCGTCGGCGCACCGGCCTGGCCGTAGTAGCGCTGGCAGTAGGCCGGCGCACCGGCGGCATCGGTGGTCAGCTCCGCGTCGTCGAGCGACAGGGTGCGACCGCCGACCGTCGAGGAGATCAGCCGGTTGCCGGAGGCGTCGTAGACGTACGTCGTCTCGTCGGCGAAGGTCCACTGCTGGGCACTGCTTCCGTTGCCGCAGGGGAGGAGTTGGAGGTCGGTGCCGTCGGCCGAATTGCCGGACGGGACGTCGAGACACTTCCCTGAAGCCACGTGCTTGAGCGTGTGCGACGAGGTCGCGGTCCACTGCTGGTTCGTCGCACCCGTGCAGTCGGTCAGCGTGATCGCCGTGTGGTCTGCCGTCGCGCCGCCGGTCGGCGCGACGCACTTGCCGAGGATCTTCAGTGCACCCGTGGTGGCGTCGCTCGACTTGGCCGGATCGATCCGGAAGCGCTGCGCCTTGGTGCCGTTGCAGGAGTAGAGCTGAACCGCCGTCCCCGAGGCCGATTCCGCGCCTGTCAGATCGAGGCACTTCCCCTCCAGGCCGATGACCTGGCCCTTGCCGTTCTGGCCGAAGCCGGAGACCTTCTCGGCCTTGCCGTCCCAGGTCCACGTCAGCGTCTGGGTATCTCCGCCGTAGGTACGCGAGGTGGTGTTGCCCGTGTCGTCGTAACCCATCGTCGCGTCGGTGTCGGTCGCCGTGCTGTCGCTGGTGATGTCCGTGAGCGTGTGGGGCTGCTTCAGCACACCCGAACCCGACGGGTCGATGCCGTACGAGTAGGTACTGCTCACATCACCGGCTGTGTCCACCTGGCCGCCGGTGACTGTGGGCGAAGCATTGTGCGGTACATCGGGAATGGTGATCGCCTTGCCCGTCGGGCGGTACTCGTCGTCGTATCCGGTGACGGTCGTGGTGTACGGGAAACCGTCGGTGTACCGGGTGGACGAATACGGCTGGCCGAGCGCGCCGAGGATCTTGTCGTAGGTGAAGGAGAGGTCGTCTTCGAGGTGCCTGTGTCCGGATCGACCGCCTCATCCCGGCAGGGTCACTCACGGGTGTGGACGCGGAGTACGGCACCGGCTGGAGCAGGGTTCGAGCTTTTCGGTTCTGACCGGCACCCAGCGGCCACCGTCCGGATTGCGAAGTGTCACTATGACCCGCTATCCCACGTAAGCGTCCCAGAGCTCCCCGTCGTTCAGCCATGGACGAAAAGGCATTTTGGTTCTCGGAAAATGGTCAAGTAAAGGAAAAATCTCCGATCGGGACCCGGGGCGCCAGGATGGAAGTGAACGTGGAAGCTTGCCCCTCAGGCTTGGTCTCTCAAGTCCGACATGTGCCACGGGCAAAAGGGCGTATGTGGATCTTTGCCGGATGATCGCTCGGGGCGGCTGAGTGGTCGGCGGCCCGGCCTGCGGCGCTTGAGTGGCCGCCTTCGCGTCAAGTCACCCCTTGACGAATGTAGATGACACCGAGTTACCTGCCTTCGATATTTGAAGATCCCGTGACGTAGTTGCAGGGGCTGTGCAGGGTGGGGTGGGGATGAGTAGGTCCGGTGGGCGCCGCGGTGCGAGAGCCCTGATTGCTGGGGCGGTGGCTGCCGCCGTGATGGGCGTCGTTCCGGCCCCAGGCGCCGTTTCCTTGGCGCGAGCCGCAGAACAGACGTCCCGCACCTCAGCCCTCCGTGACATCGCGAATGTCCCGAAGTCTGCCGAAACGCTGGATGCCGCAGCGAAGGCCGCAGCGTCGGGGGGTGCGAATGTCGAGATCACTTCGATGCGTTCGGAGTCGAGCGAGACGTATGCCACTCCTGATGGGCAGTTGGAGGATGTGCAGCATCTCCAGCCGGTGCGCGCGCGGATCGGCGGTGTGTGGAAGCCCATCGACAACACCCTGGAACAGCGCAGCGATGGCACAGTCGGGCCGAAGGCCGCTGCGGTTGGGATGGCTTTCTCCGGGGGCGGCTCCGAGCCATTGGTGACGCTGGAGCGCACGGGGAAGAAGCTCTCGTTCTCATGGCCGAGCGCACTGCCTGCGCCGACGCTGAACGGGGACACCGCGACGTACGCCGATGTGCTGCCGGAGGTGGATCTGAAGATACGCGCGGCCACAGACGGATTCTCGGAGTTGCTGGTCGTCAAGACGGCAGAGGCGGCGAAGGATCCCGCGCTGGCGAATCTGGAGCTGGGGGTGGATTCTCCGGGGCTGGACGTCGCGGCTACGGCCTCCGGGGGGCTTGAAGCGAAAGATGCGCAGGTGGGGGGCGTCGTCTTCCAGGCACCGCAGCCGTTCATGTGGGACTCCAGCGAGGCTCCTGCGGTGGCAGCACCGTCGGCGGCCGCCAAGAAGTCGGCCAGGACCGTCTCCGACGCGGCCGGGGGCGGCGAGTCCGGTCCGGGAGACGCCGCGAAAGTGGCACCCATCGGCGTAGTGGTGTCAGGGGGCGGCGACAAGCTGCAACTGACCCCGGATCAGGGGATGCTCACCGAGGACACCACGACCTTCCCCGTGTACATCGATCCGCAGACCTATACCTCCAAGGTGGGCGAGTGGACCATGGTCTCGAAGTACTGGGCGTCGGCCCCGCAGTGGCGGTTCAACGGTGACGCGGATGCCGGGATGGGCTACTGCGGCTGGGACTACTGCGCACCGCAGGACACCAAGCGGTTGTTCTACCAGCTCCCGACATCGAAGTTCGCCGGGAAGTCGATTCTGAGCGCGACGTTCATCGCGAAGGAAACCTGGTCGGCATCGTGCGACGGACGTGCGGTCGAGCTGTGGCGGACCAAGGGCTTCAACTCCGGTACGACGTGGAACAGTTCCAAGGACAACTGGTTGGAGAAACTGGACACCCGAGATGTCGCCAAGGGCTTCAGTTCCTCCTGCCCTGGCGGAGACGTGGAGTTCGACGCGACAGCAGGAGTGAAGTACGCCGCGTCGCACAACTCCTCGACCACGTCCTTCGGCCTGCGTGCCACGAATGAGGACGACAAGTACGGGTGGAAGCGGTTTGCGAAGGGTGTCTCTCTGCGAGTGGTGTACAACCAGCCGCCGAAGCAGATTGCCATGAGCCAGCTGTCAATGTCCCCCGGGGCGACCTGCAAGAGCTCAGCGGACAAGGTGTCGGTGCGCACTCTTCCCAAGATCCAGGCGACCGGCGTGAAGGACCCGGACGGCGACCAGGTCAGCGTGGAGTGGCAGCTGTGGTGGGACACAGGCAGTGGGATGCAGGCTCAGTGGACGTCGGCGAAGATGACACCGAAAGCGTCAGGCAAAGACTTCTCCACGCAACTCACTGAGACGTTGTCGAACGGGAAGAAGATCCCGAAGAACAAGACGATCGCCTGGTACGCACGGGCCGTCGACTACGACCAAGGCAAGTACTACAGCTATTCGCCCTGGTCCGGAGCAGGGTCCGCGACGGGCTGCAACTTCGTGTGGGACACGACTGTCCCGCCGGGCCCGGGCATGAACTCGGGCGAGTATCCGGCGGCCGATGACAGCAACCCGATGGACCCGACGTACGACGGGGTCGGACAGTACGGGACCTTCACTCTGTCGACCACCGACAAGAGCGTGACGAAGTACTGGTACGGGGTCAACGAGGAGCCGTCCGCGGTCAATGAGGTGAAGACGAGCAACGGCGCGGACAGGACGGTGAGCTTCCGTCCGACCCGATCCGGCGTGAACTTCCTGTACGCAAAGGCCTTCGACTCGGCCGGAAACGCCAGCGAGCCCGTGTCCTACATGTTCCGGGTCAAGGCCGGGCAGCCGGTACGAGCACAGTGGAACCTGGACGACCCGACTGGGTCGACGCAGGCAGCAGGCCACGGTGGTGACCGAGTTCTGGATGCCTACGGCAGTCCAACACTCGGGGTGCCGGGCGCGGTGGACGGTGCGGTCTCCTTCGACGGTGTAGATGACTATCTCCAGTCGGACATCCCGACGGTGGCGACATCAACTGGATTCTCCGTTGCTGCGTGGGTGAAGCCGGACGTAGTGCCCGACCACGCGGCCGTGATCGCAGCCCAACCTGGAAACAACTCACCTGGATTCGAGTTGTATTACTCGTCCGCATACGACAGGTGGGCGTTCAATCAGTATGAGTCCGACACGACTGGGGCCACCCCGGTGCGAGTGATGCAGGCGACTGCTGGCGGGGTCAAAGCCGGGTCCTGGGTGCATCTGGCGGGAACGTTCAGCTCTGCTTCGCACGAACTCAGTCTCTACGTGGACGGGGAGCCTGCAGGCACAGTCACGTACAACGACGCGTGGGAAGCCCGGCGTGGTCTCCAGATCGGCGCCGGATCCTACGGCGGAAGTCCGGGCAGCTTCTTCCCCGGCACGATCGACGACGTCCGCATCTACGACAAGCCGCTGGCCGCGGCCGATGTGGCTCGGCTGCATGCCAAGCAGCCCATCGGACCGGGAAGGCCGGCTCGCGCTGTCTTTCCCTTGGACGAGAAGGCCACCGACGACAGCGGCAGTCCCACCACCCAGGTGGCGGGACATGCAGATGTCGAACCCGCAGTGCTCAAGGGGGGTGCCAAGGCGGGAGAGAACGGTCGCGACGGCGTGGCTCTGAGCCTGGATGGAATCGACGACTATGCGACGACTGCCAGTCCGCACCTGAACAATCAGCGCGGCTTCTCGGTAGTGGCCTGGGCGAAACTGACGAAAACCAAGCCCACGCACGCGGCAATCATCGCCACACAGACGGGCAAGGAGAAGCCGGGCTTCGAGCTCTACTACTCGCCGACCTATGGGTGGGCCTTCAACGAGTACTCAGAGGACAGCGCTGCCGGAGTTCCGATCCGTGCCGCGCAAGGCAATGCAGCGATGGCAGCAGGCGGCGAATGGACCCAGGTTGTTGGTTCGTACGACGCCGTGACTGATGACCTGCGCCTTTACGTGCAGGGCAAGTGGGTCGCCACCACCAAGTCCGATTCACCGTTCTACGGCGGCGGAGCCGTGCAGATCGGAGCGGGCAACTACGCCGGAGTTCCGGGAAGTTACTTCCCCGGCGAAATATCCGACGTGCAGATGTACGACCGGGCCCTTTCCGCACCGGAGATCGCCGACATCTTCGAAAGGCAGGTCAGTGTCGAGGGCCGGTGGAGGCTCGATGGGGCCTCTGGACCCCCGGCCTCCTCGCCCGACGACCTTGTCCGCGAGGACCACACCCCCCACCCGATGGCGCTGGGCAGCGGGGCAGGCATCGACGCTTCCGGAACGAGCAATCCGATCGGCGAGGGCGGACTGCTGCTCAACGGTTCGAGCACCGGCTATGCCGCGACAACAAACTCCCCGGTGGACACAAGTAGTAGTTTCACCGTCAGCGCTTGGGTTACCGCACCCAGCCGCCCGACCAAGACGGTCACCGTCCTGAGTATGGCGGGCGTCAACACCAACGGCTTCGCGGTGCGATATGTGCCCGACGCTAACGATCCTGAAAATCACGGACGTTGGCAGCTGAGTGTGTCGGATTCGGACAGTGTGTCCCCCAAGACGGCAACTGCCGAGAGCGACAATTTCCAGAACAACAGCTCATGGAACCATCTGGCAGTCGTGTACGACGCGTCTGAGGGACAGATCCGGCTGTATGTCGATGGGGCCCTGATCCCGACGCTCTGTACCGATGACGATGACGACGGCACGCCGAACACTCCCGAATGTGCTGAGTCCGTTCCGTGGAATTCATCGGTTGTGCCCTTCGTTGCGGCCGAGGGGCTCCAGTTGGGCCGGGCCAAGACGGGGACGAGCACCTGGGGCGAGTACTGGAGTGGCGAGGTAGACGATGTGTGGGTCCTCCAAGGGGCGGCGAGCGACACGCAGATCTCGCGACTCAGCTCCGGAGACGATGTGGACACCGTTCCAGGGCCATGACTCTGCCCGGCATGGGCAATAAGCGACAGCAGCAGAATTCAAAGAGCCAGTCCGAATTCAGTCCTGCCTTTGTGGTGGGTAACGGCCGCAGGAGCGGCGGGGAGCGGGACCAGAAATGAGGCGGGGGCGGGGAATGTCGTCGAAGGCCCGGAGACAGCGAATACGGTCGGTATGCCGGAGTGTTGCTGTGACGCTCCCGACGGTGATGGTGGCCGCGATGCTCCAAGCGGTGCCCGCCGTGGCCGAGCCCCCGAGCACACTGCTCAAGGTGCCGGGGTCGGAGCAGCCGGTGCAGGGGCACGGGGTGAAAATGCTGCCGCGGCAGAGCGACGGCGAACCCACGACGCCCAAGAAGGATCCGGCGCACGCGTGGCCGACATCAGGTACGGCGACGGTGTCCCTGGCACCGGAGACCTCGTCGAGTGCCCCCGACGCCGCCGGTCGGACTGCGACCAAGAAGGCCGTGGAGCAACCCGCGCAGGGGGCCTACACGCGGGCCGGTGAGCTACCGATCTCCCTGGGCCGTCCGGTAGTGAAGAAGTCCACGCGCTCCGCAGATGCCGGTAAGCCGATCCCTGCCCCGCTGACCGGCAAGACCACGGTGCGCGTACTGGACCCGGAGACCACCAAGCGAGCCGGTATCGACGGAATGCTGTTCTCCGTTCAGCCGCAAGCAGGCAGTACGGGCAGCGCCGTGGACATCAGTGTCGACTACTCGGCCTTCGCCCAGGCATACGGCGGGGCCTACGCCGAGCGGCTGACACTGGTGCAGCTTCCTGCCTGTGCTGCGGATGACCCCACAGCAAAGGACTGCGCTGAGGCCAAACCGCTCACCACCCGCAACGACGCCCAGGCCGGGCTGCTCCGCGCGAGCCTCTCCCTGCCAACCGCGCAGACGGACTCCGCCGAGAAGGTAGACGCGAAGGCTGCCCCGGCTCCTGTGCTCCTCGCTGCCACAGCGGGCGCGTCGAGTGACCACGGTGACTACTCGGCGACGCAGCTCTCCGCATCGGCGACCTGGCAGACCAACCTCAACACCGGTGACTTCGGCTGGTCGTACGCCATGCCGGCTCCTTCGGTGCCCGGTGATTTCGGGCCGGACGTAAGTCTGTCGTACTCCTCGGGTGGGATCGACGGCCGTACGTCCAACAGCAACAATCAGGCGTCCTGGGCCGGAGACGGATTCAGCCTCTGGTCGGGTTCCATCAGCCGGAACTACAAGTCCTGCACCGACGACGGCGCGAAGAACGCGGACGGTCAAAAGCCCGGCGACCAGTGCTGGTTCGACGACAACGCGACCATGTCGTTCAACGGACATTCGGGCGAACTTATTTCGACCGGCAAGGACACCTTCAAGCTCAAGAACGACGACGGCACGAAGGTTGACCGTTTGTACGGCACAGACCGTGACAACGGCGACAACGACCAGGAGTACTGGCGCGTCACCACCACTGATGGCACCAGTTATTACTTCGGATACAACAAGTTGCCGGGTTGGGCGGCAGGTGACGAGACCACTGACTCGACCTGGACCGTCCCCGTCTACGGCAATGACGCCGACGAGCCCTGCCACAAAAGTACCTTCGCTGATTCATGGTGCCAGCAGGCGTGGCAGTGGAACCTCGACTACGCCGTCGACTCGCACGGCAACGCGATGGCCTACTACTACGACAAGGAGGACAACTACTACGGGCGGAACCTGAAGCCCTCGGACGAGACGCAATACACGCGCGGAGGCACGCTCGACCGGATCGAGTACGGTCTGAATTCGACCGCGATGTACAGCAAGAAGGCCCTGGCAAAGGTCGACTTCACCTCCGTGGAACGTTGCCTCCCTGAAACTGGTGTTACCTGTGCTTCCGGCACCATCGACGACAAGGCCTCCTACTGGTACGACACACCGTGGGACCTCAACTGCGTATCCGGGAAGGACTGCACCAACAGTGCTTCGCCGTCGTTCTGGACACGGAAGCGCCTTTCCGACGTCACCACGCAGATACTGAAGCCGGACGGCACCGGCTACTCCCCGGTCGACGAGTGGAAGCTCGGTCAGCGCTGGGGCATGTCCGACATCGACTACCAGCTGCTGCTCGACTCGGTCCAGCACGTCGGAAAGTCGGCTACCCCCGAAATCGCCCTGCCCGCAGTCACTTTCACGTACGACCAGCGCACCAACCGGCTGAAGATGCCGAAGGACGACACGTCACCCTTCATCAAGGAGCGCCTGTCCGGGGTCTCGGACGAGTCGGGCGGCGAGCTGGACGTCAACTACACCGTCGCCGCCTGTGATGCGGACCATCTGCCGAAGCCGGAAACGAACACCACGCGGTGCTTCCCGGTGTATTTCACCAAGCAAGGCGACCCGGACCCGACCATCCAATGGTTCAACAAGTACGTTGTCGACTCCGTCACCCAGACCGACCGTACTCAGTCATCGCCGGACATGGTCACCCGCTACAGCTATCCGGACGGCGCGGCCTGGCACTACGACGACGATGACGGCCTGACCAAGGAGAAGTACAAGACCTGGTCGACCTGGCGCGGCTACGGACACGTGCAGGTGCAGACCGGAGGCCAGGATCCGGTCGGCATGAAGTCACAGACCGACCACTACTTCCTGCGTGGCATGGACGGTGACAAGGCCGGACCTGACGGTGGCTCCAAGACGGTCACGGTCCCGGACGACAACGGCGGCACCATCACCGACCACGACACTGCAGCGGGCTTCGAGTACAAGACGGAGAACTACAGCGGTCCGGGTGGAGTGGTGCTCGGCAAGACCGTCAGTACTCCCTGGCACCACGAGACCGCCAAACGCGTCCGCTCCTGGGGCACGACGACGGCCAACCTGACCGGTACCGCTTCAGAACGCACCTGGACCTCGCTGGACGGGGGCAAGGGCGCGAAGTGGATGGTCACGTCCAAGTCGAACACGTTCGAAGATACGCTGGGCCGCCCGGTCCAGACCGAGGACCGGGGCGACGAGAGCACCGGTGACGACGACCAGTGCACACGTACCACCTATGTGGACAACGAGACCGACTGGATTCTCGATTCACCCTCCAGGGTGGAGACGGTCGCCGGCACCTGCGGTGCTACTCCGAACCGGTCGAAGGACGTCATCTCCGATGTCCGTACGGCCTATGACGGTCAGGACTACGGCAAGGCCCCGACCAAGGGCGATGCCACCCGCACCGCCAATCTCAAGTCGCACGACGGAACCAAGGCCGCCTATCTGGAGTCGCAGTCCACCTACGACGCCTACGGGCGCCAGCTCACTGACACCGATATCTCTGCCACGGTGACGGCCACCGAGGCCACCGCACCGGTTCGCGCCGTCCGGACCGACGGACTCACCACGACCACTGCCTACACCCCGGCCACGGGCCTGCCGACGAGTTCCACGGTCACCACGCCGCCCGCGACCGCCGGTGACAGCACCACCGCGGAGACGACCACGACCACGTACGACCCGGTGCGTGGCCTTCCCAGCTCCGTTGTGGACACGAACAACAAGCGCACCGACACGACGTACGACGCACTGGGCCGCAACTCGACAGTCTGGCTGCCCAACCACCCCAAGGTGTCGGGCGCCGTGCCGAGTTTTCAGTTCACCTACACCAACGACGGCAAGGGCCCTATCGCCGTCGGCACGAAGACGATCAAGAATGACGGCAAGCAGGCGACGTCGTACACCCTGCTGGACGGCTTCCTGCGGACTCGCCAGGCTCAGACCCAGGGCCCGTCCGGCGGACGTCTGCTCACTGACACCTTCTACGACGAACGCGGCCTGGCAGCGAAGCAGTTCGACGCCTACTACGACAAGGACGCCCCGTCCCCATCCTTGTCCGTGGTCGACAACGCACTCGCCGTGGAGTCACAGACCTGGAACACCTACGACGGCCTCGGCCGCGTCGTGAAATCCCAGGACATCGCAGGCAATGGCCTGGACAGCACCGTACTGGCCACCACTGCCACCAGCTACGAGGGCGACCGGGTCAGCGTCACACCACCCAAGGGCGGCACACCGACCACGACGGTCAGTGACGCGCGCGGAAACACCACGGCCCTGCTTCAGTACCACGGAGCGACGCCGACCGGTACGGCCGACACCACGCACTACGCCTATACCCCGGCGGGCAAGCTGGCGACGGTCACCGATCCGTCCGGCAGCAAGTGGAAGTACACCTACGACCAGGAAGGCAATCAGACCGGGGTCGACGATCCCGACCAGGGCGGCAGCACCACTGCTTACGACGACCGCGGGCAGGTCATCTCCACGAAGAACGCCCGCCAGCAGATCCTCACGCATGTCTACGACGGCCTCGGACGCGAGACCGAGACCCATGACGGTGACGCCTCGGGTCCGTTGCTGACCAAGAAGGTATGGGACCCCACAGGTTTCAAGGGTCAGCTCTCCTCCAGCACCCGCTACGTCGGTGGCGCGAGCGGCAGCGCGTACACGACCACCTACAGCATGTACGACACGCTGTACCGACCCAACCGCACCACCGTCACCATTCCTTCCGTCAAGGGGGAGGAAGCCCTCGCCGGGGCGTACCAGAGCAACGTCAAGTACAACCTTGACGGAACGATCGCCTCTTCCTCGTACCCCAAGGCCGGCAGTCTCAGCAGCGACGTGGTCACCCCCACGTACGACGACGTACAGCGTCCCGTGAAGCTGAGCGGGACCAACGACGTTCCGTATGTCACGGACACCGCCTACAGCTTTACGGGGAAGCCGCTCCAGTACACGTACCAGAGCGGCGGCAAGAAGACTCAGGTCACCAACACCTACGAGTGGGGTACCCAGCGTCTGAGCACCAGCCGGGTCAACCGCGAGGACATCGCGGGCACCGACAAGGCTGCCACCTACGGCTATGACGAAGCCGGGGACATCCTGTCCATCAGCGATGTGTCCCGCACCGGCACGGACGACCAGTGTTTCCAGTACGACTACCTGGGCCGTATGACGCAGGCATGGGCCCAGGGCGCGACGAACTGCGCTACCACGCCCGGCAGTTCGGTCCTGGGCGGCCCGGCCCCGTACTGGCAGTCCTTCACCTACGACACCAGTGGCAACCGCACATCACAGACCCTGCACGATGCGTCCGGCGACGCTTCGCAGGACATCAAGCACACCTACACCTACCCGAAGCCCGACAGCGCTCAGCCCCATACCCTCACCAAGGTCGACACCACGGGGCCCTCCGGTACCGCGACCGACAGCTACACCTATGACCCGAGCGGCAACACGGAGACCCGGACTCTCGGGGGCAACAAGCAGACGCTGACCTGGGACCCGGAAGGCCACCTCGCCAAGGTCAGCCAGCCGGACGGCAACGGCGGCACCAAGAGCACCTCCTACGTCTACGACGCGGACGGCAATCGCCTGCTCCAGCGCACTGACGACGGCACCACCCTCTACCTCGGTTCCACGGAGATCACGCTCGCCAAGGGCGCCACCACGCCCAAGGCCACTCGCTATTACGACCTCGGCGGCGGGACCCAGGCTGTCCGGACCGACGACAACAAGCTGTCCTTCCTCGTCGGCGACCAGAACGGCACCTCCGAACTCGCCATCGATGCCGCCGACCAGACCGAACAGCAGCGCCGTTCAACCCCGTTCGGTGACTCGCGCGGCAATCAACCGGACAGCTGGCCGGGCTCCAAGGGATTTGTGGGCGGTACGCAGGACACCACTACTGGCCTCACCCACCTCGGGGCGCGCGAGTACGACCCGTCCATAGGCCGCTTCCTCTCCGCCGACCCGGTTCTGGACGTCACCGACCCGCAGCAGATGAACGGGTACACCTACGGCAACAGCAGCCCGGTCACACACAGCGATCCCACGGGCCTCTGTCCTGCGGACCTCTGTGGCAACGGGTACCCCATCGGCGGGACGGGCACCTCGCCCGACAACCCGACCCGGTACATCACCACCGGTCCGAAGGACCTGGGCACCACCCGCTATGGCGTGCCGAATTACAGCCCGGCCGTGACCAAGAAGGTAAGCAAGGCACAGAAGGTCCTCAACACGCCTGTCATTCAAGTCGTGAAGAAGGTCGGCTGGGAGCTCTTCAAGGATTACATCGGCTGGAATGACGTCAAGGGTTGCATTGCGAAGAGCATGTCATCCTGCGCCTCTTTGCTGATCAATGCCATTCCTTGGAGTGCGGTCTTTACCAAGAGTGCCAAGCTGATCAAGGCGGCATGGAAGATCGCCAAGACTCTCCGTAAATGGAATAAGGAGAGAAAATGGGCCAAGGACATCATGGAAGCCGCCGAGAAGGCGGCAGAAAGTCCTGTTGGCTGTGTCGTTCCGCACAGTTTCCTGCCGGGAACGGAAGTTCTCCTCGCTGACGGCACCACCAAGAAGATAGAAGACGTAAAAACCGGTGACGTCGTCCTGGTCACTGATCCGAAGACGGGGAAGACGACAGCCAAGAAGGTCGTCGGCACCATCATCACCCAGGACGACAAGGATTTCACTTCCCTCACCCTGGCCACTCCCGGTAGAAAGTCCCACCTCACCGCTACCGACACTCACCCCTTCTGGGTCCCGGAGCTCAAGAAGTGGGTCACGGCCGGCGACCTCAGGCCGGGCATGTTTCTCCGGACCAGCAGTGGCACGCATGTCCAGATCACGGCAGTCGCCCATTACACGAAGCGGCAGCGTACGCATGACCTGACGGTCGATGACGTTCACACGTACTATGTGCTGGCCGGTGAGACGCCGGTTCTCGTTCACAATGCAACGCCAGGTCAGAAGTGCGATCTGACACTGGGGGCTGGTCCGAATGCCCGAGAGGGAGTTGGTCTGGAGAACGGCGACATCGAAGCAGATGGCGTTCGAGATCTGATCAATGAATCAGGAAATGCGCACGGCTGCCACACTTGCGATGCCACGACCCCTGGCACCAAGGAGGGGGATTGGATTCCAGATCACCAGCCGCCGTCTAGCCTCGTCGCTCCCGGATCTCCGCAGACGGCGTATCCTCACTGTCTACCCTGTGCTAGGCGGCAGGGCGGGGTCGTCTCACAACTTTCACAAGGAAAGAGCAAGAAGGAATGGTAGCTAATAGCCCTGCGGTTGCATTCCTGGCGAAAATCGAGCATGGGTGCCTGATCTTGCGGGATGCGGGAAGTGACGATGACGTCAGCGACTGGGATCCGGAGTCGAGCAGCTGGTATCGAGAGGGTAGTTCGCTCATCTTCGGCGTTCAGGCCAGTGTTGACGGTCCTGTCGAATGCGAGGTGTGGAAGTCGGCTCCGCCTGTGGTGCTTCCTGCGAACCTCTTGGAGGTGTCACTCCCATGTCCGTCTGGGTGGCTCGTATTGCACGACCCGAACGAATATGCCCGAATGCAATTCACGGGATTCCGTGGCTTTGTGATCTGTTCGGTAATGGTGGATGATCCGCAATTTCCGTCAAAGGTTCAGATCTTGCTGAGGGAAGAAGGCAAGTAGCTTCTTGACGCTTGCAGGAACGGGCGAGGTTCCATTCGGGGGTCTCGCCCGTTTCTCGCGGCGTGAGGGAGCTGTTCCCCTGGGGGTATGACCTTTCCGCACGGTTCCGAACTGCAAAGTTGAAGCCCCGTCAGCTGCGTCCTGGCGGGGCTTCTGCACGGGTGACGACAGTAGTTGACGGCAACGTCAGCGGACGATGGCTCCGCACAGTGGCGGGTCGTTGCCGTCGTCGCGGGTCGGCTCGTGGCCGGCAGGACCGTCGAGCGCAGTGCTGAGGGTGTCGATGGCGTTGCGCTGGAGGCGGAGCCGGACGTGGGCGTAGACGGTGGCGGTGACGCCGATGTGGGCGTGGCCGAGGAGTTCCTTGATGACGACGAGTTCGACGCCCTGTTCCAGCAGCAGGGTGGCGGTTGAGTGGCGGAGGTCGTGGAAGCGGATGCGGCGGAGGCCGGCCTTGCGGAGGAGCGTGATGAAAGTCCGGGTGAGGTTGGTCGGATCGACCGGACCGCCCTGCGGCGTGGTGAAAACATGCCCACTGTGCTGCCACGCGGTGCCCGTGGCCTCCCGCTCACGCTGTTGCTGTTCGTGGTGGAGCTTTAGCGACTGGGCGCAGCGGGTCGGCAGGGCGATGCGGCGTTCGGAGGCCCGGGTCTTGGTGGGCAGCGTGGTGAGCCCGCCGGTGCTGGTGCGGCGGATGGCGGCGGTGCCGGCGTCGAGGTTGAGGTCTTCCGAGTGGAGGCCGAGGAGTTCGCCCTTGCGGAGTGCCGGTGTGCAGAGCGAGTTCGAACAGCGGCTGCAACCGGTGACCGCTGGTAGCGGTCAGGAACATGCGGGCTTCGTCGGCGGTGAGGGGTTCGAAGCGGCGGGGCCGTGGGGTGCCGGTGCGAACGTTGCGGGCGACGTTGCGCGGGATCTCTTCCTCGCGGACGGCGTGCTCCAGGGCGGACTTGAGGACGGAGTGGATGTAGGCCAGGGTCAGCGGGGAGAGCCGCTTGTGGCAGCACTTCCCGGTGGCGCAGCACTGGGGCTGGTCGCGGTTGGTGCCGGTGCCGCGTGTGCAGCGTTGGCAGGTGGTGCGGAGTTGGTCGAGCCAGGTGCGGACGTCCTTGGCGGTGAGTTTGGCGAGCTTCTTCTTGCCGAGGCCGGGGTTGAGGTAGAGGCGGACACAGGCGGTGTAGCGGGTGTGGGTGGTCTCGCGGAGCCGGTGGACGGCGACGGTCTCCAGCCAGTACGTCAGGTACGCCGCAAGGCTGCCCTGTGCGGAGGGGGCGGGGAGGCCGCGGTTGCTGGCGGCGATCTTCTCGGTGAGCTTGGTCATCGCGTCTTTACGGGTGGTGCCGTAGACGCGGATGCGCTTGCGGGTGTTGCCGGGGCGAGGACGTATCCGGCGGCTTCCCAGCGGCTGTCCTTGCGCTGGTAGACGGTTCCGTCTCCGTTCGCGCGGGTGCGGGAGCGGCGGGAGGAGGCAGGGCGAGGTGTGGTCATCAGGAGGCGTCCTGTTCGAGGCGGGTGCGGATGAAGTCGGTGAGGGCGTGGGTGGGGATGCGGCGGGCGCGGCCGAGGGTGATCGAGGCGAGCTGGCCGGTGCGGAGCAGGTCGTAGACGGCGGAGCGGCCGATCTGGAGGCGGGCCATCACCTGCGGCACCGTCAGCAACTCCAGAACCGGGACCGTCCCGGAGTGGAGGACGGCGGATGGGGGCGAGGCCATCAGCAGCCCCCTTCGGCTGCGAACTGCCGTTGCAGTTCCTTGCGGTGCCAGACGGAGGCGGCGAGGAGCCCCGCGCCGGGGCTGTAGCCCGAGCCGAGGTAGTCCCAGTGGCCGACGACGAGCGTGGTGTCCGGGTCGTGCTCGGGCGGGCCGGCGTGGGCGCGGGCCTGCTCGGTGCGCCAGGCGCGGCGGGCGGCGCGCAGCGCGCCGAGGGTGGTGGAGTAGGCGCGGGATTTGGTGGAGAAGTGGCCCCGGAAACCGAGCATGTGGGCCCACTTCTAGAGCTTGAGTTCGGCGAACTCCGGCAGCCTGCCCAGCTCCCAGCAGGTGCGGATCATCTGCCGGACGTGGCGTGCGACGGCGAGGCCGGGCAACGGCCGGGCCTGCCCGGTGCCGTCGCACGCGCTGCACGGGAGCGCGGTCCCGTGGGGCAGGAGGGTGGCGCCGCGTCCCTGGCAGGGGCGGCAGAACAGGGCGTGGTCGAGGGTGCCGGAGGCGTCGGCGGATTTGGTGGCGTACTTGGCCACGTAGGCGGCCACGGCCTGGTCAGTGAGTTCGGCGTCGGTGCCGAAGGCGGCGATCTCGCGTACGTCGAGCTGTTCGCCCCAGCCGAGTTCGCGTTCCCCGATCGCGTCCGACTCGACCGTGACACGGACCCGGGCAGCGGCGGCGCGTACGGCGTCGGTGAGCTTGGCGAGGGTGGCGTACGGGGGTGGGGGCTGGTTGGTGCCGTCGGGGCCGTCGAGCCGGATGACAGCGTGGAAGTGGACCAGACCGCGCTGCTGGTACTCGGCGACCTTGGCGAACGAGATCCGCAGGACCGCGTGGGCGGCCTTCTGGGTCATGCCGAGGCCGGCGGCGAGCTCGCGGCGCAGGTAGGTGGTGAAGCGCGCCCACAAGGCTCCGGCGTGGGCGTTGAACAGCACCGCGCCCGCGTAGTCGTACGTCGCCGGGTTCAGCGGCGTCCCGAGCAGCGGACTACAACGAGTCGATGGAGGAGATGGCTGCCCAGCGCCGGGTGGACGAGGAAGCCGTACGGCTCAGCGGCAAGACCGACGACGAGGTGGCCGCCGAACTGGAAGCCGCCGAGGAACGCTTCGCGAAGGCCGGCACCGAATTCGAAGCCGCCAGCGCCCACCGCGACGCCATGCGAGCAGTCATGGAGCAATGCAAGCGCCTGAGCGGCAACTACAGGCCCGGAGAGAACGCCGCCAAGGCCCAACGTCTGCGCGACCGGCTGGCCGAAGGCAAGCGTCGACGCTGAAGCCTGCCGAGCACAACGGCAGCGCACGGGCGCCTGAGCCGAGCTGTTCAGAGTTTCTTTACTTGATCAAGGCGGCCCGCTGACGCGGGCCGCGCGCGCTCCGGCCCTGCGGGGCCGCCGCCCGCTCCTGTCTCCGCCCCGCTTGCCGACGACCCCGCCGGTCCGGGCGCGCAACAGCCCATGCAGCGAACCACTTCCGGGGCTCCGCCCCAGACCCCGGCCCTCCCTCCGAGGGGCAGGGGGCCGTGTGCGGGTGCAGCTTCGTCGTGGTGTGGGGTCGAGGTCGCGGGAGGGGTCCCTCGTCGCCCGGTCACCGGAGGCGTACCAGGAACCCCCGGGGGCCGCCAAGGCCGAGCGCACGCGTCACGATGTGAGCCTTGGCGGCCCCCGGGGAACCCTGGCACGGCGAAGCTGCCCGACCGACGAGGGACCCCTCCCGCTCAGGCCGGCTTCTTGCCGGTTGCCTCGCGCCAGCCAGTGTGCGGTTCCCTCCGTGCCGGGGTGCACCAAGGATGGTCAGGACACCAGCAGTTCGGCGACTTCGGGCACGTCTCGAAAGGCCCGCAGACGTTCCAGCACGATCCGCGTGCGTTCTGCTGTGCGTTCGCTGCCGCTCTGCCCAAGAGTGAGCATTCGGCTCGTCGTCTCGGCGGCTGCCTCGGGCTCGTTGGCGTCGGCGTAGGCCACGGCCAGCCACGAAAGATACAAAGCCAACTCCCGGGAGTGGCTGGCATCGTAGCGTCCGAGCACGTCCGTCAGCAGCGGCACGGCACGCAGCGGGCGCCTCAGCTCGGTGTAGACGCGGGCCTCCATGACCTGCAATTCCCCGGCGTCCATCCAGTACAGGTACGACGGCGATCCGGTGCCGGCCGAGTCCTCAGCCAGAGCCTCGGCCGCTTCTTCCAGGGCGGTCATCGCCGGGCGGTCCTGCCCGGCGCGGGTATGCGCCCAGGCCACCCGGTCCAGATACAGCGCGCGAGCCTTCGGGGGTGCGTCCGTTCCGGCGTCCTCCAGCGCGGCGCGGGCCAGCCCGATCGCGTCGGCGGCGTGCCCGGTGTTGCTCCACTGGTAGGCCAGCGAGCCCGCAACGTTCCCGGACAGTACGCCGTCCCCCGCGGCTCGTGCGGCGCTCATGCCGAGCTGGTAGATCCGCTCCGCCTCGGCATGCTCTCCAGCGTCGGATGCCACCCACCCAGCGATCTGCGCCAACTCGCCAATAGTCCGCAGCAGTTCACGACCTACCTCTTCGGTATGCACTCCCTCGCGGTAGAGCTTCACCGCCGCCCGCAGTTCACGCAGCGCGGGGCCGATCAGATCCTTGCCGTACACCACGTCGTCGGCCAGCCGCAGGCCGTGAACCCGCC
This sequence comes from Streptomyces sp. A 4/2, assembly GCF_940670765.1. Classification (GTDB taxonomy): domain Bacteria; phylum Actinomycetota; class Actinomycetes; order Streptomycetales; family Streptomycetaceae; genus Streptomyces. The sequence goes on from NZ_CALNVW010000023.1 coordinate 20,824, forward strand.
GGGCCAGGTCGGCCACCTGCCCGGCCCCGATCCGGCGGCCCGAACGGGCGCTCAGTGGGGACAGCGGGTCGCCCTCGGGCAGGAAGTCGGCCACGGACCCTACGTGCGCAGCGGACTCGACAGGCGCAACAGCCTTCGCCGCTTCCAACATCTCGCGCGGGACCTGAAGCACCCGCGCGAGGAACGGCAGCCACTCACGCGGGGACCGCTTCCCAATCTCCCAGCGGGACACGTCATTTCGTGTCGGAGGAACGCGCCCAGGCGCAGCCTCAGCCAGCGCCTCGGCGAGCCGCCCCTGACTCCACCCTCGCGCCAGACGCAGCCGCCTGACCAGTTCCCCGACCGTCTCCCGCACCCAACCAGCTTGGCAGACAGAAAGGCAGACACGCTGGCTACTCCCAAAGGCTCACACCAGCGAGACCGTGATCAGTAGCCACGAGTCGAGCCAAGGAGAGGGAATCAGGATGGCCGAGCGAGCGACACAAGAGCCCGGAGGACTCACGGCGCAGGGGCCGCGGCTGCTGCCGTGGACCACCGAGGGCGGTCACCCCTGTTACCTGAGCACCGACGGCCAGGGATACCTCGCCAACCTCGCCGACAACATCGAAGCCATACAGCTGGGCATGGGCGAGGACCTGCTGGGATACGCCCGAGACACCATGGCCCCTGACACGAAGACTTTGTCGGCGACCGAATACCGCTGGCTGGCCCGCCGACTGACCGAAGCCCTCTCCGACGCGCTCAGGGTCGCCGACTCGCGCGGTCAGCGCCTCACCGACCCGGAAGAGGTGACCGAGGATGCCTGACTCCGCGAACACCGACGCACAGTCCCGCAGCGCCACACGAGGCCGCTACCGCTTCCGCGAGTACCACGTGACCACCGTCCCCGACCCCCTGACCCTGCCGGCCTTCACGGCGCTCTGCGTCACCGGCGAGGAACGCAACTGCGGTGCCACATCCGACACCCTGCACACCCCGGACCAGCTGACGCACTGGATCGCCGGACACTGCGCCCAGACCGGCCACCAGCACTACGAGCAGACCGTCCGAGCCATACTCCGTGCCGAGCCCGGCGCGTGGCAGTAGAGCCCCTCTGCGCCGGCACCTCGCCAGCGGCAGCACCACCGTGCGCCCCGCGCTCCTGACGGCAGTAGCGACGGCAACACCCACGGATTCCCCCGCACAACCACGGACACCAGCGGAGCCCGAAACCGCCGCTGATCTGCGAATACGCAGATAGAGAGGGGCCGCGTAGCACACGTACTATGTGCTGGCGGGGGCCACACCGGTTCTTGTGCATAACTGCAACAGAGCTGGTTTGGATTTCACTGATGCTGAGAGGCAGAAGGTCTACGACGCCAACGCCGCGAAGAATGGCGGCGAATACAAGTGTGACTACTGTGGGCAGACGGTGGAGCGGCGCGCATCGCGAGATGCCAATGGGAACGCCATCAAGGGGAGGCCCGACGATGCCCAGATCGACCACGTAGAGCCGAGGGCCAGTGGTGGACATGGCGGCGACCATAATGGCGCTGTAGCCTGCCGTCGATGCAACAGGGATAAATCCACGAAGCCTCTGGAGGATTGGGACGATGAGCTCAGAGAATTCCTCGACGACTAGCGCCGGAAAGTCGGCGTCGGACGATAAGCCTGAGAGGCTGTATAAGGTAGCCTTCGACCTCCCTGAAGAGACGGCCCACTGGGCGCGTGCGTCTGCGGAGCGACTCTGGACTGGGAAGACTTCCGTGAAGATGGAAGTTCAGGTCCGGAACACCCCCTTCTACGTGATGGGTGTTGCCTTCGGGGATATCGTTCGGGTCAGGGCTGATCACGAGCGCAGGGAGCTCGTGTTCGAGGAGTTCGTTTCCGAGTCTGGCCATTCGGCAGTCCGCATCATCATCAAAGGTGACGGCGTGGGGGAGGAAGTCGACACCACGCTCCGCGCCTTTGATTGTTCCTGGGAGATTGATGCAACCGGTTCTCTGTGGGCAATCGATGTGCCGCCGCATGTTGATTACACATCCATGAGAACCGCTCTCCTTCGAATTGCCAGTGAAAATAAAATTGGCATCGAAGAGAGTGCCCTTGCGAGGGCTCACCGCGACGGACTCGAATTGCCAGATCCGGATCACTAATATGGTCCGCAAGAAGCCCCGCCGGATTTATTCCGGCGGGGCTTCTTGCGGTCTTGACGGCAACGCTGACGGCAACGTCAGCGGACTACGGCTGCGGTGGGTGGGTCGTCGGGGGCGTCGTCGCCGAGGACATTGCCGAGGGTGTCGATGGCCTGACGCTGGAGGCGGAGTCGTACGTGGGCGTAGACGCCGGCGGTGACACCGATGTGGGCGTGGCCGAGGAGTTCCTTGATGACGACGAGGTCGACGCCTTGTTCCAGGAGCAGGGTGGCGGTCGAGTGTCGGAGGTCGTGGAAGCGGATGGTCCGGAGTCCTGCGCTGTGGAGGAGGCGGCGGAAGCGGCGGGTCAGGTTGCCAGGGTCGAGCGGCCTGCCCTTCGGGGTGGTGAAGATGAGTCCGTTGTCCGTCCAGCCCGTTCCGGCCACCTGGCGCTCTTCCTGCTGCTGTTCCTGGTGGATCTTGAGGGAGCTCACGCATTCGGTGGGGAGGGCGATACGGCGTTCGGAGGCGAGGGTCTTGGTGTGCAGGATGGTCAGGCCCTGGCTGCGGGTGCGCTGGAGGGAGCGGTGGATGGTGGCGGTGCCGCCGTCCAGGTCGAGGTCTTCCCAGTGGAGGCCGAGGAGTTCGCCCTTGCGGAGTCCGGTGCGCAGGGCGAGTTCGTACAGGGCGTGAAGCCGATCACCGTGGGCCCCGTGGAGGAGTCGTCGGGCTTCAGTGGCGGTGAGTGGCTGGAAGCGTCGTGGGCGGGGTGTGGTGGTCTTGACGTTGCGGGCGACGTTGCGCGGCAGTTCGTCCTCGCGGACGGCGTGTTCCAGGGCGGACTTGAGGACCGCGTGGACGTACGTCACGGTCAGCGGGGACAGGCGCTTGTCGCAGCACTGGCCGATGGCGCAGCAGGACCGCCGAACAACGTCTCGTTCCTGGGCGCAGCACTGGCAGGTGGTGCGGAGTCCGTCGAGGAAGGTGCGGACGTCGCGGGTGGTGAGCCGGGCGAGCTTCTTGACGCCGAGGCCAGGGTTGAGGTGGAGGCGGATGGAGGCCGCGTAGCGGGTGTGGGTGTTCTCCCGCAGGTGGTGAACGGCGACGCCGTCCAGCCAGTACGCAAGATAGGCGCTCACGGTGCTGTCGGCCGCTGCGACGGGGAGGCCGCGGTTGCTGGCGGCGATCTTCTCCGTGAGCTTGGTCATCGCGTCTTTGCGGGTGGTGCCGTAGACGCGGACGCGCTTGCGGGTGTTGCCGGGGGCCAGGACGTATCCGGCGGCTTCCCAGCGTCCGTCCTTGCGCTGGTAGACGGTCCCGTCTCCGTTCGCACGGGCACGGGAGCGGCGGGAGGAGGCGGGGCGAGGTGTGGTCATCAGGCGGCGTCCTGTTCGAGGCGGGTGCGGATGAAGTCGGTGAGGGCGTGGGTGGGGATCCGGCGGGCGCGGCCGAGGGTGATCGAGGCGAGCTGTCCGGTGCGGAGCAGGTCGTAGACGGCGGAGCGGCCGAGCTGGAGGCGGGCCATCACCTGGGGCACCGTGAGCAGATCCAGCGCCGGTGCCGCCTCCGCGTGGAGGACAGTGAGCGGGGGCAAGGCCATCAACAGCCCCCTTCGGCCGCGAACTGCCGTTCCAGTTCCTTGCGGTGCCAGACGTGGGCGGCGAGGAGTGCGCCGCCGGGGCTGTAGCCCGAGCCCTGGTAGGCCCAGTGGCCGACGACGAGCGTGGTCGTCGAGTCGATGTCGGGCAGGTCGGCGTGGGCGCGGGCCTGTTCGGTGCGCCAGGTACGGCGGGCGTCGCGCAGCGCGCCGAGGGTGGTGGAGTAGCGGCGGGATTTGGTGGAGAAGTGGCCCCGGAAGCCGAGCATGTGCACCCACTTCCGGAGCTTGAGGTGGGCGAACTCCGGCAGCTCTCCCAGTTCCCAGCAGGTGCGGATCATCTGTCGGATGTGGCGGATGACGGGAAGCCGAGGCAACGGCCGGGCCTGTCCGGTGCCGCCGCAGCCGGTGCACGGGAGCGGCGTTCCGTGGGGCAGGAGGGTGGTGCCGCGTCCCTGGCAGGGGCGGCAGAGGAGGGTGTGGTCGAGGGTGCCGGAGGCGTCGGCGGACTTGGTGGCGTACTTGGCCACGTAGGCGGCCACGGCCTGGTCGGTGAGTTCGGCGTCGGTGCCGAAGGAGGCGATCTCGCGCACGTCGAACTGTTCGCCCCAGCCGAGTTCGCGTTCCCCGACCGCATCCGATTTCACTGTGACGCGGACCCGCTTGGCGGCGGCGCGGGCGGCCTTGGTGAGTACGGCGACGGTGGCGTACGGCGGAGGGGGCTGGCTGCTGCCGTCCGGGCCGTCGAGTCGGATGACGGCGTGGAAGTGGACCAGGCCGCGCTTCTGGTACTCGGCGACCTTGGCGAAGGAGACGCGCAGGACCGCGTGGGCATCCTTCTGGGTCATGCCGAGTTCGGCGGCGATCTCGCGGCGCAGGTAGGTGGTGAAGCGCGCCCACAGGGCGGAGGCGTGGGCGTTGAACAGGACCGCGCCTTCGTAGTCGTACGTCGCGGGGTTCAGCGGCGTTCCGATCAGCGTGTCCGTGGGGTCGTGGAGCTTGCGGCAGCGGCAGGGCCGGATGTCGCCGCCGGGGGTGGTGAGGCGGTTGTGGACGGGGCCGAAGGATGGCGGGGTGAGGGTGGCGAAGACGCGGGGGTGGGTGCGGACGGTGTCGGGCACGTTCTTGCCGCCGGAGAGGCCGGCGCGGATGAGGTGGTAGGTGTCGGCGGCGTAGAGGCGGGAGCAGGCCGGGCAACGGGAGGAGCGGCGGTTGCCGCACGTGGTGAGCAGGCTGCCCGTCGGTTCGGCGGAGGAGGTGTAGGAGCGCAGTACTTCGCCGGTCGTGGCATCGACGGTGGTGCTGTGGCCGGTCAAGCGGACGGGTTCGGCGCAGCCGCCGAGGCGTTCGATCTGCTGTTGTGCGCGGTCGAAGTCGGGGTGGTTGACGAGGTGGAGCAGGTCCCGTACGGCGGGGCTTGCCACGTGGCGCAGGTCCAGGGTGACCATTCGGGGCGTTTCCCTTCTGTTCGGGTGGGTGGCCCCGAGCAGCAACCAGCCGAACCGGAAGGCGTGTTGGTGCTGCTCGGGGCATGGCGAACCAGGCCCAGGGATGGGCGTGGGTTCAGCGAGGGAGATTCGGCCGGTGGAGGCCGGGGCTCAGAGCTGAGCGAGTGCGGTGGTGGCCACCGGCAGGGCGATGCCCATGCGTGTGCCCAGGTGGGCGGCGGTAATCGGGGTTCCGTGCTCGGCACGGTGGGTGTCCGCGATGCGCCGGGCCGCGTCCAGCAGGGCGGCAGACAGGACCGAGCCGGAGGCGGGCAGAGTTGCCTTCGGGGCGGCGGCTGGCAGAGCAGTGGCCGGAGCCGGAGTGGGCTCCAGTTCCTCGACCGGGGTGGGTGTCGGGGGCTTGGGTGCGGGTGCTTCGTCGGGCGCCGGTTCGAGGATGGGGGTGGCGGCCTCCAGGGGCGGGGTGGGGTGGGTGAGGGTGTGGAACTGGGCGAGGAAGGCGGGGCCGACGTGGCCCCAGCCGAGGAGCAGGAGCGGGGCGACGGTGTCCAGGCAGGCCCGTCCGTAGCGCCCGGTCAGCAGCGGTTCGGCGGTGTTCAGCGCGAGGGTGAGCAGCCCGCACAGGTGCAGCAGTCGAGTACCGGCCCGCAACTCGCCCTTGGGGACGCCGCGCAGGGCCAGGAACCGCAGTGCGACCAGGAGACCGACGACGGACAGGTCCACCATGGGCGCGATCAGCGGCGCGATCGGGTGCGGAACACCGAGGCGCAGGGCGAGCGCCCAGACGTTGCCGAAGGAGAAGACGAAGGCCAGGGCCGCGATGACCGCCATGACCACGGTTACGGTGCGCCGGGTGAACCGTTCCTCCGCCATGTCCTCAACCTCCCTTCCGGTGTGGGCTGTTCGGGGTCACTTGGTGAGTGAGGGGGCGGGTGTTGTCGTCCGGCCGGTCGCGCGGAGGAGAGCGTCCAGGCACAGGTCCGGGTCGGCGGTCAGGTGCGAGGTGGCGTCCGCGATGTGGGCGGCGTCGGCGTCGGAGACGTAGGGGGTGCGGATGCGGGTGTAACCGGGGCGGCCCTGCATCGCCATCACCGCGACGCCGACGTAGGCGGGGTCCTGCAAGGTGACCGGGCTGGCGTCGGGCCAGTTGCGGATGTCCTCACCCAGCGCGGCCACCGCGGCCTCCACAGTCTTCTGCGCGAACGACAGCCCGATGGGGCACACGTCACGGATGAAGGTGGGGATGGCGTCGCCGGTGGTCTTCTGGCTGATCAGGATCACCAGGATGCCGACGCTGCGACCCTTCTTGACCAGGTCCTCCACCAGCCGGGCGTTCTCCGCCGTCAGCGCGGCCAGGCGTCTCGTCGTCGGGTCGCTGCCCTTGTACTCGCGGAAGTACGTGTGCGCCTCATCGATGATCAGGACCGTGAGCGGCCACTCCGGCGAGGGGCCGACGTGCCACATGTTCTTCACGCCCAGTACGTCACGGATCACCGAGGACCGCCGTTTGCGCAGCTCCACCAGGCGCTTGAACAGGGCGTTTGCCTCGTCGAGGTCGTCCCCGCAGAACGCGAACATCCGCTTGACCAGGTCGGCGTAATCGCCCTCCGAGGCCCGCGACACCTTCCCGTCCGCCGTAACGATCTGCACCGCCGCCGAGGGCGCGAAGTCGCAGACGAACTTGTTGACCCCGGAGGTCTTGCCCGCGCCAGGGACGCCGGCCACCGTCACCCCGGGCACATTCGCCAGGGACACGCACACCTGGGCGGCGTACTCATCCACCCCCAGTTCCCAGCGCGTCAGATCCGTAGGCGGGCGGCCGGTGGGCCGGTGGGTGGTCGGCGTGGTCAGCGGGTCGGAGCGCACGCCACGGATCACCACCCTGCCGGGGCCGTCCGGAAGCACGGAGACCCGCGTGCACCGCCATGCGTCCGCGAGGAACCGCGCCGACTTCTGGTACTCCTCCAACCCGACCTGCGGCAGCGTCCGGGCCCGCACGATCACCCCAAACTGATCGGGCTTGACTTTGATCTTCGGAGTCAGCACTCGGGGCGCGGGGGTAGCGCCGTCCTTCTGCGCGGTGATCTGCGCCAGCAGACTCGGGGTCCTGTCGGTGACCGTCAGCCCGGCCATCCGCGCGAGCCGTACCCAGCCCCAGCGCACCCGGACGGCCTGCCGCATGCTGACCCGCATGCCCTGGTCGGCCCGCACGTAGCGCACCACCGTCCACACCAGCCACGCACCGACCAGCACGATCGTGATCGGCAGCACGTACGACGCGTATCCCGTCACGGCCTCCATGTCAGACCCCCCTCTGCGCATATCAGGCGGAGCGCGTCGCCGAGGTCCAGGCGGGCCGCCTGCTCCGGGCGCAGGCCGAGCAGATCCAGCACCGCCGCCGAGAAGGCGAACGTGGCCTTGCCCTCGGTCCCCAGCAGGGGGTGGAGCGGGGTCAACGCCCGTTCCGGCGGGCGGTGTTCGCGGCAGATCACTGGGCTGCCTCCACCGTCACCAGCTCCAGACGGGCGGCCCGGTAGGCGACACCCTCGGAGAGCTGCCCGTTGAAGATCCGCGCCCACGGAGTCGCGAACAACTCGACGGGCCGCACCATCGCCCCCGGCTTGAGCCCAGCGGCCAGGCCCGTCTCCGGGACCGTGATCTTCAGAACCTCGGCCCGGCCGTCCTCCATGACCATCACCATCACCGTATGCAGCGACGCACCGGTCTCCCGGTCGGTGGCGACCTCCCCGGTCTGCTGGTCCTTGATCTTCAGCACCGGCTCGGTGCCCGCGATGCACACCGCCGACGGCAGCAGAGCAACACGGATACGAGTCATGGCCATGCCATCACACCCCTTGTTCGGTGGAACCGCTTGATCGGCTCGACATGGAGCATAGGGAGATCATCGCTCAACTTGCAAGCGCGATTAGGTTGTGACTTCGATCAGGTTGGTAGGTGGTCAGGTGGGGAGCCCGGAGATGTGCCTGTAGCGCTACAGGCTGCTGGCGATACCGTGGGGGCATGACCCTGCCCTTGGACGAGGACTCCCGGCCGCCGTACCTCCAGGCCGCCGAGGCCCTACGGGACGCGATCCTCAACGGCGAGTTCCGCCCCGGCGAACGCATGCCCTCGGCCAACGCGCTGGGCGACCGGTTCGGGGTCTCCAGCTCCACCGTCCAAAACGCCCTGCGGGTGCTCAAGCAGGAAGGCATGGTCCACTCCCAGCTCGGCCGGGGCAGCTACGTCAGCACCTCTGTCGGCGGAAGCACCGAAGGCGCCGACGGCGATCACGAGGGCGCTGACACCGAAGGACCGGACTGGCCGGCCGACGTCATCCGCAACGAAGACGCCCGACCGCCCTACGCTCAGGTAGCCGACATCCTCCGCCGGGAGATCCTGGAAGGTACCTACCCTCCGGGCTCCCAGCTCCCGCCCGCCCGGGAGATCCAAGAGCGGTTCAAAGTCGCCAACTCCACAGCACAGAACGCCTATCGAAGCCTCAAGCAGGCCGGGCTCGTGTACGCGGTCAAGGGCCGCGGCGTCTTCGTCCGCCAGGAGCCAGAGCCAGGCAAACACCACGGGCCCATCACGAACTACCAGCTGCAAGACGATCTCGCCTACGAAGCCCGCACAGCCGCAACCGAGTTCGCCGATCTCAGCGACGACGAGCTACTGGCGCGAGAAGCAGAGCTGGACCAGCGATGGGCCACGATCCGCGAGGAACACCAACGGGTATACCGCGAGCGCCGGAAGGTCCAGCGAGAAAAGCACCGGCGCGGCCTCTCCCTCCCATCCCTCCACGACGACGATGCCGAGCCGGACGCGTCGCCGACCGAGGGGCCGAAGGCCGCACCTGCCGAACCGAAGGGACGTCGGCGGTAGCGCCCCTGACCATCGACCCGGCGAACTTGACCAGCGGCCCGTAGGCGAGAGCTGTTCAGAGTTTCTTTACTTGATCAAGGCGGTCCGCTGGCGCGGCCCGCGCGCGCCCGGCCCCACGGGGCCGCCGCCCGCTCCTGTCTCCGCCCCGCTCGCCGTCGGCCCCGCCGGTCCGGACGCGCAACAGCCAGCGCAGCAAGCTACCTGGGGCGCTGCCCCTGACCCCGGCCCTCCCTCTGAGGGGAGTGGGGGCCGTGTGTCGGGTGCGGCTTCGTCGTGGTGAGTGGTCGCGGGTCGCGGGTGGGGTCCCTCGCCGTTCGGTCACCGGAGGCGTACCAGGAACCCCCGGGGGCCGCCAAGGCCGAGCGCACGCGTCACGAGGTGAGCCTTGGCGGCCCCCGGGGAACCCTGGTCCGGCGAAGCTGCCCGACCGACGAGGGACCCCACCCGCTCAGGCCCGGACTGTGCCGGAGAGCGGCCCACCGCCTGCTGGCCCGGCGTACCGTGGGGTGGGAGGTGGTGAGTTGATGACTACGGAGTTGGCCGACAACGTCCGCAAGTACCGGCGCCGCGCGGGGATGAGCCAGGAGGAACTGGCCCACACTGCAGGCGTCTCACCGGGCACCGTACGCAAGGTCGAACAGGGCGGCACCGTCCGCATGGAGACCCTGCACACTCTCGCCCGCGCACTGGGCGTCACCACAGCGACTCTGCTGGCCCCGGATGCCCCGCAACCTGTGGGACGAGGAGAGGACCCGAACCGGGTCAACCTGATCCAGCTCCGCGCCGCCCTTACCCCACCCGTGGGCCTGGCCGAGAGTGACGGCGAGATCGCGACGGAGGAGCCGAACCTGCGGCGCTTCCGCCGCACTGTCCACGACGGGGCCGTGCTCTACCACTCCGACAGCTACCGAAGCGTCGCCTCTCAACTGCCCGTGCTCCTGCGCGACGCCAACACGGCCCTCGCCCACTTCGACCACGGCGAAGAACACCACCAGGCACTCCTGGCCCGCGCCGAGGCCATGCAGTTGGCCGGCCGCTACCTGACCCAGGTACGCCAGTACGACCTCGCCTACACCGCCCTGTCCCACGCGATCGCCGACGCCCGCCGCACCGGCGACACCCTCACCGCGGCCTCCGGCGTCATCGGCATGTGCTGGCTCCTGCTGCGCCAGGGCCGCCTGGACGAGGCCGAACAACTCGCCGCCGCCACCGCCGATGTGATCGAACCGAGGCTCTCGCGCGCCACCCCGGATGAGTGTGCGGCGTGGGGGTGGCTGGCCCTGCGCGCCGCCGCAGCCGCAGGCCGCAACAACCGCCCCCAGGAAGCCCGCCACTATCACCGGGTGGCCACCACCGCAGCCGCCGCCGTGGGCCGAGAACACACCGGATCGTTCTTCCGGCACTGGACCACCTTCGGACCGCTCACTGTCGGCATGAAGGGCGTCGAGGATGCCATGGTCCTGGGCGACGCCCGCACCGTCGTCCGCAAGTCCGCCGAGGATGCCATGTCACCCAAGGCGTGGAAGCACACCGGCCGCCCCAGTGACGACAACTGGAACCGCCACCGCCTCGACGTGGCTCGCGCCCACGCCCGCACCAACGACCTGACCGGCGCCATGGACGAACTGGCAGGCGTCCGCCACGCCTCCCCGGAATGGCTGCGGCACCAGCGGATGGCCGCCGAGACCATGCAGGAGATCCTCAAGAAGCGCAAGCGCACCCTCACCGCCGACATGCGCGAGATGGCCGACCACCTGGGCGTCGTCGGCTAACTGCCACGCAACGCAACACTTTCCACACCCCGCGTCACCAACTGCCGTGATGCATACATGGAGTGACGGCACCTCAGTACCTACGGTCTTCGTGTTCCAACCAGCGACCAGGCCCGGGGGTACACGATGAGCCAGCCCAGGAGCGACGCGGACCGCATGCGCCGCAGGGACCTCCACGACGCGGCAGCAGGAATCACCGGACCGCGCCTGCTGCCGTGGACCACCCCCGAGGGAAAACCCTGCTACCTCAGCACCGACGGCCACGGCTACCTCGCCAACCTCGCCGACAACATCGAGTCGGTACAGATCGGCATGGGCAAGGAACTGCTGGAGTATGCCCGAGACTCCACAGCCCCCGGCGCGAAGAGTCTGTCGGCCACCGAATACCGCCGGCTGGCCTGCCGGTTGACCGAAGCCCTCGCCGACGCACTCCGGGTCGCCGACTCACGCGGGCAACGCCTCCCAGACCCGGAGGACGAAGCGGCGGAGGAAGGAGGAGACGGCGATGACTGACGCCACGAACACAGGTGCACCGGCGTGCGGCATCACCCGAAGCCGTTACCGGTTCCGCGAATACCACGTGATCACCACCCCGGACCCCCTGGCCCTGCCGGCCTTCACGGCGCTCTGCGTCACCGGCGAGGAACACAACTGCGGTGCCACCTCCGGCACCCTGCACACCCCCGACGAACTGACCCGCTGGATCGCCGAACACTGCGCCGCCACCGGCCACCAGGACTACGAGCAGACCGTCCGAGCCATACTCCGCGCCGAGCCCGGAGCCTGGCAGTAGAGTCCCCCTGCTGCCGACAGCGCGCCATCGGCAGCACGACCGCACGCCCGGGGCTCCTGACGGCAGTAGCGACGGCAACACCCACGGATTCCCCCGCACAACCACGAACATCAGTGGAACCCGAAACCGCCGCTGATCTGCGAATACGCAGACAGAGAGGGGCCGCGTAACACACGTACTATGTGCTGGCGGGAGTCACTCCGGTACTCGTTCACAACTGCGGGACTGGGGCCGTCTCGGATAAGGTGATGGATGAACATATCCTCCCGAGGCATGACGCGAATCATGCGGACTCCTGGAAATGGGCGGAGAAGTCAAAATTCGAGGACTGGGTTACGCCAGACCATATCCGCAACTGGTCCAAGCTGGCGATGAGAAAGCCGATGGATAACATGAACCTCGGCACCGGTTCCGCCCACCGTCACATTCTCGACATTAGAAGCCGTCACCCGATCGGCTACGACGCGGACGGGAACGATCTGTTCTCGGTTGCGGTATGGGTGCGGAACGGTGCGGTCGAGAGCGTTCACCCGAACTGACGAGGCGGTGGCTGATGATCAATGCCCAGGTACGCACGGAGAGCGGCGAAATCGTGCTACGCGGATCTTGCAGACTGGATTGGATGGAAACCGTCCAGCGCATTGATGAAGACAAATTTCCGTTCTTGAGCAGCCTGCTGCCTTACGCGGATACAATTTTCAATTCGCGACAGGTCGAGAGGCTTCGACGGGAAATCGCTCACCAGTCTGTCCGCGAGATTATTGGGCAGGATTCAGCAGCGGAGATCGAAACGCTCTGTCTGCAGGTGGAGAATGGATCACATCTCTATCTGTGGTTTCTGGGAGACTAGTGCGTGAGTGCTGCAGCTACGCGTAGCTGCAGCAAACTGGAAGCCCCGTCGGGTGTGTCCCGGCGGGGCTTCTGCGTGGGGTGACGGCAGTAGTTGACGGCAACGTCAGTGGACGAGGGCGGCTAGTGCTGGCGGGTCGTCGCCGTCGCCGCTGGCTGTCGCGGTGGTCTCTGGGCTGCTGAGCGTGGTGCCGAGGGCGTCGATGGCGTCTCGCTGGAGGCGGAGTCGGACGTGGGCGTAGACGGTAGCGGTGACGCCGATGTGGGCGTGGCCGAGGATTTCCTTGATCACGACGAGTTCAACGCCTTGTTCCAGGAGCGGGTCTGCTCGGCTACACCGGAGGGACCTTCACCAGTGCGACCCAGCTGGCCTCGACGCTGTGGGACGAACGTGATCTGGTGAATGTCGGCGATGTCAACGGCGACGGCGCGGGGGACCTCGTATACCGCACCTATGTCAGCGACCGGCTACTGCTGCGCCTGGGCAAGCCAGACGGTAACGGCGGCACCAGCATCCCTTCGCTCGCGACCGCGGCAGGGTCGCTCACGGGTGTGGACGCGGAGTACGGCACCGGCTGGAGCAAGGCGAGCATCCCGCTCCTGACCGGCACCCCCGATGTCACCGGCGACGGCATCCCGGACATGTGGGCTCTCCTCCAGGACGGCACTGTCCGCTTCTACCAGGCCACCAGGACCGGGAGCGGATCCTCCGTCACCGTGATCAGTGGCGGCTGGCAGAACAAGAAGGCCTTCGGCTGACCGGCAAGCGATCGGCATCTGGCACGGTCGCGCTCCCGAACACATCGGTCCCGATCCTGCTGGCTGCCGCGATAGGCGACCGCTCTCCAGATGGGTTCACGAACAGCCCCGACCGCCCGCCCCATACGAGCTGGCGGCCGGGGCGTACGCGTCAATGCTTCGCGCTCGGCGCTACGAAGCCGCGCACGGGGCGAATCGCGTCACGCGACGGCGTTTGGGTCCGATTCCACGTCGCGACCAGCTCGGCGTATCGCGGGTCGGCGCTTTCCTGCACGGCTGGTCTTTCCTCGTGCCGGGCGTCGAGGTCGTCCGGGGTGATTGGTTCGCCGTGCCACAGCAGAGTGATGCCGTGCTCCTCGCAGTACGCGCCGGTGTTGTCCTCGTAGGGGAATGCGTGGTCCCCGCGCGGGCAGTCGGTCATTTCCGCGTCTCCCTTACGATGCGCCGCAGTTGTGCGCCCACAGGGCAGCCGGTGGTCAGGCAGTCCGGGCACTGCTCCGCGTGGGCGAGCACGGCCCGGTAGGCGGCGGTGCCGTCGTGGCGCTTGCACGCGCGGGGGAACCACCGGGTGGTGTGGTCGAGTATCCGCACGTCCCGCGGGCCGAGATCCACGGCCGTCCCAGGGGCGAGGGTGATCCCGCACCACACGCAGTCCATGCCGCGCTGCTGGCGCTGGGACAGCGAATCGATCGCCGGTAGGGGGCCGAGGGTTGAGGGCATCCTGTGCCTCCGCAGTGCGCGCGTCGATGGCAGTCCGGCACAGACAGCTGGGACTACCGCTGTCCATGAGGCTAGAGAAAGCAGCCTTGTGCTCACCACGAACTTGCAGAAGTTTGCACCTGGCTTTCTCTGCCTGTTCAGTGGCCATTTTTGCCCTTGACGTGAGTCGCGATGAGCCCGACGGTGATGCAAGTCCGTGTAAGCAGACTGACCTTGGAGGTCACCATGGCGCTGCAGTTCATCGGAATCGATCCGAACACCGACGAGAAGAACTGCCCGAGAGTATGGGTCGACGACGAGGCGCAGGAGTTCGTCATCCAGGGATGGAAGGCGAGCGACGCGCTTCAGGATCAGGTCCGGGAGACTGGTCCCCTGCCCGACCACGAGGCCGTGGTGCGGATTCCCGCGCGCATGGTCGCCATCCTGAGGGAGGCCTGTGATGCCGCCGAGCGCGCCCACGTTCGATGACCTGTTGGCCGGTGCGCAACGGTCTGCTGTCCATTTGGAGTTGAGGGACAGCTATTACAGCAACCCTCGCTACGAGGCATGGCAGAAGGGGCACCGCGTCGACTGGGCAGATCGTGGCCAGTGGTGGCGTCCCTTCCACCAGCAGATCGCCGATGCCGTGGCGCGGGGAGTGCAGGTCCGTCGAGCCCGCGTTGTCTCCGAGCCGGTGACCGATTACATCCGATGGGAGCATTACGTCACCCACGCGAACACGGCTGCCGGCGAGCAGGTGCGGTGGCTGCCGCGCCGCTACGCGTCAGACCTGCTGCTGCCGGGCAACGACTTCTGGGTCTTCGACGACACCGTGGTGGAGATCCATCACTTCGCCGGCGACGGCAGCTTCCTTGAGGACGAAATCCTCGACGACCCCGGCCTGGCGGAGCTGTGCGCCGCAGGGTTCGAACGCGTGTGGGACCGTGGCATCCCGCACGACCAGTACGAGATCCGCTAGGAAGTAATCAGACCAGCTATGCCACCCACATCCCCGTCGTCCCGCGTGCAGGCTGCGAGAGAACAACTGGCCGCGAGGCTCCGTGAGATCCGGCTGGACGCGGGGATCACGAAACGCGAGATTGCGATCCGGTGCGCCTGGAGCGAAGCGAAGTCCTCACGCATCGAGAACGCACGTACGGCACCCTCCGACCGTGATGTCCAGTCGTGGTGCCGTGCGTGCGGGGCGGAGAACCTGGCGCCGGATCTCATTGCCGCGAACCGTCAGGCCGACTCCATGTACGTGCAGTGGAAACGGCTCCAGCGAACAGGGCTCAAGCAGCTCCAGCAGGCCAACCTGCCACTCTTCGAGCGGACCCGACACTTCAAGGTGTACTGCTCCAACGTGGTGCCCGGTTTCCTCCAGACGCCTGGCTACGCCACAGCGCTGCTCCAGGCCATCGCGACCTTCCGCGGGCTGCCCGACGACGTAGCGGACGCGGTCACCGCGCGCATGAACCGCTCCGGCATCGTGCGGGAGAGTGGTCACCGCTTCGGGATACTGATCGAGGAGACCGTCCTCCGTTACCGCATCGGCAACGCAGGTGTCATGGCCGGTCAGCTGGGATCACTGCTCTCCGCGATGGACCTGCCGTCCGTCTCGCTCGGTGTGATTCCGGCAGCGGCGGAGCGAACGATGTGGCCGGTCGAATCGTTCACCATCTTCGATGATGCGCGGGTGGACCACGAGCCGCTGTCCGCGTCTGTAACGATCACCGCGCCGGACGAGCTGGGCCAGTACGTGAAGGCGTTCGGTGCCTTGCACAAGGGTGCCGTGTACGGGGCTCCCGCGCGTGCTCTGATCGTGAAGGCGATCGAGGCCCTGGGCTGACCCCTCAACGTACGCAAGTGCCTCTTCAGACCGGGCGTGGAAGGCGCGCGATGGCGGTGGGATCACGTTGGTGATGTGGCCATCCGTCATTGGTTGGCCAGTTCCCTGCAGGCAACGTGGCCAACGGCCTTCAAGCTCTGGTCAGTTCGCGGCACGCACCCGCCTATGGGCCGCATGTGGGTGCCCCCTGTGCGGCCATGGCTCGGGAGGTAGAACGGCCGCGACCGGTCGGCTCCGGACCGCGTTCCCGTCCGCGACCCCAAGAACCTCACCGGACCGGCGCTCGGCAGCGCACTCCTTGCACCGTCCCGGTTCCGGCGCGCGGAAGGCGCGGTCGCAGGTCTCGCAGGTCTGGAACGGGTGTGGGCGTGCGTGCGGTGCCGGTTCTGGTTCCGGTGGGAGTGGTGGTGGGAGCAGGGTCGTGAGGCGGTGGGCCAGGAAGCCCGCCGGGTGGTGCAGGGGTTCCTGGGGCAGCAGTGTGGTGAGGGTTTGCTGTACTGCGGCGGGCTCGACGCCCCGTTCCAGCCAGGCCGACACGGCCGGGGTGAGCCTGCTGATGTCCGCAGCGGAGAGCAACAGGCGGGCGTCCCGGGCGCGGAGTCCGGCCAGGAGATCGGCGGCGGTACGGGCGCGGGCCGGGTCGGGGGCCGAGGGCCGGGGGAGCGGGGCGGGGGTGTGCCGGGGCTGGTCGCGGGGGACGGTCGGTACGGGTACGGGTACGGGATCGGGAACCGGAACGGGATCGGGTCCAGCCGGTAGGGGTCCGGTCGGTACGGGCATGGGTACGGGCACCGGTGCGGGCGTGGGTACGGGTTCAGCCGGTACGGGTGTGAAGCCGGCCGGGGCGGGTTCAGCCGGTACGGGCCGAGGCGGCCGGAGGTCCATTGCGGGTGGCCGAGGGGCTGCGGGCCGTTCCCCATCCGGGTTGTTGAACGACGTCGTCCGCGTCACGATCCGCCCCGACGGCAGACGTACCTTCGTCCGGCTCAGATAGCCGTAGGCCTCCAACTCCCGTAACGCTGCGGCGATTCGGGACGCGCCCTCGCGGAATTTGGCGGCCAGGGACTTGATCCCGACCAGCGCGCCCTCCGGCAGCGACTGGATGTGGGTGGCCAGGCCGATCGCCGTCAGCGACAGAGCGGGGTGCTGGGCGAGGTGGTTTCCGACCACGGTGAAGCGCTCGGGGTGACGTACGACTACATGTCCAAGTCCCGTTCGGGAACGGCCGGAACCGCCGGACCGGGCGCGCACAGGCGCATTAAACTGCTGTTCAGCCATCGGGAAGTGCTCTTCCTGGGTGGTCAGGCCCTCGTCCGGGATTGCAGTCCCGGCGGGGGCCGTCTCATGTCGGTTGCGTGATGCGGCCGACCCTGCCCTACCGAATCCCTTGATCGCCAGCGGAGTTGCTACCTGTCACCCGTGCGGGTGACCAGGCGGGGAGGGGTGGGGTTGGGTTGGTTCTTTCCCCGGTTCTTTGTCTTCTGGCGTCGCGTCGGACTGGATCGCGGAAGTCCGGATCACGGGAACCCGGAACCCGGTCGGACGCGCACCCGACCCCGTGCCCGACCCCGTGCCCGACCCCGTGCCCGACCCCGTGCCCGACCGCGTGCCCGACCGCGTGCCTGACCGGGTTCTTGCCCACGCGGTCACCGGGGTGAGATCCAGCTCCGCCCACACCGTCTTGCAGGGCGAGGGCCCGACGTACGTCCCCCAGCGGTCGGCGTACGCCTCCACCAGCAGCAGGCCCCGGCCGGATTCCGCTTCCCGGGGATGGGGGCGGCCCAGCTGCGGCAGACGCTCGGGGCGGGCATCGGTCACCTCGATGCGCAGCACGGAGGCCCCGCACCACATGAGCGTCAGACGGAAGCCTCTGCCGCGCACATGACCATGCGTAGCTGCGTTGGCGGCCAGCTCGGCCACGATCTGAGCGGCGGCGTCGAACGGCAGCCCCCAGTCGCTGAGTTGCTGCACGCTGAACAGGCGTGCCTGGTGGGCCCCTCGTCGGGTCGCGGACAACAGCACGCTGAACTGTTGTACCGGGGCGGCGGAATGGGCGATTTCTTGGTTCATGTCACTCAGCGTGGCCAACTGTGTCTAGGCTGAAAAGGACTGACGCCGGTACGGAGCGTCACTGTCCGGGTGCGGTCCGGTTCTGTCCGGTCCGTACCCCGTGTCGAAGGTGGGCGGCATGGAACATGCGATGGACGACGAATCGGCTGCGGTGCTCAGGGCGGTCGGTCGGCAGATCAAGCTGTGGCGGGAGCGGGCAGGCCTGACGCAGTCGGAGCTGGGCGCGGCGATCGGGTACGGCGAGGAACAGGTCTCGTCGGTGGAGCGCGGACGGCGCGCACCGAAGCCGGAGTTCTTGGACGCGGCGGACAGGGTGCTGGGCGCGGGCGGGATCATCTCCGCGATGAAGAAGGACGTGGCGGACGCCCGACTGCCAAGGAAGGTGAGGGACTTGGCGCGGTTGGAGGAGAGTGCCGTCGAGCTGGGGGTGTACGGAAACCACAACCTTCATGGGTTGCTTCAAACCGAGGAGTACACCCGAGCGCTGTTCGAGATGCGGCGGCCCGGATATCCGGAGGATGAGATCAACCGCCAGGTCGAGGCGCGCATGGGGCGCCAGAGCATCTTCGAGCGATCGGCCACGACGCTCACCTTCGTGCAGGAGGAGGTGATGTTGCGCCGCCCGCTGGGTGGCAGGCTGGTGCTTCGCCGACAACTGGAACGCCTCATGGCGGTAGGGCAGTTGCGGAACGTCGAAATCCAGGTGATGCCGACGGACCGCGAGGACCATGCGGGAATGGGCGGCCAGCTTCAAGTGCTGAAACTTGGGGACGGTACAACGGTCGGGTACACGGAGGCGCAGTTGGCCAGTTACCTGATCTCCGATCCCAAGGACATCCAGATCCTTGAGCTGCGCTATGGGATTATCCGTTCGCAGGCTCTCACGCCGCGAGAGTCTCTGGCCTTCATCGAGAAACTGCTGGGAGAGACATGACCACCGCCGAGCTGAAGTGGTTCAAGAGCAGTTACAGCGCTAGCGACAGCAACGACTGCGTCGAGATCGCAGCCGCCCCTGCTGCTGTCCACGTGCGGGATTCAAAGGACAAGCATGGCGGGCGACTTGTCTTCTCGCGCGGTCCGTGGACCGACTTCGTTGCGTACACGACCGGACGTTGACCTGTTCCGCAGGGAGCGCTGAGGGATACATGGCCGCCACCGAGCTGAAGTGGTTCAAGAGCAGTTACAGCGCTACTGCTGTGACCACATAGGTTCGCCGGGTTGGTCGTCGTGGCGGTTGGACGTGCGGTGACGTCCGATCCGACCGCTGGAGGCGCCGGTGGCCGAGCCTGTCCGTGTGCGCAGACCGACCGACCAGGAGGGGCAGCGGCTGGGGCCGGTTCAGGAGAAGGGCGGCTCCAGGGGAGAACGACTCAAGAGGCGGACGGCTCGATTTCTCCCGCGAAGACGATGACCTGGTCGATGAGGCTCCGCCGCAGATGGACGACGTCCGTTCCCGCCAGGCGGGGGCCTCCATCCGGCGTCGTGAAGACCCACTGGTACCGGGCCCACTCGTCCGGCATGTCCACCGCCGAACAGCGCACCATCGTGCCGGTCCCCGCGGGGTGGCGCCGGATGTCCAGCACGAACCGCTCGACCGCCTCGATCCCCTCACTGCGGCCCAACGGCCCCCAGAAGACCACGTCCGAGGTTAGGGCCTGGGAGAGCAGCGCAGTCACATAGCTGTCGTCCGAGGCGTTGAAGGCGGAGATGAACGTGTCGATCGCGGACCGCGCGGTCTCTTCTCGCATGCACCAGTAATACCAGTCGCCTCGCGGACCGCGCTCGTCCGTGAGCCGTCTCCCGACCACGGTGAACCATCCCGGTCACAGCACTGGCGACAACAACGACTGGATCGAGGTCGCAGCCGCGCCTGCCGCTGTCCACGTGCGTGATTCGAAGGACAAGGGCGGCGCACGCCTCGACTTCGCCCGGGATTCGTGGGCAGAGTTCGTGACGTACGCCGCCGTGCCTGGTGCTACTTGCTGAAGTTCAGCGAGGCGGGCCGGGAGGCGTTCCCGTACGTGTCGACGGCGACGACCTGGGCCGTGTACTTACCGCCGGCCGTGACCGCCGCAACAGGGACGTCAAGGGTGTTGGGGCGGGGCATGAAGTAGTACTCGGACAGGATCTTGGTGGAGAGCACCTTCTTGCCGGTGGCCTTGTCGGTGATGTCGACGTTGTAGTGGTGGACCATCTGGTCGTCCTTGGCCTGCTGGATCCGCAGCGCGGTGCCTCCGGCGTCGGTCCGGACGGCCGTCAGGGGCTGCTGGGCCGTGAACTTGGGGGCGACGGTGTTGCGGGCGGTGGCGGTGTAGCGGAAGTTCTTCTTGATCTCCTGGTTGGTCCTGCCCTTGAGCTGGAGGGTCCAGGTCGGTCCGCTGAGCGTTCCGGAGCTGGAGTACGGCGGGTTCGGGTTCGCCGACCATTCGCCGCCCTGGTAGATGTCGTGCTTGTCGGCGGCCATGTTGACGCGCGCGATCTCCGTGCGGTCCTTGTAGACCTCGACGAAGAGGGCCTGCGCGGTGGTCGCCTCGAAGCGGTCGGCCAGGCCGGTGTCCGTGATGGCCTGGTAGCCGTGGTCGACCTCGACGTAGGACATCGAGCCGTCGTTGACGGCGGTGAAGTCCTTCTGGGCGATGGACCGTTCGTCGTTGATGTTGAGGTGCGAGTGGCCGCTGAAGTAGACGGCCTGCGGGAACGCGGACAGGTCCTGGGTGAGCAGCGGGTTGGACGTCTGCTGGTCGTCCATTACGGTGCTGCCGGTGGCGGGCCGGTGGCCCTGGATGAGGATCGGCTTGTTGATGCTGGCCGGGTTGGCGGTGATCTGCGTCAGCCGCTTCTTGAGCCAGTCGCGCTGTGCGGTGTCGGAGTTGTACGTCTCGGTGTTGACGGTGAAGAGGTGCACGCCGTTGACGTTCGACTCGTAGTAGCCGCCGCCGTTGTCCGGGAACCACTCGCGGGGGTATCCGGCGCGGATCGCTGCGAGGCTGGCGTCGTGGTTGCCGTTGGAGATCAGCAGCTGGGTGTCGGTCATGCCCTTGCGGGCGAGGTTCGCCTCGAAGATCTCCGCCACGGCCTTGTGGTCGGGGCCGTGGCCGTCACCGTTGTCGTTGATCATGTCGCCGTTGGACAGGATGGCGTCGGGCTGCGGAAAGATCGAACCGATGGTGTTGAAGAAGGCGTTGTAGCGCGCGTCGCCGGTGGCGTGACTGCCCGTGTGGACGTCGGACATGATCACGAGCTTGGCGACCGGCTCCTCCTTGGTCTTGATGAGGTAGCCGGCCGAGACCGCGGGGCTCGACGTCTTTCCGTTCTTCCCGCTCTTCCCGTTCTTCCCGTCGAAGGCGGCGGCCGTCAGGTTGGTGTCCTTGCTGATCCGTAGCGGCTTTCCGGGGGTGTACGCGGGGCTCGTGTTCGTGGGGGTGGTCCCGTCGAGGGTGTAGCGGACGACGGTTCCGCGCTCGGACTTCAGCTGTACGGAGACGGCCTTCGTGTAACGACCGCCCGGGACGCTCATGGTGGGCGCGGCTATGGCGTGGCCCGTGGAGGCGGAGGCAGAGGTGGAGGCGGATGCGGAGGAGGAAGCAGGCGTGGGCTTTGCGTCGGCGTGCGCGAGTACGGGGGAGACGAGCGTGACGGAGGCCACGGCAATCGCGAGGGGCGCGAATCTCACGGGGGATTCCTTGTCGCTGGTGCGGATACGGATACGGATACGAATGCAGGTAACGGATTGGTAACCGGTCTGAACCAAGAGATTAGGGCGCGCATGCCAGCAGAAAGGGGGCGTTCCGTGGTCCCCGCAGTGAAGCGACCGTGAACGTCCCGCCCCTGGGGTCGGTGGTGCGGGTGGTGGCCGTGCCAGGGGGCGCCGGACCTTCACTTTCCATCCTGGAAAGTATGTGCCAGGATGAAAAACGCCAGGCCGGATGCACGTCCGGCGTACGAGGGACAGGAACCGGAGCGCGTGATGACGATGCACGAGGACAACCCCGCACCTGCACAGGGCGTGGCCATCACCGTCGACGGCGCGACGGACGCCCTGCGGAACATCGATGTGGCCAGGGAGCGGGCCGCCCTGAACTCGCGGCTGATGCCCGCCTGGTACGGCCCGGCCGCAGCGGCAGCCCTGATCGTGCCTGCCGCGGGGGAGGCCTGGGCCGGGAGCAAGGGCGCGTGGGGCGCGCTGCTGTCGCTCGTGCTGTCGCTCGGAGGTCTGGCGGTCGTCATCGCGCTCGCCGTGGCCGTGAAGCGTGCGGCGAGGGTTCAGGTGAGCCGGTCCCTGTCCTCGCGTCTCAGGCAGCGCTGGCTCGGGCTGCTGGTCGCTGTTGCTGCGGGTGTCGTGGCGTGGGTGGTGTGCTCGCTGTCCGGACTGGGTGCGGGTGCAACGCGTATAACGGTGTTCACCCTGTGGGGGCTCGGCGTGTGGTGCGTCTGCGTCGTACGCAACGCCGCGATCAAGCAGAAGCTCGGGGAGCTCGTGTGACCACCGACGGCAGACCTCCGGGGCCGGATGGCAGTCTGGGGGCGGATGATGGCCCGACGCCGGATGATGGCCCGACGCCGGATGATCGCCCGGCTCTCGACGAGACGATCCATCACCCCACCCGGCTGGCTGTCGCGGCCTTCCTCTCCGCCTGCGACGAGGCAGAGTTCGCCGCCGTACGCGACGGCTGCCAGGTCTCCGACTCCGTCCTCAGCAAGACCTCCTCCGCGCTGGAAGCCGCCGGATACCTCACGGCCCGCAAGGGCTACGTCGGCAAGCGGCCCCGGACCTGGCTGTCTCTCACCCCGGCCGGACGGCACGCGCTCGACGGGCATATCGCTGCGCTGCAGAACATCGCCGCCGCGGCCCGCGAGGTGGGCGCCAGGGGGCAGGCGGAGCGGGCGGGACAAGCCCGCCAGTAAACATACATCGATGTATGATACGTCGATGTATGTTACGGGGGCTGACGGAAGGTGAGCGGGCGTGGACTTCTACGGACGCCGGTACGTATTCGACGACCTCGGCCGCCGACTGGACCGTATCCGCGACACCGGCACCGGTCAGCTGCTCGCCGTTCGCGGGCGACGACAGGTCGGGAAGTCCCGGCTCTTCACCCGGTTCGTGGAACAGTCCGGACTGCCGTATCTCTACTTCACCGCCGTCAAGAACGCGGCCCCCGCAGCTCAGCTGCAGACCCTCGTCGCCGACATGCGTACGTCGACCACCCCGCTGAAGGACGCGGATTCCCTCTTCGCCGCGCCGCCGACGGACTGGCGGGACGCGCTGGGCCGGATCGCTGTGGCCTGTCGGGACACGCCCTCCGTCGTGGTCGTCGACGAATTCCCGTGGGCGGCGGCGGCCGATCCGTCGCTCGAAGGACAGCTGCAGAACGCCTGGGACCGCCAGTTGGAGCACACTCCCGTGCTCTTCGTGCTGATCGGCTCGGACGTCACGATGATGGAGCGGCTGACCGAGCACGACCGGCCGCTGTACGGGCGGGCGAAGAACCAGACGATCTCGCCGTTCAACCCTGCCGAATGCGCTGAAGCGCTGAGTGCTGGAGTCGGTACCGAAGCGGACGCCGTCGCCGCGTTCGACACCGCGCTGGTCACCGGCGGCTACCCCCGACTGGTCGCCGACCGGGCGCGCGCGGAGAGCACCACCGCGTTCGTTCACGAGCAGCTCGGCGACGAGAACAGCGATCTCGCGGTCATGGGGCAACGCTCCCTCGACTCCGAATTCCCCGATGCGCAGCAGGCCAGGAGGGTGCTCTCCGTCATCGGGGGCACCGAGATCGGCTCCAGTACGTTCAACCAGGTCGTGGGCCGGCTCCCCGGAGCTGACTCCACCGCGCAGACCGCGGTGACGCGTGCCATAAGGGTTCTCTCCGACAAGGGCGTGGTGACCGTCGACGTCCCCGTCGGGAGCGGCGCGAACAGCAAGCTGCGCCGCTACCGCATCGCCGATCCCTGTCTCCGCTTCTGGTTCCGATTCGTCGAGGAGCAACTGCCGCACATCGCACGGGGGCGGCCGGACATCGCCCGCAGCGCGTTCGACCGCGGCTGGCTGAGCTGGCGCGGGCGGGCCGTCGAACCACTCGTCCAGGACGCCGTGTCGCGCCTCGGCCCCGACCTGCCCGGCCTGGAGGGCGCAGGGCAGGCCGGCAGCTGGTGGAACCGTGACAACAGCACGGAGTACGACATCGTTCTTCCAGCGGCAGCCGGGAAGAAGGCGCTGCTGGTCGGCTCGGTGAAGTGGCGTGGGAACAAGCAGTTCGGCGCCCGGGACCTCGCTCATCTCGCCGAAGCGCGGCACCATGTGCCCGGCGCCGACACCGCCCAGTTGCTGGCGGTGTGCCCTGCCGGCCTGGCCGACGGGGTGCGGCCGGACGTGGCGCTCGGTCCGGCGGACCTGCTTGCTGCCTGGCAGAGCTGACGCACCGGCCTTGGGCGGGCAGGTCGATGCCTGCCGCAGGTCGATGCCTGCCTCAGGTCGATGCCTGCCTCAGGTCGATGCCTGCCTCAGGTCGACGCCCGCCTCAGGCCGGTCCCGCGAGTGTCAGCGTGCTGCCCCCGCCGCTGCGCCGCGCCCGAACTGCCCGCCGTACGACCGCACTTCCCGCCAGCACCAGTACCGCCAGTGCTCCCGCCGCCGACCCCGCCCGCAGTCCCGGTGGCCGGAACGTGCAACTCACCGTCGTTGCCCGGCCGTTCAGGGGTACGGACACCAGGCCCAGGTAGGAGCCTGCCAGGTGGTCGGGGCCGTTTCCGGTGCGGCACTGCCAGCCGGGGATGCTCGGCATGGCAAGGACGGCTGTTCCCCTGGAGCTCGGGGGGAGTTGGGCGCGGATCGAGTCGTCCGTCACCGTGACCGAGGTCGCTCCGGTGGCCTTCAGATGGGCCACTGCCCGCGCCAGCCGTGCCTTCGACAGGCAGCCCGTCTCCCCGTGCGGCGACGATCCCGCCTCCCCGTGCGGCGTGACGGTCTCACCGTGCGGTGTGACCGTCTCCCCATGCGGCGTGTCCCTCTCCCCGGACGTGGTGATCGCCGCACCTCCCGGCGTGACCGCGACCCCGCCCGGCGCCGTCCCCATCGGCTGCACGGCCGCCCGTCGGCCCTTCTGGCCGCCGTTCAGCGCCACCTCCGTCGGGCCCAGGCGCACCGTGCCCGTGAAGTTCGGCGCCGAGTAGTAGACCTCACTGCCCGCCGGGCACGCGGCGGCATACGTATATACGGACGCGCCCAGCAGCGCCTCCTGGTTGCGGAACGGCGAGCGGCCGAAGTGCGGTACCGGACCCGGCGGGCGCACCGTCACCAGTGGGGGGACCTCGGCCCGGGTCACGGTCGGCGGCCGGGTCCCGTCCGGTGACGAGTCGTCCGGTGACGAGTGCACCCGTGCGCCCACCGAGAAGATCGCGTCGGTGACCGGGTTGTCCAGCGACTGGATGTTCCGCCCGCGCGAGGTCCAGCCGTCGCCGAGCGCCGCCATCGTCCGCGTGTACACGTCCGGCGTCATGCTGCTGTAGTACGAAGCCCCCTGCCCGCCGACCAGCAACGGGTCGTTCCCGGTGGTCTGTTCGCGCCCCGGGTCGGTGCGGTAGCGCGGCCAGCCGTCCGCCTTCGCGACCGCCGCCGCCTCCTGGTCCAGATGGCGGCCCCAGGGGGCGTAGTCGTCGAGGCGGTGGATCCGGACCCGGTCCGCGTAGGCCGTCGTCGCCGCCGCCTGCCCCGCCTGCGAGGCCGCCAGCAGCAGCACCCCCAGCGCCACCATCCCCCGCCGGCCGGTGGCCCGCGCCAGTACCAGCAGGCCGCCCGCCAGGGCCGCCAGGCCCAGCACGAGGAGCGGGTACGTGAACACGGTGACGATCCGGGAGGACGCCGCGACCGCGCCGATCACGGCCAGCACCCCGCACCCCCCGAGCAGCGCGCGCCGGTCCGGCAGACCGTACGAGAGCGCGGTCCAGGCCGCGATGACCAGCAGCCCGCTGAGGACGAACGTCTGCCGGTACGGGCTGCCGTTCGGTGTCGCGAAGAGGTGCCAGAACAGATGCGTGGGCTTCCACTGCAACGACAGCGCGACCAGGACCACGAGCCCCGTCCAGGCGGCGCGTTCCCGGACGGGCACCGCCCGGTGGAAGGCCAGCGCGAAGACGAGCAGCAGGGTGCCGGTGCCGAGGAAGAGCGCGGGGGTGGAGAAGCTGTACGTCGCGGGGAGCGTCCGGGCGAACAGGTCCGTCCAGGACGCGGGTGTGAACTCCCTTGTCCAGCCCGGGTAGGCCTGCTCGGTCCCGAGGAACACCGGGTACAGGAGGGGCGCGGCGAGCGCGATGCCGAGGAGTACGGTCCGGGCGGCGCGGAGCAGCGCGCGTATCCGTATCCGCGCACCCGCCCCGACTGCCCCGGCTGCCTCCCCGGAGCCGCTCTCCAGGAGCAGCCGCACCACCAGCACCAGCGCGGCGCCGATCGTCGCCATGTACGCGGTGTAGAAGTTCGCCGTCCAGGCCAGCGCCACCACCACCGGTCCCAGCAGCGGCCGGCGGCTCTCCCTCGCCCACTCGCCGACCAGGCACAGCAGCGGGAAGGCGATCAGCCCGTCCAGCCACATCGGGTTGTACGACGCCTCCAGCACCGACCAGCCGCACAGCGCGTACGAGGCACCGAGCAGCCCGGCCGCCCACCAGCGGCCGGGCCGCAGGGTGAGGAGCAGCGAGGCCATCGCCGCCGAGGCCGCCGCCATCTTGAGCAGGGTCACGACGTACAGAGCGAGATCCACCCGGTCCTTCGGGAAGAAGCCGACGACCAGGGCGAACGGGCTGCTCAGATACGTCCCCAGGTCGGGCAGGAAGGACATCCCGAACCCGGACTGCCAGTTGACGAACAGCCCGCCGTCGGCCCGGCCGTGCAGCAGGTCCTGGAGGTGGGCGTGGAAGGGGACGTACTGATTGCCCAGGTCGCTGACGCTGCGGTGGCGCGGGCCGTACGGGTAGATACGGGCGGCGGCATCACCGGTGCACACGGCCAGTACGGTGAGCAGCGTCGCCAGTACGGTGGCGCGGAGGCGGGGCGGCAGGGCCCTACGGCGGAACGTCATCCGTCGAATATGGCAAGGAATCGGCTGAATTGGCCCGTAGTGCGGGGAGTTCACCGAACCGTCGCCCCGACTTCACCGGGAGGGGCTGCCCCTCCCGACTTCACCGAGAAGGGCTGCCTCTCCCTGACTTCACCGAGAGGGGTCGCCCCTCACCCCTGCCTCCTGGAGCTGTACGCAGATGACCGCCCCGATCGCCCAGCTGGTCCGCTTCGCGCTGGTCGGTGGGGTGAACACCGCCACGTACTACGGCTGTTACCTGCTGCTCCTCACCCAGCTGCCCTATCTCGCCGCGCACACCCTCGCGTTCTGCCTCAGCATGATCGGCTCGTTCTTCATGAACGCCCGGTTCACCTACCGGATCCGGCCGACCTGGCGGAAGTTCCTGCTGTTCCCGCTGACGAACGTGGCGAACTTCGTGATCACGACGGGCGGTGTCTACGTCCTGGTGGACCTGGCCCACCTCGGCCCGCACTACGCGCCGCTGGTCGCCGCCGCGGCGGCCATTCCGCTCACTTTCGTCATCTCACGGACGATCATGCTCCGCCCCGACAACCCGGAAGCCTCCGAATCGTTGGTCGAACCAGTGGCCCCCGCCACGCCGAATGCCTAACATCGATCACCGCAAGGCCTTGTGCTACCCGCTCGTCGCCAGGCCCTGAACCCCCTTGCCGGGGGCGCCGGGCACCCGCACCGATGTCTGCACAAACTCGCCGCCAGGAGGCTCCTTTGCACCGCCGCCGTCGCACTGCGCTCTCCGTATCCGCCGCGCTCCTCGGCGCAGCCCCGCTCCTCGCCGCCTGCGGCAGTCAGGCGCATCCCGGGGCCGCAGCCGTCGTGGGCAAGGACCGGATCACGGTCGCTGCCGTCCAGGCGCAGGTGAAGGAGGTGCGCGACGCCCAGAACAAGTCCCCGCAGGCCGCCGAGATGATCAAGAGCAGCAACAACCTCAGCGGAATGAAGCTCGGCGGCATGATCTTCGACCGGGTGCTCGCCAGGGCCGCGGCGGACGCCGGGGTCAAGGTCACCCGCAAGGACGTGCAGGACGCGCGGGACCAGCTCGCCAAGCAGGCGGGCAGCGAGCAGCGGCTCCAGCAGGTCTACCTCCAGCAGAACGGCGTGGCCCCCAGCCAGATCGACGCGGCGCTCCAGGAGCAGGTCACCGCGTCGAAGCTGGCCCAGCAGCTGGGCGCCGACCTCGGTACCTCGGCCGGGCAGACCGTGGTGCTCCAGGCGATGGCGAAGACCTCCAAGGCCATGGGGGTCGACGTCAATCCCCGCTACGGGGTCTGGAACGCGAAGAAGAGCCAGCTCGGCGAGTACCAGGCACCGTGGATCGCGCAGACCGCCAAGGGGCAGGGCATCCAGACCGGGGCGTAGGGCCTCCGGCCGGCGGGGTACGTTCGAGGGGTGACCGCTGAAGACACCCCGAACGCCTCCGACGCCGCCTCCGTCCCCGCCGGTCCGGAAAGCCCCGACGGCGCCACCGGCCGCATCGTGCTGCTGACCACCAGCCACCGTGTCGCGCCGGGGCTGCTGTCCTGGCCCGCCTGGCAACTGCTGCACGCCGCCGACCGGGTGCTGTGTGGGGACGAGACCCACCCCCAGCTGCCGTACCTGCGGGAGGCGGGCGTCACCGTCGAGCACGCGTCGCCCGACGCGCACCGGCTCGTCGAGGAGTGCGCGGGCGGCCGTACGGTCGTGGTCCTCCCCTCCGGCGAGGGCGACCGGCCACTGACCGACGGTCTCGCCCGGCTCGCGGGCAGCGGCCGGGTGCGGATGCCGGACCTGGAGCTGCTGCCCGGCTCGTACGACCTGCCGGGCGCGCGCCTGCTCGACCTCGTCCAGGTGATGGACCGGGTGCGCCGCGAGTGCCCGTGGACCTCGCAGCAGACCCACCGGGGGCTGGCGAAGTACCTCATCGAGGAGGCGTACGAACTCGTCGAGGCGATCGAGGACGGCGACCGCGAGGAACTGCGCGAGGAGCTGGGCGACGTACTGCTCCAGGTCGTCTTCCACGCGCGGATCGCGGAGGAGGCGAGCGGGGAAGAAGGGGACGAGCCGTTCTCCATCGACGACGTCGCGGGCGGCCTCGTCGACAAGCTCGTCCGGCGCCACCCCCATGTGTTCGGCGACGAGACGGCGCTGACCGCCGAGGACGTCCACGCGCACTGGAACCGCACCAAGGCGATCGAGAAGCAGCGGGTCTCGGTCACCGACGGTGTTCCGGTCGGCCAGCCCGCGCTGGCCCTCGCGGCGAAGCTCAGCTCGCGGGTGCGCGCCGGGGGACTGGACGTTCCGCTGCCGCAGGGGGAGGGCGTCGGCTACCAACTGCTCGCACTCGCCGCACGGGCCGAGGCGGAAGGCACCGAACCGGAGTCCGCGCTGCGGGCCGCGGCGCGTGCGTACCGGGACGCGATCCGGGCCGCCGAAGCGGGAGTTGACGGGTAACCACCTCACGCGCTCGCTGTCGCGGGTGAGGTCGTCACGTGGTCGGCAGGACGCCGGTGAGGTGGGGGAGAGATGGGTACGCGGGGGGACGGCCGGGCCGAGGCGAGGAAGTGGTACCACAGGGCCGCGGACGCGGGCAGCATCCATGCGGCGGACACCCTCGCCCAGCTCGACAGCGGCACCGCCCCCGGACGCGATGCAGCAGACGGAGACAGGCCCGTCTAACGTCGAGACGTGACCGACGAGACTGCCGCAGGCCCCACCCCCGCCCTCTTCACCTGGGAGTTCGCCACCGATCCGTACCCCGCGTACGCCTGGCTGCGCGAGCACGCCCCCGTGCACCGGACCGCGCTGCCCAGCGGCGTGGAGGCCTGGCTGGTGACGCGGTACGCGGACGCCCGCAGCGCCCTCGCCGAACCCCGGCTGTCGAAGAACCCCGCGCACCACGCCGAGTCCCCGCACGCCAAGGGCAAGACCGGCATCCCGGGGGAGCGCAAGGCGGACCTGATGACGCATCTGCTGAACATCGACCCGCCGGACCACACCCGGCTGCGGCGCCTCGTCTCGAAGGCCTTCACCCCGCGCACCGTGGCGCTCTTCGCGCCGCGCGTGCAGGAACTGACGGACCAGCTGATCGACGCCTTCCTGGAAAAGGCGGATGCGGAGAAGGGGGAGGGAGAGAAGGGGGAGGCGGACCTCATCCATGAGTTCGCCTTCCCGCTCCCCATCTACGCCATCTGCGATCTGCTCGGCGTCCCGCGCGAGGACCAGGACGACTTCCGGGACTGGGCGGGAATGATGATCCGGCACGGCGGCGGCCCGCGCGGCGGGGTCGGACGGGCCGTCAAGAAGATGCGGAACTACCTGGCCGAACTCATCCACCGTAAGAGGGAGGACCTGGGCGACGACCTCATCTCGGGGCTGATCCGGGCGAGCGACCACGGTGAGCACCTGACGGAGAACGAGGCGGCGGCGATGGCGTTCATCCTGCTCTTCGCCGGGTTCGAGACAACCGTCAACCTCATCGGGAACGGCGTGTACGCCCTGCTGCGCAACCCGGACCAGCGCGCACGGCTCCAGGCGTCCCTGGCCGCGGGCGAGACGGAGCTGCTGGCCACCGGGGTCGAGGAACTTCTGCGCTACGACGGCCCGGTCGAGCTGGCCACCTGGCGGTACGCCACCGAGGAGTTGGAACTGGGCGGGCAGACGATCGCGGAGGGCGATCCGGTGCTCGTCGTCCTGGCCGCCGCGGACCGGGACCCCGAGCGTTTCACCGAGCCCGACACCCTGGACCTCTCCCGCACCGACAACCAGCACCTCGGCTACGGCCACGGCATCCACTACTGCCTGGGCGCCCCCCTGGCCAGACTGGAGGCACAGACCGCGCTGGCCACCTTGTTGCGGCGGCTGCCGGACCTGCGACTTGCGGGGGAACCTGGCGATTTGCGGTGGCGCGGCGGGCTCATCATGCGCGGACTGCGCACCCTTCCGGTGGAGTTCGGCCCCAGCCAGAAGTGACGCACCGTCAAGGATGTGACATTCACGTGATCTGCGCTGCATCGACTTGTGACTGACGTTCGAGTACGGCTACGTTCACCCCTCGACTCATCCGTCACACGGAAGGCCACCGCATGCGCACCGGGAACGGTCGGCACCGCCGCCCCCGTCAGGCTCCAGCTCTTGTCGTAGCGGCAGGAGTCACGGGCTCCGCCATGGCCCTTCCACTGCTGGCCGCGACCGGGGCGCACGCCGCCGACGCCTCCACCTGGGACCGGGTCGCGCTCTGCGAGAGCGGCGGCCTCTGGAGCGCCGACCTCGGCAACGGGGCCTACGGCGGGCTCCAGTTCTCGCAGAAGACCTGGGACCAGTACGGCGGCACGCAGTACGCGGCCCGCCCCGACCTCGCCAGCCGGGCCCAGCAGATAGCCGTGGCGCAGAAGGTCCTCGCGGCCGAGGGTTCGAAGCCCTGGGCCAGCTGCGCGGACATCTCGGGCCTGACGGAGAGTGACACCGCGACCCCGTCCGTGGATCCGGGCGCTCCGGACACCGCGAGCCCCACGCCCTCGGCGACCGATTCCGCTTCGGATCCGGCTACGCCCGCACCGAAGTCCTCGGCCTCGGCGCCGCGATCGAAGGGCTCCGCTTCGGCCGCATCGCCCGGTTCGCCCGCTTCACCCACTTCACCCGGTTCATCAAATAAGTCCGGTTCATCAAGTAAGTCCCATTCTTCTGGACCGTCCGACTCTGCGAACCCCTCCGGCTCTGACTCCGGCTCACCTTCCGGCTCCACGTCGGCGCCTGAGGGTGCCACGGGATCCGGTCAGGGGGGAACGGCGGGCAGGCACCGTGGCGGTGAGGCGCAGGACGGTGCGGGTGTCGGCCGTGACGATTCCGGCCGCCACGCCTCGCGCTCCGCCGGTCCGGCTCGCGATACCGCCCGTACGGACGGCACTTACACCGTCCGCGAGGGTGACAACCTCTGGGCGATCGCGGAAGCGCACGATCTGCCCGGCGGATGGCCCGCACTCTATGAGGCGAACCAGCGGACGGTCGGCGCCGACCCGGACCACATCGTTCCTGGCCAGAGCCTTGATCTCGACCAAAAACAAGGGTAGTTCGCGGGGCTATGTCCGCTTCGTTCGAGTGAGACATGGCTCTCGTTCGACTTGCTGAATGTCCAGACTGTCCGCCCGGCGTGCGCCGCCCCTCACCTGCGAAAACAGGATGCGGGGGGTTGTAAACCAGGGCGTTCCGCCCTTCATGGTCATCTTTGAATATCGGAGAGTCCTGTGTTTTTGTCAGACCGCTCGCACCGCGGGCCTCTTCGATCGCCACGCCGAATCCTGCCATCGGTCGAGGGGAAACAGTCGACGCGTAAAGCGCCGTAGGCAGGAGCGGGGGACCCAGGTAAGCGCCGGGGCCGGCCGTCCGTTCGTGAGTCAGCGAACGGTACGAACTGGAACCGGCTTGGGGTGAAGCTGTGCGCTAGGTCGCGCAGCCGGGCAACTCATTGGCCCGAACCCGACAGCTCACCTCGTAGGCGTCGGTGAGGAGAGTCCCCATGCTGTTTTCCAGCAAGTCCAAGCACCGTCGCCCCTCCAAGGCCGTCCGCATCGCCACGCTCGCCGGTGTCGCCGGTGCGGCCGTAGCCGTGCCGCTGCTGGGCGCGACCTCGGCCTCCGCCGCTTCCGTCTCCACGTGGGACGCCGTCGCGCAGTGCGAGTCCGGCGGCAACTGGTCCATCAACACGGGCAACGGTTACTACGGTGGGCTCCAGTTCTCCGCCTCCAGCTGGGCCGCCGCCGGTGGTACGCAGTACGCCCCGCGTGCCGACCTGGCCACCAAGGACCAGCAGATCGCCGTGGCCGAGAAGCTTCTCGCCATCCAGGGCCCGGGTGCCTGGTCCTGCGCCGGTGCCGGAAACCTGAGCAACGACGGTGTCGACCCGGGCGTCAACACCTCCACGTCGAGCCACTCGGGCAGCTCCAGCGCCAGCTCCAGCACCAGCCAGCAGAGCAGCCGCGGCGAGCAGCAGACCGCTTCGCGCGGCGAGGCCCGCACCACCACGAAGGCCGCCCCGAAGCAGGCTGCCCCGAAGCAGGCCGCCCCCCGCCACGCCGCTCCCCGCCACGCCGCCCCGGTCGTGATCCAGAAGGGCGACGGCGAGTACAAGGTCAAGGCCGGCGACACCCTCAGCGAGATCGCCGCCGCCGCGCACACCCCCGGTGGCTGGCAGAAGCTGTACGACCTGAACAAGAACATCGTGAAGGACGCCGACCTGATCTACCCGGGTCAGCAGCTTCACCTGAGCTGATCCCCGGCTCTCCTCCCCTGAACGCCCCGGCCCGGCGCGACTCCCCCGTACGCGCCGGGTCGGGGTCTTTTGGCTACTGGTCAGTACTTCACTGACTTCCGTACCGTAATACGAGCTTTTGGGCCCTTTTTCGTCCCAGGGGCCGGGCGCCCTGCCGGTGGCGGTGCCCTGGGCGGTTAGGCTCTTGTCGCAAGGCCAAAGAGACCCTGCGCCCATAGCGTCACATCCCAGAAGGAGATGCTAGTGCCGTCGATCGACGTCGTCGTAGCCCGGGAAATCCTGGACTCCCGAGGTAACCCCACGGTCGAGGTCGAGGTCGGCCTCGACGACGGCAGCACGGGTCGTGCTGCAGTTCCGTCCGGTGCTTCCACCGGTGCGTTCGAGGCCATCGAGCTTCGCGACGGTGACCCGAACCGTTACCAGGGCAAGGGCGTCGAGAAGGCCGTCCTCGCCGTCATCGAGCAGATCGGCCCGGAGCTCGTCGGCTACGACGCCACCGAGCAGCGGCTGATCGACCAGGCGATGTTCGACCTGGACGCCACCGAGAACAAGGGCTCGCTCGGCGCCAACGCCATCCTCGGCGTCTCGCTCGCCGTGGCGCACGCCGCCTCCGAGGCCTCGGACCTCCCGCTCTTCCGCTACCTGGGCGGCCCGAACGCGCACCTGCTGCCCGTTCCGATGATGAACATCCTGAACGGTGGGTCGCACGCCGACTCCAACGTGGACATCCAGGAATTCATGATCGCCCCGATCGGTGCGGAGTCCTTCTCCGAGGCCCTGCGCTGGGGCGCCGAGGTCTACCACACCCTCAAGAAGGTCCTGAAGACCAAGGGTCTGTCGACCGGCCTCGGTGACGAGGGCGGCTTCGCGCCGAACCTGGAGTCGAACCGCGCCGCCCTCGACCTCATCCTCGAGGCCATCAAGGAAGCCGGTTACGCCCCGGGCAAGGACATCGCGCTCGCGCTGGACGTCGCCGCCTCCGAGTTCTACAAGGACGGCACGTACGAGTTCGAGGGCAAGTCCCGCTCGGCCGCCGAGATGACCGAGTACTACGAGGAGCTCGTCGCCTCGTACCCGCTGGTCTCCATCGAGGACCCGCTCTTCGAGGACGACTGGGCCGGCTGGAACGTCCTCACCGAGAAGCTGGGCTCCAAGATCCAGATCGTCGGCGACGACCTCTTCGTCACCAACCCGGAGCGCCTGGCCCGTGGCATCGAGGAGAACTCGGCCAACGCCCTGCTCGTCAAGGTCAACCAGATCGGTTCGCTGACCGAGACCCTGGACGCCGTCGAGCTGGCCCAGCGCAACGGCTTCAAGTGCATGATGTCCCACCGCTCCGGCGAGACCGAGGACGTCACCATCGCCGACCTGGCCGTCGCCACCAACTGCGGCCAGATCAAGACCGGCGCCCCGGCCCGCTCCGAGCGCGTCGCCAAGTACAACCAGCTCCTGCGCATCGAGGAGATCCTGGACGACGCCGCGGTGTACGCGGGCCGTTCGGCATTCCCGCGCTTCCGCTCCAGCTGATCCGCTCCCGCCTCCGTCCGTCCTCGCACCCGGTCCCGTACCGTGTCCGGGGACGGACGTGCGTACACGGGGAGGCGGCATGGCAGGGAACCGGGACCGGTTCTCCACCGCGACCAGACTGAAGGCACTCGGCGAGCAGACCGCGGCCCGCGTCTACCGCTCCCAGTCGAAGCGCCAGGCGCGCAGGCCCCGGCTCACCGGCCGGGCGGCGGTCCTGCTGATGGTGCTCTGCACGCTGGTGGTGGCCCTGGCGTATCCGATGCGGCAGTACGTGTCGCAGCGCAACGACATCGCCGACCAGCGACGTCAGGTGCATGACGCGAAGGCCAGGGTGGAGGAGCTGCGGGACGAGAAGGCCCGGCTCCAGGACGACGCGTACGTGGAGCGGCTGGCCCGCGAGCAACTGCACTACGTGCGGCCGGGGGAGACGAGCTACATCGTCGTCGACCCCGACTCCCGCACGCAGCGCCCCGAGAAGCAGGGGGCGGCCGACCGGCCCTGGTACGCGAACCTGTGGGACGGCGTGGACAGCGCCGACCACGACAAGACGCACTAGTGCACGACCGATCAGATTCAGATACCGACCGATGAGTTCCTGGCCGATCCGTTCATGGCCGATCCGTTCATGACCGTTCGGTTCACGACCCACGAGTGACAGCCACTCAGATCCAAGGCAGGCATGGAAACGCCCCCTCCGCAGACCGACCGCACCGAGCCCACCGACGCGGACATCGCCGCGTTCAAGGAGCAGCTCGGCCGCCCGCCCCGCGGGCTGCGCGCCATCGCACACCGCTGCCCGTGCGGCAACCCGGACGTCGTCGAGACCGCCCCGCGTCTGGAGGACGGCACTCCGTTCCCGACGACGTACTACCTGACGTGCCCGCGTGCGGCTTCCGCGATCGGCACGCTGGAGGCGAACGGGGTCATGAAGGAGATGACCGAGCGGCTCGGTACGGACCCCGAACTGGCCGCCGCGTACCGGGCGGCGCACGAGGACTACATTGCACGGCGTGACGCGATCGAGGTCCTGGAGGGCTTCCCCAGCGCGGGCGGCATGCCGGACCGGGTGAAGTGTCTGCACGTGCTCGTCGGGCACTCGCTGGCCGCCGGGCCGGGCGTGAACCCGCTCGGGGACGAGGCGATCGAGATGCTGCCGGAGTGGTGGCGCAAGGGGCCGTGCGTGTCGCCGTGCGGCGGGCCGGGCGAGGGCTGAGCGTTTCGTTCGGGGGCTCCGCCCCGGGCCCCCGCTCCTCAATCGCCGGAGGGGCTTGAATCCGGACCCCCGCTCCTCAATTGCCGGAGGGGCCAGATGCAGGAGTACTCATGACTCGCGTTGCCGCCATCGACTGCGGTACCAACTCGATCCGTCTGCTCATCGCCGACGCCGACCCCGCCACCGGTGAACTCGTCGATCTCGACCGGCGGATGACCATCGTCCGGCTCGGTCAGGACGTCGACCGGACCGGGCGCCTCGCGCCCGAGGCGCTGGAGCGGACCTTCGCCGCCTGCAAGGAGTACGCCGAGGCCATCAAGGCCCACGGGGCGAAGCATCTCCGCTTCGTCGCCACCTCCGCCTCCCGGGACGCCGAGAACCGCGACGCCTTCGTGAGCGGGGTGCTGGACATCCTCGGTGTCGAGCCCGAGGTGATCACCGGTGACCAGGAGGCCGAGTTCTCCTTCACCGGGGCCACCAAGGAGCTGACAGGGCAGGGCGGGGAATACCTGGTGGTGGACATCGGGGGCGGCTCGACCGAGTTCGTCGTCGGTGGTGAACACGTCAGTGCCGCCCGGTCGGTGGACATCGGCTGCGTACGGCTGACCGAACGTCACGTCCGGCACGACCCGCCGACCCTCGGGGAGATCACCGCGGTCCGCGCCGACATCGCCGACGCGCTCGACCTGGCCGCGGAGACCGTCCCGCTGACGGGCGACCGTACGCTCGTCGGCCTCGCCGGATCGGTGACCACGATCGCCGCCATCGCGCTGGGCCTCGACACGTACGGCTCCTCGGCGATCCACCACTCGCGGATCACCGCCGGGCAGGTCGCCGAGGTCGCCGGTTCGCTGCTCTCGGCGACCCACGAGGAGCGCGCGGCGATCCCCGTGATGCATCCCGGGCGGGTCGACGTGATCGTGGCGGGGGCGATGATCCTGCACGCCGTCATGCAGCGCACGGGGGCCTCGGAAGTGGTCGTCAGCGAGCACGACATCCTCGACGGGATCGCCTGGTCGCTCACCTGAACGACCCCTGGAGGCAGTCCGGTCGGTCCTCCGCGGGAAAGTTCGTGAAGTTCTTCACAAGGAATTGGCGCCTGTCGGCCGAAGATCCGGGGCCGTTGGTCCTTATCGGGGGCCCACAGGTCCCGGTTCTGCGCATTACGGGCAGTGTCGTGGGTGTTGCGGGCGGGTGAAATCCGGCAGTGGTCCACTCGGCTCAGCCCAGTGATTACCAGCTCAGCAGGGGTGAACAACGTTCATTCCGGGGCAGTGGTTCCCTCGCGGGAGGATGATCTCCGTCACGTGGGCCGCGCAGTGTAGCAGAGGCGCCCGAGGACCTTGTGAAGGGGCGCACGAGGTACCCCCCTCCTGGAGGTGGATACTCGTTGCCATGAGCACCACGGAGCGTCCCAGGATCCTCGTAGTTGGAGGCGGGTACGTAGGCCTGTACGCAGCTCGACGCATTCTCAAGAAGATGCGCTACGGCGAAGCGACCGTCACGGTCGTGGACCCGCGCTCGTACATGACGTACCAGCCCTTCCTCCCCGAAGCTGCTGCCGGCAGCATCTCGCCTCGGCATGTCGTCGTCCCGCTGCGACGCGTGCTGCCCAAGGCTGAGGTTCTCACCGGCCGAGTCACCACGATCGACCAGGACCGCAAGGTCGCCACGGTCGCGCCGCTCGTCGGCGAGGCCTACGAGCTGCCCTTCGACTACCTGATCATCGCGCTCGGCGCGGTCTCCCGTACCTTCCCGATCCCCGGCCTCGCCGAGCAGGGCATCGGTATGAAGGGTGTCGAGGAGGCCATCGGCCTGCGCAACCACGTCCTGGAGCAGCTCGACAAGGCTGACTCGACGACCGACGAGGACGTCCGCCGCAAGGCGCTCACGTTCGTCTTCGTCGGCGGTGGCTTCGCGGGTGCGGAGACCATCGGCGAGGTCGAGGACATGGCCAGGGACGCCGCCAAGTACTACACCAACGTCAAGCGCGAGGACATGCGCTTCGTGCTGGTCGACGTGGCCGACAAGATCCTTCCCGAGGTCGGGCCGAAGCTCGGCGCGTACGGCAAGGAGCACCTGGAGTCCCGCGGTGTCGAGGTCTACCTCAAGACCGGCATGGACTCCTGCGTCGACGGCCATGTGGTCCTGAACAACGGCCTCGAGGTCGACGCCAACACCCTCGTGTGGACCGCGGGCGTCAAGCCGAACCCGGTACTGGCCCGCTACGGCCTGCCGCTCGGTCCCCGTGGCCACGTGGACACCTCCGAGAAGCTCCAGGTGCAGGGCACGGACTACATCTGGGCCGCGGGCGACAACGCCCAGGTGCCGGACATGGTCGGCCGCAAGGCCGGCAACCCGAACGCCTGGTGCCCGCCGAACGCCCAGCACGCGCTGCGTCAGGCCAAGGTCCTCGGTGACAACGTCATCTCCGGGATGCGCGGCTTCCCGCAGGGCACCTACGAGCACGCCAACAAGGGTGCGGTGGCGGGCCTCGGCCTGCACAAGGGTGTCGCGATGATCGTCGTCGGCAAGATGAAGATCAAGGTCAAGGGCCGTCTCGCCTGGTACATGCACCGTGGCTACCACGGCCTCGCGGTGCCGACCTGGAACCGCAAGATCCGCGTCGTCGCCGACTGGACGCTCGCGATGTTCCTCAAGCGCGAGGTGGTCTCGCTCGGCGCCATGGAGACTCCCCGCGAGGAGTTCTACGAGGCGGCCAAGCCGGCCCCCCGTCCGGCCGCGGTTCCGGCCGAGACCGAGAAGGCCAAGGCCTGACCGGGCAGCACCAGCACGTCAGTTCATGCCCGAAGGGGCCGTTCGCCATCCGTGGTGCGAGCGGCCCCTTCGGCATTCCCGGACAGATATACATGTATCGACCATGGATTTTACGGTCCCGTTACGTGGTATTGGGACTGTGACGGCACGTGTGCGTTGTTTACCAACTGCTGAGCCTTTTCCATCTGTACGGAGGTGTGCGCCATGGCCGACGCCGCGCTGCGGCTGACCACTCTTGCCGAGGAGCTGCTGGGAGCCCCGCTCCCGGTCCGTATCCGGGCCTGGGACGGCAGCGAGTCCGGGCCCCCGGGGACACCCGTCCTGGTGATCCGTCACCGCCGGGCCCTCAGGCGGCTGTTGTGGAAGCCGGGAGAGCTGGGACTCGCCCGTGCCTGGGTGGCCGGTGAGATCGACGTGGACGGTGATCTGTACGCCGCGCTCGGGCTGCTGGCCGGACTGATCTGGGAGCGCGGCGACGACGAGGCGGACACCAAGAAGGCCCGCCACCCGCTGCTCGACCCGAAACTGCGGGCCGCCGCCCGGGGGCTGCTGGACATCGGCGGGCTGCTTCCCCCGCCGCCCCCGCCGCCCGAGGAGATCCGCAACCGCCGCGGCACGATCCACACCAAGCGCCGCGACAAGCAGGCCATCAGCCACCACTACGACGTGGGCAACGACTTCTACGAGCTGGTGCTCGGGCCCTCGATGGTCTACTCCTGCGCCTACTGGGACGAGGACTCCACCCTGGAGACCGCCCAGCGCGACAAGCTCGACCTGGTCTGCCGCAAACTGGCGCTCAAGGAAGGCATGCGGCTGCTCGACGTCGGCTGCGGCTGGGGCTCGATGGCCATCCACGCGGCCCGCGAGTACGGCGTACAGGTCACCGGTGTCACCCTCTCCCGCGAGCAGGCGGCGTACGCGCGCAAGCGCATCGCCGAGGAGGGCCTGACCGACCGGATCGAGATCCGCGTCCAGGACTACCGGGACGTCAGGGACGGCCCCTACGACGCGATTTCGTCCATCGGGATGGCCGAGCACGTCGGCTCGGTGCGCTACCGGGAGTACGCGGACGACGTCTTCGCCCTGCTGAAGCCGGGCGGACGGCTGCTCAACCACCAGATCGCCCGCCGCCCCGAGGCGGACGAATCGGCCTACGAGATCGACGAGTTCATCGACGCGTACGTCTTCCCGGACGGGGAGCTCGCGCCGCTCGGCCGCACCGTGTCGATCCTGGAGGAGGCGGGCTTCGAGGCCCGTGACGTCGAGACCCTCCGCGAGCACTACGCGCTGACCCTGCGCGAGTGGGTGGCCAGGCTGGAGGCGAACTGGCAGGAGGCGGTCCGGCTGACGAGTCCGGGCCGGGCCAGGGTCTGGCGGCTGTACATGGCGGCCTCGGCGCTCGCCTTCGAGCACAACCGGATCGGCGTCAACCAGGTGCTGGCCGTGAAGACCCCGGAGAGCGGGGCCTCCGGGCTGCCGCGCCGGGCGCGTGACTGGCGCCGGACGCACTGACGTACCGCTGTCGGCCCGTCGCTGATCCGCGGGGGACCCGACCCCCGGGGACGGCCGCGGGCGGGCGTACGGCGGGGAGGCCCCGGGACATCGAAACTGTCCCGGGGCCTCCCCGTCCGTGTACCCCCTGACGGAGGGCTACTCGGTCTTGATCGCCGTCAGCATGTTCAGCCGGGCGGCGCTGCGGGCCGGCCAGAGCGAGGCCAGCACCCCGACGAACGCCGCGAGCAGCAGGAAGATGCCGATCCGGCCCCACGGCATGACCAGGACGTAGTGCGGGATGCTCGACCTGATGGTCTGGCCGATCGCCCAGGCCAGGAACGAACCCAGCACGATCCCGACGACCGCGCCGAAGACCGAGATCACCACGGCCTCCAGCCGGATCATCCGCTTCACCTTGGCCCGGTCCAGGCCGATCGCCCGGAGCATCCCGATCTCCTGCTGGCGCTCGAAGACCGACATCGCCAGGGTGTTGACGACCCCGAGCACCGCGATGATCAGGGCCATCGCGAGCAGCCCGTACATGATGTTCAGCGCCGTGTTGATCATGCCGCCGAACGCGTTGCGGATGTCCTTCTGGTCCATGACCGAGATGGCGGGGTTGTCGCCCATCGCGTTCACCAGGGACTGCTCGGCCGCCTTGCTGCTGCCGCCGTCCGTCTTGACGAAGATCTCGCGGATCTCGGGCTTCTTCTCGTGCGGGGTCACCACCGTGGTGGAGGCCAGCACGTCGGAGACGAACTGGTTGTCCTCGAAGACCGCGCCGACGGTCAGTTCGCCCTTCTTCTCGTCCAGGTACGTCACCGGCAGCTTGCTGCCGGGCTTCCAGTGGTGCCTGTCGGCCGTCTTCTGCGCGATCGCGACCTCGCCCTTGCCGAGCGTGGCCAGCGAGCCGGAGACCGTCCTGACGTTCAGCACCTGCTGGACGGCGCCGGGAGCGACACCGGAGACCGAGAGGCCTTCGCCGCCCAGGATCAGCTGGGTGCCGATGTGCGGCGAGACCGCGGTGACGCCCTTCGCGTGGTCCAGCGCGGTGACCGTGGAGGGGGCCAGCGGCATGCCGTTCGCCATCTGGACCATGTAGTCGGCCTTGATGTTGTCCGTGGTCACCCGGTCCACGGCCTGGCTCATCGTGGCGCCGAGCACCGAGAGCCCGGTGACCAGGGTGAGCCCGATCGCGAGGGCGGACGCGGTGGCGCCGGTGCGGCGCGGGTTACGGACCGCGTTCTGGCCCGCCAGCTTCCCGGACACCCCGAACAGCCGGTTCAGCAGCGGCCGTACGAGGGCGATGACCGGCCGGGACAGCAGCGGGATCAGCACGATCACGCCGATCAGGGCCAGGAAGGCACCGGCCGCGATCATCATCCGGCCGTCGGAACCGGCCGCCGCGCCCGCCACGATCACGGCCGCGCCGAGCAGGGTGATGACGCCGCCGATGACGTTCCGCACCACCAGGGACTTGGTCGACGCGGGCAGGTGCGCACTGCCCATCGCGGCCACCGGCGGGATCCTCGCGGCCCGGCGGGCGGGCAGCCAGGCGGCGAGCATCGTGATCAGTACGCCGACCAGCAGCGCGGCCAGCGCGGTGGTGGGCGCCACGATCAGCGGACCGCCCGGCACCTTCGCACCGAACGCGCCCATCGCGGAGCGCAGTCCGACGGCCAGCCCGATGCCCAGCCCGAAGCCGACCGCGGACGCCACCAGACCGACCACCAGGGCCTCGGCGAGCACCGACCGGGTGACCTGCTTGCGGGAGGCGCCGACCGCGCGCAGCAGCGCCAGCTCCTTGGTGCGCTGGGCGACCAGCATGGTGAAGGTGTTGGAGATCAGGAAGATCCCGACGAAGAGGGCGACTCCGGCGAAGGCGAGGAGCATCTGGTTGAGCCCCGACATGCCCTTCTCGATCTGCTTGGCCTGGTCGTCGGCGAGCTGCTTGCCGGTCTGCGCGGTGGCGTTCTCCGGCAGCAGCGGCCTCACCTGGGAGAGGAGCTGCGTGGCGGACGTACCGGACGCGGCGGAGATGTTGACGTCCTGGAAGTAGCCGGGCTCCAGATAGAGCTTCTGCGCCACGGCCGTGTCGAAGAGGACCAGGCTGCCGCCCGCGCTGACCGCGCCGTCCTCGGTGGTGAAGACACCGGAGAGGGTGTACTTCTGCACCGGCCCGTTGGTCGCCACCCG
Organism: Streptomyces sp. A 4/2; assembly: GCF_940670765.1. Classification (GTDB taxonomy): domain Bacteria; phylum Actinomycetota; class Actinomycetes; order Streptomycetales; family Streptomycetaceae; genus Streptomyces. The sequence continues at coordinate 63,200 of NZ_CALNVW010000023.1, forward strand.
CACGGTGTCGCCGACGTGGTACTTGCCCTTGTCCGCGGTGTCCTGGTCGAGGGCGATCTGACCGTTCTTCACCGGGCCCGAGCCGTCGGTGAAGGTGTACTGGGCGTCCTTGCCCTGCGGTCCGGGTGCGAAGTTCCCGCCGGAGTTGGACCAGCCGTTGCCGATCAGCTTGCCGTTCCGGTCGGCGACCCCGGCGAATCCGGAGACCCGGCCGGTGGCCGAGGTGACCCCGTCCAGCCGCCCTATCTTCTCCAGGGCCGCCGCGCTGACGCCGGGGTTCTGCTTGCTGCCGTGGTCCTGGCGGTAGGAGGTGACGGCGACGGCGGTCTTGTCGTAGCTCTTCGCCGACTGGTTGCGGAAGGCGTGGCCGAGGGTGTCGGTGAAGACCAGGGTGCCGGAGACGAAGGCCACGCCGAGCATCACGGCGAGTACGGTCATCAGCAGCCTGGCCTTGTGCGCGAGCACGTTGCGCAAGGCGGTACGGAACATGGTGTGTCAGTCCTGAGGTGAGGAGCCGGCGGGGTGGGGCAGGGCCGAGCGGGGTCGGCGGGTGCGGTCCGGTGTCAGCTGGTCCGGCCCCGGGCGTCGAACTCCTTCATCCGGTCGAGCACGCCGTCGGCGGTGGGCGACAGCATCTCGTCGACGATCCGGCCGTCCGCGAGGAAGATCACCCGGTCCGCGTAGGCGGCGGCCACCGGGTCGTGGGTCACCATGACGACGGTCTGGCCCAGTTCCCGTACGGAGTTGCGCAGGAAGCCCAGCACCTCCGCCCCCGAGCGGGAGTCCAGGTTCCCGGTCGGCTCGTCGCCGAAGATGATCTCGGGCTGCGAGGCCAGCGCGCGGGCCACCGCCACGCGCTGCTGCTGGCCGCCGGAGAGCTGGGTGGGCCGGTGGCTGAGCCGGTCCTTGAGCCCCACCATCTCGATGACGTTCGCCAGCCACGCCTTGTCGGGCTTGCGGCCCGCGATGTCCATCGGCAGCGTGATGTTCTCGGCCGCGGTCAGCGTGGGCAGCAGGTTGAACGCCTGGAAGATGAAGCCGATCTTGTCCCGGCGCAGCTGGGTGAGCTGCTTGTCCTTGAGGGTGCTCAGTTCGGTCTCACCGATCCGTACGGAACCGGAGCTGAACGTGTCCAGGCCTGCCACGCAGTGCATCAGCGTCGACTTGCCGGAACCGGACGGGCCCATGATCGCGGTGAACTCGCCCTGCCGGAAGTCCACGGAGACGCTGTCCAGGGCGACCACCTGGGTCTCGCCGTGGCCGTACACCTTCGACAGTTCGGTGGCGCGAGCGGCCACCGCGGTGGAGCGGCGAGCGGTGGTGGTCGTGGTCACGTGAGGCTCCTCGGGACAGGCTGTGGGGACCTCTTCATCCTGTCGCCGGTCCTGGGCCGGAACGTCCGTCCTCATGCCCGTTCCCGGGGCCGCCTTGAGACTGACCGAGGGCCGCTCGCCTCCTCCTCGGGGATGACACCGGCCCTGAGACGGTCCGCCGGAGGGACCGGGCGGACCGGCCGGGCGGCGACTTTCCGTCAATCCCGTACCCCCCAGTACGAGGCGTCCACCACGTGCGGCATGTGCCGATGGCCCATCCACTTGCTGACGCACCTTCAGGCATCAATAAAATAAGACAACATCGGGCTTCTCGTCCGATGCTCGGCGGGCGGGTCCGGATAGTCTCTGACTCGCGAATGCGGTGCCGCGCGCCCTGCCCGGATGGTGGAATGCAGACACGGCGAGCTTAAACCTCGCTGCCCCTCGGGGGCGTACCGGTTCAAGTCCGGTTCCGGGCACCTCATCAAGCAGTGCATGTGACCAGCGAAAACGGCAAGTTTTCGCGGTCACTCTCTGTGCCTTTGGGCGCACCGTGGGCGCACGATGCGCCTAGCATCCCGATATGGCGTACATCGCAGAGCGCAAGAACAAGGCCGGCGAGGTCACGAGCTACCAGGTGAAGTGGCGTCTGGGCGGGGCCCGAAGCGCTCCGTTCCAGACGGAGCGCTTCGACGACGAGCCGTCGGCCGAGGTCTTCAAAGAGGCCGTCGACGACAACGCGCAGCAGTGGCCGTCCGGTTGGGTGAAGGGCGCGGGCTATGTTGCCCCGACGGCCGGCGTCGAGGCCCGGTACGTCTTCGAGGCGTACGCGCGCGAGTCGGTGAAGAACCGGACCGGAGTCGAGGAGCAGTACAAGGTCGCGATCACGAAGGAGCTGGATACGTACCTCCTGCCGACCTTCGGGCATTGCGACATCCGCAGCACGGAGCACTTCTCCAAGGCGACCGTGAGCGCCTGGGTCAACCAGATGGCCAAGACGAAGGTCTGGCGCGGCTCCAGGCACAAGGAGATGAGCCCGAAGACCCTCAAGAACCTCCACGGCCTGCTGAGCAGCATCCTCCGTGAGGCTGTCATGGAGGAGCCTCCTCTGCGGGCGAGGAATCCGTGTGAGCTGACCCGTCTGCCGCGTACCGACGACGACGGGGTGGACGACGAGGGTGATGAGGACATGACCTTCCTCCTCCCCGAGGAGGTTGAAGCGATCGTCGACCAGCTCGACCGGCCGCAGGACCAGAAGCTCGTACGGGTGAAGTACGCGACCGGGTGCCGCTGGGGTGAACTCACGGCGCTGGCCAAGCGGCACGCCCTGACCCAGGACGGCAAGAGGAAGCTGCGTGTAACGAGGGCCTGGAAGCGTAAGCCCGGAGAGGGGTACTACCTGGGCAAGCCGAAGTCGAGGCGGTCGCGCCGGACGATCCGGGTCACCGAGACGACGTGGGCCGACCTGATCGACCTCGGCCTGGAGGACCTCAAGCCGGGTGACCTGATCATCCACAACGGCAAGGCCGAGCGCCTGCCGTACTCGACGTTCTACGACCGGTGGACGGCGGCCGTAGGGCGGGCGCACAAGGCAGGGACGCTGAGCGCGGAGAAGTTCCCGACGCTGCACGACCTCCGGCACAGCCACGCGGCGGCGCTGCTGTCCGCTGGGCGCGGCCTGACGTACGTCCAGCGGCGCCTTGGCCACGAGTCCATCACGACGACGTCGGACAGGTACGGGCACTTGCTTCCCGAGGCGGACGACGATGCGATGGAGACGATCGAAAGATCACTCACGGGCGGGCGTGCGCCCGAGCCTGCGGTGATGGAGACGGTGGAGGTCGGGCCGCTGCTGTATGTCGCTCACCTCGACGGGGATCTCAAGGGCTTCCGTCGGCGGGAGCACGCCCAGGAGGTGGTCGAGCAGTGGCCGCTCGACACGGGGCGCCCGGCGCGGCTGGAGACGTGGAGCCAGGGCTGGTGGCAGCGGACGGTGACGGGTGGGATGAACGCGGTCCTGGCCCACCTCCCCGACCGGGTGTGGGTGGTCACGATGGGCCCTACGGTCTATCAGGCCGACGGGACCGAAGTCGTGTTGGGCGATGCGCACGAGGCCTACGGGCGGTGGGTGTGGGAGTGGGAGGAGACCTACACCACGGAGCGTGCAGTGCCGCACGCGGAGTGGCGGCCTGGCGAGGCCGCTTGCACGGAGGCCCGCGCTTGGGGCACGGACGAGGTGGCTGTGAGGGCGGCGTACGCGGAGGCTCGTGCTGATGCGCTGCGGATCTGTGGGCATTCGCCGTACGCGCAGTCTGTCGAGACGGGGCTGCCGCAGGACTGACCGGGCATCGTTGTCAGCCGGTCCGGATTTAGGGTTTGGCCTGGTCGGCTACGTGCGGCTGGCTCTGGTTGGGGAGCAGGGTCAGCCGCATCGGGTGTGCGGCACTGGGCAGGGTCATTCCGCCTGAGGTGTGCCGGGTGAACAGGTCGTTGCGCGACTGGAGGGTTTCCTGCACGAGGAGGTTGTATTCCTCGGTCATCTCGTGCAGTTCGCGGCGTAGGGATTCGGACACCATTCTTTCCGCGGCCAGACAGTCGATGGTCTCGTCGAGGCGGGCCACCAGGTTGCCCGTGTGGAAATGGGCGACCCACTGCTGTTGTGCGAGGGCCTGACGTTGCCCCTGCCCGAACTCGACCATCCATCCCCGCACGATGGACAGGGCGGCCCAGAGAATGCCGCAGAGGACCAGGGCCATACCAGTGGTGGTGGTGATGGCGTCGTCATGCTGGGCGCCGAGCGCTGTAGCGCCTGCGCCTGCCGTGATCGTCGCTGCCCTCGTCAGACCGTACGACGACTTCATGTGCTACCCCCTTGCGCTGACCTCCCGATCCTGAGCGGTGGTCTGGTCCGCCTCAGCCTGGAGGTTCTGCGCCTGCCGGATGTTACTGATGAGGTATGCGCGCACCATGGGGTCATGGATGCCCCATACATCTGCCGCGTCCTCTGGGCTCAGGGTTTCTGAGCGTACAGCGATTTCAGGCCGGTCCGTCCATGCTTCGGGCGAAATAACACCTGATTCGATCATCAACTCGCGTACGTCAACGCGAACCGCCCGTGCGAGCCCTTCGAGCTGAGACGGGCGAGGGAGCGTTTTGCCGTCGAGTGTCCGGCTGATGGCGGAAGGGCTCATTCCGCTCGCTTCCGCGAGAGCCCTGCGTCCCCCTGTGCCCCGAGTGGTGTCGAAGCCGGCGTTCACCGCAGCCCTGGTGAGGAACGCGGCGAACTGCGCGGTGACGGTGGCGGTCGGTTCTCTGGGCGTCATGCCTGGAGGCTAGCGCGCGCGTGTGCAAGACGACGCAGGCTTGCATGCGTGCATGCCCGCAGGTCAGCGAGGCGCCAGAGGGGATTGTGACATTTTCGCAGGCGGCGGCGGGGGTGCGCGGGCGTGCGTTCACGAATTCGACACACCCGGAATTTCAGCGTCATCACTTGCATGCGTGCAAGCCGGTGGCTAGTGTCATGCATGCAAGCAATTGATGCACGCATGCACGTCTGGATTGGGGGTCTGAATGACCACGACCACGGCATACCGCTTCCGTGCGGATGTCCTCGCTGCGAAGGCAGCGGCGGCGAGCGACATGACGCACTACGCCATCGCCCGGCGGACCGGAGTGGTGGAGTCGACGATTTCCCGGCTCATCGCGGGACGCACGATGCCGAGCCTGCCGACGCTGGGGGCGATCGCCGCCGCGTACGGGACGACTCTGGACGACCTGGTCGACCGGAGAGAGGCCGCGTGAGCGTGAGCCTCCAGAACTACACGCTCGAAGAGGCTGCTGAACTCCTGCGCTGCAAACCGCGGTTCCTGGAGGACAACCTCCGAGACCTGCCGCACCAGAAGATCGGCGCCGCCGTCGCGTTCGACGCGGAGGAGGTGCTGGCCATCAAGGCAATGCACCGAGTCCGACCGGAGCCGACGCCCGCCGCCGAGGGCGCCCGGACGCTGATGTCGATCAGCCCGTCCCGGAGCCGTCAGCGCACCGGCTGACCACAGAACGACAACGGGGCCGCCACGACCATGCCCGGTCCTGACAGCCCCTCGGATCACCCAACTGCGAAAGGGTCACCGTGAAATCCCAGCTTAGCGAGCCCCACGACGAGGCCACTCGTCGCGCGACGGCTCAGCGCGCCTACCGCCCCACCGGAGGTGGGTCGGCATGAGCGGCATCATCCTCGCCGCCATGATCGCGGCGAGCGTCCTGCTCCCGGTGGCCGTCGTCACGCACCGCGTGGCTACGGCACCCCCGGAGGAGCCCAACGACCCGGCTGACTACGTCACGTCGAAACCGCCCCACAACCCGCGCACTTGCGCCCTGTGCGCCCCGCTGCGCCACCCCTCCAGCCGCCGGACGCGACGCGTCCTGGCGAAGCTCCCCCGTCAATCCGCTCCGTTCGATACCAGCCGTGAGAACGGCGGTAGCCGCTGATGTACCTCCTGAGCAACGAGCGGCCGATCGGTGATCTGGCGTGGATGCGGATTGCGTCCAGCGCCGAGCCCGAGCGGTTTCGGGCCTGCATGGCCAGGACGCTGACCGCCCTCGGTCAGGGCGACGACATCGCCACCAAGGCATGGCGCGCCGGTGACCCGGTCCGGCTCGCCGCTGAGATCGAAGCTCTTGCCGGCGTCCGCCGCCTCAACTCATTCCGGAAGGGCCCCAAGTGACCACCGTGACCACGCTGTTCGACCTGACTGATGAGACCGGCGGCGTCTTGGCCGACGCCCCCACCGCGCGTCTGCTGCTGCCCGCCGACGCGCCCCGCGAGGAGTGGCTGGAGGTTCGCCGAGGCGGTATCGGAGGCTCCGACGTCGCCGGAATCCTCGGACTGGCCGGGAAGTACACCGGCCCGCGCCACGTCTTCGAGGAGAAGCACGGCCGCTCGACCTTCAAGGGCACCGAGTACACCGAGATCGGTACGGAGATCGAGGACTTCATCGCCCACATGTTCACGAAGCGGTCGGGGGTTCCGACCGCAGAGGCGCCGGGGACGCTCGTCCACGTCGACCGGCCGTGGATGCGGGTGAACGTCGACAGGTTCACCTTCGAGCGGCCGGGCCCGGCGTCCGGGGTGCTGGAGTGCAAGAACCGCAGTGAGTACCAGGCGGACCAGTGGGAGGACGGGGCGGTTCCCGATGCCCCCGCGATTCAGTGCCACTGGGGTATGGCCGTCGGCGGCTGGGACCACGGCTTCGTGGCCGCGCTGGTCGGCGGCAACAAGCTCCGCTGGGTCCGCTTGGAGCGCGACGAGGAGATGGTCGAGTACCTCGTCGACTACTGCGGGAAGTGGTTCACCCGGCACATCGTCGAGGGGTTCGAGCCCTCGGCTGACGGCCTGGAGGCGACCACCGACCTGCTGGCGAAGCTCTGGTCCGTTAAGGCGGAGACCATCGCCGAGATCGACGTCGACAAGGCCAAGGCGCTGCGCGCCAGGCGTGCGGAGCTCAAGGAGCGGGAGAAGGCGCTCGCCGAGGACCTGCGCCTGGTTGAGAACGAGATGCGGCTCCTCACCGGCGAGAACGAGATCGTCAAGGCGGGCGGCAAGCCGGCGTGGACGTGGAAGGCCAACGGCAACTTCGCGTCGAAGCAGTTCGCCGAGGCCGAGCCCGAGCTGTTCGCGAAGTACATGCACAAGGTCCCTGCCCTCGACCTCGACCGGCTCAAGACCGAGCAGCCCGAGAAGTACGCGGAGTACCGCGCCCGTCGGCTCGTCGTCCCCGCGAAGGGAATCTGATCATGGCTCTGTCCACTCTCAAGGACCGTGTCCGCGCGGCAACCAGCCCCACCGGCATCGAGGCGCCGACCGTCGAAGCGACCGTGACCCGGGCCGCCGCAGCCCCGCAGCAGTCGATGCCCGACGAGCTGCACACGTCGGCGCAGAGCGAGGGCGGCGACATCGCCGACGTCGCGCTGAACTGGCTGGAGCGGTACGGCAACGAGTTCACGAAGGCCCTGCCGTCGCACATCGACTCCGGCGCGTTCTTCTCCGCTGTGCGGGCCGCCCTGCCGGGCCTGGTCCGCTGTACCCCGGCGTCGCTGCTCCAGGCGCTCCTGACGTGTGCCCGGTTCGGCCTGATCCCGGACGGTCGGCATGCGGTCATCCGGCGTGAGGGCAAGACCGCCCAGTTCGTGCCGATGGCGCAGGGCTACGTCGAGCTGATGTATCGCTCCGGCCGGGTCGGTTCGGTCCACGTCGGGATGATCCACGAGGGCGATGAGTGGAACTACGAGCCGACAGCTCCGGCGCCGCTTGATTTCACCCACCGGCCGAACCTGTCGGTGCCGAAGGCCAGGCGCGGGGAGGCGATCCTCGCGTACGCGTTCTGCTGGATGGAGTCGGGCGCCCGCTCGCAGGTCGTGATCCTGACGCGGGAGGACGCCGAGGCGATCCGCGACGAGTACAGCCAGGCGTACCGGCGGGCGAATGACTCCGGGGCGAATGACTCGTTCTGGCACACCGACTTTCTGGCGATGTGGCGCAAGAGTGGGCTCCGGCGGCTGAACAAGGTCGTCCCTATGAGCGCCGAGCTGGTGGCGTTGCTCAAGGCCGACGACGCCGGTGATGCCGGGCAGGTGCAGGTTGTGCACGCCCCGGTCGAGAAGGTGCGCCTTCAGGCCGAGGCGGACGAGGCGCACGCGCGGGCCGAGGAGTCGCAGGACCCGCAGGACGCCCGGGTCCGGCCTCTGCCCCGGAAGCGGTCGCAGCCGAAGCGCACGACCCGCACGACCCGCAAGAAGTCCTCCCGCCGGTGACTCAGTCCTGGCTCTCCGGTGGCCTGGCCGTGCCAAGCACGGCCAGGCCACCGGTCCTGGCGGCGCGTGGTCTCTCGCGCCGCCAGGTGGCTTCGGCCGCCTTTCGTACCGGGCCGTTCTGGGCCTGGTGTCCGGCAGAGGGCCACTGGATGCCGCATCAGCTTGATGTCGGCTCCCGTATCTGCCGGTCCTGCAAGACGACCACCACGACCGTGATCAAGGAGTTGGCTCATGGATGAGCCGTTCGGCCCGGAGTACCGGCCGGTGCAGACGGAATGTGCCCGCTGCGGATGCTGCACTGCGGCGCTGTGCGAGCGGGGCCGGAACAGCACCTCGCGCTGTGTCGGGTTCACGCCCGACAAGCACCAGGCAACCGTGGATGGGTGCCCGTGCTCGGCGGAGACGACCCGGCGCACGGCGGCCTGGCGGGCGGCGCAGGTGCGGGTCACCCGGCTCGCACGTGAGCTGCCGATGCTCCCCGAGGCGGAGGGCCTGCTGAGGGAGCTGGCGGCGGGACGGAGCGTAGAAGACCTCAACGCCTGGTGGCCGCAGCTGAAGCTGAGGGGCCTCGCCCAGATCGTGCACGCGCTCCCCGCCATCACCCCGCTCGGTCACACGTACCTCTCGGCGCGAGACGACGTCCGGGGGACCGCAGCGGTCCGCGTGATCGATGTAGACCAGCAGACCCGCCTCGCACGGGTAGAGGTCGCCGCGTGGCGGCCCGACGAGCCGGTGACGGTCCCTCTGCACCAGATCCTCAGCGACACCGGACTTACGCCCGATGTACTGCCGGGCCAGTGGCTGACGGCAGACGCGAACTGCCACGCCCAGGACATCGACCATCTGGTCCTCGTCGACTTCAAAGGCGCCGCCACGCCGCCGGACGGCTGGATGGGCGGTGGGGGTCAGTGACTGCCTCACCCCTCGAACAGGCCGGTCCGGCCGAGTGGTTGTCCGATTCTGAGCCGCTGCTGTCGGTGTCGGTGTACGGGCTTCCGGCGCCGCAGGGCAGCAAGAAGCACATCGGGCACGGTCGGATGCTGGAGTCCTCGATCCACGTCAAGCCGTGGCGTGAGGCGGTGGTGTGGGCATTCCGGCAGGAGATCGTCCGTCACCGCGGCTGGGCTCCTCTCACGGGGCCGCTGGAAGCATCGATGGTGTTCTCTTTCACCCGCCCGAAGTCGCACTTCGGGACGGGCCGGAACGCGGGCGTGCTGAAACCATCAGCGCCGATCCGGCCGGACGTGATGCCTGACCTGTCGAAGTTGGCACGCTCCACCGAGGACGCGATCACGACGGCCGGCGGCTACAAGGACGACGCGCTGCTCGTCGGCTACCGCCGACTGGAGAAGCGGTATGTCACCGACCACGGCCAGGTCCCGGATGTCCTCGGTGCCCAAGGTGCGGTGATCCACCTCTACCGGGCGGTCTCGCCGACGGTGGGCCCCGCAGCAGGGGGCCGTGAAGGGGCGGCGGCGTGATCTTCCCCGGCTCGACGTGGCACCGCGGTATCGACCTGATTGCGGTTGAGCGTGCCATGTCGGGCCGGGGCGGTTGCCCCGAGTTGACCGACGAGGAACTGCGGTACACGGCCGACGAGATGACGTCGGCCGGTATGTCGGCGGTGGTGATCGGAGAGCGGCTGGGGATCGCGGCCCGGACGGTGACCCGCTGGCGTGAAGGGGCGAACGACGGGAACTGCCGGGGCGGGTGTCCGGATGTGTCCGGACGCAGCTCGGACACCCGCGCGGTCGTGTCCGGGCGCGCTGGCAAGGCGGGGGCTGCGACCAGCACAGACACGTGTCCGCACGTGTCCGGCGAGACCTGTCCGGGCGTGTCCGGACGCGATGACGAAGACAGGAGCTGATCATGCCGCGACCGAGCCGCTACGCCCCCGACACTCTGACTCGCCCCTGGCACTGGAGCGACGATGCCGCGTGCGCCGGGCAGGAACTCGCGAGGTTCTTCCCGTCGGGGAAGGGCCCGGCGGCTGCCACCGCCAAGGCGTTCTGTATTCCGTGTCCGGTTCGGTCGGATTGCCTGGCGCATGCCTTGGCGCACCGGGAGGACTACGGGGTGTGGGGTGGCCTCGACGAGGACGAGCGGGCCGCCCTGATCGGTGACGCGCGGCGTGCGGCTGAGCGTCAGCGCCGCAAGGAGAGGGAGCAGGCCAGTGCCTTCCCTGCGGCGTAAGCCCGCGTCCGACGCCCTGCCCACGGGCGGGCTGCTCGACTGGTCGGACTCCGCGCACTACTCGACAGACCCCCGGCTGTGTCGGCACTGCGGTGTCCCGACACATCTCCGGGATGGCCAGGGCAGGCCGGCGCACAAGGTCTGTGCGGAGCGCGTCCTCGCCCAGGTGATGCAGGTCGTCGAGACGTACAGCACACAGGAGCGCCTGTGATCAGGGGGCGGGCGTGCTGAGCCCTGGGCTGCTGACGCACTGGACGCGGCAGGCGCTGGACGCCGCCTTCGCGGGGGACGAGGGCATGGTCGCGGTGACGGCCGATCTGATTGCCGACGGCGGCGATGCGCTCGACCTCCTTTCCTCCTGCCGGGTTGTCGCCGACACCGCCGTGCGAGCCCTCCTCGTCCTCTACCGGGCGCCGGACACGGCCGGGGGTGAGGTGTGGGTCCTCGACCAGCTCGGCGACACGGAATGCCCCCCTGGGCTGCTGTTCGCGGCCCGGGTCGTCACCGCGTACGCCAACCGGGACACGGACTTGGTCACGGCGCTCGTGGTGGCGGCAGCCGGAGCCACACGCAATGAGCGTGCTGAGTCCCTTCGGTCCCTCGTGACCTACGCGGCCGGGCTCGACGCCCAGGCCGCTCGACAGAAAGAGACAAACGAATGAGCGCTGACAGCAAGCCCCGTGGCCCACGGCACAACCTGGTCCGGCGTCCCCACCGCAAGGGCGATGAGCGAGCACTGCTCCGGGCAGATCTGAGGAGGGCGTACGACGGTGGCGCGGCGATCCGCGCCCTGGCCACCGAGCACGACCTGTCGTACGGGCTGACCCGGGCCCTGCTGCTGGAGGCCGGGGTAAAGCTTCGCAGCCGCCGCGGTAGCCGTGTGGCCCGCGAGCTGGTCGACCAGTCGGCCCCGTCAACGCCTCCTTCGTGAGGACAGGGCGGTGATACGCCCCCGCAGTGGCCCACGGGGCACCAACCGCAACTGACCGGCCACAGGGCCGCCGACACGACATCTCGCCGCTCCATCACCCAGGTGGAGCGGCACAAGCACAACCGCCCACGGAAGGACGCAGGTGCGCAGCATCTCGATCTGTGACGGCTGCCGCCTCGAAGTGCTCTGGACGATCACCGAGGGCGGGAAGCGGCTTGCAGTCGACCCCACCCCCGACCCGGGCCGTGGGAACACCGCGGTGTACCGGGACGGCACGGGCACGCGCCGCTCTCGCCGCCCCACGGATGAGATGCCCCTCATGGGCTGGGAGCGACTCCACGTCCCGCACATTGCGACATGCGGGACCCGGCAGTCTGCTCCTGCTCCCACACGGCCGGGGACGCTTCCGGTCGGCGTCTCCGACCTCTCCGCGCACCGCCGGCGGACCCGGGGGCGCTCATGACCAGGGACGTCACGGCACGCAGAAGAGGCCGCCCCGTTGCGGGGCGGCCTGCTGCGGTGCGTGCGTCAGTCGGCGATCGGCGCGGACCACGGACCAGCTGGCGGGCGCGTGGGGAGCTTGGCGCCGGGGCGCCGCATGTACCAGCTCATGAACTCGCGGAGGACCTGGCCGCGCGGGCTACGGCCGCCGGGGTGCTGGGTCGTGGTCGCAGCCCCGAAGCCCGCCCACTCGTCATCGGGTGCCCGGAATCGGCGCGGGGTGTCGTACGGGTCGTCTGCGGTCGCCATGGCGTCGAGGCTAAGGCGTTGTGGCCACGAAAGCAAGCACGTCCCAGACCTCTTTCGTGGCCACGAAGGACACGCCGATCGCGTTGCTTTTGTGGCTACGAATGATCTAGTTTCGTAGCTACGAAATGCATCGGTGTGGCGCGGTTCGCGCTGCCCGGCCGCCCCACCACCCGAGCACGACCGAGAAGAGACGACGTGAGGATTCGGCGTTCTAGGCTCACCCGGGATTTCCTCCAGGTGCCTAACGCGACCGCGCGGGATAGCCGCTTGAGCCACATGGCTCGCGGCATCCTCGTGGAACTCCTCAGCCGCCCCGACGGCTGGGAGACCACCGCCGATGACATGTGGCGCGAGTCGGTGAAGCGGCACGGCAAGGCGAGCCCTGGCCGGCGAGTGTTCCGGGCCGCGTACGCCGAGTTGAAGGACCACGGTTACCTCGTCTCCGAGCACGCCTCGCTGGGTACCGGGCGTCACGGCACAGTCCTGACGGTTCGGGACGTTTCCGCAGGAGGAGCCGACGTACCGCACGGTGGTACGTCGGACCCACCTGCGGAAACAGGGAACGCCGCAGGTCAGCCCGACGTACCAGCGTGTGGCACGTCGTCCTCACCTGCGGAAACGGGTGAAACCGCAGGTGGGCCCGACGTGCCACACGCTGGTACGTCTTATAGAAAACGGTCACCTAAGAAGACGGGAGAAGAGAAGAAGACGGGGTTGGCTGACGCCGAAGGCCAAAGTGCGGGTGGTTTCGCATCTGCGGGCGCGACCGACAGCGCGGCCGGTGAAAGCGACCAGGCCGGAGGCGGCTCCGCCGCGTCGGCACCGACCAAGACGAAGCGCCGCCAGCAGTCGCCCGGCTTCAATGCGGTCCGGGCGGCGATCCCTCCCGAGGTGGCCCGTCCCGGTAAGGCGCTCTTCCCGGGGCTGCACCGCGCCATCGAGGACCTGCTGTCCGGCGCCCCTGGCACCCCCGCACGGACGCCGGAGCAGGTGATCGTCCGGATCAACCGGCGCTGGTACGGAGAGAACGCCGACGAGCGCTCGGCCGCCGACTACCGCGGCTGTGACCGCTGCACGACGTCCGGGTGTGAAGCGGCCCGGCACGGCCCAGAGAGCCCTGACGGCTGCAAGCGGATCAAGAACCGAAACGGGTGGCTCACGGCCGCGATCCTCGCGCAGGACTGCCCGGACCCGAGCTGTGAAGACGGCTGGATCATCGGCGGCGATCGGTGCCAGGTCTGCGAGAAGCGGGCAGAGGAGCACCGGGCCGCCGAGCGAGCCGCTGCGGAAGCCGCCGCCCGATGGGAGGCGGAGACCAAGGCGAAGGAGGCCGCCAGTGCCGCCGACGACGACGCTGAAGCCGCCTGGACCAGGGCGGAGGCCGCCGAGGAGCACCGCGTCCGCCAGGCCCTCGCCGGGGTCGGAATGTACGGCGTGCTTCTCGATCACCGCGTCCACGAGCGAATGGCTGCCTGGTGCTACCAGCACCCGAAGCCGTCTGGCAGCCGCGCCTCAGCAGCCCCGCAGGCACCCGTGCAGGGGGCGTTCCTCCTCTCCGTGCCCGGAGCCCCCAGCGCCCCCACCAAGGCCACGCAGGAAGCCAGCACGACCCGACTGAAAGCTGTGAGCAACGGATGAACCCCGACTTCCTGCCCGCACTCGGCGCGTCTCTGCGCGCCCTGGGCGAGTTCGCCGCCCGGCACGAGGTCGACGACGCGACGCTCGCGGAGATCTCCGCCGAGCTCGGCCGCGCGGGCGCGGCCGTGGCTGGTGCCCGAGGTGAGCGGCGGGCGAACCGGTGCGTGCGGCACCCCGGCGGGCCGGTCGATCCGACCGTCAGCAACGGGTGCCTGCTGTGCGGGTCCTCGGAGCGGCGGCCGGCCGCCCAGCCGCCCGCCGACGTGGAGCCGGGGGAGGTCCTGAACTTCCTCCAGGAGCACGGCCACGAAGGGGCGACCGCCAGGTACGGGCCGCGTGCGGTGACCCGGGCCGTCGTGATCTTCCGACACCCCTCGAACCAGCAGTCCGGCCGCCAGGCCGGGCTGGACCACGAAGATGAGAGTGAGAAGTGACCATGCCCATCCGGCAGTTCACCGTCGGCCCGCTGGCCGACCTGGGCGGCACCGGCCGCCCCACCGACTACTGACAACGCTGGAGAACACCATTGACCAGGCGTGGCACACGGGATGCATCGCGCTCTCCGCCGTCGTCGTGTCCGGACACGGAGGCTGACCAGCCCGGACACTGTCCGGATACGGCGGCCGGTGTACTGCCCGTAGAAAGCGCGAGGTCCTTCCCGTAGTTCATCCTGCCCACCCAACATCGCGCACTTCCAGGCCCTCGGCATACGCCACGTATGAGACCCAGCACGAGGCACCGAACGCGTCGGCGGTCTCCTCGCCGCTGGGATCCGGCCACCACGCCGGACGCCCGGCGACGTCGAAGAGCAGCTTCTGCACCGCCCTCCGTGCCTCCTCGGACGGCAACTCGCACATGACCTCCGCAGCCAGCCACTCCAGCCGCACGTCCCGCATCCCACACCCCCGATGATCGACCGGACAGCACGCTACGACGAGCCGAACGATCCCGTCAGGGCCTGTGGATAACCCGGTCACATGGCATCCCACTCGTGAGCCCGACCGCCCCGCCACTCAACCCACGTCGGGTCATCTATCAGCATCTCCGCACCGGGCAGCCCGGCCCGCCGCAGAAACTCGACCAGGTCGCGATCACTGTGGGCTGTGCCGAGGACGTGCCCGTACGCGGTGACGCGACGACCTCCCATCGGCGACGGGAGGTGCACAACTATCGGGGCGGACGCCATGCCTCCATCGTCCGACGTCCTGGCGGTCACAGCACGCCGAGCTCGGTGTCCGGGCACGACAATGGGCCCCCTCCCAGCGTGCGGAATGGGGGCGTCTGGCGTGGGCCGCGAGGCCGCGCGACCACGAGAGTCAGGCGTCAGCCTCGGAGGCGGTGCCCTCGTCGCCGTCCTTCGCCTTCCGCGGCCGGGTCTTGCCGGACCCCGAGTAGCCGCGCTCGATGTCCTGGACCGTCGACGGAGACACGCCGATCTGCGCCGCGATCTTCCGAACGGACACCTCCTGCTTCCGCTGGCCGAGGACGAAGTCCCGTCGTAGGTCGCTGAGTTCCTTGATCTCCGGCCCATATGCCCGAAGGAACACACTGATCTCCCGGGCTCGATCCGCTTCGTCGTCGATGCCCTTGAGGGCTTCCAAGGCTTCGAACACGCGCCGTGCCACCTCTCCGCCGCCTGACTGTTCGTCGGCCATCCGGTTCCAATCTGCCGTGGCCGCTTGCCTGACTGTATGGGAGTCCCATACAGTCAGGCAAGCAACACCAGTTGCGCCTACAAGTCGGCCCCCGGTCGGGGCCTCGAAAACGCCGACCGGGGGCCGCGCCAGACCTGCCATACAGGAGCTGACGCATGACACAGATTACTGATCAGACGACCCCTGTGGTCGACGAGTCGACCGCGCGACTGCTGCGCGCCGTCGCGGACCACTTCACCAAGATCAACCCGGCCGAGGTCCTGGAGCAGGACTCGCTGCTCATCAGCTTCGGCGCGGAGGCATACCGCCTCACCGATCGCAAGCTGGGCGGCGCGGCTCAGGCGATGGCAACGGCAGCTCTGGCTGTCGCGCCCGAGCTGCCCGACGAGATCACGCGCGGCGAGTATGCGCTGCGCCTCCACCGCCTGGTCGTCGCCTCCGGCCACGACTGGCCGGACGACGACAACGACCCGGTGATCCCCCGCATCACAGGCATCCCCGGTCAGCGCACGGCGACATCGACCGACGTCGAGACGGTGGAGGCCCACTGATGGCGGACCCGACCCCCGTCGACGAGGACGCGAACGCAACCGCAGCTCAGCTTCTCGCACGCGCGAAGGCGGACCGTCAGAAGCAGGTCCCCAAGGAGAAGGGGCGCAGCGGGCAGAGCTGACCAATCGGTCCTCGCTACCTGCTTACGCCGACCGGGCCGGACCCGCCTTGGGAGAGGCGGGTCCGGCCACCCCTGTATCGCCCCACGAGAGGCAAGACCGATGGACGAGGCCACCGAGCAGCAACCCCGCGTGCCCGGGGTGAAGTACCAGAAGGTCACCCGGCACCGGACGCAGACAACCGTCATCGACGGCATCCCCTCTACGCGCCAGGTGCCGTACGCCGGTTGGGAGCCGGTCCCGCCGCGCGAATGGGACGACCTGATCTTGCGCGGCGTCACCGGCGTGGCAATCGGCTTCACGGGCATCGCCGTGGTGGCAGGCACCGCCAGCCTCGGCGGCCTCCTCGACCCGTTGGTCCCGTCCGTCGTCGCGTACAGCATGGGCAGCGTGTTCGCCCTCGCGTGGCTGTACTGCCTCGGTATCGAGTGGCTGAACAGGACCGCGCCCGGCCGGGCCCGCCCCGCCAAAGTCGCCGGGTGGGTTGCCGTGGTGATCAGCATGGGTGCCATCGCCGCCTACGGCCACACCCTGCACCAGCAGTGGGCAGGCGGCTTCGGCGCAGGCATCGACCTGCTCGCGAAGGGCTCGTGGTGGCTGCTGCTCCGCGAGTACGCAGTCCCGCTCGACGCGGACGTCGCGCACTGGGTGGACGACCAGGAGCAGAAGCTCGCTGGCCGCGCGCTGCTCGCCGGCCGGGTCCGCCGACTCAACAACCGGGCCGCCTACCAACGGGCCGTCGGAGGAGCCGAGTTTCAGGCTGCTGACGCGATCCTGACCCGTGCTGAGACGACGCGCAGTCTCCCCGAAACCGCAGCCGAGCACGCTCCGGAGCCTGCCCCAGCCCGAGCCCCTGCCCCTGCCCCAGCTTCCCCGCTGGATCCATCCGTTGCCCCTCCGGTAGTTCCCCCGGCTTCTCCGGCTGGGCCCCAGACCACCGCCCCCGCGCCCCCGGTTGCCCCAGCGGTCAGTCAAGGCAGAGAGGAGCAGAAGGCCCCGGTCCCGCCCGTCACGCAGATCACCCGGCAGTCGATCGCCGCGATCTGCCGCAAGGAGATCGCGGACAACCCGAAGATCAGCGACGCCGACTTGGTCACCGCGGTGAAGATGGCCGGCCACCCGGACCGCTCGAAACTGCCCGACACCGTACGACGCACCGCCCTCCGGATCGACCCAAATCGTCGGAAGGCGTCATGAACGACGAAAGGTTCACCCTCGCTTCGGTAGCCGAGAGCGGCGAGAGGGCCCTGGACGAAGTTCTGGCGTCGCTGTCCGCAGGGGACGAGGAGGACCTGGTCGAGGTTCTGGAGTCGCTGTCCGAGCGGGGCGAGAACGCTCTGACCGAGGTTCTGGAGTCGCTGTCCATGAAGGACCCCGGTGCTCAGACGAAGGCCCTGCCGCGCACCGTGCGCCGCATCGACTCCAAGGGGAAACCATCGTGACCTTCGTTCTCGTCGTCCTGGTCGCCGCAGCCTGGTACGTCCTGCGACGGCCGAGAGCGGGAGACTCCGCCGCAGCCCGAGCCCGCCACCTCCGCACCTCACGAAGCCGAGAGGCCGCCCAGTGGGAGTCCGGCGCCGTGGGGGAGCGGCGCACCGCGGCCAGACTCTCCCCGCTGTGGCTACGCCTGTGGTGGGTACTGCACGACCGCCGGTTGCCGACCGGCCGGGCGAACGTCGACCACCTGGTGATCACCTTCTTCGGCGTCATCTTCGTGATCGACACCAAACGGTGGAGCAGCCGCTTTCGGGTCCGTGTCGTCGGCGGCCGACTCCTGCACGGTGACATGGACGTGACGGACCGACTGCGCGGCCTTCGGCACGAGGCCCGGACCGTGGCCGCTGTCCTCGGCCGCCCCGTCATCCCGATCGTCGCCATGGACGGCCCGCCCATCGACGGCGGCGAGCTGTTGCTCGACGGCATCCGAATCGTCCCCGCCGACCGGCTGGTCCCCGTGCTCAAGGTCCTCAGTCGGCAGCTGTGTGGCTTCGGCCCGCTCATCGGCTGGCACGCCGCCCGGCTCCTCAAGCCGTACGGAAGGAACTGACCCGATGGACCTCCGCCCGCGCACCCTGATCCGCGCGTTCAAGGACGGCGTCGCCGAGGCGAAGGCCAGCGACGCCAAGACCGGCACAGACGAGACCATGCCGGACCCACCGGCCGCGCCCAAGCCTCGCGGACTCCGCATCGGCGACCGCCCGCGCGCCTGGTGGGAGCCGAAGCCGGTCATCACGACCGAGCCGGTCGAGGACGAGGCCAAGCCCAAGGCCGACGGCGAGCCGTGCGACCACCCCATGCCGCACGCGGTCCACTCCCGCCCCACAGGCGAGCTCGTCGCGTACTGGTGCGAGGACTGCGAGACGCAGCTCCCTGTCCCTGAAGACGACGAGGATGACGAGGACGAGGAGGAGGGCGGGGGAGTCCCGGCCCGGATCCGGCGCCTCTGGAAGTCCCGCGACGCGAGCAAGAAGACGTACAGCCGCCCCGCCTTCGGCAGCGGCAAGTCGCCGAAGCAGTCCCTCGCCGAGTGGTGGGGCGGGATGCGCCCGTCCACCCGCCACGGCCTTTACAACGGCAGCGCGCTCGCCATCGGCCTCTGGGCGGGGATCGTCCAGTTCTTCACCAACGAGACCGCCTACCTGGTCGCGACCTACGACTCGTGGACCGCCCTCGGCGTCTGCTTCTGGTATGGCGTCGCCCTCGCCATCTGGATGGTCGACCACAAGTTTCGGGGATGGTTCCCGCCCTTCGCGCTCCTGGCCCGTGTCCCCCTCGTCTCCATGATCGTCGGCAGCTTGCTGTACAGCACCGCCTGACCACCCCACCCGGAACGGATCACTCAGCATGCAATTCCTTCCCGCTCTCGGCTCCGTAGGTCTCGCCGGTGCCCTGACGGCCCTTCTCTTGCTTGGCACCAGCACCGGCGGCAGGATGAAGCAACTGGGCTGGGGCGCCTGCCTGGTCCTGTCGATGATCGCCGGGTCTGCGTACAAGGCGGCTGGCGCGCCCTTCGACCTCGTATCGAGCTTCGTGCACGACAGCATCGGGCTTTTCGCTGACGTCTTCCCGGGCTACAGCCTGGCGGCTATCGGCCTGACCCTGGTCATCGTGATCTTCTACATGAAGCTCACGACCCGCGGCGTGTCCATGCTCGGCATCTTCTTCTGGTATGTCGCCGCCGACGCGGGCGGTAGCTTCGGTGTGGTAGCCGACAAGATCGCCGTGATCATGCAGAGCCTCGCGACATGAGCGCCGCCCACCTGCATACGGTCCCCGCCCCCCAGCCAGACCACGACACGGCCGAGCCGGGGGAGTGGGCCGCCCCTGTCCGCGCCCCGCTCTCGATTCCTCAGCAGCTCAAGAACCCGCCCACCGGCGGCGAGTTGGAGGCCGATGCCGACGGCCAGGACGAGGAGGAGGCGGAACCCACGCCCCGCACCCTCGCGATGCCGAACCTCCGGCCGTACTACGACGTACGCCCGCTCGTCGCGCTCGGCCCGCTCGTCGTAGAAGTCGGCAAGGCCAGCGGCCCGCCCCTCCTCCGGTTCCTCGTCAAGGTCTTCCGCGCCCTCGGCAAGGCCAGCGGCCCGCCCCTCCTCCGGTTCCTCGGCAGGGTCGTCCACGTCCTCGGCAAGGCCACCCACGAAATTGGCCAGATGCTCCGCTTCTACATCCGGGGTCTCCTCGTCCTCCTGACGATCCTCACCGGATGGTTGTCCGGAAACATCGGCAAGCGCGGCTCCATCGGTGCTCGGTTCGCTGGCGCCGGGTTCGCCATGTACTGCGTCTTCCGGCTGTGGGTCCAGCACCCGGCTGCGCTGTGGCTGCTCACTGCCGCCCTGATCGTCACGCTGACCCACGCCGCGAGTGGACGTATTCAAGTTCCCAGGAGCAAGACCGCGAAGAAGGGTGAGAAGGAGACGAAGGCCGAGGACGAGACGAAGGGCGAGAAGGAGACGAAAGGCGAGGCCCCAGAGAAAGCGACGAAGCAGTCGAACGATGTCTCCACGGACGCCAAGAAGGAGGAGGCATCCGCCGAGCCCCGCAAGGGGCTGCTGGGCCTCCTAGGCGGTCGCCGGAGGCCCTCCGCGGCCGACCCCGTCGGTGCCCCGCAAGGCTCTCCCGGAACGACCGGAAAAGAGGTCACTGCGGTCCCCCAGGAGGACCCGTTGACCGCCCTGATTCGAGAGGCGATCGGCACCGACAACGGGGTCCACCTAAGCGCCCTCCGCCCCCTCATGCGAGACCGTCTCCCGGGCCTCTCCCAGGCCACCAACCAGCAGCTCCGTAAGACCCTCACCGACGCTGGGTGGGACCCCTCCCGTAAGTTCCGCTCGCGGGGGGTCCCTGGATGCGCCGGAGTGCACCGAGAAAGCCTCCCGCCACTGCCCTCCCCTAAGGGCGGCAAAAAACTGGTCTCTGGGCAGCTCTCCGCCCCCGGAGACCGCTCTCGACCTGCGAACTCTCCACGAGCGGAGAGTGGCGAAGAGTGGTCCGAAGAGGATGTGAAGAGGGGCCACCGCTTCATCCCGGACCGCGAAAGGGGCCCGGCCGCCTGGAAGATCGAGCATCATGGAGGTGGTCTGAAATGACAGAGGGGGCCCGATGTTCCAGTACCGCTGCGAGCAGTGCCGTACGACGTCGCCCTCGGTTCTCACCCGCAGCTCGTTGGACGAGCAGCGGCAGAAGCACCGCCACCTCGCCCATGGTGGTCACATCCCGGACGGCGAGCGGGTCTTGGCGCCGGAAAAGTTCAATGCCTTCGACGTCCCCTTGCAGCAGTGGATCGTCGGCGGGCTGATGGCCCTCACCTTCACCCTGCTGATCCTGTTCCGCACGCTGTAGCCCCCGGGGGCATCCCGAGGGTTGCGCGCTCTTTGTGCGGCCCTCGCTGTCTGCCCTGCGGGATAGGCTCGACTCGTCCCTGGATGACGGGTTGCGGAGGCTTCGGTGGCAGGCACAACAGCGTTCGTGTGGGTCCTCCTCGGCGCCTGTGGCGTTGCGATCGTGACGGTCCTCGCACGGGCAAGGGTGGACATCGCGCGCATCCAGTCGAAGACCGGCGACCGCGCCCCTGCCCGCCGGGGCTGAGGGTTAGGCCGCAGGCCACCCGGACGGGTGATCAGACTTCGGAAGTGGCCCGGCCACCCGGCTTGATCGGTACGGTCCGGAGACCGAAGGCGATCACACCGAGGAGCCCCATGTCCCACGGCTGTCGCGACTGTGACACCTGCACCAAGCCCGGTCTCGCCCGACTCGTCCAGAACTGGCTGGTCGGGATGCTGCACCTGTGCACCGCTGGGATCTCGTGGCTGATCAAGCACGGGACACGGAAGCACTGCCCGCAGTGCCGTCACCAACTGGCCGGGCACCAGCGGCGTCTCGACGGCTCGTTCGTCGACTGACCCCGAGGCAGCAGAAGGGCCCCGACCTGGTCACCAGGTCGGGGCCCTTCTGCGTTGCCGGTCAACCGTTGTCGGTGGTCGGCGCGCGCTGCCGCAGCGGGGGCACCTGGTATTCCTTGGCGATTCCGGTGACGGTTGCTTCCGTCCACGGGACGTGCTTGGCGAGGGCCCCGTGGGAGACCCGGGCGGTCCGCAGCTCCTCGGCGATGGCGGCGCGGGCGGCGTGGCGCAGCTTCTCCTCCTGCTCGACGACGTCCTCCCATGCCTTGATCGCGGCCAGCATCTTCTCGCTGGGCCGGTAGTCGGCGTACGTGTTGCGGGGTCCGGTTCGGCTCATGCCCCGAGTGTTCCACAAGCCGGTTTCGGCAAACCCGGTCAGGGGCTCAGGTGCAAGTTTTCCTGATCTAATTTGGGTAAACAGGTTTCCCTAAATCTATTTGGGTATGATTGGAAGTGAACCACTTCACACCCAGAAAGGCCCCCGGATGACCGAGAGCTACGCCCAGAAGCTCGCCTCCTCCTCTCAACTGGCCGCTGCGGCCTTCGTGATCGGCACCCTGGCCGAGCCCAGCGAGCGGAACGCCGAGATCGTGAAGCTCATGGACCGGGCCGACGTGATCGCCGTCCACATCGTCAATGACTTCGACCCGCACCTGGCGGACCCCGTCGGTAGCGAGACTCTGTGTGAGGAGGCGGTGCACCGCGCGCTCAACGACGAGCAGACCGGCAGGATCTCCGGTCTCTGCGCTCGCTGCGAGACGGCCGGCCAAGAGCGCGCCATCTCGCGCGAGAAGTACGGGACCGGTGACCGCGTCCTGCTCCCCGACGGCTCCGCACGGGCCGTAACGGGCACCATGCGCAGCGCCGACGGGGATCTCTGGCTCTATGTCGGCGACGGCGTGGCCCACCGCGCCGACCGCTGTGAGCGGGTCGATACCTCCCGCGTCGGTGAGGCCCGCGCGACCGCCTGCCGCGCCGCCGGAGTGCTCCGCGCGGGCAGCGACACCGGCGAAGCCGCCGACGAACTGGGCAACGCCCTGCGCTACCTCGCCCAGGCCGACCCGGACACGCTCGCCGAACTGAGCGCGACCGGCACCCGCCTCACCGTCGAGGTCCACCGGCTGACCGTCGCGCCCGGCGACATCCTGCACCAGTACGGCGTCCGCCTGAACGTCCTGGACACCGGTATCTCGACCTCCGGCGAGCCGCAGTGGTGGGCGTCCGTCCAAGGCGTCACCCAGGCCGACCGTCGCGTGACCTACCGCGCCCCCTGGACCACCGGGATCGGCGTTGAGTACGCCGCGTGGGACCTGGTGACCGTCGAGCGCATCGCGCCCACCCCCCTCTCTTCCTGAGCAGCACCGAATCCGACACGACAACCGAGGAGCAGCAGCATGTACGACGTCACGATCAAGGCCGAGGGCATCGACGATCGCGGCTACCACTGCACCGACGGGGCCGAACTGCGGACGCTGGTCTACGGGGTGGTCCGCGCCCAAGGTGAGGTGGTGAACGACAACGCTGACCTGATCGCCGAGATCAGCGGCGCCCGCTCGGCCGCGGACTTCGGCGGCATCGGCTCCGTCGGCGCAGGCGACTGCACCGTGACCGTCGCGGAGGTCGAGGACTGGACCGAGTTTTCGTGCCACGGCCACGAGAACTTGTACGTCGGGTTCGGCGAGACCATCCGGTGCGACGGGACGTGCAGGCCGAGGCGGCGCTTCAACCGGGCGGCAATGATCGACCTGGTGGGCGCGCTCGACGCCGCCGCCCTGGACGCTGCGGGCGGCTGCGGTGCGTGCGGCCTGGAAGCTGACCAGATGTGCGCGGGGTGCAAGCGCTGCAACTGCGAGCGGCACGACGCCTGCGAGCGGCCGATCGGTACAGCAGTCGCCGCCCGGTAGCGGTCGGACGCCCCTGGACGCCCCGCTCTCCCTGGTGGAGGGCGGGGCGTCCTGCTGTCCGGCGCGGGCGGCGCACCCCAACAGGCCATTTTGCCAACCTTTTGCCTAGTCACTTTTCCAAAATGGGTTATCCGAAATCGATTCAGGAAAGGATGTGGATGTCACACCACACCACCAAGTAAGGCGAAAGGGGCACACGTGAGCGCCATCAAGGATCACGGCCACCAGCCCACCCGGTGTCTCAAGTGCAGGCGCATCCTGCGCCGTCCCACGGCCGACGGCTACGGCCCGAAGTGCCGGACGAAGGTTCGCAAGGCCACCCGCTCCGAACACCTCGGCCAGTACAAGCCGCACCTGGTCGAGAAGGCCGTCGAGCTGCTGGAACAGGGCGGCCTGATCCCCCTCCGCAAGAGCAGCAAGAACCGCGTGTTCCTCGCAGTCTCCTCGGACGGCTCGACCGCCTACCGCTCCGCACCCGCCGCCTGCAACTGCCCGGCCGGCCTCAGGGCCGTGCACGTCTGCAAGCACCGGATCGCCGCCCACATCCTCACGATCGCCGCCTGACCCCCACTCCGAAGAGAGGCCCCGGCATGAACCAGCACGCGAAGGCCGCCACCCGCGCCCGCCTCCTCGCCGACCTCATCCGAGGCCGCGCCGACCAGCACCCCGAGGGCGGCGAACTCCGCAGCATCGTCCAGAACCTGAGGCGCGCTGCAGGAGCGTTCCGCGCGGCAGGCCCGACCAGCGGCGTTCCCAACCTCGCCGCCGCCTGCCTGACCCGAGCACGAATGACCGCTGCCCGCACGGACACCGGCATTGCAATCACTGTCTTCGACTACGTCACGGCCCCGGTCACCGGCTGGACCCCGTACCTTCCGGACCTGCTCCCCGCCGACCCCAAGCATGTACGGCAGGAGAACGAGCTCCACGCCCGGAACTTCGAACTGAGCGGCCACCTGGACAGCCGCGAAGAGGACGTATTGACCGCCGCGCTCGTGGCCCTGGTCGACCTCCACGGAGAGTACGAGCGCCTGGCTGCCGAGGTCGCCCTCCACGGCCGCGCCGACACGCCCCCCACGACCTTCCGGCCGCACACCGGCAGCCGCACCGCGGCCCACCTGCCGGGCCACCTGACCGTGTTCGACGGCGGCCTCATCCTCGCCGAACTGGAAGTGCCCTACGACATCACGCCCGGCGAGATCTGGCAGCTCATCCGAACCGCCGAGCCCGCCCACCGGGCCCTCGCCGCATGACCCGCACCCCTCCACCCGCCACGAACGGAGCACCCATGCGCCCCTACGCCACCGCCCAGAACATCGGCACCCGCGACACCCAGTGCGACGCGACGGCCATCCACACCGCCCCCAGCGGCGCCCGGGCGTACGTCCTGCTCGACGGCATCGGCTCCTCCCAGGCCATCCGCGAGTGGACGGTCACGGCCGCCCGCCGCCTGGCCCGCGCGGCCTCCCGCCGGGGAGACGCTGAGGCCGGACTGCGCCACATCTACGAGGGCTACGCGGCCGACCCCGACCGTGAGGACCCGTACGAGCTGCGCTACCTGCCCTCCGCTGCGGCGGTCGTCGCGGTTGTCGTCCCCGGCCAGCCGCTCCAGGTCGCATGGGCTGGCGACTCCCGCGCCTACCTCCTCGTGCGCGGAGTCGCCCGGCGGCTGACCGAGGATCACAACCTTCGCCGGGTCTACCCGCCGACCGCGACGTACCCGCACGGCGGGAACCGCAACCGCATCACCTCATACCTCGGCGGCGTGGACGATGACGAGCAGCTGACGCGGGAATACGGCCACCCGGCGATCGAGTCGGTGACCGTCCCGCTCGACGGGCCGTGCCGCCTCCTCCTCGCCTCGGACGGCGCCTACGAACCCCACGACGATGCCCGACACGACCTGTACGCCGAGCTGGACGACGACCCGCTCGCAGGCGTCGCCACCGCCTTCGTGAACCTCGCAGTCGAGACCTCACTCCGCACCACCGCGGCGGCCGGAAGCGGCGTGGTTCACAGCAGCCCGCACGCCGACAACGCGACCGTCCTCCTGGCCGACCTCGCCTGACCACCCTCCCCAGGGGCGGGCCCGACGAGGCCCGCCCCCCCTGCTCACACAGGAGAAGCGAATGATCGACGTCCAGCCCGCCGAGACCGGCCGCATCGTCCATGTCCGCATCGGCGCCTTCCGCCGCGCCTACCACCCCGACGCCACGTGCCCCGCACTGAACGACAAGGTGGGAACGTACCGCGGGCAGGAGTCCATGGCGGAGGCCAAGGCGCAGGAACTCGGGCTGGCCCTGTGCGGCAAGTGCCCGCCGGCTCGGCCCCAGCCGGTCGACGAGGAGTTCGCCGACCGACCCATGTACGAGGTGCCCAGGGATGAGCGGCACACCGCGCGGCCGTTCACCGTGGTGGTCAACGGCCCGGACCGGCACCACGGCTACCTCCCGCACTGGTTCGTGATCGAGGAGTACAGCAGTGAGCGGGCGTGGGCCAAGGTGCTGGCCTGGTACATGGTCGAGAACGAGACGGTCGACGCGTACGTGATCGCGAGCCGCTGCTTCCAGGGCGCCTCAGGCAAGGACTTCTACACCGACCTGCGCCCGGAGTACGCCCGCCAGGCCGCGCTCGACGACCTCGCGGACCAGGCGGCCGAGATGGTCGAGCAGTTCCACAAGGAGACCCGGGACCTGGTCCGAGAGGACGGCCAGACCCGGCCCGGCCAGGAGGGGACGTACGAGACCGCGCTCGGCGACGTCGCGTTCTCCGCCTGGCCGCTGGTGCTGGAGATCGCGGCGAACGACGGCCGCGACTGACGACGGACACACTGTCTGGACAGTGTCCGGACAGGGGCTGACCTGCGCTTTCCCTGTCCGGACACCGGTACCTCAGTGGACTCTAAGCGTTAGCCATAGTGTCCACTCACTAAGAACCCTGCCGGGAGGCACAGTGAGCACCACCACCCCGCCCAAGACCCCGACCGTGGCCATCGCGCGCATCCTGCGCGGCCTCGGCCTCGCCCAAGGCGGCGACTTCCGCGTGACCGGCGACTACCGCAACGGCGAGCGCATCGGGACGTTCGTCCTGACCCTCTCGCACCACGCGGACGAGACGGTCGTCGCGAACGCCGACGAGATCGAGCGCCTGGCGGGCGAAGGCCCCTTCCCGTTCCGCGTCTCGGTGCGCTACCCGAGCGGCGACCGCCCCATGACAGGCGTCGCCAACTACGGCTCCCGGGTCCGGGAGACGCCGCCCGCTCCACCGCAGCCGACCGCACCCGAGCCCACCCCGGAACCCACCGTGCCCGAGCCTGCCCCCGCGCCCGAGCTGCCCCCGGCCGACTCGGTGGCGAGTAAGTTCCTCGAGGGAGCCCGCGAGCGGGCATGGGGACGGCAGCGGGCACGCGCGCTCGGCTGGTCGACCGCACAAGCCGACCTGATGGCCGCCGCGGCGGCCATCCAGCTCCAGTACCGCCAGGACGGCGTACTGCGCCACTTCCCCCGGCCCGGCTACGCCGGTCAGCCCGTAACGGAAGGCCGACTGACCCCGCTGGTGAACGCCGGACTCCTCGTCATCTCCGAGCCCTTCGGCCCCGGACACAAGAGGGTCAGCGTCACCGCCGACGGCCGCGACGCTCTGCACCTCTGGAGGGTCTACCGGCCGACCCCGGTCATGAAGGGCCCCCGGATGGACCGCGAAGCGCTCCGCCCGCTCCTCTGCGGCGAGCTGGCCACCAGCCAGAGCGCAGCCGCTGACGAGCAGTACCGGCAACGCCTGGCCGAACGGGAGGTGATGCACGCGGCCATGGATGAGCTGCACGCCTGGGAAGACCGCGACGAGCGGCTTTGGAACGTGTGGGCCCGGGTGCAGGACATCACGCACCGCCTTGGCCGCAGCCGGCCTGTGGGCTGGGTGCCCACCGACGAGGAGATCGAGAAGCACCGCATCGACCCCGACCTAGTCGCCAAGCTGCGCGCCGAAGCCGGATGCCCTACGCCGAAGCCGGAGCTGCCGAAGACATCCCCGCTGCGCCCGAGGGCGCTGCCCCCGCTCACGGTCGCGCCGGACGACGTCGAGCAGCTCGACCTGTTCGCGGAAGCGTCCTGAATCGCGCGAGCGGAGCTCCTACGCTGATGAGTGATCTGAATGGAGACCGGGATGAGTGGACCGACCCGGCTGGACATGGCCCGCAGGATGAGCGGCGGGTACGGGACCGGCGAGGGCCGCGTCGGCCTGGCCGACCGGAGTGCCGTCCCCGACGAGGCGGCGGCATCGTGCGGGACGTGCCCGACGGACGCGGTGCTGTACTTCGTGGACTCCGCCGAGGAGGACATGCGCTACGCATGCCTGGAGCACGCCGCCTCGGTGGCGTACTCGGTGGCGGTCGCCTCGACGGCCGGCCTGGACGTGCCCGCATCGGAGCGCGGAGCCGACGACCGGCGCTGGCGGCGGTAGCTCAGCACAACGAGCGCCCGCCTGCCGCCCTCTTCGGGCAGCAGGCGGGCGCTCCTCGTTCCCCAAGGGGGTCAGTCGATGGTCGTCTTGGCGGCAGCGGCGCGCCTGTTCGCGGTGGCACGGTGGCCGGCGGCGATGTCGTGGACTCGCTGGGGGGTGACCTCCAGGGGGCCGGACAGGGTCTTCGCGCTGTGCTGCGGCATGTCGAGCAGGGCCCGGACGGTGACCTGCCTCTGCTCGCGAATCCAGGCCGACAGGTCCGGCACGGCCTTGAGTGCACGGCCGAGGGCCTGCGCCCGCTCGACGGTCGGCTCGCCGGCCAGCTCGGCGAGTGCGGCGAAGGGGGCGGGGAGTTCGTGGCGATCCATGCCAACACCTTAGTGCCCGCCCACTATGGCGCGCGTCATGCTCGACACCCAAGGTTGACTCCGGAGGGTCCCGACCTGCGAAAACGTCCCTGATTTCTTTTCGTCACCCCGGTACCTCAAGTGGGATCACGCGTTAGGCATAGTGTCCACCCACTAGCCCCTAAGTCCTGGGAGCCAGCCATGACCTCCAACCTCACCGCCCAGCGCTGGATGATCCGCTACTCGTACGCGACCGACGAGCCTTACGTGCGCAACGGCCGCCAGGTCAACACGACCTACCTGAACAACGGTGAGGAGAGCCTGACCCCCCAGGAAGCGGCGGCGGCCATCGCTCGCGATTTCCGCCACGAGGGTCCCTTCGCGGACATCGAGATCTGGCAGGAGAGCGAGCAGGATCGCGACGCCCGCCTCGCCACCCGCCGCCGCGAGCAGGCCCGCGACCGGATGGGCGAGGGCTGGGACATGGGCGGCGCCAACTGACCAGTCCGACCACCAACGGCCCGGCAACCGCCGGGCCGTCCGCATTCCCGAACGGAGACACGGCCTTGACAGACATCGAGATCATCCACACGCGAGCGGACGGCACACTCCTCCACGGCTCCTCGAAAGGAGATGGGGTCTTCGAGCTCGTGAGACCCCATGGCTTCTGGTCCTCGCGCAACGTCGACGGCCTCTACATCCGGCGCTCGCAGGACAAGGAAGCGCAGATGTGGCGGATCAACGGCGCGGCCGAGGCGCTGCGCGCGGCCGGCCACGAGGTGACGATCGAGGTCAAGGAGGAAGTGCGGCGGTCCTTCGCAGAGGCCGAAGCCGACCGCGCCGACCGCGCCGAGGGCAGGGTCGAGCGGTTCAGTGACCGCGCGGGCCGGGCCGTCGCCTCAGCGGACGCCCGGCGAGCAACCGCCGACCAGATCTCGCAGCGGTTCGAGTTCGGACAGCCCATCCTCGTCGGCCACCACAGCGAGGGCCGCGCCCGCCGCGACGCCGCGCGGATCGACACGAACATGCGGAAGAGTTTCGAGGAACGAGACCGGGCGTCGCACTGGGCGGACCGAACTCGGGCGTCCGAGAACTACGAGGCGTACCGCAACAACCCGCAGCGCACCCTCCGGCGCCTGGAGCGGCTGCGCGCGGACCTACGGCAGCAGGAGCGGCACCACACGGAGGCCGTTGAGAAGGGCTACAGCTCGGTCGACCGGCACGCACGGTTGATCCTCGACTTGACCGAGGAGATCGCCCACTGGGAGCAGATCGTCGAGAAGGCCAAGGCTGAGGGCATGAAGATCTGGGGCCCCGCGGACTTCGCACCCGGGGACTTCGTGCTCTACAGCGGCTCCTGGTATCAGGTGGCCCGGGTCAACCCGAAGACGCTGAGCATCGCATGGAACCTGCGGCTGGCCCCCAAGGCGGTGATGACCCTGGTGGACGCCGATTTCAACGGGCGGACCTCGACACATAGCGCCGACTACACCCAGGCGCGGGCCCGATGCCCCGAGGACGCGATGGACGCCTTCCTCGCGGACGGGAAGGTCCCCGGCATCAAGTCGGCCCGCGTGGCCTCGGAGGCGGCCCCGGCCGACGTCATTCGCGAGGCCCAGGCCAAGGCGAAGATGGCGAAGGCGAAGAAGGCCACGCGCCGCAGCGACCCGAAGATCCCGAAGCGGATCAGGCTCACGTGCGAGAAGGGCGCGACCGATGCGACGCTCACGTGGCTGGACGGCCGGGGCCGACCGCACAAGGACCACCCGGCGGTGACCGTCCCGGGGCCGGTGGACCCAACGTGCATCGTGCCCGAATGGTCCGGAACGCTGCAATCGCAGGTTGCCGAGTTGCTCGCCGAGCGCGGCCTCACCTCCTGCGGCGACTGGGTCGGCCGGGACGGCGGCATCGTCCGCGCCATCGCGCCGGTAGCGAAGACGGAGCCGGAGGCCCCCGCGGGCGACGAGGATCAGGCGCCGGTCGACGAGCCGGGCGAGGACCCGAAGGTAGTCGAGAAAACCCCGTCTGACCTGCGATTTCTTTCGAGCAACCCGGTACCCCAGGGGTCTTCCGAAGTCGGTCATAGTGTCCACCCGCTAAACCCCACACCGCACAGTGAGAGGCCGGGAACCATGACCGACATCGCCGCCACCGCCACCGTCGAGGTCGCCAAGGTCACCGAGACGGCCCCCGCGAAGAAGTCCACCCGCAAGGCGACTGCCAGGAAGGCCCCGGCCGTGAAGAAGGTGGTCGAGCCCACCAAGGCCAGCAAGCGCCGCGAGGTCGTCGCCGAGAAGGCCACCGCGACCGCCGAGAAGGCGGCCACCCAGAAGACGATCCCGATCGACCGGATCGACCGCGACCCGAACCAGCCTCGCGAGCTGTTCGACCAGGCCAAGCTGGAGGAACTGGCGGGCTCCATGCGGAAGCTGGGCCAACTTCAGCCGATCAGCGTCCGGTACGACGTTGGCACCAGGAGGTACACGATCATCATGGGCGAACGCCGGTGGCGCGCGGCCAAGATGGCCGACCTCACCGAGATGACGGCCCTCGTCCTGCACGGCGCGGTCAGCGGCTCCCCCGAACTCCTCGCCAAGCAGGTTGCCGAGAACGTCGGCCGCGCGGACATGACGCCCATGGAAGAGGCGAAGTCCTTCAAGGACCTGGAGAAGGCCGGGTACACGATCGACGACATCGGCGAGATGTGCGGCAAGGCCCCGGCCTACGTCGGGTGGCGGATCGACCTCCTCAAGCTGTGCGACTCCGCGCAGGACGCACTCGCCAAGGGCCTGCTCGGCGTCAACCTGGCCTGGTACGCGGCACAGCTGAGCGCCCAGAACCAGATGCGGTTCCTGAGCCGGTACACCCAGGGCGGATTCGCCAACGACCGGGACGCGGAAGCGTTCGTGAAAGCGTGCCGCGCCGAGGAGGAGCGGCGCGAGTCCCAGGGCTCGTTCTTCGTCCTGAGCGATGAGGCCACCGGCAAGAAGGGTGACGTCCAGGAGTCGATCCTCGGCGAGCACGACGTGCCCGAGGAGGAGCGCGAGCGGATCATCTCCGAGCGGTCGAAGCTGACGAAGAAGATCGAGCGCCTGTCGGCCGCCGGCGAGATCCTGGCCGAGTTGGCCACCGCGGACCCGGAGGAGCTGGCCCTGCTGCTGGCCGGAGCGGCCGGAGGCGTCGAGGTCCACAGCAAGCGCATGGAGCACCTGCGCAAGCTGACCGGCAAGGTGATCGGGAACCTGACCAAGGCCCAGGCCATCGCCTCGGTGCGGGCCGGTGGGATCGAGATCAACCCCGACGCGGTCGGCCCGGAGGCGGCCGAGGACACCACGGAGACCGAGGCCGCCGCCTGACCTCCCTTCACCAGGCCCGGACCTTAGTGTCTAGACACTAAGGTCCGGGTGGGGAGGGCCGACGCGCCCCTCGCGGGAGTTCACAGCGCCCCCTCCCCGCCCCCCGCCCCGCCAATCGCGGCGGCCACAGCGGGACTCACGACCTCACCACCACCGGCCCACCGGCACGGGCCCCCAATCGCCCGACAGCGAACCGAAGGAGCTCCCATGCGATTCCCGACCGACGCCCTGACGGTCCTCACCGACCCGCGCACAGTCATCCGCGGCGACCAGGTGCGCATCCCGTTCGAGATCGACCGCGTGGTCTATGAGCAGGTGAACACCGTGCTGAAAGACATGGCCGGTAAGTGGGACGGCCGCAAGGCGATCCGCGCGCACGTCTTCCCGTACCGGATCGAGGAGTTCATGCGGCAGTGCCTCACGGCCGGCGAATACCCGTCGCGGTACGACCAGGGCTGGTACGCCACCCCGCCCGCCCTCGTCACGCAGATCGTCGACGCGGCCGGTATCCGCGTCGGGGACACCGTCCTCGAACCCTCGGCCGGTGCGGGCGCGCTGACCGCCGACATCGCCAGTCGCGGCGGCCTGGTCGACGCCGTCGAACTCGACGAGCGGCGGGCGGCGATCCTGCGCGCACAGGGCGACTGCCAGAAGGTCATGCAGACCGACTTCCTGAGCCTCGACCCGCTCGACAGGGAGGAGGGTTACGACCGGATCGTGATGAACCCGCCGTTCAACAACGGGCTCGACCACATCCTTCACGCGGTCGGGTTCATGAAGGACGACGGGCACCTGATCGCCGTCATGAGCAACGGGCTGATGTGGTGGAGCGACCGGAAGGCGGCCGAGTTCCGCGAGGTCGTCGAGGAGGTCGGTGGCGATATCGAGGCCCTGCCCGAGGACTCGTTCGCGATCTCGGGTACGAACGTCCGCACCTGCTTGGTCTTCCTGCCGGGCTACGCCGGGAGCAGGTTGCGCACCCATGACTGGCTGAAGCGGCAGCCACGCCAGCTCGACCTGTTCGAGTTCGCCGAATAGGGCTCTGACCTGCAACTTTCTCCGATTTCCCTGGTTGTACCCGGTACCCCAAGTGGGATCACGCGTTAGTCATAGTGTCCACCCACTAAAACCAACACCCACCCAGAAAGGCCCTCATTATGACCAATCAGGCCACCACTAACCAGGATCTCCCCACTCAGGCCCAGTCAGGGGACACCCTCCCCTTTACTAAGGGGGAGGCAGAACTCCTCATCCCGTGGCTCCACACCACCCTCCAGGGTCAGTCCAAGGAGGACCACAACTCAGACCTCTGTCAGGTCCTCGGCAGGCTCCTCAGGATCTCCAACAGGCTCTACGGCACCCAGTCCGAGACCAGGGATTCCTGTATCTGTTACGGCTAACCAACCCTCAGGCCGGGCCCACACAGGGCCCGGCCTGGCTCTCTACTCCCCGCGGGGGCCCGAGGGTGAGCGATCTGCGACTCGCGACCTACGTGCACCAGGAGTTCGCCTCGCGCGTGGGTGCTCCGGTCTGGGGTGCGGTTGGGTGCTTGGGGGCTCGGCCCGTTCGGGTTCGCCGCACGGGGCTCTGACCTGCAACTTTCTCCGATTTCCCTGGTTGTACCCGGTACCCCAAGAGGGGTCACGCGTTAGTCATAGTGTCCACCCACTAACACCACCCAGAAAGGTCTCCATTATGACCAACCAGGCCAACACCAACACCAACACCAACAACACCACCAACGAGGAGTACGTCTACAATCCCGTCCCCCCCGAGTTCGTGTCCGACCAGGTCTGTGAAATCTCCGGCAGGGATATGGGCTACCTCATCCCCTGGATGAGGGCCCAGCTCACCACCCAGGACAGGCACGACGACAACTCGGACGTGTGTCAGGCCCTCACTTCGATCCTCCTTCAGGCCCACAGGCTCTACGGCACCGAGTCCGGGACCCGGGAGACCTGTATCTGTCGAGGCTAACCAACCCCCAGGCCGGGCCCACACAGGGCCCGGCCTGGCTCTCTATCCCCGAAGGGAACCCAAGAATGAGCGATCTGCGACTCGCAACATGCGCATACCAGGAGTTCACCCCACATATGGGCACCCCGGTCCGGACCACGGTCGGCCACCCGCGCTTCGCCCTCTCCTATCAGCTGGCCGGGCATGCGCGGCTCATCACGCCGACCCGGGAGCTGCTGAAGATCAAGGCGCAGGACGCATACGAGTTCAGCTACCGGCGGCTGCTCAACGGCAACGGCATCGACGCCATCCACCGCGAGCTGCTGGCCATCGCGGGCGCCAACGACCTGGACAGCCCGCTCGTGCTGCTCTGCTTCGACCGGCTCGACCGGCTGACCCCACCGGACGACTGGTGCCACCGGTCGCATTTCGCGAAGTGGTGGACCGAGCAGACCGAGCGGGAAGTCCCTGAACTCGGCGCCCATCCCGTAGCCCCCGCGGCTCCGGTCCCCACGCTGTTCGACTTCTGACCTTCCAGCCCTGGCGGGCGGGGGCGGGAATCCCCGCCCGCCAGGGCTGTCAACCGAACTCATCTCACAGAGCAAGGAGGCCACCATGGCCTGTGACGTGAACCCGACGACCCCGCTGGGCAGGGCCACCTGGGCGGCAGGTGCGACGCTGCGGCGCCTGGCCCCCGAGGCGACGTCGGCGCTGGTCGACATCTGCGGCGAGTTCATCCGGATCATCTCGGTCTTCGCCGGCGACACCGAGATCGACACCGCTGACGATGTCGGCCCCTTCGACTGCGAAACCCTCGGCGAGGCCGACGAGATCCTGCGCGCGGCCCTTGACGAGGAAGGCCCCGGCGCCCCGGGCGCGGCCGGATGGCAGCTCGTCCCAGACGAGAAAACGGATCAGCTCTACCGGATCACGTTCCCGGCCCACCCCGGGCCTCTCCTCCAACCCACCCGAAGCGAACGAGGACATCGCATGACCACTCACGCCCCCCAGGCCCCGGCCTATCCGCTCCCTGGCGGCCAGAAGATCGGCGCCGCGGCTCACGAAGCCCTGCAAGACCTGTTCACGGCGCAGGAGCGGGTGGGCCGAGTGATGGCCCTCGTCACCGCGGCGGCGGTGCGGGACATCCTGACCGAGAACCACCACGATGCCCCCTTCGACGCCGAATACGCCGAGCTGGTCGAGGCGGCCGACGGCTCGCTGCACGCCACTGGCCGGTACTGGACGGCGGACGGCACGGAGACCTCGTTCACCGCCACGCTCGGCAGGTGCGCCGGGGATGAGGTCTTCGGGATGAACGAATGGGTGCCGTACTTGGACGGCGGCAACGAGCGCGTCTGGAAGCCCCTGGTCGAGGAGATGCCCGCCAAGGACGGCCAGCCGGTGTACCGCATCGACCTGGCCAGGGCGGCGGCCCTGCCGCTTGAGTGACCACACTTCACCTGGCTCCGGGGCGGGCGAGGGCGGGGATACCCGCCCGCCCCGGGGCCGCCGCATGTGCACCGACCGAAACAACCTCACGGAGAGCGCCATGATTGAAGTCCTCGTCTCCTGCAACGGCATCGACCGGTACCCGGCCCTGATCGACCCCGGTGACCAGCGCGAAGGGCACGTGAAGCCCTGGTTCGACCTGGAGACCGTTCAGCGGATCGCGGATGACACCCAGGCCGGCGCCGCCCGGTTCGGCCACGGCTCGTTGGACACGATCCACGTCCTCACCGGCCAGGTCGACAGCGCGGAGCACGCGGTCGTGCTGAACGTCTGCTGGATGTACCTCGGCGGCGAGAAGCGCCAGGAGGCGGTGGAGGTCTGCCAGCCCAACGAGGTCGGCCGGTACGCCATCGGTGGGTTCGAGTGGTGCTGGTACGCGCTGGATGAGCGGCTGAACCCGGCCATCCCGCACCAGGTGAAGCGGGAGCAGCTGCCTCCCTTTCCCGGACAGAGGGCCGTCTGACCTGCTGTTTTTCTCCGAAACTCTTGGGGTTACCCCGGTACCTCGCGGAGAGTTCGGCGTTGGTCATAGTGTCCACCCACTAAGCAAGTTCACTCGGCCAGCACCGAGTGAACGACTCCGAGGAGAGCGCCATGGTCGAAGTCCTCGTCACCCACAACAGCCGCGACGCCTACCCGGCTCACATCGACCCCACCGGTGACCACGTGAAGCCCTGGTTGGACCTGGCGACCGTGTGCCAGTTCGCCACTGCCACCCAGGACGAGGCCCGCCTCGGGCGCGGTTCGGGCGACACGATCGATGTCGTCCCGCCCACGCACCGCAACCGCCCGTGCAGGGTCGTCCGGAACATCGGCCTGCTCTACTACGCGCCCCGCGAGGGCCAGGACACCGTCGAGTGCTTCACGCCCAACGAGGACGGCCGGTACGCGATCACCGGCAAAGCGTGGGACTGGTACGTGATCGACGAGCACCACGACTCGGCCGCCTCGCCCAGGTAGGGGGCGCCGCGACGGGTGCCGGGTACGCCCCGGCGCCCGCCTTAGTGGCCACCCACTAAGGCGGTAATCACCGGCCGGGCGGGCGGGGGCGGGAATCCCTGCCCGCCCGGCCAGAACCGAACGACCTCACCGGGGGGAATCCGTCATGCCCTACATCGACTCCACCACCATCGCGTGGGCGGCCGGCTCGGCGTCCGCTTACAAACACGACGGCAGCGAACTCACCGTCATGAGTTGGTTCTGCGGCGCTGGCGGTGACACGCAGGGCGCAGACGCGGTTCCCAATGTCGCGGTCACCAGGGCCGCGAACCACTGGGACGTCGCCCTCGCGACGCACGCCTGGAACAACCCGCGCTGCGAAGTCTGGAAGGGCGACATCCGCCGCGCCCCCGTCGACAAGTGGCCGGTGTGCGACATCTTCTGGGCGTCGCCCGAGTGCCCGAAGTGGTCGGCAGCCCGGGGTGTGAAACGGGACTTCGACAAGACGCTCCAGGGCCAGATCGACTTCGACGAGCCCGAGTTCAAGAGCGACAAGGAGCGGCGGGCAGCCGAGGAGCGCTCGCGCGCCCTCATGGAAGAAGTCCCGATGTACCTGCGCGGCGTGATCGCCAGGGGCGGCCTGGTCAAGGCCGGGGTCGTGGAGAACGTGATCGACTGCCGCGACTGGGACGACTGGGGCCGGTGGATGGCCGAGTTCGACAAGATGGGCTACGAGACCAAGGTCTGTGCGATCAACTCGATGCACGTCGACCCGCGCAGCCTCGACCACATCCCGCAGAGCCGTGACCGGCTGTACGTCGCCTATTGGCACAGGAGCCTGGGCCGTACCCCTCAGTGGGACAAATGGATCCTGCGCCCCGAGGCGTTCTGCTTCGACTGCGACGAGAAGGTGGAGGCCGTCCAGGTCTTCCGGAAGCCCGGCAAGGACATGGGCCGGTACCGCCAGAGCTACGACTACCGGTGCCCGCACAAGAGTTGCCGCGCGATCGTGGAGCCGATGGTGCTCCCCGCGGCTGCCGCGATCGACTGGTCGCTGCCCGGCACGCCGATCGGTGACCGCCAAAAGACGGACGACTGCCCCGAGGGCTTGGCCCCGGCCACGATCGCCCGCACCCGTGCCGGGTTCGCCCAGTACTGGGGATGGGGAGCGCAGGCGGTCGACGACGGCCAGGGCTCACTGTTCGGCGGGCTCGACGACGCCCTGCAGGCCGCACCGGGCCCGCTCCTGGTCCCGACCGGCGGAACCTGGCGCGACCGGGCGGTCACCCTCGACCGGCCGATGTCGACGCGCACGACAGTCGAGACCGACGGCATCGTGGTACCGCCCATCCTCGTCCCCTGCGAGGGCCGCGACGGCAAGAAGCCGATGAGCGTGGGCGACCCGCTGCGCACCCAGACTGCCCGTCTGGAGACTGCCCTCGCCTACTTGCCGCCCTTCGTGATCCCCATGCGGGGCGGCGGGGACAAGGAGAAGGCTCGACATATCAGCAAGCCGCTCCACACCGTGTCGGCCGGCGGCAACCACCACGGTTTGGTGACTGCCCCGGATCACCTCCTCGTCCCGTACTACGGCAACGGCCGGGCCCGGGAACTCAGCGAGCCGATCGGCGCCCTGTCGACCCGGGACCGGTACGCGCTGGTCAAGGGCGACTTCAACATCGCCGACGTCCTGTTCAGGATGTTGCAGCCTCACGAGATCGCGCGGGCGATGGCCTTCCGAACGGGCTACAAGATCATGGGCTCGAAGCGGCACCAGGTGCGTCAGCTCGGGAACGCCGTTACCCCCGGCGTCGCTGAGAACTTGTACTGCGCGCTGGTCGAGGCGATCACGGGCGAGGAACTGTCCCGGTTCGCCGAAGGGTGCGGCCCGCTCTCCCTGGCCATGGCCGCCTGATCCGGCCGCTTCTTCCGTGATCTATTTACCGTAATTGGTTTAGCGAAATCAATTACGGTAAGGATGGAAGTAGATCCACTCCACCACCAACCACCCCACAGGGAGACCTCATGCGCGCCACGATCCGCAGGGCCAAATACACCGACCTCGTCAGCGACGTGACCACCGCGATGGCAGGCCTGGAGATCGACGACTCCGCCACGTACTACCGGCTCACCGAGGTCGATCGGCCGGGCCGGGAACCCGCGATCACCGAAGAGATCCTGAGCGGCTATCAGGCCAGGTCGCACATCAGCCACCAGCTCCTCGTGGTCATGGAGGAGATCGAGCAGCACAGCCCGCAGGAGGTCACCATCCGCCGCACCAGCCCGTACGAGATCAGCCCTGGCGGGCGCCAGACAGGCACCTACACGAAGGTCTGCTAGCTGAGGGCGGCCGGTGGGGCGCGTAAGCGAGGGAATCCCACCGGCCGCAGGCGCAGCCCAGAACCGAAGGGCCTCACAACCCGACCAGGCGCGCGAGGCCCACCGTAACCCCCGTCCAGATCACCGGAGGAACGCGTGAGCACCAAGACCACTACTGCGACCGACACCCGCGAGTTCATCATCATCGGCAAGGACACCGGAACCAGCTTCATCCTGTGGGACGTTGCTCCGGCCCCGCTCGACGCCACGAAGCGCGCGATGGCGCTCGAAGAGATCGAGATCGACACGTTCGACGCGTTCGGCACGGCCGGTACCGAGTACGCCACGAGCGCCCGAGCGGCCGTCGACCAGTTCGTGAACAAGCTGCGCGAGCGGTCAGGCATCGGCAGCTACGACCTCAACGCCGCCAGCCAGTTGGAGAACTACCAGGCGGAGCCCCAGCCGACCACCGGCGTGGACACCGAGCCGTACGGACGCGCGCACACCCTGACCGCGACCCGGGACAGCGCCTACCACGTCGAGACCAGCAGCACGCCCGGCCTGCCCGTCTTCAACATCTACGGCCTGCCCCTCCGGTCGGCGATCGAGACCAAGGACCGCGTACGCGCGGGCGTGATCAACAGCGGCTTGAACTGCCCGATGGCGAACGTCCTGGTGAAGCTCACCCCCACCCCGAAGCACGTCAACCCGGCCGACATCACCAGCGTCGGCAGCAGCGGCCTGGACCTCGCGATTGCCGTGTCCGTCCTGGCCGCCGCCGCCCAGATCCCCGACGACTGCCTCGCCGGCGTCGCCCTGATCGGCGAACTCGGCCTCGACGGCTCGGTGCGCGTCCCGTACGCGCTCCCCAAGTCGGTGAGCGCGGTCGCTGACAGCGGCAGCTCAGTCGTTCTGGTCCCCACCAGCGCCGTCGAGGACGCGGCCATCGCGGGCGTCCGGGTGATCGGCGTCGGCTCCCTGAACGAGGCGGTGGCCGTGCTCACTGGCCACTGGCACCACCCGGAGGGCTGCGCCCACTGCGGCGACGAGGCCGCCGCCCACCAGCCGTGCATCACGGGCGCCGTGTGCCCGGCCTGCCAGGACAGTGCCCAGGCCCCGTTCTGACCGAGTGCGTGCCGGGTGGGCCCGCAAAGCCCGCCCAGCGCTTCCCCGCCAGCGACCACCCGAAAAGCAACGAAGGCGGCACCACCATGAACGCCAGCATTGATCAGATCCAGTTCACCGCGTACGACCCCGACCAGTCTTTCGGGCACCTGCCGTTCGCCTACTTGTTCACCGTCCCCGGTGACTTCCCGGAGGGCATCCCCGGGTACGCCGACTTGGAGATGGTCGTGTACCGCGTACGCGGCCAGTGGGAAGTATGGGACATCGGCCACCAGGAGACATGGGGCACCGGCCCCAGCCGGCGAGCTGCGCTCGGCTACGCGTTCAACAAGATCGCCCAGGTCCGCAGGCTCCACGCCGCCGACATCGCCAACGCGCGCGTTGCGGTCCGTGAATCCGTCCCCCCTTATGAGATCGAGGTCACCGGCATGAGCCTCGTCCTTGCCCCGCAGGCCATCGGAGTCCTCGTAGGCATCGACCACACCGAGGACGGCCGTGCGACCTACGTGGTCGACAAGGTGCAGGGCGGCGGCCGGTGTGGCATCCGGGCCGACGCCACGGTGACCCGGCACTCCATGGACGTCGGCGTGCTCCACATTCGGTGCGGCTGCAAGGCCATCCTCGCTGTCCGCTTCGAGCGCGAAACGGAAGTCCTTGAATACGTGCGGGAATACCTGAACTCCTGGAAGGTGTGCCCGAAGTCGATCGGCGCCCCGGCCGCCACCGATGACCAGCCCGAGGGCGACGAGGGCCAGGCGGTCGCCGAGCTTCCCGCCCGGTAATCTCCGCCGCCCCGTGGGGGCCGTGACCGGATTCCGGTCACGGCCCCCACAGCCTTCTAAGCCCGCGACGCCCCCAGGTTCACCCTCCCCCACGCGGCGGCAATGCGGCCGACACAGGCCCCGCTACCAGCCGCCCCGCCGTGATGTGAACCCGCCCGAAAGTACCCGGATGACCGGCAACGGACAGATCGCGCTCGACCTCCCAGGCATCGACGACGGCCCCGACCTCGCCTCGTACCGATGGCTGCTGGCGAACATCAGCGGCGGCAAGGACTCTATGGCGATGCTCTACGAGCTGCTGCGCCAGGCCGACGCCGCCGGCGTCCCTCGCGACCGCATCGTGTGCGTGCACGCCGACCTCGGCCGCGCCGAATGGAATGGCACCCGAGAGCTGGCCGCCGAGCACGCTGCGGCGTTCGGCCTGCGGTTCGAGGTCGTTGCCCGCGTCGGCGCCGAACTCGTCGACCGGATCGCCGAGCGCGGCATGTTCCCCGACGCCTCGAACCGCTGGTGCACATCGGACTTCAAGCGCGGCCCGGTCCGCCGCCTGATGACCGCCGTCGTCCGTGAAGCCGAGGATGACGGCCACGTCGGCCGCGTCCGCATCCTCAACGTGATGGGCCTGCGCGCCGACGAATCACCGGCCCGGCGCCGCCTCCTCGCCTTCTCACACGACGGGGCAGTGACCTGCCCGTGCCAGGACTGTCTCCTGCGCCGTGCCGCCCTGGCGAGCTACGAGAAGCGCGGCCTGCCCTGCCCGAAGGACAAGAAGCCCGGCTACGGCGCGTCCAACACGCTGCGGCACGTCGACACCTGGCACCCGGTGCACGCCTGGTCGACCAGCGACGTGTGGGCGGCCATCGAACAGTCAGGACTGCGCCCGCGCCTCAGTCGACCTCGGCATGCCGATCATCCCCGGGGAGCGCTGACGAACCCAGCACTGGAACCGCCATTCACCTGCTCCGGAACAGCCCTTTGAACTATCCAGACTGGGAGCCGTGGAACCGTTCAAGCAGCTCACAGGCAGGAGGGCTGTCCGGATCGAAACTGTGGATTCCCATCTGAGCAGCGGGGACGCTGGGTCCCCACAGGCGGGCACCATGGCACCTGAAGCAGAAGGCAACCTGGAAAAGCAGGTCCGTGGCGCTGTGAGCTCGGATGCCCCAGCCCGGGATGAAACAGCGATGCAGCTCGCTGTCCGGCAGGTCCTTGATCAGCGTCAGGACCTGATTGGCTTGAGTCGACTCCCAGATCGCGACATCGTCGCCGACCAAGTCCTCCGCACTGAGATGACGCATCGGGTCGGTGATGCGGACGACCTCGATCAACTCGGTCTTGTCATGGGCAAGCGGCAGCAACATGGGCACAGAATTGCTGATCAAAACCCCATACGCCAGAGGCGACTACCTCACACGATCACTGGCACCCGTAGTCCGGAAAAGACTCTCCTGTTCGTTCTGTGTCCTGGCGTCCCGGCCAGCTCTCGTACGTGCCGCCCAGCTCCGCCCAGACCTCGCCGCCGAGTACGCCGCCATCGAGGAGAAGATCGGGCACCGCTTCAAGAACGACGTGTCGATGGCCGAGATCATCGCGGAAGCCGAAAGGGCGTCGCCAGAGGTCACACCTATTCCATGCTGGACGGGGTGATCAACGCGAGAACCAGAAATCCGCCAGGCGTGAACTGATCACGAACCGGCTATATGGTGCGTGCACGGCGACTGTCCTGAGCAGCGGCGCAGTCGCTCCCGCGCCGGAGGTGTAAGAGCTGCACGGCCCTCTTCCAGTGGGAAAGACCACGTGCAACTCGTGGCCGGCGCTCCACAGACCAGGCCCCTGCCTCCTCCCCCCGAGGCAGGGGCCTCGCTCATGCCGTGAAAACCCCCGGTATGCGCAGGTCGGCTACCATCTCGGCCCGCTCGACCAGCGCTAGGAGCAGGCATGTTCCACGGATCGATCCCATCCCCCCTCCGCTCGATCATCTACGAGCACGCCGGGGTCTGGCCGGACACCGACATCTACGTCGGCTGCTCGGGCAACTTCACCATCGAGCGCGTGCTGCACTCGCGGTTCGGGAACGCGCGGCCGGTCCACGGCAACGACATCACCGCGTACTCGTGTGCCCTGGGTTGGTTCCTCGCTGGGGAGGACCTGCCCTACACCCTGCGCCCCGAGTTCGAGGACACGCTGGGCTGGCTCGCCCCGTACATGGAAGATCGCGCCGACCGGCTCGCCACCCTGATGCTCGGCACCCGGTTCCTCCAGTACGTCGGGAAGGACGGCGCGTACTACCGGCGGATGCTCGACGCCACCGAAGACCAGTGGCCACGTATGCACGAGAAGACCGCGACGAAGCTCCGCACCCTGGAGACCCGCCTCGGTAGCTTCTACGCCGGCGACGTCCGCACGTACCTCCGCGACGAGGTCCCCGAGCAGGCCCCCGTCGTGATGTTCCCGCCGTTCTACGCCGGGGACTACGTCTCGCAGTTCGCGTCCATCGATGCCGCGTTCGACTGGCCGGAGCCCGAGTTCGGTGAGCTGACCGAGGAGGGCAAGGAAGAGATCATCCAGCAGGTGCAGGACCGGCCGCACTGGGTCCTCGGCCTGCACATCGAACGCCCGGAGCTGCGGCACCGGCTGGCCGGCGTCGTTCAGACGGCCAACCGCGGCCTGCCGATCTACGTGTATGCCGCGTCCGGGCCACGCCGCATCGTGCGGCCCCGGCAGCCCGTCGAGCCGATCCCCATGCCGAAGATCGGCGTCGGTGAGGACCTGGGCGACCGGATGAGCCTCCACATTCTGACGGGCGGCCAGTTCGCGGGCATTCGGTCACAGTTCATGTCGAAGTCCATCAAGCCGGGGTCGCCGCTCCTCGCGTGCGGTGTCGCGGTCGACGGGAAGCTGATCGGCGCGTTCGCTTTCCTCCCGCCGAAGTTCGACCCGGCGACCGCCTACCTGATGTCCGACTTCCCCGTGTCGTGGACGAAGTACCGGCGCCTCTCGAAGCTCATCGTCATGGCCGCGAGCACGGCGGAGGCGCAGCTGCTGCTCCAGCGGTCCCTGTCGAAGCGGCTCACCGGCTGGGCGACCACCGCGTTCACCGACCGGCCCAACTCGGCGAAGTACGGGCGGGGCATCCCCGGCGTGAAGCTCCAGAAGCGCACCGAGGCGAGCAGCAAGGACCCGGGCGACGGCGTCCACCGCTACCAGCTCCAGTACGGCGGCCCCCTCGGGAAGTACACGCTCGCCGACGCCCTGGACCTGTGGAAGCGCAAGCACGGCACCGACATGAAGAAGGAAGACGCCCGATGAGCGACACCCCGCCCGCACCCGAGCAGACGATCCGGCCCCGCCTCGTCCGCCGCGACCCGCGGTCCCTGACCCCGCTCGACATGAACGCCCGCTACATGCGCAAGGAGGAGTGGGACCGGCTCGTCGCGAACGTCGCCGCCGACGGCTGCCTCACCTCCGTGCCACTGATCTACGGCGCCGGGGAGTACGACGAGGGCCGTGAGCTGATCCTGTCGGGGAACCACCGCACCGCGGCGGCCGTGGAGGTCGGCCTGGCCGAGATCGACTGCATGTTGATCGACGACCCCCAGCAGAAAGACGAGCTGCTGGCCCGGCAGCTCTCGCACAACAGCATCGCCGGCCAGGACGATCCGGCCACGCTCAAGGCGCTGTACGACCAGATCGAGGACGTCGACTGGCGGGCGTACTCGGGCCTGGACGACGAGGGCCTGGGCCTCCTCGCCGAGGTGTCCCCCGAAGGACTCAGCGAAGCGAACCTCGACTTCGCCACCGTGAGCCTGATCTTCCTGCCGAACGAGCTGGAGGCCGCCCGCAAGGCGTTCGACGACGCCAAGATGGGCCAGAACGAGAGCTGGCTCGCCGCACGCGCCGACTACGACGGCACCCT
Organism: Streptomyces sp. A 4/2; assembly: GCF_940670765.1. Lineage (GTDB taxonomy): Bacteria > Actinomycetota > Actinomycetes > Streptomycetales > Streptomycetaceae > Streptomyces. The sequence continues at coordinate 107,177 of NZ_CALNVW010000023.1, forward strand.
CGATACGCTCGCCTCCACCCACGCCGCCCACAAGGTCGGCAACGTCGCGACCGCCCTCCACGCCATCCTCGGCATCGTCGAAGCGCACCTGACCGACCTCCAGGCCGGCTACACCTCACCCCACGGCGAGCCCCTGCACTCAGGCCACGTCGGACTGGAGACCGTTCTCGGCGCCCGCACCCTGCCCGCCCCCGCCGCCGTCACCATCAACAAGGCCATCGCAGCAGCAGAGGGACGCAAGGAGATCGAGCAGGGGCAGGGGTGGCGCCTTCTTGAACGCCTGGCGGGTGAGTACCTATCAGGCCCCAACCACGTCCCCACTGGGCCCGAACCCACGTCATGAGCACCCCGCCCACCCGGATCACGCTCGACCCCGCACTACCCCCCTGGGAGAACCAGCCCGGCGAGACCAGCAAGAAACACGGGCAATTCATCACATACCGCGATCTCGGCCGGGCCAGGACCCTACCGAGGGCTGCGGAACTGCTACAGCGCCACCCGGTGACGATCCGGAAGATCTCGGCCGAGTTCCGGTGGCTGGAGCGCGCCGAGGCGCACGACCGGCACCTGGACCGGCAGTACGAGGCGACATGGCTGGAAGAGCGCCGCCGGGGGGCCGAGACTGACGCGAAGATCTTGGGCGCAGCGATCGGCAAGCTGGCGCAGCGCCTCCGCACCCTGCGCGCCGAGGACCTGTCGCCCGCCGACTTCATCCGCCTTATGGACGTGGCGATGCGTCACCGGCGGGTCCTGTTCGGTGACCCCCTGGAGACGATCGTCGTCACGAATGAGGCTCGTTCGCCGCTCGCCGGGGCCCTGGAGGAGTTCGCCGGCCTGCCCGCCGCCCAGCGGAACGCGCGTCTGGCCGAGATGGCCGCGACCGTCGCCCGCCGGGTCCGCGCGGTCGAGGGCTCAGACGACGAGGATGAGGAGACGTACCCGGGCCGACGGTCTGGGCGCAGCGTTGCGAGCGAGGAATGAGCACCCTGACTGCCTTCGACGAGCTGGGCGACCTCGACGACCTCGCGGTGTACCAGCAGCTTGCCGCTGCCGAGAAGGCGGTGAGCAGCGATCTGCTGCGTGATCCGGTCACGCTCGCCCGGGGCCTGGACGGCACGTTCCGGACGCGCCCGCACCTGCGGGTGATCGGTGACGCCCTGGCGGCCGTGGAGCGCGGCGACTACGACCGGCTGATGATCTTCACGCCGCCGCAGGTCGGCAAGAGCACCACGGTGGCGGAGTGGTTCCCGTTCTGGTGGCTGTGCCTGTACCCGATGGACCGGATCGGCGTCACGTCGTACGGCGACGACCTGGCGCTGCGCCGGGGCAAGACGATCCGCGGCTACGTCGAGGAGTACGGCGCCGAGTACGACCTGCGGATGAAGGCCGGCTCGGGCGCCATGCAGGACTGGGCCATCACCGAAGGCGGAGGCGTCCGGTCGGTGTCGGTCGGTAAGGGCCTCACCGGGCATGACGTGAACGTGCTGATTGTCGATGACCCGCACAAGGACCGCGCCGACGCCGAGTCGGAGGCGTCCCGGCGGGCGCTGCACGACTGGTACTCGTCGACCGCGCTGAAGCGCCTCCAGGCCGACCGGAACTGTGTGGTGGGCATCCAGACGCGTTGGCACCCGGACGACTGGGCCGGCCGACGTCTCGCCGACGAAGGGCGCATCGAGGACGGCGGCCGGTGGAAGGTGATCCACCTCCCGGCCATCGCCGATCCGAAGTTCGGTCCCGACCCGCTCGGCCGCGCCCCGGGCGACCCGCTGCCGCACCCGAAGATCCCGACGCGGGACCGGCGGCGGCTGCTGGCGTGGTGGGCGGACATGAAGCGCACGTCGATCGTCCGGGACTGGCACGCCCTCGCCCAGGGCGATCCCCAGCCCGCAGAAGGCGCGCTGGTGTCCGAGGAGCTGCTGCGCCTCATCCGCGACACGACCACCCCGGTGGTGCCGCAGAAGGTCGCCGTCGCGATCGACCCGTCCGGCGGCGGCCGGGACGTCGCCGGCGTCATCGGCGGCTTCCTCGGCGACGACGGCCGTGTGTGGATCACTGACGACGTGTCGGCTGCGATGTCCTCGGCGGACTGGTCGACCGCGGCCTGCCGTCTCGCGCACCGCACGAACGCGGCGATCATCTACGTGGAGTGGAACTACGGCCGCGACATGTGTGAGCTGGCCATCCGCACGTCGTGGGAGACGTTGCAGCGTGAGGGGGAGATCCCGCCCGAGGTCCTCATGCCGCAGATCGCCCCCGTACGGGCCAAGCAAGGCAAGCTGCTCCGCGCAGAGCCCGTGGCGCAGCAGATGGTGCAGGACAAGGTCCGCTTCCGGGGCGTGTTCACCGACCTGGAACGGGAGTGGGCGACGTGGATGTCGACCGACCCGGACAGCCCCGGTCGTATCGACGCCTCGACGATCCTCGTGTACGGGCTGATCCCCGACGCGAACAAGGGTGCCATCGTCCACGCCCCGCTGCCGCAGGCCCCGCAGCCGGGCGGCGCGGGCCGTCAGACGCCGCCCTCGGCCGGCGTGTACGGGCGGAGGATCACGAAGTGAGGTCAACCCCCTTCAGGCGCTGAGTGCATCAGCGCAGCGGAGGTAACGACTTGGCGGCATTGGACACGACCTAGCGGCTGCCGGGGAATGATGAGTAGCTATGGCAAGTCGACCCGAACCTTCCAGCGGCCCGGACAGAGATATCCGCCTCGTCGACCATGAAGGCGTGCGTTTCCGCAAACGCGCCGTAGTCGCGATCCTTCTCGTTACAATGGTTTTCTTGGGCGTAACAATTACGCTCGAAGCGGTCTCGTATTCGATGCCGGATTCGGCAGGCGTGAATCCCGTCGTCTGGGTGATAATGACGGCCTTTGCCGTTATCGCGGTGGCCGTCGTTTGGTTTGCTGAGCGCTCCGCCAGAGAGAGATTGAGGGCGCAGAGTCGGCAACGCCTACTGGACGCGGAGAGTCAACTAGAAGGTGCTCTGCGCCTTAACGTGGATTCCACCGCCTCCGCCTTGGGATCGTCCGATCCGCTGACCCGCGCTTCTCATCCTGGGCCAGCACACGACTTGGCGCTGCCAGCATTGTGGACGGTCACGCATGCCCGGCTCAGCGACTATCACCGTACGGCAGTGGACCAGGCCACCCAGTCGTTCCGCAACGCCCAATACGCCGCGATCGCTGGATTCGTCCTCATTGCCGCGTTCGTGGTCATGGCACTCAGCTCCAAGTCGGCAACTGGAAGCATCGCAGCCGGCGCGCTAGGGGCGGTAGCTGCGGCCCTGTCCGGCTACATCGCGAAAACCTTCATCCGCTCCCAGGAGATGACCTCAAAGGCGCTGCACGCTTACTTCGAGGAGCCGTTGTCACTGTCCCGCTATCTGGCTGCTGAGCGCCTGGTGCGCGACTCTAGCCTTGGCGAGGAAAAGCAGGCTGAGTTGCTCCACGCACTCATCCTCACGATGGTCGCCGGGTCCAAGCCCGAGGAGGGCCCTGCTCCCCAGCAAGAGCGGAATACAGGCGACTGATGGCGCCCCCGTCGGGTACCGCCGAAGGATGTCCCGCACGCTCGCGTCGTCCAGATCCGTGGTCGGCCACTCCACCGAGGGACGCCTCGCGGCATGACGCCCCCGGGGCACGCCGTGACTCCGGCATTCTGGCCTCCTGCGCCAGCGCCCTGGATATCGTGGAGCTGCCCGCTCCAGGCGGACAGCTTGAGATCGAAACGCCCGGCTCGGCACCGGTCGACGCCATGGCTCTGTTCCGACCGCAGCCATGTTTTTGATCTAAAAACGTCACCTGACCTGCTGAGAGATTCCGTCGGAACCGGTCGCGCGAGATGGCTTATCATCCCTCGCTGAACCCGGCCGATGATCTCCCGTCAGGGGACGCCCATGATCAGCCCCACAGTCCTCGCCGTCCTGGCCTTCGCCGGGTACCGCGGCACACAGCTCGTCGTCCACGACTCGATCCTTGACCCGGTCCGCGAGCGGATCGACACCTGGTACCAGCGCAAGCCCGAGTCCACCGCCCGCGAAGCCGTGGTGACGCTGATGTCCTGCGTCTACTGCTCGGGCTGGTGGGTGGCCGGTGCGCTCCTCGTGACGTGGCTCCTCGTCACCGGCAGGTGGGACCAGGCGCCGGTTCTCGTCCACGGGATCGAATGGTTCGCCGTCGCCGGGGCCGCCGTCCTCCTGAACCGCTGGGACGACTCCCGCACTGGCTCAGCCTGATGACGGGCCGCGAGCTCGCAGCGTCCGCGTCCCGCTACACGTCCCGCAAGATCAGGGGACGTGGCGCCGGTGACCAGTCCTGGCAGGGCCGCGCCTACGACATGTACCACCAGGTCCCCGAGGTGCGGTTCGCCGCCTCCTGGATCAGCAACGCCATGTCCGGGGTCAGGTTGTTCGCCGGCCGCCGCGCCGACGACGGAACGATCGAGCCCGCACCGCCCGGCCACCGAGCGCACGAGATCGTCTCGCAGATCGCCGGAGGACCTGACGGCCAGGCCAAGATGCTCGGCGCCTTCGGGAAGCACCTGACCGTCCCGGGCGAGGGCTGGGTCATCGTCCGCCCCAACTCGGAGGTGCTGTCGCCGTACAGCCCCGAGGACGGGCACGACTGGCGTGTCCTGTCGGTGAAGGAAGTCCGCCAGCAGTCCGGCAAGCTCATGGCCGAGATCGACGGCGAGGACGTCCCGATCCCCGAGGGCGACCCCGAAGCCATGGACCCCGACGGCCCCGTGGCGATCCGCGTGTGGGAGCCGGACCCCGAGCGTGCCATCGAGGCCGACAGCCCCGTCCGCTCCAGCCTCGAACTGCTGGAGGAGCTGCTGCTCCTCAACGCCGCCGTCAAGGCCATCGCCCGCTCCCGCATCACGGGCCGGGGCCTGCTCCTCATCCCGAAGGGCACGAGGTTCCCGACAGCCGGCACACAGCAGGGCGAAGCCGAAGACGACCTGATCGAGATCTTCATGACGATCGCCGAGACGGCGATCCGTGACCCGGAGTCGGCCGCCGCGACGGTCCCGATCATCCTGGAACTCCCGGCCGACGCCATCGCCGAGTTCAAGCACATCAAATTCGAGAGCGAATTTGATGAGCTGGCGATCAAGCTGCGTGAGGAGGCTGTGCGCCGCTTCGCCACCGGGTTGGAGATCCCCGCCGAGATCCTGCTCGGCCTCGGTGACGTGAACCACTGGGGGCAGTGGGCGCTCACCTCGGAGGCGATCCGCCTCGGCATCGAACCGAAGGCTGGCACCGTCTGCTACGCCTTCACGCAGCAGTGGCTCCGCCCGATCCTCGAAGCCGAGGGCGACCCAGAGTGGCACCGGTGGCTCGTCTGGTACGACACCAGTCCGCTTCGGGTGCGCACCAACCGCAGCGAGACAGCGCTCCAAGCCCACGACCGGGGTGTCATCTCGGACGCGGCGCTGCGCCGCGAGACCGGATTCGACGAGTCGGACGCACCCGACGCGGACGAGATCGCCCGTCGCAAGCTGAACCCGCCCGACGAGACCGGTGACGAGACCCCCGAGGACGAGACACCACCGGCCCCGCCGACCCTGCCCGTTGACGAGTCCGAGGCCCCGCCCGAGACGCTGCCCGCGTCGGCCGGCCCCGGCGAGGGTCTGCTTGCCGCTGCCGACGGCCTGATCTGGGGGGCACTCACCGCGGCCGGGGAGAAGCTGCGCAAGACCCCGGCCTGCCCCCGCTCGGAGCGCGGCAAGGCCCGCGACATCGCGTCGGCCCGCCTCCACACCGTCCTGTCCGTGGAGGCCGCCCAGGTCGAGCAGTGGCGGCTCCTCGATGGCGCCTGGTCCCGCGCCGACGAGATCGCCGGACGGTACGGCCTCGACACGGAGTGCCTGACCTCGTCGCTCGACATCTACGCCCGCGAGCTGATCGCCGCCGGCGTCGAGCACGAATACCGGCTCGTGCCGACCGTCCTCACCTCGTGCGTCGGGGCAGCAGCATGAGGCCCCGGCCCGCACCGCAAACCGAGCCCGACGGCGGCCTGATCCTCCACCCCGGGACGCTCCGGTCCGGCTGGTGCGCGGTCTGCAAGGCGTGGACCCACATCACCGCGGACCTGCTGCTCCTGAGCCCCGGCGGCCTGACGACCGTCGGCACGTGGGCGTGGTGCGAGATCTGCGACGACCCCGACAGCCCGCTCCCGCCCAGGAGGATCGACCGTGGCTGAGCGTCTCCATCACGTCGACCTGTGCCAGGACTGCGGCGGTCTGCGTACCGCGGTCCTCGAAGGCATCGACGTCACCGGCTTCAAGATCACGTACGCGGACGGCAGCGCCTTGTCGAGCGGCCCGGCGCGGATCTACGTCGGCCCGGCCGAGGAACCGTGTCCACAGAAGGAGGCCGGCTGTGCCGGATGACGCAGCGCACAAGGTCCCGCTGGGGCACAGCATCCCCGCTCACCGCGTCCTCGGCTGGTGCTCGCACTGCCCGGACCGGTCCCTGGCCGAGGAAGTCTGTGCGTGGCAGCTCGACGCACAGGAGCGCCTTGCCGAGGACGACGTCGACGGCCCACTCGACTCGTCCACGGACTGGCAGATGTGCCCCGAGTGCGGTTACGCCGGCTCCCTGTCCGTCGTCGTGATCACTGTCCGCACGACCAGCGGCCCGAAGCGGGCGGGCGGATGGAAGTTCTGCATCAACTGCGAGGCCGTGCCGCAGGAGGCCGCCCATGCCGGATCGTGATGCCCAGCTCGACCAGGCTGAGCGCGAGTTCACCGCGGCGGTCGCCGCCGCCCTCACCGCGACGGCCGACGAGTTCGCTGACGCCGTCCTGGCCGCGACGGAACTCGTGGCCGCCCGCTTCTCGGTGGGCCGGATCGCCCGTATGTGGGGCGGCCGTGTATCCGGCCTGGTGCGCCGTCTCCTCGGCACGGCGGAGGAAGCGGCCACCGCGGCGGCCGAGGACGTCGGCGCCGACCTCCCCGAGGGCTGGGACGACCTTCCCGGCCGGTACGACGACGGCACCCTCCCGCAGGGCATCGGCCAGTACGTCGAGACGACCGAGCACCTGCTGCGCGCGGTCGGCGACCGGCTCGCCGAGGAAACCCGCGCCGAGCTGGCGGCCGGCATCGACGCCGGGGAGGACATCGAGCAGCTGCGGGCGAGGCTCCGCGAGGCGTTCACCCGCGAGGGCCCGCACCTCGGCCCCGTACGGGAGCGGCGCATCGCCCAGACCGAGGTGTCCCGCGCGTGGAACACGACCACCCTGGCCGCCGCGCAGGCTGCGAGCGGCCCCGACCGGCCCGTGGTCAAGCAGTGGGTCACCCGCCACGACCGGAAGGTCCGCACCGCACACGACCAGGCAGACGGTCAGATCCGTTTCCTGGCCGAGCCGTTCACGGTCGGCGGCGTCTCCATGCAGACCCCCGGCGACCCGACCGCCCCGGCCGGCCTGGTCATCAACTGCCGATGCCGCCTTGCAGTCGCCCCCGAGCTACAGGCCGCCGCCTTGGAATCTCAGACGAGCCCCGGAGCAGGAATTTCAGATGCAAGGGAGAACAGTGTGGATGCCGACGAGTCCCTGACCGCTGCTGGTGGTCACACGGGCGCGATGATCGCCCTGGTGCCGAGCGAGGAGGACGCCGAGCGCCTGGCCCTCGCCGCTGTCGGCTCCGAACCGGCTGGCGAGCTGCACCTGACCTTGTTCTACCTGGGCGAGGGCGCCGACTGGGACGAGGAGCACCGTGCCGACCTGATCGCCGGTCTCCGCTCCCGCGTCGCCGACCTCGGCGAGCCCCTGGCCGGGCGGGCGTTCGGCGCAGCCCACTGGAACTCGGACGGCGACGATCCGTGCTGGGTGTGGTCCGTCAGCGATGACCGCGACCGCCCCCAAGACGCCCCGACGCTGGAGACCGCCCGCTGGGCGGCCACCTACGCGCTGGAGGACATGCACCGGCAGCCCGACCTGCCAGCCCAGCACACGCCCTGGCAGGCGCACGTCTGCGCCGCGTACACGAGCAGCCCGTCCCTGCTGACCGCGATGAACCAGCGGCTGGGCCCGATCCGGTTCGACCGGCTGCGGGTCGCGTTCGCCGGTGAGCACACCGACATCCCGCTCGGCCGGGAAGAGGAGGCAACCACGATGGACGAAGACGACGACTACCTGACCATGGGCCCGCTGGCCCCCCGCCCGTGGTCCACCCCAGGCAGCACAGCCCTGGCGTTCGAGAACACCGAGACCGGCGACGGCCGCGTGTTCCGGCCCGGTTCGCTGTACTGGTCCGGGTCCGGGCCGTGGCCGCTCCAGCACGCCGACGAGATGCTGATGGGCCACCAGGGCGCCGAACTCGCCGGATCGATCCAGCGGATCACCCGCGAAGGCGACCGGATCGCCGGGGGCGGCGTCCTGTACCCGAACCGGCCGGCCGGTGCCGACGCCGTCATGCTGCTGGAGGAGAAGGCGCCACTCGGCGTCAGCGTGGATCTCGACGACGTGTCCGTGGAGTTCGTGGACCGCTCCCCGGCGGCCGACGGGGACGAGGGTGCCGTCGTGCTGCTCGCGTCGCTGCCGTCGGCGTCGCTGCTGCGCCTGGATGACGGCTCCTGGTCCCTGACCGCCACGGCGACCACCGAGTGGACCGCATCCGGCAACGCCCTCTCCCGCCACGGGTCGACGGTGCAGCTCATCACCGGGCAGAACGGCCAGGTGACCGCTGCTGCCGTAAGCGCGGCCCTCGGCTCGACGGGCACGCTCACCGCGGCTGCCGGCGACCGCGACGACCAGGACCTCGGGACGGTCGTGCACAGCGAGTCGTCCGGCGACCTGCTGATGCGGGTGACCCGGGCCCGGCTGCGCGGCGCCACGTTGGTGGCGATGCCCGCGTACGACGAGGCCCGCATCGTCCTCGACGACCAGGCCGAGCCCGCCCCCGTCGACGAGGACGAAGACTTCTGGTCGGCGGCCGGCCCGAGCCCGGCACAGCTCCGCGTCGTCGACTTCGTGAAGTCCGCCCCCGCGCCGGTCGGCGCCCGCGAGGTCGCCCGAGGGCTCCGCATCAAGATGGAGACCGCGCGCGGCCACCTGTCCCGCGCCGCGAAGGCCGGGCACATCGTGCGCCTCGCCCGGGGCGTGTACGTCGGCCCGTCGACCGAGATGTCCATGACGGCATCCGTGTCCGGCGACGTCGACCTTCCAGTGAACGACGACCCTGACCGGAAGTGGGACGGGGCCGCCGCGAAGAAGAACGTCCTCGCCTGGGCGACGGGCGACGACGACACCGTGGACGCCGACAAGCTCAGCTCCGCGTATCTGTGGCGCGACGAGGACGCCGACCCGGCGACGGCCGCCGCGTACAAACTGCCGTTCGCCGACGTCATCGACGGCGAGCTGCGGATCATCGCGGCCGGGGTGTACGCCGTCGCGAGCGTTCTGCAGGGCGGCATGGGCGGCGTCGACCTGCCCGACGATGACCGGGACGCGGTCAAGGCCCGGGTGGCGACGCTGTACGCCCGGCTGGCAAAGGCGTACGACGACGACTCGATCGTCCCGCCGTGGATCGGCGACGACGGCGACGAGGAAACGGCGTCCATGCGGGACCTGGTCGCCTCGGCGTGGACGGCTATGAGTGAACTCCCGCCGATGCCCGCCGCCTGGTTCAAGGAGCCCACCGCAGCCGAGCTGCCCCCGGGCTCGGGCGGTGTGCACTACGCCGACGGCCGGATCTACGGCTGGGTGGCACAGGCCGGCGAACCGCACGCGGGCTACCCGGGCCGGAAGCTGACGATCGAGTCCCTGGGGAAGCTCGATCTGACGCACTTCCTGCGGGCCAAGTTCCAGCTCGACGACGGCAGCACGGTGCGCGCGGGCGCCTTCACGATGAACGCGCCGCACACCAGGGACGGCGCGGAATGCAACGATGCTGCCTGCCAGTTCGACGACTCAAGGACCGTCGCCGGGATCGTCACCGTCGGGCAGAACGCGGGCGGGCTCTGGTTCTCGGGCGCGGCCGGCCCGTGGCTGTCCGAGTGGGACCGCGCAGTCTTCCAGGCGACGCAGCCCTCGTACCACATGAAGCAGGGCCCGAAGGGGAAGTGGCAGCTCCGCGCCGTCCTGTCGGTGCCGGTGCCCGGCCACTCCTCGCCGCTCCTCGCCACCGCGGTGACCGAGCGGTCGAATCTCGCTCTCGCCGCTTCTGCGGCCGGGATGCTCACCGCTCCGGACGTGTCCGGACACGACTCGGACACCGTCCCGGACGGCCCGGACACCTCGACGCGGACAGCCGCTGACCTGCCCGGACATCGTCCGGACAACTCGGCGGACATGTCCGGACGCGTGCCGCTGCCGCGCAGTCAGGTCGACTCCATCGCTGCGGCGTTGCTCACCAGCGTGCCGTTCCTCGACGTCCTGCTGACGGCCATGGACCGCCGCCAGGAGCAGCGCGACAGCGCCGCCCTTGCCGAGGCGCAGCGCCTCGCTGCGTCCGTCATCGCCCCGGCCCGCGAGCAGATCGCGGCCGGCACCAACACCGCAACGGAAGGGGAAGTCTGATGGCGTGCTCGTGCAGCAAGAAGCGTCAGCAGTGGGAAGTCGTCGCCGCCGGAGGTAAGGGCAAGGTCCTCTACAGCTCGGTGTCGAAGGCCACCAGCGAGGCCGTAGCCCGCCGGTACAAGGACAGCCAGGACGCCATCGTGCGGGAGAAGCCGAAGGAGGATGCCGCCTCGAAGGCCGAGAAGACGTCGACGCGGTAGGCACCGCCACGTTCGGTGGACAAGTCGCCGATATCGCCGCTGGCGCCTGGCCTATGCTGGGCGGCAGACGACTGCTGGTTTTGGGCCGGGTCTCCAAGATCGATCCTGGAGATCCGACCCATGGCCGACTTCGAAGTACCCGAGGACATCACTGCTCTGACCGACGAGGAGCTGGCTGAAGCTCTCTCCGGTGCGGTCGCCGCGTTCGACGCCAAGTCCACGTCGACCAGCGTGACGTCGAAGGACCTGGAATCTCTCCGCTCGCTCGCGACCGCTGTCGAGTCGATCCGCTCCGAGCAGGGCACCCGCCGCGAGGCGGCCGAGCAGGCCGCCGCCGAGATCGACGCCCTGGCCGCGCAGGTGCGCGGCGGAGACGCCGCCGACACCGACACCAGCACCGAGGGCGACGACGCTGTCGCCGCAGCGGACGAGGCCACCGCGGCGGCCACCGACGCCGAGCCGGAGCCCGAGCCCGAGCCCGCCCCGAAGGCCGTCGCCGCGTCCTCGTCCGCGCTGCGCCCCGCCCTGAACCTGTCCGGTGTCCGCCGGCGTCAGCCCCGCGTGCTGCCCGAGGCGCCGACCCCGACGACCACGATCACCGCAGCGGTCGACGTCCCCGGCTACGCCCCGGGCTCCCCGCTCGACTTCAGCGACATCACTGCGGGCATCATCAGCCGCGCGAACGCGCTGAAGACGGCTGGCGGAGGCGTGGGCCAGGTCATCAGCTACCGGCACCCGTACTCCGACGACCTGATCGTCACCGACTCCAGCTCGGCGCCCGAGGGCACCACCGTGGCGCTCCACGCGTCGAGCCAGCGGCGCCTCCCGGAGAAGGACCTCGTCGCCTCTGGCGGCTGGTGCGCGCCGTCGGAGACGATCTACGAGCTGACCGACACCTCGTGCCCCGACATGCTGTGGGACGCGCCGGAGATCCAGCTCGCCCGAGGCGGGCTCAGGTACTACAAGCCGCTGTCGCTGGACGTGTCGTCCATGACGTGGGTGCACACCGAGGCCGACGACATCAGTGGCGCCGAGAAGCCGTGCTTCAGGGTGCCGTGCCCGGACCCGGTCGAGGTCCGCTGTGAAGCGGTCGGTGTCTGCTTGGAGGCGGGCATCCTGACGCAGAGGCATTTCCCTGAGCTGGTCGCCTGGTACCTGCGGAACAGCATGGTCGCCCACGAGATCCGCATTCGGCAGGTCCTGTTCCAGCAGGCCGTGGCGACGGCGACGCCCGTCGTCCTCCCGGAGACGATGGCCGCCCTGTCGGCGATCTACGGGGCCATCGGCCTCCAGTCGGCCGACATGATCGAGCGTCACAGCCTGTGTGAGAGCACTGCGCTGGAGGTCGTATTCCCGTGGTGGGCGAAGAACATGTTCCTTGCCGACGTCGCGCGGCAGAACGGCAAGGACATCTGTGACATTGACCCGAACTGCATCCAGAACGCGTTCAGCACGCTGGGTGTGCGGGTGCAGTGGGCGCGCGGTCTGGCGCCGACGCCGACCACGGGCGTGCCAACCGAGATCGGCGGCCCGACCCCGGCTACCGGCTGGCCGTCTGAGCTGTCCTTCCTGATGTACCCGGCCGGCTCGCTCCAGATCGGCCGTGGCGAGGAGGTCAACCTCGGGGTTGTTCACGATTCAACCAAGTTCGTCACGAACGACTACACCGCGCTTTTCGCCGAGGAATGCGTCGCCTTGGTCGACCGCTCCGTCGACACCCGCCTCGTCACCGTGCCCGTCTGCCCGACCGGCGCCACCGGCGCGCAGATCGAGCTGGCCTGCCCCATCGCCTGACCTTCCCCGCCCCCGATCGTGCCGGGCCCGGTGCCCTGAACCCGGGCCCGGCACAACCCAATTCAGAACGGAGGTGAGCGATGGCAGGCATGAGGAAGTACGTCGAGGCCATCCCAGGCAAGCCGCTGCCCCACGGCATCCTCGGCGCCTGTACTGACATCCGAGATGTCGACGACGTCCACGAACTCCTCGGCGTCGAGTGGCTGTCGCTCGGCTGCTGCCCCGTCAACGTCTGGCGGGACCCCTGCCTGGACGACGAGAGCCCCAGCGAGGAGAGCCCCGGCCCGCTCCGGAAGGAGTTCTGCCGCCCCACGACGGAGCACGCCGACCCCATCACCGTGTACTCCGGAGCCGAATGCAGCGCGCTCGGCTGGACGTACGCAGAGGCCCGCACCCACGCCGAGGCATCCCTTGCCCTCGGTGAGCAGGAAGCCGTCGAGGCCGGGTTCTGGTCCAACAAGCTGGCCATGTCCGCCATCGACCTGACCCCGGCCGAGGGGCCGGTGAACATCGCCCAGGGCGTTGCCGCGCTGGAGGGATGCCTGGCCGAGTCGTACGGCGGTCGTGGTGTCCTCCACGTCCCGGCCGGCGCCGCCGCGCTCCTCGGCTGCTGCAACATCGTCCGCGAGGACCCGGCAACCGGCAACCTGCGGACCCTCGCCGGGAACTGCGTGATCATCGGCTCCGGATACTCCGCGTTGAACACCGGCCCGGGGAACATCCCTGCGGACCCGGGCACCGCGTGGCTCTACATCACCGGCCCGGTCGTCATCCGCCGCGGCCCCGCCGAGACCATCCCGGACCGGCCCGGCTCGTCCGTGAATACGAGAAACAACGACAGGAACGTCCTGGTGGAGCGGACCTACGTCGTCGGCACCACCTGCACCGTCTGCGCGATTCAGGTGAGTACCTGCCCATGAGGAACATGATCGAGATCCGGCCGACGTCGGAGAAGCTGCGAGCGTTCGCCGTGTGGGCGGTCGCGCAGAAGCCGAAGCTGCGGACGGTCGGCCCGAACGTCTTTGCCGTCCCTGCCGAGCTGTTCCCGGAGGCGCCCGAGGAGATCCTGATCGGCTCCCTCGTGGACGGCCACCGGTACGTCTCTCCCGACGAGGACGCCGCTCAGGGACACCCCGCGCCCGGGGAACTGCTGGGCGTGGCCACCTCAGAGGGCCTGGCCGCTCCCGTGCTCGACGAACGGAAGGCTGTCCCTGGCGAGCCGCTGCACGGGGTGCCCGCCGAGACGCACGGGCCGGACTCGGTCCCGCTTCCCGCCCTGTCCGAGGACGACAGCGGCTCCAGCGACCCGGCCGCCGAAGTGCCGGAAGGTGTCTTCCTCTGCGGCGGCTGCGACCGCGAGTTCACCAGCGAGCGCGGACGGGACACCCACCGCCGCCAGAAGCACCCGGAGGCGTGAATGCCCGTCGAGCCGATCCCGTGCGCTGCCCCCGAGCCTGAGCCGCCGACTCCGCCCTGCTGCTCCCCGGGGATCGCCTCCACCGGCCTGTGCCTCGCCGACGGCACACCCATCTCCGTCCTCGCCGTGTCCGCGTGCGGGGAGTGCGGTGCTGATGCCGCAGCCCCCGAGGTCACCGGGTGGCTCAACCTGCTCACCGGCGCGTTCACCGCGGGCTCGCCCCCGGCCGGGACCGAGGCATGCGCAGGCCAGCCGGCACAGTTCGAGGTCGGGCAGTGGTGCGACCTGGACGCGGACGGCGAGGTCATCGCGCCCGTCCTCGTCGAGTACGAGTACGACGACAACGGCCAGTTGACCGGAGTCCGCACTCTCACCCCGGGCGGCGACCCGTACACCGCGGTGGGGACACTGGGAATCTGCCCTGGAGCGATCGACGACGTCGAGTACCTGCTCCTGTGTGACACGGGCAGCGATGGCTCCGTGACGGAGTTCCTGCGGCAGCTCACGCCGAACGGGGACGGCACCAGCACGACGCGAGACACCCTCCTCGACGGCACCACCGCGTACACCCCGGTCGGCCGCGTGGGCGCCTGTGCAGGCTCCCTCGTCCCTTGCGGGACCGGCACCGGCGGCACGCCGGGCGTGTCCGGGCCGATCACCAGCGGCAACGAGGAGTTGTCCTCCGTCGCCCTGTCGCGGCCGATCAAGGCGGCGACCGAGCACGAGGTGCCTGGCATGGGCGCCCTCATCTCCGGCGGCACCTGGCACATGCCCGCCACCAAGTGCGGTGTGAACACGTCCGGCGAGGACTACGGCTTGGGTGCCCTCAGGCTTCCGGCTGTTCCGCGTCCGATCTGTGACGCGGGCACCGTGCGGGTCACTATCCGGCTCAACTACGCCCAGGAGGGCCCCGGCTCCGGCCAGGCGTCCACGGGCGCACTTTTCTTGATGTATCACCTGGCGGACGGCAGCGCCGTGCAAGCCGGTGGCCACGCATTCCCGCAGAACACCCCCGCCGGGTCCTCCGGAACTCGGGAGGTCGTCGCGTCGATCCCCGCTGACCGCCTGGCCGCCGGCGAGGTGTACGCCGTCGTCAGCGCCGAGACCTGGCAGAAATCCTTCAACGTCTCCTCGCAGTGCAAGTCTTGGAGCTTCTCCGATTGGTCGGCCGCGTACGAGTACAACGTGACCGGGTGCCCGGAGCTTCCGCCGCCGCCGCTCGCGCAGCTTGTCAAGGTCTGCCCGACAGACTCGATCCCGGTCATGGTGGAGCCCGGGAAGGACACCGAGGTCGCCGTCCTCTGCGACGTCGCCGAGGACGGCACGGTGACGCAGTTCCTCCGCGCCTACCAGGTCGACTCGGAGAGCGGCCGGGTCGGTGTCGTCGCGGACACGCTCCTCGATGGCATCACCCCGTTCGAGCCCCTTGGTGAGGTCGGGCTCTGCGAGCCGGAGCCCTGCCGGAACTGTGAGACGCACACCCTGTGCGATGTGCCGCTGGACACCTCGGCGGCGCCTATTCTCGTCGCGGCCTCCCAGGCCGGTGCCCGGTCCGGGACACTGCCCAACGGGGTCAACTGGACGTCCGGGGCCGGGACCAGCAGCGTTCCGAACTGGTTCCCCGTCGCCCTGTTCCCGCTGCCCACTGGGGGCCCGCTGCCGTTCACGTTCAGCCGCTCTGTATCCGCCACCTGGTCGGCGAAGGTCGGCCGGGTGAACACATCCGTCGGCGCCCTGGTCATGCCGCTCGGCACCGAGCTGCTGTCCCTGAGTCCTGACCACCTGTGGAACCCGGCGACGCGCACCCTCAGCGCCGGGCCTGCTGCGGGGCAGGTTGACACCACGGCCGCGTCGACGTTCTCGCACCCCGGGCCCTTCACGGCGCTGTCTTTCGCGACTGACGGTGCCACCGGCCTAGCCGCCACCCAGCGGACTGTCGGCGACCTCGTCGTCACCCCGGCCACCGCCCCGATGCTGCGCACCGTGTGCCGGGACTGCGACGGTGCGGTCATCAGCATCACGGACACCCGCCTGGACGGCACGAGCGCCTACACCCCGACTGGGACCGTCGGCGTCTGCCACCCGCCCGAGGTCGAGCCCTGCGCTTCCACGGTGCAGATCCTGCGCCTGTGCGACCTGAACCCGACGGTCGAGCCGGGAGATGACGGTAGGCGGTGCGCGGTCCAGTTCCTGCGGCACCTGGTCCACTCTTGCGACGGCGCCCTGGCCGAGACCCGCGACACGGAGATGGACGGCACGACGCCGTATACACCGGTGCAGGTCGTCGACTGCGGAAGCGGTGGCGTCCCCGCCCTCTCCGAGCTCCTGTGGCCGCAGACCGGCATTGCCGAGGACCCCGCCGGGGTGGCCCGGCAGGACTTCATCTACACCGTCACCAACCCGGAGACCGGCGAGGTCGCCAAGGTCAAACTGCACGCGAGCAGCGCCGCGCCAGGCGGGTGCGGCACGTACGACCCGGCGAACCCCGCCTTCAACAACCCGACGGTGTACACGCTCACCCTGGACACCGCCGCCCAGCAGATGACCACGTTCCGCCTGGACCTGCTCGACTTCGACACGTTCGAGGGCGTCACCAACCTCAGCCCGATCCCGTCCCGCGTCGAAGGTGACGTCACCTGGAACGGGTCGACGATCAAGGCGAACCAGAGCAACATCACGGCCTACGTCTACTTCGACAGCCCGCCCGCGCAGATCGTGTACCGGTACGGCAACACCGGCGGCGGCTCCGCCTGCACTGCCGTTCACTTCCAGGGCACGACGCTCGTCCCTGACGGCTGTTGCGGCTGCTCAGCGAACGGCGGCGGCGAGAAGCCGTGCCGTGACTCGTCCTCGACGCTGCTGTGCGACACCGCGGCGCAGGCGGCCGTCACGGTCTTCGACCCCGTCAACCGGCCCGGGGCGGACGAGTGGGAGATCGTCTCCTACACCGGCTACGGGCCCGGCTTCGGCCCTGAGGCGGCGATCCCGTACCCGGTACCCCACCCGGCCGGGAACCCCGGATACATGGGCGTACGGACCGACCTGAGCATCGGTCCCGGCCCCAGCTACGAGAGCTACGACACTGCGCCCGTCCGCTGGGTGATGCGCAAGGAATTCACCGCGCCGGAGGACGGGGTCGCGGTCGTCACCTCGACCAACTTCCGTGGTGACGGCGGCGCCAGGGCGCGTATCAACGGCCAGGATGCCGGGATGTACGGGCAGTGGAACATGCCCGCGACCAGCGGCACCGCACAGATCCCGGTCAAGGCCGGGCCGAACGTCGTGGAGATCGAAGTCCGCGACGGGGCAGCCCAGAACTGGATCCAGGGCCGCCTGGACATCGTCATGACCCGCACCGTCCAGTTCATGCGGCGCACGGTGGTGGACTGCGAGACCGGCGCCACGGTCAGCGTCGTCGACACCACCCTCGACGGCGACCCGTACACCGTCACCGGAGAGGTCGGGCAGTGCGAGACCCTGTCCGAGTGCTGCGAGCAGCCCCCGCCGGAGCAGCGGGTGGACGTCGAGACGGAGCTCCTGTGTATCCGCGACGAGGCCAGCGGCGACGTCCTCGGCCAGGTCGTGGTCGAGCGGGTCTATGACGACCAGACCGGCGACCGGATGGAGCAGCGCCTGACCGACCCGACCACGGGCGACCCGGTGGACCTGCCGGCCAGGGCCGTCCTGGCACGCTGCCCCCCGCAGCCCGAGTGCCGGAATTCCTCCACGCTCCTGCTGTGCGACATTCCGGCAGACGGCGAGCCCGACCCCACGGTCACGGACAGCGCGCCCGGCCCGTACTACCCGTATCCGACAGGGCTGCCCATGGCGGGTGCACAAGCGCTGTGGGACGGCGGCCCCCTCACCATCCCGCCGAGCACCGGACCACAGCCCGGCACGACCGGCACCGTGCGCACCCTCGCCGCGACCGTCCAGGCCCCGCGCCCGGCGTGCGACACCGGGACCGCTCACGTCACCGTGTCAGTCGACGCCGCACAGCTCGGCCCGGACACCGGATGCGCCATCACCGGCGCCGTGCGCCTCATCAACGGCACGAAGCCGGTCGCCACCGTCCTCCCGCCCAAGGACGCCGCGGTCGGCTGGTCGGGCACCCTCACAGTGGAGGCGGACGTCCCGGCCGCCGACCTGGCCGCCGGGAACCTCGTCTTCTTCGTGGCGCTCGACACCTACGATGACTCGCCGCAGGCATGCCCCGGCAGCCCGCGCGAAACATCGTGGGAACTGTCCTCGTTCACCGCGGCCGTTGCCTACGAACAGAGCGACTGCGCCACGCAGATCCTCCGTACCGTCACGGTGGACTGCGAGACGGGCGCCGTCCTCACCGTCACGGACACCACCCTGGACGGCGAGCCGTACACGGTGACTGGCGAGGTCGGCCAGTGCACCCCGGCCGGGGGCGTGACTCCGCAGCCAGAACCATGCCCGGCCAACACCGTGATCGAGGCGTGCCGGTGCGATGACACCGACGGCGACGGCGTAGCGGATACCGACTACGTCGAGCTCATGGCCATCGACTGCGCAGGCACTCTTACCTCGATCGGTACGTACACCCCGGACCTGTCCGCCCCGTACACCGCGGTTGCACCTGTGCCGTGCGAGACGGAGGGTGCGCCCCAGGCCACAGCGGTCCAGGCTCACCGCGTAGAGGTCGCGCCGGGCGGCTCCTGGTCGGCCGCGACGGTGCCGCTGCTCCAGGCCGTCACCATGACCGCGCACGGTGGCACGGGGACAGTCACCACCCAGGACTCGGCGTCCACGTTGTTCGAGGCGGAGTCGGTGTCCTGGTCGGTGGGCCGGGACACCGAGGCTGCGCTTGTCGGTCCGCTGACTGTGACGGCAGGGACCGGCACGGTGACGGTCGCGTACACCCGGACGGTGACGCTGTGAGCGGCACCGGCGGGAGCGCGGGCGTCCCCGGCCCGGCCGGCCCGCGGGGTTCCGTCGGCCCCGAGGGCCCGACTGGTCCCCAGGGCCTGGCCGGGCCCACCGGCCCCGAGGGGGCACAGGGGGTACCGGGAGACCCGGCGTCGACCGGGCCCCGTGTCGAGCGCCGTACGGCCGTCACCAACGCCGCTGGGGACGTGACGCTCACCTGGTCCCCACCGTTCGGCGCCGCGCCTGTCGTCACCCTTGCTGTCCAGGGCGGTACCGGGTTCCGCTCCGCCTACGTCGCCGCGAACACCGCGTCGGGAACGGTCGTGCACGTCGACCAGTCAACTGGCGTGACACTGCTTGGAATCGGCGTCCTGGCCGTCGGTGGCGTTGCTGCCGGTGTCACCGTCCACGTCCACGCTGCCGAGGCGTGAGGAGTGCACCCAATGCG
Organism: Streptomyces sp. A 4/2; assembly: GCF_940670765.1. Lineage (GTDB taxonomy): Bacteria > Actinomycetota > Actinomycetes > Streptomycetales > Streptomycetaceae > Streptomyces. The sequence goes on from NZ_CALNVW010000023.1 coordinate 126,457, forward strand.
CATTCTGGTGATCCTGCCGGTGTATGGGCAGGCGAGCCCAACGGGCGCGTTCGTCACCACTCGGGAGTACGTGCGGCACCTCTCCTCGGCCGGGCACGCGGTGGACGTCGTGACGACGATCCGCGAGCCCGGCGATGTCCGCCTGGAGGGCAGGGTGCGGGTATGGCCGTTGCGGTACTGGCGGCGGGCGGTTCAGGCCGCAGTTCCGGAACTGGTCATCTCGCACCACGGCGACAGGAAGGCCCGACGGATCACCGCCCAAGTGGGCCTGGCCCCGAACCTGCTGATGGTGCACGGAATGGCAGCGGACGCTGACCTGGGGAAGCCAGCCTTGGTCTGGTTCCCGTCGCAGGCGTGCCGAGAGCACTACCCCGCATACCGAGGCCGGGCCCTGGTGCTCCCGCCCCCGATCAATCCCCTGCTGTACCAGGTCGACGGTGAGGCGAGTGGGCGCCGCATGGTCACCCTGAACGGGTCCACCCGTGCCAAGGGCGCCGACGTCCTGGCCGACCTTGCCGCGCGTATGCCGGAGGCCCGGTTCCTCATGGTGAGGGCAGCAGGCCACGCGGCCGACCACCAGGCGCTGAACGTCAGCGTGGTGGATCGGGCCGACCCGCGTGACGTCTACGCCCGGACACGCATCCTGCTGATGCCGTCCACGACCGAGTCGTACGGCCGCGCTGGCGTTGAGGCCATGGTGTCGGGGATTCCCGTGCTCGCGTCACCGCTGCCCGGCATGCGTGAGGCGTTCGGGGACGCGGCTACCTACATCCCGCGCGAGGACACGGCTCGCTGGGTCAGCGAGATCCGCCGACTGTCTGATCCGGCGACCTACGCCACGGCGTCAGCCAGGGCCACAGCGCACACCGGAGCCCTCGACTACCCCGGAAACCTCGCAGCTTTCGAGGCCGCGTGCCTCAGACTGCGGCCCCGCACGTCCATCGCGCTCGCCCGGCGCGCGCGCCGTCCACCGAAGACCACTGCACGCCGCCATCCGTCACCGTCCACCCCTAACACCGCACCCTGAAGGGGCGTCATCACATGGCGAACTGCTGCCGAACCCCCCGCTGCTCCTGCGTCTTCGTGGCAGGCGCGACCGACACGGTGACGACGACCGTCACGGGCGTCGGCACGACGGGGGCGCCCATCGTGATCACCAGCGACGTGCGGATCGATCCGGCACCGGACGGTGGCAGCGAGCTGCTGCAGAGCGGCCCGAACGGCATCTCGCTCGCCTGCTCTGACGTGCGCGGCTGTATCTCCGCCGGGGACGGTGCCGGGTACGACCCGACAACCGGGGCCATCACGGCCCGGTTGTCCACGGATACGGACAACACGATCAACTTCGGCGCCGACGGCGGCCTGTTCGCCTCTGCGGGAGCCGCTGCTGAGCCGCTGGAGATCGGCTGTGGGCTCCAGGGCGAGGGCACCACGGACTCCCCGCTCGCTGCCTTCCCGATCGCGGCAGAGCAGCCCTGGGCGGATGACTGGGACTGTGACCCCGCAGCGAACTCGACGTTGAAGTGCGATCCGGGCAGCGGGGCCCTGTGGACGCCGCCCGAGCACACCTCGGCGGCGGTCACACTCCAGCAGAGCCACCCGCTCGGCACTCCGACGTTTGGCCCCACCAGCGGGTTCCTCATCGCCGACACGACCGCCTGGGCCGAGGGCACCTACACCGCCGACTCGCTGACCACCTGCCGAGCTATCACCTTCAGCAGCGAGTTCACCGGGCACGTCGAGGCGAGGTGGACGGCTGGCAGCGTCTTCGATCTCGGATACGGGGTGTCGATCAACGGCGGGCCCCCGAGCGTGCGCGTCATGTGCAGCAGGCTCCAGGCCGGGGGTGTGGGTCACGAGCGGTGGACCTTCGCGACGGCGCAGGCGGCCGTGCTTGCCGCGCACACCGGCTACTCGGTCCGTGTCTACCCGGCGATCAGCGTGACGGCAGGCTCCGTGACGCTGAACCAGTGGATCACCGACACCCACCTGATCGTCATCACTCGCTGAGGAGTTTGACCATGCGCTACTTCCTGAATGACAAAGGCGGTTGGCTGACCGCCAGCGGCGACACAGGCGTGCTCGCGTTGGTACCCGACGGATACCGCGAGGTCAACGAACAGGAGTACAACGAGGCCACCGGGACGATCACCCTGGCGCTGCCCCCGGAGCCGCCCGTCGAGGAGGACCCCGCCCAGGTTGTGCCCGCCAAGACCGGGCGCGCGAAGGCCAGATAGAGCCGTACGCCTCAGCCGGGTTTCACTGCCCGGTCAGGGCTAGACTCATTTCGACGCCGCTGGTTTTGGGCCGGGCCTCCGAGTGCGATGGAGGTTCTGGCATGTCTTGCCCGCTGATTGCGAACGCTGACACCCTCCGGGTGACCCGGGTCGACGGCTGTGGCCGCCCGATCTGTGGCGATGACAACGGATTCACCTTCGACTGCTTCGCCACGCTCGGGATGAAGGCGAACGTCGACGATGGTGACGATGTGCAATACAAGGCCGCGAACGGCAGGATCTGCGGTTTCAAGCGGGGCTGCCCCAGCTTGAAGGGCTACGACGTCGAGCTGAACTTCTTCTCCGTGAGCCCGGAGCTGATCGAGATCGCGACGGGCAACCCGGTCGTCTACGGCTACGACGGCAAGCCGATCGGCTACGACGACTGCTCGATCCAGTGCAACAGCGGTTTCGCGATCGAGCTGTGGGCCGAGGTGCTGGGCGACGACGTCTGTGCGGCCGAGGGCACCGGGACGGGCGCGTGGATCTACTTCCTCATGCCGTGGGTCACCAACGGGCAGCTCGGGGACCTGGAAGTCGGCAGTGAGGCCGCTTCGCTGACCCTCACCGGCGCGACCCGCGCGGGCGGCGCCTGGGGCGCGGGCCCGTACGACGTCATGCCGATCGACAAGGCCGGGACAGCTGGTCCGCTCCTCACTCCGCTCGGCTCGACCTGTCATCGCAGGACCTTCATCACGACGATCGCACCGCCCGAGCCGGTCTGTGAGTACACCCCGGTCACCGGCGGCCTGTGCCTGGCGTCGTGACAGTGGGGGCACCCGACCTGGTGGTTCCGGTGCGGGAGGGCCCCGTCAACGAGCAGCTGCGGTATGCGCTGCGGACGTGGGCGGCGAACCTCCCGCATCGGAAGGTGTGGATCGTCGGCTACCGGCCGACGTGGTTGCGGGACGTCGAGCACATCCCGACGGTCCAATCGGGGACGAAGTATCAGAACTCGACGATCGCTGTCCGGGCCGCGTGCGAGCACCCCGACGTGTCGGAGCGGTTCCTGCTGATGAATGACGACTTCTTCGTCACGCAGCGGCAGGCCGACATGCCGGTGCTGCACCGCGGCCCGGTGCGCGACGTCGAGCGGTACTACGCGGCGCGGGCGTCGGGGAAGTACCTGACCGGTATGCGGGAGACCCGGGATCTCCTCGTCAGGCTGGGGCACGACGACCCGATGTCGTACGAGCTCCATGTCCCGCTACCTGTCGAGAAGTCGGGGATGCTGGAGGCGCTGGACATCGGCCGGCACCTGGCCGTCGTCCATAAGCGGACTCTGTACGCGACGCTGGCCGGCCTCGGCGGGCAGCGGATCGAGGACGTGAAGGTGCTGCACCGCAGCCCGCGGTTCGCGTCCGGCCCATTCCTGTCGACGATGCCCGACAGCTTCGCGAACGGCATGGTCGGCCGGTACCTGCGGCAGGCGTACTTCCAGCCTTCGCAATACGAGACGACGGCGAGGCGCTGATGCCGCTCCAGATCGGCCCGTGCTCGGCGTGGCCCACGAAGCTGTGCTGCGAAGTCCCGGAGGGCATGGAGCAGGAGGAAGTGGACCGGTGGACGAGAGTTGCGTCGCAAGTCCTCTGGGCTCTGTCCGGACGGCGTCTCGGACCGTGCCCGATCAAGGTCCGGCCGTGCCGTCGGGCGTGCGCCGACGACGCACCGATCAGTTTCCAGTCCGGTGTCAGCACTGGGCCGTGGGTGCCGTACATCGGGACCGACGGCGCGTGGAGGAATGCCAGCGGGTGCGGGTGCGCGTCGGACTGCTCATGCGGTGAGCTGTGCGAAGTGCGCCTCGAAGGGCCGGTGTACGACATCGTCAGCGTCGACGTCGACGGCGAGGTCCTGGTCCCGGAGGCGTACCGTATCGACGCTCCCGGGATGCTGGTGCGAACCGACGGCGAGTGCTGGCCGGACTGCCAGGACATGGCTGCGCCGTCTGGCACCGAGGGCACGTTCACGGTCGAGTACCGGATCGGGCTGCCGCTCGACGACGCTGCGGTGGCGGCCGTGTCCGAGCTGACGTGCCACTTCCTCAAGGGCTGCTCCCCTGGGGCGTGCGGCTGCAAGACGAACCGGAACGTGACCCGGATGGTCCGGCAGGGCGTGGAGATGGAGATGCCCGACCCGACGCTGATCTTCGCCGAGGGCCGCACAGGCTTGCCCATCGTCGACCTGTGGCTTGCCGTCGTGAACCCGTACCGGATGACGAGCCCGAGCCGGGCCTACAGCCCAGACTTCAAACGAGCAAGGACGACGACGTGGCCTTGAACTCGCTGGCGATTCGCGACCTGACTGAAGCGGTCGTCGGTTGCGTATGCGCTGCTCTGGCCCGCACTGCGCAGGAGGTCGAGGGACAGCCCGGGTGCCCGTGCCGGGCCTGCGTGGTGCCCGGACAGCCGGCGTGGGACTCCTGTGACGACCCGTGCGGCCAGGACGGCGAGGGTGGGCAGCTCACGGTGTCCGTGGCCCGGATCTACGGGAGTAGTGACGCCGAGTTCCCCTCGGAGTCCCGGGTCGTGCAAGGCGTGCGCGGCTGCACGCCTCCACCGATCACTGCGCTGGAGCTCGTTGTCACGCTCCTGCGCTGCGCCCCGACGTTCTCCGAGGACGGGTGCCCGCCGAGCTGCGAGGAGCTGAACGCCTCGGCGCAGATCCTCCATGTCGACATGGTGGCGGTCTTCAACGCCTTGCTGTGCTGCCTCCCCGGGACTCAGCAAGCCCGACGCGGCCGGCGGTTCGTGATGGGACAGCAGAAGGTCCTCGGCCCGGAAGGCGGTTGTGTGGGCCTTGAGCAGCGGGTGATTGTTGCGCTACCCGGCTGTGGGAAGTGCCCTGACGACGAGGAGGTGTCGCCGTGAGCGTCGAAGTGCGCATCGATCCCGGCCGTATCGCGCGGACACTGCGGCTGCGCAACGGCGTCGTCGCGCGGCGCCTGGCCGAACGCACCGCCCGGACCGCCCGGATCGCCGAGCGCGAAGCACCCGGGTCCATGGGCCGCTACATCTCGTGGAAGGTGCAGCCTGGCCCCCGCGGGCTCCAGGGCGTCATCGTCTGTGACCACCCGGCCGTGCGGTACGTCCTCGACGGCACCCGGCCGCACATCATCCGCCCGCGTAAGAAGGGCGGTGTGCTCCGGTTCGAGGCCCGCGGCCGGGTGGTGTACTCCGCATACGTCAGGCATCCCGGCACGCGGGCAAATGACTTCCTGGGTCGGGCCCTACGGGCGGGGCGCTGACCTCAGGTGTTGGGGGTGCTGCCGAGCTCGGCCCGGGCGGCGCGCACGAACTCCGTTCGTGCCTGCTCCAGTTCAGCGGTCCACAGCCGGTAGTCGCTTTGGAGACGGGGACGCCCGCGATAGTGCATGTCGAGCAGGCGGGCTCGATCCCTCATGCTGAGCGCGTCATCTACGTGGCTCAGTGCGGCATAGACCTGGCTCGTGAGTTCCGTCATTTCGTCGTCCATGGCTTCGGGGTCATGTCTGGGGTCACCTGTGTAGGGGCTGTTGGCGATGGCCACCTGCACGCGCACCAGACATTCCATGAACGTGCGGGCCCGGTCACGGCGGACGGCATCGATCCCGCCCGTCATCCAGCTGCCCTCGGTCATCTGGACCAGCTGGTGCCAGGCCCGCTCCATCGTCGCTTCGCGCTGGTCGAAGTCTGCTACCTGGAAGGCGTAGGTGAGGATGGCGTCTGCGGTGAAGGCGAGATCTCCGGGGCCTTCGAGGTCCACAGCGACGTAGGCGGTGCGCAGTGCTGCCTTGGCACTGTCGACTTCCCCCATATGCGTAGCCAGTGCCACGGGGTCCGCATCAACTTCCCTTATGAGCCGCTCTGTGGCCTCGCGTACCTGATGGTCAGCCAGCAGGAAGGCGGCGTAGGCGCCCCTCTGGACGCCGCGTCGCCACTGGGTGTGGGCGGCCGACGCCTGTGCGTTAACAGCGTCCAGAGCGGAGCTGTACGTCGCCTGTGCCTGCGCGAAGCCAGCGCGACCCGCTTCCTGAGCAGCTTGCAGGGTGGTACGCGCCTGCCAGCGGCCGATGACGAGGAGCACGGGGATGCTAATCAGTGTGACGCCCGCAGCTGAGACCGCGCCGATGCCTTGAAGATCCATGGCCTGATGGTCCCCTATAGGGTCGGCGTTGGTCAGGGGGTACCCCCGGCTGATCCCCGTTTCCGGGTACACGGCAGAACAACTTACTGGCCCGCGCGCTGCGCGAGGGCCGCTGACCTTTGACATTGCGTTAGCCGTTGTTGGCCCGTTACCGCGCAATGCTTTTCGCGGTAACGGAAAGTGGTGATCGATTTCCCGTGTTGAACTCCTACAATGAACCGCTCTTTTGGGAAAGTACCCAAACGTAGTACCATTTTCCATTTTCTATCGCGCGAGGGCCGTTCTCGGCCCTATCCTTGATTGCGCCCCAAAAGGTCCCGGCCGTGGTCAAGCCGAAAGTTGTGAGCACTCGCTCCATTACGGACCCCTCTACAGCGATTAGCAGTGCAGCAGTTGAAGCGACCGCAGCACCAATCGCGGCCATGGACCTCCTTCTTCTGGCAGCGAAGAGTTCGGCCTGCATGGCGCTGACCTGGTCTTCTATTTCCAAGCTTAGCTTCGCCAACTCCACCTGGGATTGCACTGCGTTGAGTGCTTCATCCATAGATAGGAAGGTTGTTCTCAGGAACCTGCGAAATCCCTTGTAGGAATCGAATTCACCGACTGTAATTCTGCTGAACTCTGCCAGGGTGACGCCGTCGATGAAGGGCAGGTCAATCTCAAGTACGGGGCGAATCAGGCGGCCCTTTACGGGATTGGATCCAGATGAGTCAATTACTCTGCCGCCCCTGATTATGTAATCGACTGCCCCCACTCGGCGCGCCCGGTCAGACGATTGGCGGCGTTCGAATCCGTATTGCACTTCCCTGCGCGTGGTGTAGCTCGGAAGGTACCAAGTGAGACCTGCCTTGAGTAGTGGTTCGGCTCCAATTAGCCAGTTCCCCAGGGCGGCCAAATCTGGACAGTGAATCCCGTAGTGGATGGTTGTAGTGGTGGTGTCTCCTGGCGAGGGCTGCAAGGTGTCAAAGTTGGTATCGCCGCGAGTGAACGTCTTTTCTCCGATATGATTAAATGGGGCTTGTGGTCCGTGAGACATTAATAGGCTATCGGATACCAGTATGGCGCGTTTTGTGAGCTCTTCGAATCCGCGATCCTCTGTCCTTAGCCCCACAGTGAAGGCTTTTCGGGAGAGTCGCCTTTCGCCCGCGAGCATGGTACCCCTGGAGCTGTTGATCCCCTCTGGAGAGAGCATAAACTCCCCGTACGCCTTGGCGATCCCGGCAGGATCGCGGAGGCTGCCCCCCGGGGTATGGTCAAAAAACCTTCGCATTCGACGTGCAATGTACTTATCCCCGGCGAGTTGCTCGCGTCTCCACATGGTTCCAGTGTGGTTTGTGCTTCATGATCATTCAAGCCCCAGGCGGTGAGTCTTTGCACCCTCGGGGGATTGCGACCCGTCGCGAGTCTGGCCCGGCGCTGAGTCGGTGGCGGGAAGCCCGGGGCGCTGCCGTTCGGGTGCACCCGCCCTGTTGGACGGATACCCTCTCCGTCCACGTCGCTGGTTTTGGGCCGGGCGTTCCGTGCGGGAAGAGAAGGGCCATCCGTGGCTAAGAAGCAGTTCGCGCTCAACACCCAGCCGCATGAAGCGGAGATCGGCGACGCCGTCTACCTGTTCGAGCCCGAGGTCTTGGGTGATGAGTTCCTGGACCGGTACGAGCGGCTTCAGGAAGTCAACCGCCGTCTGAACTTCGACCCGGCGAACATGGGGGACGCCCACCTGTCGCAGGTCCGGGAGGCCACCACCGCCATGCGGGTCTTCCTCGCGAGTCTGATGCTCCCCGCTTCGGCGCACGAGTTCGCCCGCTGGGACGTCTTGGCCGACGGGTCGGTGACCGGCTCGTATGCGACTCCGGCCGACGCCGGCGCCGCCGCTGCGGACCTGGAAGGGGCAGAGGCCGTGGACGGCGGTACCCGGTACCCGGACCGCGTCCTGGTCGAGCTGATGGAGTGGGTTGTCGAGCTGTACGGGGGCGGCCAGCGCCCTCCTACGTCATCCACCGGCTCTGCGCCAGCATCGCCGCCTCCTGGGAGGCGTGGGAGGGCGGTCTCGCGCTGACCGGCGTTGATATTCACTCCTGGCCGCTGAGGGTCATGTTGAGCGCCGCTGAGGCGTCCATGGAGCAGAGTGCGGAGGACGACGCCGAAAGGCGGCGGATCCGGGCCCAGTTGTACGCGCCGCCGAAGGGCTCCCAGGCGGGGCGGCGGCGGATGCGACCGCCGGGTATGGCCATGGGGCAGGCGCAGAGCCTGGCGGCGCAGCTCGCGGCGGAGGACGCACGTCTGACCGGTGGGCACTAAGTGCTTCTGCGGCGCCCGTCGATCAGCAGCTTGCGGCAGGAGGCGCGGCCCCCAGGCTGCCTGACCGGCTAGTCTGGGGGCGCTGCTGGTTCTGGGCCGGGCAATCCTTCGCACGCGCGAGGTTGCCCAGTGGCCGACGACGAGGACTACGGTCGCGGCGTCATCAGGATTGTCCTGGACGACGCCGACGCTGTCGGTGAAGCACGCGATCTCGGCCTGCGCATCTCGCGGGCTCTGGACAGGGCAACTCGCAACGTCGGCGCCCAGATCCGTCGCAACATTCAGCGTGGTCTTGATGCCGCGTCTGTGTCGGTCCGGGTCGTCCCGGACCTGTCGCGGTTCGACGCGCAGCTCCTGGCCCAACTGCGGTCCCTGGACAGCATCAACATCCCTGTCGCCCCCGACCTGACCGGGTTCGTCGAGCGGATCCGTGCGCTCCTGGCGGGCGAGGAGTTCCCCGTCACGGTCGTTCCCGACCTGACGGGGTTCAACGCGCGGCTGCGCGCGCACAACATGCCGGGCCTGCGGGTGCCGGTAAACCCGGACGTCAACGGGTTCAACCGGGCGTTGCACGGGCTGTCGTCGGTGGCGAGCGGCGTCGGCGGGGCGCTGTCCGGCAGCCTGAAGTTCGCGGCCATTGGCGGTTCGGCCCTGGCGGCGGCGGCCAACGTCGCCTCGTTTGCCGCTTCGTTGGCACCGGCGGCCGGGATCATTGCCGCGTTCCCGGCGGCGATCGGGGGTGCGATCGTCGCCACGAGTGCGTTGAAGCTGGCGTTGGCCGGCGTTGGCGACGCCTTCGGCGCGGCACTGGCCGACGACCCGAAAAAGTTCGCCGAGGCACTGGACGGACTCTCGCCTGCCGCCCGCGCAGCGGCACTCGAAGTACGCGCCCTCAAGCCGTCGTTCGATTCGCTCAAGGACTCGGTCCAGGACTCGTTCTTCAAGCCGCTCCAGGGGCAGATCACCGCAGTCTCGACGGCGCTGAGCGGGCCGCTGAAGACGGGTCTCGCAGCCGTCGCGACCGACTTCGGGACGGCCGCCAGCAAGGTGGCCGCCTTCCTGACGTCGGCCGACGGCATCAAGTCCGTGACGCAGGTCGTCACGGGTACTGACCAGGCGACGAAAGGCCTGGGCGCGGCGATCGCACCTGTCGTCGCCGGCCTGACGCAGGTCGGCGGTGCCGTTGCGGCAGCGTTCGGTGGGCAGGCGGGAAGCGCCATCGCCAAGCTCGGGCAGGGCATCGGCGCCTTCCTGACCCGGGCGGCCGAGGGCGGGCAGGCCGTTGCCTGGGTCAGTGGCGCGCTCGGCGTCTTCCGGCAGCTCGGTGCGCTCGTGGTCCAAGTCGGCGGGCTGCTCGGTGACGTTTTCAAGGCGCTCGCCGCAGGTGGTGGCGGCTCTGTTGGTGCGCTGACGCAGATCATCACTGCGGTTCGGTCGGCGATCGAGCCGCTCCTGCCGCTGGTCACTCAGCTCGCACAGCTTTTTTCCACAGTTCTCGGAGGGGCGCTGTCGACGGTCACCGCGGCGCTGTCCCCGGTGATCTCGGCGATCACGAGCGCCCTGCTGCCGCTGATCCCCGGGTTGAGCGCCGCCTTCCAGGGCCTGTTCACTGCCCTGGGGCCGGTCGCCTCCCAGCTCGGGCAGGCGCTCGGCGGCGCCCTGTCCGCAGTCCTGCCGCTGATCGCCCAGCTCGTCCCGATCCTGACGAGCAGCATCGTCCCAGCGATCGGCCAGCTGGTCGCTGTCATCGGCCCGTTGGTCGGGAAGCTCGCGGGTAGCCTCGCCCCGGTTATCGCTCAGCTTGCCCAGCTCTTCGGGACGGTGCTGGGCGCGGCCATTCAGATCGTGGTCCCGTTGCTGGGGCCGCTCGTCGGGATTGTGGCCGGGCTCCTCGGCGCGCTGTCGCCGCTGATCCCGGTAATCGGTCAGGTCGCGGGGGCACTTGGTGCCGCGCTCGGTGACGCCGCGCAGGGGCTGGCCCCACTACTGGTCAGCATTGGCCAAGCGGCGACGACCGTGGTCGCCGCGCTGGCTCCGCTGGTCGGGCAGATCCTCACGTCGCTGCTGCCGATCCTCCCGCCGATCGTTGACGCGTTCAACGCGCTTGTCGGCGCCCTCGTCCCCCTGTTGCCGCCCATCGCTGGCCTGGTCGCGGCGTTGGTCCCGTTCGTCTCGCTGATGGTCAGCATCGCCGCGCCGATTCTCCAGATCGCAGTCGGGTTCGCGTCGTGGGCGATCATCAGTACCGTCGTACCGATCGTCTCCGCCGTGGTGTCGGTACTGACCGGCCTGGCCTCCGGCCTGACCGCGGTGGTCAATTTCGTCGTCGCTTTGCCATCGATGATTGTCGGGGCGCTCACCGCGTTCGGCTCGATGATCACGACGTTCTTCGTGTCGGCCTGGCAGGGCGCGGTAGCCGCCGTGTCGGCGGGAATCGCCGCTGTGATCGGGTTCTTCACTGCGCTCCCTGGCCAGACCTTGGCCGCGCTGGCCGCGCTCCCTGGTCTCCTCGTCACTCTCTTCGTGAACGCGGTCGCGGCCCTCGGTATCGCCCTACTGACCGCCCTGGCCGCCTTGATTTACGTTTTCACGAAGCTGCCGGGACAGATCGTGTCTGCGCTGGCCTCGCTGGGGTCTGCGATCGGTTCGGCGTTCACCAGCGCGTTCAACACGACACGAGCGGCGATCTCCTCGTTCATCTCGTCGGCTGTGGCGTTCTTCGCCGCTCTCCCCGGTCGGATCGGCTCCGCCCTGGCCGCGTTGCCGGGGACGGTGCGTTCGTTGTTCACGTCGGCCGGCTCCGCGGCCCTGTCTGCCGCCCGGTCGTTGGGGTCGTCGGTGGTCTCGTTCTTCTCCGGCCTGCCGAGCCGCATCGGCAGCGCACTGAGCGCCGTTGGCTCCCGGATCGCCGGTGCGTTCCGTAGTGCCGCCAGCGCGGCCCGAGGCGCCGTGGGTTCGCTGATCTCCAGCGTGGTCGGTCTCTTCTCGACACTGCCCGGCCGGATCGTCGCCTCGCTCGGCAACATCGGCTCCCGGATCGTCTCCAAGATCAAGAGCGGGCTGCCGTCCGTGGTGCGGAACGCGATTCCCGGGCTCGCGGAGGGTGGGATCGTCACCGGCCCAGTGATCGCGCAGCTCGGTGAGGGAGGCCGTCGTGAGGTCGTGATCCCGCTGACGAAGCCGCAGCGGGCCCTTCACCTGGCAGCGGCATCCGGCCTGCTGGACGTGCTCGGGCCGCAACTCGCCGCGTACCTACCGGACCGGTCGGCAGGTCCGGCGTTGCCGTCCTTGCTGGCGCCGCCGCTCAGGGGAGTACCGGCAGCTAGTCGCACCCCGGCAGGGGTGCCGTCGATCAGCAACACGTTCCACATCACGGAGGTGGGGGACGCCGAGACCACAGCACGCCGCGTCCTGCACCGCATCGCGCTGACTGCGGGGGTCTGACATGGCACTGGAGTGGTACCTCGCGCTGGGCGGCACTGAGATCGCCAACCACGCCAGACTGGACACCTACCTGGGCACCGTCGGGTCCCCGCTGGATTCCAGCACGGTGTGCGGGTGCCAGACGTTCGATGCGGTCCTGGTGGGCGATGAGCCGTACACGACGCCGGACGATCCGGCCTCGCCCGCGCCCTGGTACGACCCCGCCGTCCCGGAGAGCGCCGAGTTCTGCGGCCTCCTGGTCCTGGACGTGGGCGGGCTGGACGACCACCCGGTGCAGCGTCAGGTCACCGCCGCCGTGACGGGCGGGGCCGCTCTTGGCCCCGCCCGTACCCAGGCGCGCACCGTCACCGTGACCGGCGTCCTGCTCGGGGCGACGTGCTGCGGCGTGGACTACGGCCTGCGGTGGCTCGCTCAGGCGCTCGGCGGGACCACGGGGGCGCAGTGCGGAGGGGACTGCCTGGAGCTGTACAACTGCTGCCCCGCCCAGTTCGAGGATCCTGGCGAGTTCGCCGAGCAGCACCGGCGGACGGTGCGGCGGGTCGCGCTCGTGTCCGCTCCTACGGTGACGGCGCGGGCGGGCAACGGCTGCTCCGGCACTGGCGGGTGCAGCGTGGGTGCGGACATGCTGACGGTGGAGTTCGTACTCTCCGCCGCGACGCCGTGGATGTGGACGGACCCGGTGACGGTGATCGACCAGGTGCCGGTGCCAACCGATGACGGGACCGAGTGCATCACGTGGTGCGTACACGGCGGGCCCCCGGACCCCTCCGTACCGATCTGTATCGAGTTGGCCGACACCTGCCCGGACGGGGAAGTGGGCGTGCCGTTCGGCGACAGCTGCGCGACGGGGTGGCCTGCCACGGAGGGCACGGGGCCGTGCTCGGGCGGGTGCCGTCTCGCGGCGTGCCCGGACATGGACGACCTGTGCCGGGATCCAAACTGCCGGACACCGGCCCCGCCCGTACCGCCCCCGCCGGGCACGTGCTTCTGCCACGCCCTGGCGGTCAACACCGCAGCGTACGAGCTGGATTTGACCTCGTTCCCGGCATGGTTCGGATTGGCGCCGCAGATCGAGGTGTACTCCGGGAGTGGAGAGCTGCGGAACCTCACGGTCACGGTCGTGGAACGCCCTGACGGCACCGATGAGTCGGTGTCCTGCGAGGACATTGCCTCGGCTGGCCGGTGTGATGCCGCGATGGTCGTGGAGGTCGGGTATGTCGCCGCGGGGGCAACGCTGACCGTGGACGGGCAGATCGGCCGGGCCCTGGTCGACTGCGCGGGCGAGTGCGAGACCGCGTCCGACGTGTACGGGCGGGACGGCACCCCGCTGGAGGTGCCGCTGCTGCGGGCGCGGCGGTACTGCGTGCTGCTGGAGGCGGACGCGATCACCACGCCGGCCACGGACGCCACGCTGTCCCTGGCCGTGTCCGGACAGGAGCGCTGACGTGTCCGTAGGGTGCGCGACTCACACAGCGCTGATCATCGACCGCGACGGTGCGGTCGTCACTCAGGCGGACGTGCTGACCAAGATCGAGTGGACTCGGGTCCTGGATGGCATCAGCACGGCGACGATCACCGTGCAGCCGGACGGGACCTGCTGCCGCGCCCTGTCCCGCGTCCGGTCCTGGCGTCACAGCCTCGCCATCTACCGCGACGGGAAGTCCTGTTGGACGGGGCCGATCACCACGCCCCAGTGGACCGCTGACGGCATCACCATCACCGCGGTGGACACCGTCGGGTGGTTGGCGAAACGCGTCCCTCACCAGGACATGCGGTTCACTGACCGGGATCTGGCCGACATCGCCGCGAGCCTGGTCTCGGACGGGTTCGCGCCGGACGACCCCGGCCACCAGGTGCAGATCGTGGCGCCGACCCGTATCCGCGGCGACCGCGCGTACACCCAGAACGTCGGCTACGTCTCCGACCACCTGGCCGACCTCGCGGACACAGGCCTGGACTACACGGCGGTCGGCTCCCGGATCGTGCTGCTGCCAGAGAATTTCTACGGCAGCGTTGGCGCGCTGACGGACGCTGACTTCCCGGACGGCCTCACCGTCACCGAGGACGGCAGTAGCCTCGCGACGAGGGTGGTGGTGGCCGGGCGGCAGGGCCAGGAGAACGCGGCGGACGTTATCGGTTCTGCGGGCGGCGTGGACGACTATTACGGGTTGCTGGAGCAGTACGTGGACGAGCCGTCCGTGCTGGATGACAACTCGGCGTCGGCGGCGGCGTTGTCGCACCTGCGCGCCTCCCTTCCTGCGCCGGTGTTCATCAGCTCGCAGGAGACGACGCTCGCGCCGGACGCCGATGTCGACGTGCCGTCGCTCGTGCCCGGATGGACGGTCGATGTCACCACGACCGCGACGTGCCGCACGATCAGCCAGTCCATGAAGTTGCACGCGCTGAAGGTTTCTGAAGACGGCAGCGGCGAGACCGTGGCCGTGACGCTGGCCCCGGCAGGAGTCTGAGATGGGCGTACAAGGGAGCGCTGCGCACCGCGCGGGCACCGATCCGCTGGGTGGCGTGCTACGGGAGTTGGGGCGTCAGGGCCGTCGGGCGGCGGCCTACCGGCCCCGTCCGGTCCCCGGCCCGCAGGGGGTAGAAGGGCCGCGTGGCCCCCGCGGACACCCTGGGCCTCCGGGCCTGGCCCAGGCCGCTGCGATCGTGGTGACCGGTGTGGACGGCCGGGCGCGGTGGACACCGGACACACCGCTGGACGGCCGGCCGGTGGTGTCTGCCATCGTGGCCGTCACGCCCGGCCTGGAGACGGGGCCGCTGTGGGTGGTGGTTGAGGAGTCTGGCGTCCAGGCGGTGACGGTACGGGTGTGGGGACCTGCGGGTGTGGCAGGCGCGGGTGTTGAGGTGCATCTCGTTGTGTACACCGCGGCGCCCCGTGATTGACGGGTAGCCTGGCCGTGCCGCTGGTTGTGGGCCGGGCACACGACCATTTCGCGGAGGGACGCCATGGCGTCTGCGTGCGTGTGCGGCGAGTACTTCAACGTCGACGAGTCCGGGCAACTCTGCCTGAATCCCGGCACGATGGGTCTGCGCAAAATCGTGCGCTACACCCAGCCCGGCACCTACCAATTCCGTAAAGCGGACTATCCGTGGTTGGCGCGGATCCGGGTGCTTGTGCAGGGTGCTGGCGGCGGTAGCGGCGGTGCCGAGTCCGACAAGGGCCAGCTCATTTCGCGTCCTGGTGCCGCTTCCGGCGGCTACTCAGAAGCGCTGATCGAGGTCGGCGATCTCGGTGACGTGGAGACCGTTGTGGTCGGCGCGGGAGGAAAGGGCGGAACCGGCAACAACCCCGGTACCGCAGGCGGCACGTCGGCCTTCGGCGGGCACGCGTCGGCAGGTGGCGGCGATGCTGGCACCGCCAACATGGAATCCGGCACCGACATGAACGACTCGCAGGGCGTGGGCGGGCCGCTGGCGGGCACTGGCGACTACGCGATCGGCGGCGGCGCCGGGGGCAGCTGCATCCGTCTGAACGGATCGCACGGGTTGTCCGGCGCGGGCGGCGACTCACAGATGGGCTTCGGGGGTGTCAGCCGCTCAGGGACCGGCGGAGGACACGGGGGCCGCGGATTTGGCGGTGGCGGCGGCGGGGCCCTGTCAGTCAACGGTGCTGCCGAGTCCGGCGCACCCGGCCAGTCCGGGATCGTAGCGGTGGAGTTGTACGGATGACCGGCCGGAAGCGCGGGGCGCAGCGTGGCCGACGAGCATCACGCGCGCACTCGTCTTCTGCCGCAGGCACCACTGTCCGGACAGTGTCCGGATGGTGTCCACGAAGGTCACCGCCTCGTCCCTCTCATGTCTGGACACGTGTCCGGACGCGGCCCTCATGTGTGTCCGGACACCGTCCGGACGTCTCCGTCACCCCTGGAGGTGTGCATGTCCCAACAGCCGACCGTCGGTATGCCGGTCCACTACGTCAGCCACGGAACGCCGCTGCGCAGCGATGGCAGCCAGGCGTTCCGGCCCGCTTGCAGGGCTGCGGTTGTCACCGAGGTCGATCCCAGCGACCCCGCCCGAGTCGGGCTCTCCGTGCATAACCCATCGGGGCTGTTCTTCCACCCGCTCGACGCGGGCGGTTCGGTCCACGACGACACCGGCGCCCAGCTCGGTGGCACCTGGCACTGGCCGGAGGCTGTGTGATGGCGACTCCGCTGACAGCCGACCGGCTGGTGGCCGCGCTCCGGGCCGAGGGCGTACACGTCGTCGAACACGCTGGGTGGCGTACCCACAATCGCAACAGCGTGGGGGCATGGGGTGGGGTGAACGGTGTTCTGATCCATCACACGGCGGGCAGTAACTCGCTGGGAACCGTGTGGTCGGGACGCCCGGATCTGCCGGGCCCGCTTGCGCACACCCACCTGGCGAAGGACGGGGCGGCGACGATGGTCGGCAACGGCCGTGCCAATCATGCCGATCTAGTCGCGGTCAACGCTTTCACCGCCGTGGTGGACGAGTCGGCCACGCATCCGAGACCGGATGCGAACTCCGGCACGGTCGATGGCAATCGGTACCTCTACGGCGTCGAGATTGAGAATTTGGGCACGGGCCAGGACCCGTATCCGGATGTGCAGTACCAGGCGGCGGTCCGGTGGGCGGCGGCGATCTGCCGCACGCACGGCTGGTCTGCCAACAGCGTCGTCGGCCACAAAGAGACCAGCGTCGAAGGCAAGGTCGACCCGAGCTTTGACATGGTCGTCTTCCGGGCCGACGTCGCTGAACGGCTCGCCCATCCGGCGAGCTGGACACCCCCCACGGAGGAAGACATGCAGCTGAACGACCAGGTGCAGTTGGGCGATTGGGTGCCGGCGCACTGGCCGAAGGATGCCGGGCTGGCTGACAAGCGGATCGCGGTGAACACCGCGATCGGGTCTGGGTACGCCCACGCTCGGAAGGCCGCTGAGAACTCGGACGCGCTCCTGGCCGAGGTGCAGGGGCTGCGTAAGGCCGTCGAGGCGCTGACTGCTGTGCTGACCGAGGAGAGCTGACATGAGTACAGCAGTGTTCTGGAGGGCGACCGGCGGGCGTGCTGTGCGGACCGTCGCGCAGTCGCCTGCCCTGGGCACCGCGGGTATGGCCGGAGTGCTGGCGGTCCTCACCGCGGTCGCGACGGGCAGCCCGAGCGGCACGACCGGGAAGTCGGGGAAGAGCACCAGGCCTGCCGTGCAGAGCCTGGAGTGACTGCGCCGGAGACCGAGGCCGTCTCGATCTTGCTGGCGCAGTTGCGCGGCGAGATCGGGACAGGCCTGGCTGAGATCAAGGGGAGTCTGTCCGTGCTGGTTGAGCGGACGACGCGGACGGACGCGGATCTCAAGCAGCTGCGTACGGACACCGAGGAGGAGATTAAGGGGCTGAGGGCGGACGTCGAGGCGCTGAAGGAAGGCCGGTGGCCGCTGGCCCAGCTCGGTGTGATCCTCACGATCGGTGCGCTCGTCGCGGCAGTGATCGCACTGTTCGTCACCGGCTGACGTCAGCTCTCGTCGGTGAAAGCCCTCCACCCTGGAATGCGTCTGGGGTGGAGGGCTTCGGCGTGCCGCGGCCGGCCCGGGTGATTTCTTCAGGGCGCCCAGGCGCCTGGACAGGCGCGGCCGACGCTACTCAGCTGCGTCCGGCTGGACGGCCTTCTTCGCCGCCATTTCTAGTTTGTACCGATCCTGCTCCGTCGCCGTTGCCTCGGCCGACACGGCGTTCAAGAACCGGTGCGCGGCCTCACGCCAGGGGGCCCACGCTTCCACGCTGTACGGGCCGCTCACTGCCCTCTGCCGCGCCTCGGCTGAGGCGCGCGCCAGCCTGATCAGGTCATCACTCGGTTTTGCCACGGCCGGATCGTAAACCTCAGTGCGATGCGCTTCGAAGGCGGGCCCCCTGGTGTGATGCGCGTCTCCGGTATGTGCCCTCACCTGGGGGAACGGCGACAATTCGTCGAAGTGTCTGCGTGTATGCCAGCCGTGGGCTCACACTGAGGGGACCGCCGTCCTACTCCTCCCCCCCTGGAGTAGGGCGGCGCCGCACCCCTTGTGGTGCCGTCAGCAATCCAGCTGTTGACTGCTGCTGAGGCGCCTTTGTCATGCCGGTTGGTCACCGAGGGGCACCTTGACTACTGGCTCCCACTCGTACATGCGGTTGTCTCGGTGGATGATGATCAAATCGGCGTGGGTGATCCGAGCCCGCGCGGGCTCGATATCAGCTGATGCGATGGTCTCCTCGAACGGCGTCTTCGGTCCTGTGGCATTGCTGTAGCCGACGGAGACGTGGGGTGTGAAGCCCTCGGCTGTTTCCGGCACTTCGGGTAAGACTTCACCGATCGAGGCACGGATGGCGTCCCGCACTGCGCGGACGGGGCTGTCGGGCTGCGCGGGAATGAGGATCGCCTCGGGGTCGACGACCGGCTTGGACAATGTCACGTCGAAGGCGGGGACCGCGGCCAGGCGCTCGCGCGCGGTACCGACGATCGCGGTCACATCTGCTTGGTCGACCTCGCCGACGAACCCGACGCCCTGCATGGTCAGATGCAGCCATTCGTCGGGGATGGGGTCGACTCCCTCGATAGGGGCCAGTGCTGCCCGGTACTGCGCTGCAAGGCGGTGGACGTCGCCCTGGCCGTCGAAGGTGAGGTGCCAGGTGTAGAAGCGGCGGCCCACAGTCCAGCCGGGCCGCCACCACCAGTGATCGCGCATGTGCTCAGGTCCTGAGTTCATGCGCGAGATCCAACCAGCCTGCGGCCTCTCCTGACGAGAGGGCCAGTTGCTGTGGTGCGGAGTCGGCGCACCAGTCAACGATGGTCCGCCGGGCAGATGCGGTTGCGTTGGAGTCCGCTACAGGGCGGCCTGTCATGGCTGCTGCCAGCTCACGCATGCGTTGCGTCACTGGCCCCATCCTTCGCTCGGCGGGCATCGCGAGGACTGGCAGCAGGGCTTCCAGGACGCCTTCGGGATGACCGCAGGCGAGGAGGGCAGTGGCCTGGCTGATGTGGATCTGGGCCTCGGTGCCGTACGCGCGGACGGGCTGCGCGGCCAGCAGTTCGAGGGCCGTCTGAGTCTCGGCCAATGCCGCCTGGGGGCGCCCGATCCGCAGGTGTACGGCTGCCGCGTAGTTCTCCTGGCGGGCCTGCGGACAGGAGAAGAGCCCGCCGACGTCGTCGCCTCCCGTAGCGTTTTCACGGGCCTGGACGGCGCGGGCCAGTGCGCCTTCGGCCTCGTCGACGGCGCCCAGGACGGACCACGCGTCCGCCTCCTGGCAGGCGAGGAGGGCGCCGACTGTGCCGTCGACGGTGACAAGCGAGCCGCGCCGGGCATGGTTCACCGCATCGCGTAGTCGGCCGTCCCACAGGGCGACCTTGGAACGGGTGGA
This sequence comes from Streptomyces sp. A 4/2, assembly GCF_940670765.1. Lineage (GTDB taxonomy): Bacteria > Actinomycetota > Actinomycetes > Streptomycetales > Streptomycetaceae > Streptomyces. Next base: position 145,962 of record NZ_CALNVW010000023.1, read on the forward strand.
GTAGACCCAGGCACGGAGTGCTGCGTGACCGGCGTTTTCTGCGCAGAGCCACGCGGTTCGCCCGTGGGTGTCGGCCGCCCGCAGGTTTCCGAGATCGGAGGACATCCAGGCGAGGAGCCCACACACGTAGCCGGCGGACACGTACAGGTCAGCTGACTGGCGAGGTGGCTGGTGCCCTTCGAGGAGGCGGAACACGCGGTCACGGAGCTCGCGGGTACGGCGGAACATAAGCAGGGGATCACCGGTGAGGTAGTCACCGGCCAGGGTCTGGACGTCGGCGAAGAGCTGTTCCAGAGCGATGTCACCGACATTGGTCGACTCGGCCCACTGCGCCCAGCTCGCGGACTCCGCGGCGGCTGCAAGGACTCGGTCAGGCTCCGGCTCGGGGTCGGCCGGTTGGATAGATTCCTGTGAGTGCGGTGTCGGCTCGGGAACGTGGTCGAGGACCCGGAGGTCTCCCTCCGGGAGCGCTCGCCGGTCTTCGATGTCGAGCAGGTCTTCGACGGTGCAGCCGTATGTGACGGCCAGAGCGGCGAGGACCTGAAGGGTCGGGCGGCGGGAGCTCGGCCCAGGCCACTTCTCCCACTTGGCGACGAGGGAAGCATCTGCTGCGATGGCGGGCCCTGGGGCGGTGGACAGCCGGTCGGCCGCCTTCTGCAACGTCCAGCCGAGCGCGTGGCGCCATGCTTCCCGTGGGCGCATGCGCCAGCGGCTGCGCATCTCGACGGCGACCTGTTCCGTGGTGAATCCGCAGGCTGTCATTTCGTGGCGCAGGGCCTCACGGTCGGCTTTGCTGCCCTGCGGTGGTTGTGGCGTCATCAACTCTCCCTGCGTGCGGGGGGATTCGCTCACGGTAGCCACTACGTCACCCGCGCGATGGCGGGTCGGTGATGCTGAGGCCGCGGCACCGTCCACAAGACGCCATGGACTGTGAAGGCGGTGCAGGTCAGGACGTTGCAGGACGGCCAGAAAAGTTGGACACCGCGGCCCGCGACGGGAGGCGCGGCTGTTGGGACTGTTTAGGGACCATCAGAATCACGCCCCCGGGGACTCTCCCGTGCAGACAGCACCCGACGCCCCGGCCGCTCACATTCAGACCCCGGCGACCGCTGACACGGCCCCAGGGCGTGGCCACCCTGACGAAAGCAGCCGACATGATCCACGCTACTGCCACTCCCAGACCGTCGACAGACGTCGCCAGGCCCATGGATCTCGAACAGATGCGGGCGGTAGCAACTCGGTTGCTCGCGGCGGGCGAGGCGCCCCCGGCAGATGGCCTCCTCGCTGAGATCAAGGTGCTGCGCGGCTTCGTCGCGCAGCTCGTCCCCGCGGTTGCCCGGCTGGCCGCCGAACGCCCTGTGAACGATGGGCTGGGGGCTGCGGCGTGGGCAGGTATCGGTGAGGCGCGTCGTCGTCTGGGCCACACCACTGGGCATACGGGGCCAGTGCTGCTCGCGGAGGCACAGCGTCTGTCCCGCTCCGTGGTCGCCCTGTGCACGCACATGGAGAGTTTGGGGGCGGCGGACGACGCTGAGGCCATCGCCCCCTGGTCGCCGCCGCAGGGGGCCAGTGTTGATCTTGTCGCCACGGGCAAGTACTGGGACGCAGTACGGGTTGCTACGGGACTCGGCCGGTGTGTCGTCGACCGCCTGGGCCCGCAGTGCGGAGCTGTCATCGAGGACGCGTACGGGATGGTCCTCTACTGGCTCATCGAGCCCGGAGCGGCCGACGCGTGGGAGCTGCCGCAGCACACCGTCGGCGTCCTCGGACCGCACACGTACGTGGCCGTGCCGCCCGTAGGTCGCACCAGCGCGCCCGGGTTGCACTGGGCCGTCCCGGTGTCGCCGCTGTGCTACCTCACCGATCCCGAGCTGCTGCACGCCGCGCTCACCGCTGAAATCGCTCTCGCATACGGGCCCCGCTATGACAGCTGAGCCACCTCTCGTCGTGCCCGCGCGCGCCATGGACCCCGTCCCGTGCGTCCCCTCGCGGAGAGCCGAGGCGAAGGGCCAGTGCCAGGTCGTAGACCTGGACGGCGAGCTGGCAGCACAGGCATCCACGGTGCTGTGGCGCGGCGACCCGATCACCCCGGCCGATATCAGCCGAGGACGAAGCCGCGCCCATGGGTGAGCGCCATGGGTGCTTGACCGTGCTGGCCAGCCCGAGTTGCTTCGGGTTCCTCGCGTTCGTCGGCCTTTGGTTCGCCGCCTGCGCCTGGCACGACCTCGTCACGAGGTAGCTCGATTGGAACTCGTTCACGGATCAACGCCAACAGACAACGCGATCCCACAAGGAGGCGGTCGGTGACCCTCGCAACGAACGAGAACACGACAGTGAACCCGGCGCTGCTGCACACCGCGACTCAGCGGACCATCGCCCGCGCGATCAAGGACCTCTGGCCCGACAGGAAGGTGGCTCTTGGCCCCCAGTGCCCGAGCGTCACTTCCTACGTCTGCCGGGTCACCGTTGACGACGAGGAGTTGATCGCCAAGTACAGCTGGCTGGGCATCTCCTTGGTGTCCATCCTGCGGGGCGCCGGGGGGACGTGGAAGGAGGTCCAGGAAGCACAGCGTGCGTATGTCCAGAGCGCCGAACTGCTGACGGCGCGCGAGGCGCAGAACCTGGAGTTCCTCCGTAGGCTCGGGCGGCCTCGGGTGTGTGAGACGGCCGGCATGCACGGCGGAGTTCTCCTCACACGGATCGCGGCCGGGACACCTCTGGCTGACGAACTGGCGGCCCGCCCGTGGGACACGGGCGCTCTCCTCGACACGGTCCTTCTCCCCCTCGGCGATCTGCACGGCCCGGCCGGCGCCGAGTGCCTGCGCGGAGCGGCACCGATCGGTGAGCGGTCCGTCGTCGGCGTCTTCCGCCGGAAGTTCAACGGCCTGAGCGCCAACAGCTATCTGCGGGCGCTCGGCCGGGACAGCGGGCTCCCGGAGAACGAGCGCCAGGAGATCGTGGAGCTCGTCCAGCACGCGGTGTGGCGGCTGCTTCGGATAGCAGGCGCCATCTCACCCCGCCAGGACGTCGTCGTCTTCGGCGACCTCAAGCCCGAGCACGTGTATATCGACGGCCCCCGCCTCACCTACATCGACCCGGCCGTGCAGTGGGCGGCCGGGCCTCAGCCGGACATCGCGAAGCTTCTCGGCCGGACGCTGCTTCTCGCCCTCGGACACCCTGACCCGCGCGCTGGACGACAGATCGTGCAGGGGGTCGCCTCCGTTCTCGCGAGACACGTTGCGGCGTTACCCGAGCACGAGCGGACGGGACGGCTCCGTGAGGTCATGGTTCTGTGGCTCATGGACACCGTCAGCATCCTGAGTACGTGTCTCAGCGCGCCGACGGGGCTCCCCCTGGCACCCCATCAGGGGGCCCTCGTGGCGAAGGCCCGGACGGTGGCGGGCATCGTGGACAGGGTGAGTGCGCTCCTCGTCGGGGCGATGGCCGGGCCCCGGCTCCTGGACGCCGCCTTCTCCGAGGTCGAGCACACCGCTGGGAGCCCTCGATGAGCGGCCCGGTCGTGGGGATTGTCGGGGCAGGTGCCGTCGGACAGACCCTCGCCGCCAGTCTCGTCGCCGCCGCGCTACCCGGACGGCTTCTCGTTGTGTCCCGACAACCGGACCAGGCCCGCGGCTTGACCGCCGACCTCCAGGACCTCGCGCTCGCCGCCGGATCGCGCACGCAGGTCGAGCCCGGCGAGATCGCCGATCTGTACGGGTGTGACGCGGTAGTGGTCGCCCTGCGTACGGCCTTCAAGAACACTGCCGCCCGGGACATCCGCCGCGGCGGCGCTGCCGCCAACGCTCCCGTTCTCGGGGCCCTCGCGCGGGACCTGCGCGGGTACGACGGGACCGTCCTCGTCGTGACGAATCCCGTGGACCTGATGGCCCGCCGCTTCGCCGAAGTGTCGGGCTGCACCCGGGTCTTCGGGATCGGGTCGAACCTCGACTCGGCCAGGTACCGGCTCTTGCTGGCCCGGTACGCCCAGGTGTCGCCGGACCTGGTGCGCGGCCACGTGATCGGCGAGCACGGTGACCGCGCGGTCGTGTGCGTGTCGACGACCACCGTCGACAGCCGCCCGGTCACGGTCCCGGTGCACGTGGTCGTGGAAGACCTCCAGCGGCGACCCGCGCTGATCCGTACCGGCATCGGCCGTACCCGCTGCGGGCCCGCCGGTGCCGTGCTGTCCACGCTCCGCAAGACCCTCGGCCTGGTCGACGGCACCGAGGAACTGTCCGTGCCGTACGGCGACGTCTGGCTCGGGATTCCGATGCGCTTCACCGGAGGTAGGGCCGAAGCGCGCCTGCCCCAGCTCACCCGTACCGAACGCCTGCGTCTGGACTCTGCGGCCAGCAGCCTCCGCGACGCCTACACCCATCTCCCTGCCCACACCGAGAGGACTACCCCATGACCAGCGCTACCCGACTTGAGGCTGCAACTGCGGCCGTCACCGTGCTCAGTAACCGCCCGGAGGTCACGGCCTGGGCCTTGCGTTACTTCGGCCCGTGGTGGAACGCCACTTCCGTGGACGCCGCTTCCGTGCGCGCCGACGCGGTGGTGATCGCGGACGTCAACCGGGACGCCTGCGAGAAGATCACCCTTCTGATCCACGACGGCCGGCCCACCGACTCCGTGGACTACGCCAAGCACCCTCTACTGGTGGCACGTGATGGAGAGGACATCATCGCGACATCGCGGGACGAGGGAATCGCGTACCGCAGCACGCCGTCATCCAACCGTATCTTCCTGGCCGGGACCGACGCGCAGTCTCTCGCCCTGGCCGCCGCGCGCCTCGCGCGGGAGGCGATTCGTGGCCAGCTCCTGCGGGCCGGCTGGGCCGTGCTCCACTCCTCCGCCGTCGTGCGGCCGGACGACGGGGCGACCCTCCTCACCTTCGGCGACAAGGGGGCAGGGAAGACGACCACCGCACTGCTGCTCGCCTCTCGTGGCTGGCAACTCCTCGCCAACGACAGGGTGTTGGTCCGGCCGACCGGTGAGCGGGACGTAGAGGTAGTGCCGTGGCCGTCCGCTGCCGCACTCGGCCTCGGGCTGCTCCACTCGCTCGGCTGGGACATCCCCGCCCGGGAGCATCTGCGAGCCGGAGGCGCCTTCCACCCGACTCAGCACGAGTCCGTGACCGAGGCGTTGCTCGCTGGTGACCACACGCCGCTGTGGGAGACCCCGAAGCGGGAGCGGAAGGTCCAGGTGTTCCCGGACCAGTTCCCGGACCTGTTCGATGTGCCGCTGGCAACCGGTGGGTGGGTGGTGGGCCTCCTCTTCCCGCAGATCGACGCAGGCATGGCACCGGATGCTCTCGACAGCACCCGAACGCTGGGGGAAGAAGACTTCATGTCGGGGGCGACGGAGGACCGGTACCCGGACGTTTTCGGGCAGGCCCGGGGCGTGGACGGTGGCGGCAGGGAGAGTGCGCGCGCCGAGGTGGCATCGCGTCTCGCCATGCTGCCGCACCGCGCGGTCCGGTTGAATCACGACATCCCGGCGAGCGCGGCCCTGTTGAGCAAGGTCACCGACGCGGTCTGACTCAACCCGGCACGCGTGACCGGGAACCGTACGGCCCACTGTGCACACCACCCACGGCGACCAAATCGGGTCAAGGGTCGCACCAAGATCGCCCGCCCAGGCCGGAGTCCGGAAGTGCCGGCCGGGGCGGGTCTCCCACCCAAATGCACGAGAGAGAGGGAACACCCGTGACGGAACGCAGCGACACGGATTCCGGCAACCCAATCCAGTACGCGGCACTCAGCGTCAGCGCGCTGGGAGTCCGGGCCCGAGCTGACGGCCACAGCGGCTGGGCAGCATGGCGGGCCATTCGCCGGGAACACCCCAGTATCGCCTGGGTGGTGCCCCTTTACCTCATCGTTCTCGCCCTGCTGGTGGTCAGAATCGGCGTGAGTCTGTAAGGACGGGTGGCGCTGTGAAGAGGACGTGGTCCACCGGGCAGTGCTGGCGCTGCGAGCGGCCGGACGTGCCCGTGCTGTGGCTCGGCCCTGTACAGAGTCTGGAACAGGGCGAGGCCCCGTTCTACTGCTGCGAGCCTTGCGTCCGGCGTCTCGAAGCGCTGGTGAAGGCGCACAACCGCCGGGGCCCCGCCTTGGCCTGACGAATCTTCGTCCCCGAACCGTGTGGCCCGGCCATGTTGCCGGGCCACACGCGTGTCTGGATGCCTGGGATGAGCAATTCAGGCATGCCCCGGACATGCACGAGAAATTTCGAGCAACACCCGCGCGGCGCCGGTCGATAGCGAGCATTCTGAGGATCCGACCATCGTGAAAGGTTGATCCCATGGCGTTGGAATTTCTCGGCAGCAGCAATACGTCCCAGGGCGGCGGATGCCCCTCCTTCTACCGCGACACCGACACGGGCGACATCGTCGTTCAGGGGACCAAGCTCACTGACCCGGCCAAGATCGGCCAGCTCCTCCAGGTGAAGGAAGGCGAGGAATTCGTCGTCGTTCCCGCCGTCCTGTTCGAGTACCACGCTGCGAAGGTGGCCGGTGCCTGAGCTGGTCAGCGGCGAGGAGTTCCTCCAGCTGTTCAAGGACTGCTCGCACACGGCGTTCCGCCTGGAGGTCCGCTCGTCGTACGGCATCCCGGACGAAGACGAGCCGTACCGGCGCTTCCTCGCGGGGAAGGCTCCGGGGCTCGGCTGGTTCGCCCCGTGGCTCGACCTCATGCGGACGGAGACCGGGACGGGGAAGCGGGTCGCACGGGTCCGGGTGATCGACGACCCGCCGTCGGACTATCTGCGGTTCGAGCTGTGGGGGACGCCTCACAACCTCGCGGCCGGAGAGGACATCCGTTACCTGGGCCGGGACCAGGCCAAGGAGCTCGAACTACCCGACTACGACTTCTGGGTATTCGACTCGCGGACCGTGGCCCGCCTTCAGTTCGGTGAGCACGACCGTTTCCTCGGCGTCGTGCTGTCGGAAGAGCCGACCGATGTCCTGCACCATGTGCAGTGGCGCGAGGCGGCGTGGCACCATGCGATCACCTTCGCGGACTACGAGCAGGAGAACACGCCCTCCAGGTGAGCGACTTCCAGACGGCACGGCTTGCCCTCGGCGCGCGGTTGCGAGAGCTGCGCGCCGAGGGTGGGCTGAACGGCAAGGTGTTTGCTGCTCGGCTTGGCTGGCCGGCCTCGAAGGTCAGCAAGATCGAGACCGGCAAGCAGGTGCCGTCGATAGACGACCTGCGGGCGTGGACGGACCTCCTTGGCGTCGCTGAAGTCCTGCCCGAGATGACCGGCCGACTGCGGTCTCTGGAGACGCACTACGCGGTCTGGCGGCGCCAGCTCGCCGCAGGTGTCCGCGCCCGGCAAGAGGCGTGGCACGCGACGGAGAACGGCGCGGCGGAGCTCCGGAACTTCGAATCCGCCGTCATCCCGGGCCTGTTGCAAACTGCCGAGTACGCCCGCCACATGTTCATCCGCACCACCACACTCCACAAGAGCGTTCAGGACATCGACGCCGGGGTGAACGCACGGATGCAGCGCCAACAGGCCCTGTACACACCGGGCCGCCGCTTCCAGTTCATGGTCTGGGAACCGGCGCTCCACATGCTGCTCTGCCCACGTGATGTGATGGCCGGCCAGCTCGACAGGCTGTCGGGAGTCTTCGGCATGTCCACAGTCCAGCTGAGCGTGGTGCCGCTCGGCGCCGAATTGTCCGTCGTACCCACCCACGGATTCTGGATCTTCGACGACCGGCTGGTCATGGCCGAGACGATCGGCGCGGAGCTCCGGCTCACGGATTCGGCAGAGATCGACCTGTACCGCACTGTGTGGGACGAGTTGTCGCGGGTCGCGGTCTCCGGGCATCAGGCACACCGTCTGATCGCCCGAGCGAGGGCCTCGCTCGACCTGATGTGAGCAACTTCAGGAAGCCGCTGGTACGACGGTAGAAATACCGAGAAATCGCCACGCATTGCCGCAACGCGTGTCTCTACGGTGCTGGTCATGCACTCACAGACGCTGAATTCGGGCTCGGAGTGGCTGGCCCTGTCGGCTCCGGATCCAGTGCAGATCTTCCGGAGATGGGCGCAGGACCAGCTCGCCAAAATCCCGTCAGGACGCCTCTGGCTGGCAGCCGAGGCCGACCTTATGCGCTCGGTCGACGCTATGCAGCGCGTAGGGCCGGACCGTCTCGGCCCTGTGCTCGTCAGTCCGTCGGCTGACCTCGCCTGGTTCTTGGTCCCGCTCGACGCCGGCCAGGAACTCGCCGACATACGGGCCATCACCGTCCGTACCCCTCCCTGGGAACTGATCTGCCCGCCCGCCGACTACTACTTGAACGGCCGCGGGTGGCTGGAGAAGCCGGACGGCTCCGGCAAGTTGACCGACCTGGCAGCCCTCGGCGCTGCGTTCGGACCGGGCGGGCCGATGCACCTGCCGGTCTCGGCGTTCGTATGACGACGAAGTCTGCGGACCTGCCGGACTTCGAGTCCCTGACCACGTGCCAGCAGCGCGGTGGCAGGTGCGTGTTCTGCGGCGCCGGCCTGCGCTCGGGATTCCTCCGTGACCTGGGGGAGCGCGTACGCGAGGTGTACGGGAGCAGCGTCCGCTGGTTCCCCCGGTCCTGTCTCACCTGCCCGACGAAAGGAAAGCTGTGACGACCCTGACGACCGACACGCGCGTGTACTCGGAGATGCCGACGGCCAGTGTGCGGTTGGTGGCCCATGGATGAGACGGCGATCCGGCGGGACTGCGCCGAGGCTCACGCTATGGCGACAGACGCCCTGGCCGATGGGGTGGAGCCGCCGCCAGCGCAGGTGCAGCGGCTGCGGGACGCCCTGTCGGGACACGTGCGACGGCTGGTCGACGTGGTGAGCCAGGAGTTCGCCGACGCTGCCCCCGGACCGCTGCGCGACGTCGTCACCAAGACCCTCGGCCTCGCAGAGGGCATTCTGACCCACCCGGTCCGGGGCAGCGTGCTGGACCTGCTGGCCATGCCCCCGGTGGTGCGGCTACTGACGCTGATGCACGAGGAGCCGGAGGTGTTCGGTGCCGCGCCGGAACATCCCGCCCTCGAAGGGTGGGGGACTCGCGATGCTGTGTGACCGATGCGAGCAGCCGGTGGCGAAGGGCCAGGCCGAGGAGCTGACCCAGTACGGGGCGTCCGGCCCGGGTGGGACCGTCGTCGTACACAGGGGGGGCTGCCCGGGGAAGCCCCCGCCGCGCCAGACCTATCCGGAGTCCCCGCGGTGCTGGTGAGCCGCACGCCCAGCCTGCGAAGACCATGCGAAGACCAACCGCCTTGCTGAGTTCCCGGGCCGGCTCGTCACACAGCGGACCGGGTCGGGGAGGGCGGGCGTCCGACGGCGAGCAGTACTGGGCGCCCGCGCCGAACCCCGGGACTTGACTCGACGCGAAGGCGGCGGCGATTAACGTTGCGTGCTTCGGCGACCGCCGTCCTCGATTCCGCGTGTCACACCCAGCCGCACTCTCACTCCCGGGCGGCTGAGGGCGTCTGTGCTGAGATCCAGCCATGTCGGCACCAGCGACCGCGCGGCAGGAAATGCAGCTCAGCGGGTGTGCGCCCATGGGCGCACGTGGGCGCGCCATTTCGGGTCGGGACGGGTCGGGACGGGGCGGGGCGGGGGAGCAATCGGCAGGTCAGAGCAAAGACGCTGGTCAGGATGATGTCCGGCTCCGGTTCAAGTCCGGTTCCGGGCACTTCGCCAGTTCCTGTGTGTCCGCTGGGAGAGCATCCCGCACTGATGTCGCGATTGTCCGGGTTCGCCGCGGAAAGATCCTTCTCAGGCAGTAGGGCCTTCTCTTTGCTGTCCCATTACTCTTGCCCTGAGGCCACGCACCGTGGCCACTGAGGAGTGAGATGAGGAGCAGCAACCCGGTCTTCTCGCGACGGGGCTTCAGCCGCGACAACGGCTACGCGGGCTTCAACGCGGCACCGCAGGCCGGGGGCCCCGCGGTAGGGACCAACCCGTACGCGACGAATCCGTATGCCACGAATCCGTACGCGCCCGACCCGCACGGCCCGCAGGCGCCCGCCCGTACCAACGCGATGACGATGGACGACGTCGTCTCCCGCACGGCCATGACGCTCGGCACCGTCGCGGTCGCCGCCGTACTGGCCTGGACGCTGCTGCCGGTCTCCACCACCAGCTACGGGCTGGCCTTCGGCTCCGCGCTGGTCGCCTTCGTGCTGGCCATGGTGCAGTCCTTCAAGCGCACGCCGGTGCCCGCGCTGATCCTCGGTTACGCGTTCTTCGAGGGCATCTTCCTCGGCGTGATCAGCGAGATGTACAACAGCCAGTGGGCGGGTGCGCCCTTCCAGGCGGTGCTGGGCACGATGGCGGTCTCGGGCGCCACGCTGTTCATGTACAAGCAGCGCTGGATCCGGGTGACCGCGCGCTACGCCCGCATGGGCATGACCGTCGCCTTCGCGTTCATGGGGCTCCTGCTGGTCAATCTGCTGCTGGTCGTCACCGGGGTGGCCGACCAGGGCGGGCTGCGCAGCTTCGGTCCGCTCGGTGCGCTCGTCGGGATCGCGGCGATCCTGATCGGCTGCTTCTTCCTGACGCTGGACTTCAAGCAGATCGAGGACGGCATCGCCTTCGGCGCCCCGCGCGAGGAGTCGTGGCTGGCCGCCTTCGGTCTGACGGTGTCGCTCGTGTGGATCTACACGGAGATGCTGCGGCTCGTTGCGATCTTCAGCGGTGACTAGCAGGAAGTACTGAGGCGACGTCAGGGGACTGACGTGTACCCGCCGATGGCCGCCCGGACCTGGTCCGGGCGGCCATCGCTGTTCCACCGTCAGCCGCGGCTCCTGGGGTGCCCCGTGGTGACCTCGATCGAGTCGATCAGCAGCTTCCGGTAGTACGCGGGCACGCTCTCCAGCGCCCAGGTCGACGCGACGTCGATCCGGACGTAGCGGGCCCTGGTGTCGAGGTCGATGAAGCGCACCGCCTTCGCGCTCTCCAGCTCCGCGCTCGCGATCACGGTCGACCAGTTCCGGCCGTCGCGGCTGACCTGGACCCCGTACTCCTTGATCCGGGCCGAGTCCTCCTTGCGCCCGAAGGTCTCGCGGTTCTGCGTCGGGGACCACTCGTGGTGGTTGACGCCGAGGCAGGCGACGTTGCGCACCTCGCCGAGGTCGAGGGTGATCGAGACCGGGATGGTGTCGTCGGCGTCCCAGTACGTGGTGAAGTCACCGTCCACCAGGTTCGACGCGGGGAACCCGGCCTTCGACGAGGTGGCGGTGGCGCGGACCCGGTGGCCCGGCAGGACGAAGGCGCGGTCACCGGTGGTCCTGATGCGGAAGACGGTGTCGTAGTCGTCCCACGTGGAGACGGAACGGATCGTCAGGGTGCCGTTCTCCTGGACGAACGGCATCCGCCGGCCGGTGCGCAGGTCCTCGACGCGGGTGATCCGGTAGCCGTTGTCGCGGACCCGTACGAAGGTGTCCGACGTGGGGCGGGTGGTGACGTGCAGGTACTGGAGCCGGGGGTCGTGCCGGGCCACGGTGACCGCGGCGAACGCCCCGTCGTTCAGCCAGCCGGGCTGCAGGCCGCCGTACATGTAGCCGCCGCCCTCGGTGCCGTCGACGGACTCCCACATGCCGTCGAACCAGTCGGCGACGTAGTTGTTGAACGCCTCGATGTTCGGGGTGAAGCGGCCACTGTGCTGGGCGCCCTCGGCTATCAGCGAGCGGATCGAGGCGCCCACGTTGCTGATCACCCGGCGGATGGTCAGCGGGTAGTCGACGGTGTTGTTCTTGCCCTCGTACCACCAGTTGCCGCCGACCGTGAAGCAGCCCTCGGCCAGCCGCGGCAGCGGTGTCCAGGTGGCCGCCGAGTAGTCGTAGTCCGGCAGCATCCCCTTCTTCTGCTCATGGCTGACCATGTCCATGATCGGGGTGTCCTCGTTGTTGTTGCTGAGCGTCATGTCCGGGCGCTCGGTGCGGATGCGCTCGTAGAGCTTGTTGCGCTCCCAGTACTCGTTGTCGTTGTCGATCCAGAAACCCGCCAACTCCGGGTAGTTCCGCATGAGTTCGACGAAGACGTCGTAGGAGTACTCGCCGAAGCCCTCGCGGGTGGTGAGGTCGACGGCCTTGCCCTTGTACGCGGAGTAGGCGGCCGAGTCCAGGCACTCGGTCCCGGTGGCGTCGTGCCACTGGGGGTCGTCGGTGACGTAACAGATGACCTTCAGGCCGCGCTTCTTCGCCGCCGCGATCAGTTCGCCCAGGAAGTCGCGCCGGGTGGAGCCGCTGCCCGGGATCTGCGAGGGCCAGGCGCGGGCGTAGCCGAGGCGGCTGTGGAAGGTCACCAGGACCAGGTAGGACGCCTTGAGCTTGAGCGCTTCCCGGACCCAGTACTCGGCGGTCCAGCCGGAGCCGGTGACCTCCGCCTCCCACGCGGCGGCATCGGTGAAGGCGGGGGCGGTGAACATGCCCCAGTGCAGGAAGAGACCGGTGCGGGCGGTACGCAGCCAGGGGTGTTCCCGGTACAGCGGCGGGGTCGGGGCGGCGGGGGCGGTCAGGCCGGTGGACGACCGGGCGGCGGACGGCCCGGTGACGGACGCCGGGGCGGCGAACGCGGGTGCGGCGGCGCCCAGGCCGGTCGCGGCGCCGGCCACGGTGATGCTCGCGGCCAGGAAGCCTCTTCTGCCGATGGTGCTCATACGGTGTGCTCCTCGGGTGCGGTGGGGGTACGGGACCGGACAAGCGCCGGGGACGGGTGGAGCGTCTCCCCGGAGGTCATGAGGGCATGGCGAAGGTGCGCGCCGTGGGGGTGGCCGCGGCGGTGGTGGTAGGGGGCGTGGTGGGTGGCGGCGGTGGTGGGCGGGGGCGTGGTGGTGGGTGCGCCGCGGGGGTGGCGGTAGGGGA
>NZ_CALNVW010000024.1 GCF_940670765.1 Streptomyces sp. A 4/2
GTGGTGGGTGGCGGCGGTGGTGGGCGGGGCCGTGGTGGTGGGTGGGCGGTCAGCTGGACGCGCGGATCACCAGGTCGGGGACGATCACGGCCTCCTCGGGCCGGTCACCGGACATCAGCGCCTCGACCTGGCGTACGGCGGCCCGGCCCAGCTGTTCCTTGTCGATGTGCAGCGTGGTGAGCGGGGGGTCGACGAGCCGCCCCAGCATCAGCCCGTCGCAGCCGACGAAGGCGCAGTCCCCGGGGACCGAGAGCCCCCGGGCCAGGGCGCGGCGCATGGCACCGATGGCGATGAGGTCGTTGTACGCGACCACCGCGGTGGCCCCCGGAAGGGCCGCCAGCAGCCGGTCCATCGCCTCCGCGCCGCCGTCCAGGGAGTTCTCGGCGGGCAGCACCCAGGCCTCGTCCACGGGCAGCGCGTGTTCGGCGGCCACCCGCAGGAAGAGCCCGTGCCGGGTGTCCGGCAGCAGGGCGTCGCTGTTCGCGCGGTCGTCGAGCATGGCGATCCGGGTGTGGCCACGGGCGGTCAGATGGCCGACCGCCTGCCGGATCCCCGACTCGAAGTCGATCCGGACACCGCCCACCGAGGGCGGCGGCGCCTCGTGGTTCAGCAGGACGAGCGGGATGCCGGAGGCGCGGATGCGCTCCACCGCCACCGGGTCGATCATGAACGCCACACAGGCGTCGACGTGTTCGGCGACGGTGTCGGCCACCGACGACTCGCGTTCCGTCGCGTGGCCGGTGCTGTGGACGGTGACCTGCCAGCCGCGTTTGTCGGCGGCCTCCATCACCCCCGACACCACCTCGGGGAAGAAGGGGTTGAGGACGTCCGCGATGACGAGTCCGACGGTGGTGACCCCCTGGCTGACCATGCCGCGGGCGAAGCGGCTCGGCCGGTAGCCCATCGCGCGGGCGACCTGGAGCACGTGCTGCCGGGTCGCCGGGTCGATCTCGGGCTTGTCGTTGATCGCCCGGGACACGGTCTGCCGGGAGACCCCGGCCGACCGGGCGACGTCGTCGATCGTGGCCCGTCGTGACGTGCTGGCTGCGGACAAGTGCGTCGCCCTTCTTGCCCCGGCCGGTGAACGGCCGGTGAGGGATGGGAAGACGGTGAGGACGGTGGAGGGAGCCGGGTACGTGAGCGCTCCCGGGAGCGCTCACGGGGTCATGATTCTGGCGCCCGGGATGCCTGTCAATACCGCCGGATCTCTGAAATCCCTTCCGGGCGAAGGCACTTGGCCCGTCGGACGTGGGCGCTCGGTGCGTCCGTGGCACGGCTGCCCGGCACGTCCCGGCGTGCTCACGGTCAAGGCGCGCGGCACGACAGCACTTCGCCCCGCAGGCCGGAGCCGACGGGGCGAAGACGGGGGGAGGGGGACCGTACGCCTCAGCGCAGCCGTCGGGCGGCTCGCCGCAGGTCGTACTCGTGGATGATCGCCTTGGCGTGGCCGTAGGCCAGGTGGTGCTCGGTCCTGAGCCAGCTGACCTTCTCGTCGAAACGGACGAGGGTGGGGCCTTCGTCGACGGCACGGAGCCAGTCGGACACTTCGCGGCCCGTGCACTGGGGGATGCGGGAGAGCAGATTGCGATGGGTCTCTTCGGAGAAGACTTGGGACATCGGCGCCTCCGGAGGCGTTGCGCTGAGTCGGCCGTGGAGAGCCCGGTGGTAGCGGGACGGGCCCTCGTGCTGGTCCTTCACTGCACCGTGCCTGAGCGTCGGCCCGTTGGCAACAGTCCTGGACGGGCGCGTAAGGTCGCGGCGTGCTTGATACGACCCCCCTCACCGCCGCAGTGGAACGCTTCGCCGACCGGCTGCGCGCCGCCCCGCAGAGCCGTCTTCAGCGGGGCGCCGCCGCCGACGGGCTCGCGCTGGCCAGGGAACTCTCGTCCCGCGCACAGCGCTTGGAGGCGCAGCGTCGGCAAGGGGCGGGCGCTGCCGTGCGGGTCATGCCAGACGCCGGGATATTCGCCGTGGCCGACCAACTCGCCGTAGCGGGGAACGACTTGGCCCTGGAGCTGCGAACGGCCTCGTCCGTGGAGCTGGACGAGGCCGTGAAGTTGGTGGAAGCGGCCGAGGCCGGTTCGGGTCTGTGAGGGGCGGGTCGGGTCCGCGGAGGGCCGTCGGGTGCGGGTGCTGCGGGGACTGCGGGCGCTGAGGGCGCTGCGGGACTACAGGGACGCGATGACGCGGTCGGCGAGGATGTAGACGTTCTCCTCGCCGCAGGTGAAGGTCAGCGCGTACGCACCGGAGATGCCGGAACCGCCCAGCAGGACCGGGGTGTCGCCCGCGCGCAGCGCCTCGGCGAGCCGTTCGGCGGTCTCGCGGTGGCCCGGGGTCATGCAGAGCGTGGTGCCGTCGGCGAAGACGTACACATCGAGCGTGCCGAGCGGGCCGGGGCGCACGTCGGAGAGCGCGGTGCGGGTCTCGGCCAGCTCTTCCAGGCGGGTCACCATGCGCTCGTGGTCGGTCACCACCGGTGTCCGGACCGGTACGAAGTCGGGGTGCGAGGGGTGCCTGCGGCGGGCGGCGGCCAGCTCGGCACTGTCGTTGGCGTACTCGTCGACGCCCGGCTCGTCGTCCGCCTCGATGCCTGCGTCGACGGCCGGTTCGAGCTCCGGCGCGAAGGGCGATTCGAAGCCGCGCCCCAGAAGGGCGTCGTTCAGGGCACTGTCCAGGCCACCGTCCGGACCGGATTCGAGGCCGGATTCGAAGCCGGTGAAGTCGGCCTGGCGCGGCAGGAAGAACGCGGCGTCCTCGCCGAGTCCGGCCAGACCGCCCAGCAGGGACGGGGTGTCCGCGGCGTCACGGGACTCCTGCGCCGCCCAGAAGGCGCGCGCCTCGGCCAGTTCGCGTTCGCGTTCCTCGGCCAGCGCCTCGGCGACGGCCGCGCGTATCTCCGCGACCGGAGTCTCACGGGCGGCCGGTACGGTGGCGCCCCGGGTGCCGCGGGACGTGGCAGCCAGGTCGTCGCGCAGGGCGGCGATCTGACCGCGCAGGCCGTGCGCGGCATAGAGGGACGCAGCGCCGACGGCCGTGGCGGCGGCCGTCGTCAGCAGCAGGGCAATCGACAAAGTGCTCACTGACTTACTCCCGGATTCAATCGTTCCCCGACTTCCTACATCAGCTTGTCGTGAGAGTGCTCCCACCGGCAGTGCATTACGTCATGAATTGGACAGGTCTTTGTGCCCTATGTTCTGTCCCGATACTGCTGTGACCTGCGGAAACAACTCTCCCCCGGGACGTAGGTCACATCCTGGGGGAGATTCGGTCACAGCTGGGTGGCGAGAGGCTTACCTGAGGCACGGTTGTGACAGGGGCGGCATCAGCCGTGCCTCTGGGTAGCGGAGTACTTCAGGCCGAACAAGCTGATTCAGGTCAGCTGAGGCGCTCGATGACCATGGCCATGCCCTGGCCGCCGCCGACGCACATCGTCTCCAGACCGAACTGCTTGTCGTGGAACTGGAGGCTGTTGATCAGTGTGCCGGTGATCCGCGCGCCGGTCATGCCGAAGGGGTGACCGACGGCGATGGCGCCGCCGTTGACGTTCACCTTGTCCAGGTCGAGGCCCAAGTCCTGGTAGGACGGGATGACTTGAGCGGCGAACGCCTCGTTCAGTTCGGCCAGGTCGATGTCGCCGATGGTCAGACCGGCCCGCTTCAGCGCCTGCTTCGACGCCTCCACCGGGCCGTATCCCATGATCTCGGGGGACAGGCCGGTGACCCCGGTCGAGACGATCCGGGCCAGCGGGGTCAGCCCCAGCTCGCGCGCCTTGGTGTCGCTCATGATGACGAGTGCGGCGGCGCCGTCGTTCAGCGGGCAGCAGTTGCCCGCGGTGACCCGGCCGTCGGGCCGGAAGACCGGCTTCAGGCCCTGCACGCCTTCGAGGGTGACTCCGGCGCGCGGGCCGTCGTCCTTCGAGACGACCGTGCCGTCGGGGAGCGTGACCGGGGTGATCTCCCGCGCCCAGAAGCCGTTCTTGATGGCTTCCTCGGCGAGGTTCTGGGACCGTACGCCGAACTCGTCCATCTCCTGGCGGCTGATGCCCTTGAGCCCGGCCAGGTTCTCGGCGGTCTGCCCCATCGCGATGTACGCGTCGGGCACCAGGCCGTCCTCGCGCGGGTCGTGCCAGGAGGCGCCCTCGCTCTCCGCCACCGCCGCGGTGCGCGCCTCCGCGTCCGCGAAGAGCGGGTTGTGCGTGTCCGGGAGGCTGTCCGAATTGCCCTTCACGAAGCGGGACACCATCTCGACACCGGCGGAGATGAAGACGTCGCCCTCGCCCGCCTTGATGGCGTGCATCGCCATCCGGGAGGTCTGGAGGGAGGAGGAGCAGTAGCGGGTGACCGTGCAGCCGGGAAGGTGGTCCATCCCCATCTGTACGGCGACGATGCGGCCCATGTTGTTGCCCTGCTCGCCGCCGGGCAGCCCGCAGCCGAGCATCAGGTCGTCGATGTCCGTGGGATCCAGCTCGGGGACCTTGGCGAGGGCGGCCTGGATGATGGTGGCGGTGAGGTCGTCGGCGCGCAGGTCCTTCAGCGAGCCCTTGAAGGCGCGGCCGATGGGGGAGCGGGCGGTTGACACGATCACGGCTTCGGGCATCACGGCTCCAGAGGGTGCGGTGGTCGGGTGACGGGGTGCTGGGGGTGGTGGTCGGGTTGCGTGCGGGCGGCGCAGGAAGGCACGGCTGATTGGAAGTTACCCGGACGTACCGTGAAGGTCACCGGACCGGGCATGTGATGCGGGACTCTTTTCTAAGCGACCGCTCAGGACGCGCCGGGGCGGTCCCGGATCTCACCCGTGCGGCGCAGTGTCGGCCGGTTCCGACGCCTCCGGTGTCTCCGGCAGCCGCCTCCGCCTGCGGTGCTTCAGCAGCGCCCACGGGGCCCGCGCCCCGGTGACCTCGGTACCCGCCTCCGACGCCGCTGCCGATGCGGCCTTCGCCACCGGGAGCATGTCCTCGTCGCGGGTCGCGTCCAGCCGGTCGGCCTCCGGCCACAGGCCCAGGGCCGCGCAGAGGGTGGGCAGGACCGCCATCGCGGCCGTCGCGTACCCCTCCGCCGACGGGTGGTAGTTGTCCGGGCCGAACAGCTCGCGCGGGTTCGCCGCGAACTCGGGGCCCAGCATCTCGCCCAGCGACACGGTCCGCCCGCCCTGTTCGACCACGCCGATCGTCTGGGCCGCCGCCAGCTGCCGCGAGACGCGGCGGGCCAGCCAGCGCAGCGGCTGGTAGACCGGCTCCACCGTGCCCAGGTCGGGGCAGGTCCCGACGATGACCTCCGCCCCTGCCGTGCGCAGCCGCCGTACCGCCGTGGCCAGGTGCCGCACGGACCGGGTGGCCGGCATCCGGTGCGTCACGTCGTTCGCGCCGATCATGATCACGCAGACCTCCGGCGTACCGGCGGGATCCGTGAGCACCAGCGTCACCTGGCGGTCCAGGTCGTCCGACATCGCGCCGGGCAGCGCCACGTTCCGCAGGTCCACCGGCCGCTCGGCCACCGCCGCGAGCCCGGAGGCCAGCAGCGCGGCCGGGGTCTGGCCCGCCCGTCGTACGCCCTGCCCCGCCGCCGTCGAGTCGCCGAGCATCGCGAGCCGCAGCGGCTCCAGGCGTTCGGTGCGCCCGGCGAACGCCAATCCGTACCGCCCGTCCGCGCTCGGCGCGTCCGGGGCCCGCCCACCGCCCACCGACCGCTTCGCCAGCTGGACCTCCGCGAGCACCACACCCACCGCAGCCGCTCCGACCAGGCCGATGCTTCCTCCGCCGTACGCCGCGCCCGCGGCGATCCGGCGTGCCACCCTCGCCCTCGACACTGCCACCTCCTCATGGCCGGACACCTGCCGGGCGGTGTCCGGCCGACCAAGTCGTAACTGCCCGGAGACCGGTGCCGCTCAATCTTCTCCAATACGCTGACCGCCATGGTGCACTTCCACGACTCGATGATCAGCCTCGTAGGCAACACCCCGCTGGTGAGGCTCAACCATGTGACCGCCGGTATCAGGGCGACCGTCCTGGCCAAGGTCGAATACTTCAACCCGGGCGGCTCCGTGAAGGACCGCATCGCCGTACGCATGATCGAGGCGGCGGAGCAGAGCGGTGAGCTGCAGCCCGGCGGCACGATCGTCGAACCGACCTCCGGGAACACCGGTGTCGGCCTTGCGATCGTGGCCCAGCAGAAGGGCTACAAGTGCATCTTCGTCTGCCCGGACAAGGTGTCCACGGACAAGATCAATGTGCTGCGGGCGTACGGCGCCGACGTCGTCGTCTGCCCGACGGCGGTCGACCCGGACCACCCCGACTCGTACTACAACGTCTCCGACCGCCTGGTCAGGGAGACGCCGGGCGCCTGGAAGCCCGATCAGTACAGCAACCCCAACAACCCGCGCTCGCACTACGAGACCACCGGTCCCGAGCTGTGGGAGCAGACGGAGGGGAAGATCACCCACTTCGTCGCGGGTGTCGGCACCGGCGGCACGATCACCGGCACCGGGCGCTATCTGAAGGACGTCTCGGACGGCCGGGTCCGGGTCATCGGCGCGGACCCCGAGGGCTCGGTGTACTCCGGGGGTTCCGGGCGGCCGTACCTCGTCGAGGGCGTCGGTGAGGACTTCTGGCCGACCGCGTACGACAGGACCGTCACGGACGGCATCGTCGCCGTGTCCGACAAGGACTCCTTCCGGATGACGCGCCGGCTCGCCAAGGAGGAGGGTCTGCTGGTCGGCGGCTCCTGCGGGATGGCGGTCGTGGCGGCGCTGAAGGTGGCGGAGGACCTGGGCCCCGACGACATCGTCGTGGTCCTGCTGCCGGACAGCGGACGCGGATACCTCTCGAAGATCTTCAACGACGAATGGATGAACGACTACGGGTTCCTGGAGCAGCCGGGCGACGAACCGTGCGTCGCCGACGTACTCGAGTACAAGTCGCACGGCATCCCCAGCCTGGTGCACATGCACCCGGAGGAGACGGTGGGCGAGGCGATCGAGGTGCTGCGGGAGTACGGCGTCTCGCAGATGCCGATCGTCAAGCCGGGGGCCGGACATCCGGACGTGATGGCGGCCGAGGTCATCGGCTCGGTGGTGGAGCGCGAGCTGCTCGACGCGCTGTTCACCCAGCGGGCCTCGCTGGGCGACGCCCTGGAGAAGCACATGTCGGCGCCGCTGCCGCTGGTCGGTTCGGGCGAGCCGGTCGGCGATCTGATGGCCGTGCTGGGCAAGGCGGACGCGGCGATCGTGCTGGTGGAGGGGAAGCCGAAGGGGGTCGTGACGCGGCAGGACCTGCTGGCGTTCCTCGCCAAGGTCGAGGCGTGACCGGCGCACGCTGAACGCGGAGCGTCCCTGATCCGGGCCGTCCTGATCCGGGCCCGTGCCGATCCGGGCCGTGCCGATCCGGGCCGTGCCGGTTCGGGCCGTGCCAATTCGGTACGTGCGTGTCACGTCCGCGCAGCACGGGCTTAACACCACTGGGGCACATTGGTGAGTGCCGGAAGGGAAACCTTCCGGCACCACGAACGGCGTCAAGGACCTCCGGAGCGGCTCCCGGCCTCCAGGACGCCACGGACGCGGTACCCCGGCCCTGACCCGGGACCGCGTCCCTCGCGGGGACCGTCGTCGTCCCGCCCTCCGGCCCGCCGGAGGTGCGGCGGTCCCCGCGGTCACCTCTTCGGTGTTCAGCTGTCCCGGTCGGAGTGGGAAGAGGGGGCGGATGTCGGTGGCTTCGCCGGGTGGGGCCTGAGCAGCCCCCGTCCCGCGCTGCGTGCACCGCCGGGGGTGCGGCGGTCCCCGCGGTCACCTCTTCGGCGTTCAGCTGTCCCAGTCGGAGGAAGAGGACGAGGACGACGACTTCACCCGGTGGAACCCGAACAGCCCCCCGTCCCGCGCCGCGTGCACCATGTTGACGCCGACGATGCCGACCCAGGTGGCGATGAGGCCCGGCAGATGTGCGTTCACCACGCCGATCGCCGACAGCGGGACGGCCAGGATCATCGTGACGATCCCGAATCCGAACCGCTCACCGAATCCGCTCTCCGACTGCGCCGGACGGCTGCCCCGGGCCACCGCCACCTGCTGCTCGGCGAACTGCCGCCGGACCCGCCGGTCCACCGTGCTGTCGAGCCGCTGCTCCACCTTCTCCAGGAACGACTCGACCAGGGCGGAGTCGTACTCCTCGCCCAGCTCCCTGCGGGCGTGCAGGGCGGCGTCGAGTTCCTTCTTCAGCTCTGCGTCGCTGGCTTCCATGTCGTACACGGTACGAATCCGGGGGCCCCGGAGCAGTGGGGCTAACCCCCCAATCCGATTCGGGGCTGCCTCCGGTCCGGCTCGTTCCGCCGGCCCGGCACCTGGCCCGGCACCTGGCCCGCCGCCGTGACGATCGTCGCTTCCGGGATGTGTGACGTGTCCCGGCGGGCCAGCAGCCAGTACAGCGCCGCCGGGACCACCAGCCCCACGATCCAGGAGATGTCCGCGCCGCCCAGCGGGTCCACCAGCGGGCCCGTGTAGAAGGACGTGGCCAGGAAGGGGAATTGGGCCAGCAGCCCGATGCCGTAGACCAGGAGCGCGTCCCAGCGCCAGGCGCCGTAGCGGCCGTTCGGGTCGGACAGGGCGGGGATGTCGTAGCGCTCGCGGGAGATCAGGTAGTAGTCGACCAGGTTGATCGCCGACCACGGGGTGAAGAAGGCCAGCAGGAACAGCAGGAAGTCCTTGAAGGAGTTCAGGAAGCTGTCCTTGCCCGCGAGCGCCACCGCCGTACCGGCGAGCATGATGAGCAGGATGTAGAGCGTGCGTCCGCGCGGGGAGAGGGTCTTCTGGCCGCGGAATCCGCTGATGCTCGTCACCATCGACATGAAGCCGCCGTAGGTGTTGAGCACATTGATGGTGAGTTTGCCCAGGGCGATGACGAAGTAGAGGACCGAGGCCATCAGGCCGGTGCCGCCGAGGCCGACCACGTAACCGACCTGGTCGTCGAGGAACGCGTCGCCCGCCGTGGCCGCGACGAGGACGCCGAACGTCATCGACCACTGGGAGCCCAGCGCGGTGCCGCCGAGGGTCCACCAGAACGTGGCACGTCCGCTCGTCGTGCGCGGCAGGTAGCGCGAGTAGTCCGCGACGTACGGGCCGAAGGCCAGCTGCCAGGAGGCCGAGAGCGAGATCGCGAGGAGGAACAGCGGGACGGAGAAGCTGTGGTCGTGCAGGACCGTGGAGAGGTCGATGCGGTCCAGCAGCCGGATGCCCAGGTAGACGAAGGCCACCGCGCACACGATGCTCGCCACCCGGCCCAGCGTGTGGATGATCCGGTAGCCGATGACGGCCATCACGGCGGTGATCACGCCGAAGACGATGATGCCTGTGGTGTCGCCGAGGTGGGTCAGCTTGCCCACCGCCTCGCCCGCCAGGACCGTGCCGCTGGCGAAGAACCCGACGTACATCAGGATGACGAGGAGGAGCGGGACCACCGCTCCCCGGACCCCGAACTGGGCGCGGGACGAGATCATCTGGGGCAGACCGAGCCGCGGTCCCTGCGCCGAGTGCAGCGCCATCACCGCGCCGCCCAGCAGATTGCCGAGCAGCAGGCCGACGATCGACCAGAGCGCGCCGCCGCCGAAGACCACGGCGAGCGCGCCCGTGACGACCGCGGTGATGTGGAGATTGGCGCCGACCCAGAGCGTGAACTGGGAGAAGGCGCTGCCGTGACGCTCCTCGTCCGGGACGACATCGATCGACCGCTGTTCCACCAGGCCTGCCATCCGACGGCCTCCTCTCTCGTCCCCCCGCACCCTCATGTATTGATCTATGCAGAGTGTGCGGTGATGAATGGAAGGTCAATAGGTGGCGGTCGATCGACTCGATAATCAGCGGATTCTCAGGCTGCGGGAGAGTCCATCGGTCGGAGTTCGTCCGCATATGAGACGGAATGGCGTCGCATCAGGCCGTCATCGCTGATGTCGTACTGGCCGAGCCGCCAGAGCGGCGGCGAGTACGCGTGGATCGAGACCGCGTCGTCCGTGGCCCCGGTGAGGCGGTGGATGTGGTCCGGGCCGAAGCAGAACGAGGTGTCCGCGCCGACCGCCGTGGCCAGGTGGTGGCCGCCGATGCGGGGGTTGGACTCGGTCAGCGCGCCCTGGACCACCCGGACCGCGCCGGACGAGATGTCGTGGTCGTGCCAGCCGGTGTCGTTCTGCCGGGTCCAGCAGAGCAGCCAGATGTCCACGTACTCGTCGCGGTGCAGCGAGGCGTAGTGGCGGTCGGTGTCGGAGAACGCGACCTCCGAGCGCCACAGCTCCGGCCTGGCCGCCAAGTCGTCGACCAGGGCCCGGAGTTCACGCTTGTCGAGATTGCGGTCGGGCAGCGCGGCGTCGTACGTCATGGGCGTGCTCCGTTCAGGAGGCGGGCGGGGTTGGTGGCACGCAGGGCGTGGACGGCGGCGTCGGCCCCGAGGTCGGGGTGGACGGGGACGGCGTACGGGCGGTCGCTGCCCGAGACGACCACATCGATGCCGACGGCCCGGACCAGCGCGTCCACGGCCCGGGTGCCGTACGAGGAGGTCTCGTAGAAGGCGTCGAAGTCCACCGGGCCGCGTCCGCCGCCGCGCGCCGCGAGGCGCTCGCCGTGCAGCGGGGCGAGGCCCGCCAGGGCGGCGAAGCAGATGCGCAGCCCGGGATGGCGCGGGCGGCCGAACGCACGGAAGGCGAACCACGCGGCGTGCATCTGCTGGAGGTACGGCACCAGAGCGGGCCACCACGGCGGCGCGCCGGGGTCGCCGGCCGGGGCCGCGCCCGGGTGGACGAAGAGCGGCTTGTCCGCGCGGGTGAGGGTGTCGATCAGCGGGGCGCAGTGGGCCCAGCCCGCCTCGTCCAGCAGCGCGGTGGCCGGGAGTTGGAGGCCCGCGCAGCCCCGGTCGAGGGTGTCGGCGAGCGAGTCCGGGTCGGGGGCGACGAGACCGGCCGAGGCCCAGACACCGAAGGGGGCGGGCAGCGCCAGGGCGCCCTCGTGGAAGGCGGCGAGGAGCGGGGCCGACTCGGCGGGTGGCAGATATTCGATACCGAGGGGGCTGGAGAGCGAGACGAGTGCCAGCCCGAGGCCGTCGGAGCGGGCGAGCGCGGTGCGGGCGGCGAGGTCGTGGTCGGCGGGGTCGACCTGGTACGGCGGTTCGCCCGGCAGGTGGAGCGTCCATCCGTCGAGGTGCGGACCTGTCCGGCGGGCGCGCAGCAGCTCCGTGAAGGCCGGGGGCCAGAGATGTTGGTGGACGTCTACAAGCAAGGGTCACTCTCGTGTTAAGCGGTTCAGTGATGCGCTTAAGTGAAGCGGTTAACGAGGCGGGGTGTCAAGAGCGGCCGGTAGGCTTCCGGGCATGGCCAGGCCCAGCAAGCGCACCACCCTCCGCGAGGTGGCCGAGGCCACCGGACTCTCCACTGCCGCCGTCTCGTACGCCCTGCGCGGCAAACAGGTCTCCAAGGAGACCGAGGAACGCGTCCGCAGAGCCGCCGCCGAGCTGGGTTACGAGGCCGATCCCATCGCCCGTGCCCTCGCCAGCGGCCGTACGAGCATGGTCGGCGTCCTCGCCGGTGACCTCCAGGACCTCTGGCAGCAGCAGTTGATGGCGGCCATAGGACGGGAACTGCTCGCGGGGGACCGGTACGCGCTGATCCTCGACGCGGGCGGCGACCCGGACCGGGAGCTCGTCCTCGCCAAACAGCTGCGTGACCAGCGGGTGGACGGCCTGCTGGTGTCGCCCGTCGACCCGTCGGCCGGGGGCTGGGCGAAGATCGCCGACGCGGTGCCGGTGGTCTCGATCGGGGACTCGCTCCAGCAGGCGAGCACCGCGGGCGAGGTGCTCTTCGACAACCGGGCCGGTATCGATGCGGTGCTCGGGTACCTGGCGGGGCTCGGGCACCGGTGCGTGACGGTGCTGACGCCCACCGGGCCCAGTACGCCCGACCGGCCCGCGGACGTGTATGTGCGGGAGGCGGCGGACCGGCTCGGCCTGGAGGTCGAAGTCGTGCCCTGCGCGCAGGAGTTGGGCGAGGCCACCGGGGTCGCCCGAGGGGTTCTCGGGGGGCGTTCGACGGCGGTCTTCTGCTTCTCGGACTCGATCGCGTACGGGGTGTACGCGGCGGCGGCGGAGGCCGGGCGGGTGATCGGGCGCGATCTCTCGGTGGTCGGCTTCGACGACCATCCGGTGTCGCGGGTGCTGACGCCCGCGCTGACCACGCTGGACTGGGGGCTCGCGGAGATCGCCACGCAGGCGGCGCGGCTCGCGGTGGCGGCGATCGAGGGGCGCCGGGTACGGCGGAAGCGGGTGCTGTGCGCGCCGCGGCTGGTGGAGCGGGGGTCCGCGACGCGGGCCGGGTAGACCTGGGCCGGGCAGGCCTGGGCCGGGCAGGCCTGGGCCGGGCAGGAAGTCCGGCCGGTCGGGAAAGTCGGGCCGGTCGGGAAGTCGGGCCGGTCGGGAAGTCGGGCCGGTAAGGAAAGTCGGGCCGGTAAGGAAAGTCCGGCCGGTCTCTGCCCCGCCGGGAACGGAAAACACCGCAGGCCCGGTGCTTGCGCACCGGGCCTGCGGTCTTCAGTAGCGGGGACAGGATTTGAACCTGCGACCTCTGGGTTATGAGCCCAGCGAGCTACCGAGCTGCTCCACCCCGCGTCGGTAACCCCGACAGTACGGGTTCGGGGACCAGGTGGGAAATCGCCCCCGTCGCGCCCCTGCGCTCGCGGCCGTCATCCGAGCCCGGCGAAGCCCCCCCCGGACATGGCCTACGCCGTCACCCAAGCCCGGCGAAGACCGGCCGGACACGGCCCGCGCCGTCATCCGAGCCCGGCGAAGACCCACCGGACACGGCCTACGCCGTCAGCTTCTGCCGCTTGAGCCACGCGTCGGCCACCCGGTCAGGGTCCTGCTTGTCCTTGTCCACCAGCCGGTTCAGCCGGGTCAGTTCCGCCGTGGTGAGCGCGTTGCCCAGCTCCGCCAGCGCCTTGCGGACCTTGGCGTCCGCCTTGCGGGCGGCGACCAGCGGGACGATGTGCTGCGCGGGCACCAGGTTCTTCGGGTCCTCCAGGACGACCCACTTGTTCGCCGCCACGTCCACGTCCGTCGTGAAGACGTTCGCCACGTCCACGTCGCCCTTCTTCAGCGCGCCCTTCACCAGCGGCCCCGACGAGTCGAGGGCCTTGAACTCCTTGAACTCCACGCCGTACTGGTCCTTCAGCCCGACGACTCCGACGACCCGCTTCTTCATCTCGGCGGCGGCCCCGAAGACCAGTTTCCCGTTGGCCTTCTTCAGGTCGGCGAGGGTCTTCAGGCCGTACCTATCGGCGGTCTCGCGGGTGACCGCGAAGCTGTCGCGGTCCTCGGCCGCCGCGTACGGCAGCACCTCCAGGCTCGCCGGGAGCACCGCGGCGAGCGCGTTCTGCATGGCGCCCGCCTCCGTCTCGGTGGCCTTCGGATCCAGGTAGAGCAGCAGGCTGCCCTGGTACTCGGGGAGCAGGTCGATGTCGCCGCCCTTCAGCGCGGGCACGATGATCTCCCGCGAGCCGAGGTTGGGCTTGACCGTGGTCTTGATGCCCGCGGCCTTGAGCACCCCCGCGTAGAGGTAGCCGAGTATCTGGTTCTCGGTGAAGTTGGCGGTGCCGATGACCAGGCCGCCCGAGCTGCTGCCGGTGTCGCCGCCGGATCCGTCCCCGTTCAGGGACGTGATGCCGGACGAGCAGGCGGCGAGCAGCGGTGCGGAGGCACCGGCCAGCAGGGCGGTGAGTGCGGTACGTCGGTTCATCTCGGGTCTCCAGAAGTCAGCGGGCGGTCAGCGGGCGGTGGTGGGCCGGCCGCGCAGCAGCAGCCGCTGCACCCCGCCCAGGGCCAGGTCGGCGAGGACGGCGAGGACGGCGACGAGCACCGCGCCGCCGAGTACCTGCACCAGATCGCGCTGGGCCAGGCCGTCGAACACGTAGCGGCCCAGGCCGCCGAAGCTGACGTAGGCGGCGATGGTGGCGGTGGCGACGACCTGGACGGTCGCCAGCCGGATGCCGGTCATGATCAGGGGGAGCGCCAGGGGGAGTTCGACCTGCCAGAGGACCTG
This sequence comes from Streptomyces sp. A 4/2, assembly GCF_940670765.1. Taxonomy (GTDB): domain Bacteria; phylum Actinomycetota; class Actinomycetes; order Streptomycetales; family Streptomycetaceae; genus Streptomyces. The sequence continues at coordinate 14,055 of NZ_CALNVW010000024.1, forward strand.
GTGCCCGCGCAGGCCGACGCCCTTCGCCGCGTCCTTGACCTCGGGGTCGACGGCGGCCATGCCCGCGTACGTATTGGTGATGATCACCGGCACGGCGAGCGCCACCAGCGAGATGTACACCGGCCAGATGGAGAGGCCGCCCGCGAGGAAGACCAGGGTGACCAGGCCGACGGTCGGCAGCGCGCGGCCGAAGGAGGCCAGGTTGACCGCGAGGAACGCGCCGCGTCCGGTGTGGCCGATCAGCATGCCGATGGGCAGCGCGATCACGGCGGCGACGACGGTGGCCAGCAGCGAGTACTGGAGGTGTTCGACGAGCCGGTGGGCGATGCCTTCCGGGCCGGACCACTGGGCGGAGCTGGTCAGCCAGGTGGCGAGGTTCTTGAGGAGTTCGATCACGGCTCAGGCACCTCGCTCGTGGGTCCACGGCGTGCACAGCCACTGGACGGTGACCAGCAGCGCGTCCGCCACCAGGGCGAGCAGCAGGGTCAGGACCACCCCGGCGACGACCGGGGTGGGGTAGTTGCGCTGGAAGCCGTCGGTGAAGAGCTGGCCGAGGCCGCCGTACCCGATGTAACTGGCCACGCTCACCAGGGAGATCGACATCACGGTGGAGACCCGGACACCGGCCATGATCACCGGGAGCGCGAGCGGCAGCTCGACGGTGAGCAGGGTGCGCAGCGGCCTGGTGCCCATGGCGGTCGACGCCTCGCGCACCCTGGCGGGCACCGCGTCCAGGCCCTCGACGGTGTTCCGTACGAGCACGACCAGGGTGTACGCGGTCAGCCCGGTGATCGCGGTCGTCCGGGTCAGCCCGGTGATCGGGAGCAGCAGGACGAAGAAGGCGAGGGACGGGATCGTGTAGAGGATGTTGGAGAGACCGAGGACGAAGCCGCGCAGCGGCCGTACCCGGTGGGCGAGGACCGCCAGGGGGAGCGCGATCAGCAGGCCGAGGAGGACCGCGGGTACCGCGGTGGAGAGATGGTCCGCGGTGAGATGGGTCATCTCACCGGTGTGGTCGGGGAACCAGCCCCAGTCGATGGTCATGCGGCGCTGCCCGTGCCCGCTGCCGCGTGGGCCTCGCCCGCGCGGTCGTGGATGTCGTCGCGCGCGGTGACGCCGGTCAGGACGCCTGCCGCGTCGACGCGGGCGACGAGACCGGCCGGGGAGGCGACCGATTCGTTGAGCGCGGAGAGCAGCGAGTCGGTGTCGCGCAGGGCCCGTACGGGCAGCAGCCGGGCGTCGCCCGCGGTGTCGTTCGTGGGGCCGGACGCCTTTTCGGCCTCGGCGTCGAGCCAGCCGAGCGGCTTGCCGTCGGCCGAGACGACCAGCTGCCAGCGGGCCGCGCCCTTGGCGGCGGAGAGCTTCTCGCCGGCCCGGACGGTGGGGGTCGCGGTCTGCGGTACGCCCGCGAGCGTGGACAGCGAGAGGAGCTTCAGCCCGCGCTCGGCGCCCAGGAAGTCCGCGACGAAGGCGTCGGCGGGACGGGCGAGGAGTTCGGCGGGCTCCGCGCACTGGACGAGATGGCCGCCGGTACGGAAGACGGCTATTCGGTCGCCGAGCCGCACGGCCTCGTCTATGTCGTGGGTGACGAAGACGATCGTCTTGTCGATGTCCTGCTGGAGCCTGAGCAGCTCGTCCTGGAGCTGGGTGCGGACCACCGGGTCCACCGCGCCGAACGGCTCGTCCATCAGCAGGACCGGCGGGTCGGCGGCGAGCGCGCGGGCCACGCCGACCCGCTGCTGCTGGCCGCCGGAGAGCTGGTGCGGGTAGCGCTTCGCGGTGTCGGCGTTCAGTCCGACGGTCTCCAGCAGCTCGGCGGCGCGGGCACGGGCCTTCTTCCGGCCCCAGCCGAGGAGGAGCGGGACCGTCGCCACGTTGTCGAGGATCGTCCGGTGCGGGAAGAGCCCGGACTGCTGGATGACGTAACCGATGCCGCGCCGCAGGTCGGCGGCGTCCGCCTCGCGGATGTCCTTGCCCGCGAGACGGATGGTCCCCGAGGTCTGCTCGACCATGCGGTTGATCATGCGGAGCGTGGTCGTCTTCCCGCAGCCGGACGAGCCGACGAGGACGGTGATCTGCCCCTCCGGCATGTCCAGGCTGAGGTCGTGGACCGCGGTGGTGCCGTTCGGGAAGCGTTTGTGCACGGAGTCGAATTCGATCATCGGTCATCCCTTGCCGGGCTGCATATGGTCATGCAGAGTTCTTGGTGGCTGAATAATTTGTCATGGGGCTGTGGTGAGAGGTCGGGCGGTACGAGGCCATGGGGCAAGACCGTATGTCGGAAAAAGGAGGCGTTCGCGCATGATGTCGTCCCGCACGGTGGACACCCCGACCGGCATCGTGGTCCTCGACGGTGAGTCCCTTCCGGTTTCCGATGTGGTGCGACTGGCGCGTGGTACGGCCAGGCCCGTACCCGGAACCGAAGCGATGAAGCGTGTCGAATGGTCGTGGGACGCGGCCCGTGAGCTCGCCGCGTCGGGCCGCGTGTACGGCCGCTCCACCGGTGTCGGGGCCAACCGTAACGAGTCCGTGCCCTCCGGCGCCGCCGCCGACCACGGACTGCGGCTGCTGCGCTCGCACGCCGGGGCCATCGGCGACCCGCTCCCCGCGCACGAGGTCAGGGCCATGCTCGCGGTCCGCGCCAACCAGCTGCTCGCCGGTGGGGCCGGACTGCGGCCCACCGTCGTCACCGCGCTCTGCGAGGCCCTGGAGTCCGGCGCCCACCCCGTCGTCAACGAGTTCGGCTCGGTCGGTACGGGAGACATCGCCGCCCTCGCCCAGCTGGGACTCGCCCTGGCCGGCGAGCACCCCTGGGAGGGCGGTGCGCCGCCCGCCGCGCAGCCCCTCGACAACAACGACGCCCTCGCACTGATCAGCAGCAACGCCCTCACCCTCGGCCAGTCCGCGCTCGCCCTCGACGAGCTGCGCCGGCTGGTGTCCGCGACCCAGGTGGTGGCCGCGCTGTCGCTGCTCGCCGTGGACGGCTCGTTCGAGGCGTACGCGGAACCGGTGCACGCGGCCCGCCCGCACCCCGGCTCGTACGCGGTCGCCGCCCGCAGCCGCTACCTGCTGGGCGCCCCCGAGCGGCCCACCCCGCCGCTGGGCCGCATCCAGGACCCGTACGGTTTCCGCTGCGTACCGCAGATCCACGGCCCCGCACACGACGCGGCCGACCTGCTGGAGCGGACCATCGCCATCGAGATCAACGCGGCGGCCGAGAACCCGCTGATCCGCCCCGCCGACATGGCCGCCTACCACCACGGCGGCTTCTACATGGCCCAACTGGTCCTGGCCCTCGACCACTTCAGGCTGGCCCTCACCCAGACGGCCCGGCTCTCGACCTCCCGGCTCTCCGCGCTGAACGAACCCGCGCTCACCCGGCTGAGGCCCTTCCTGGCCGACGGCGAGGCCGCCTCGTCGGGCGTGATGATCCTGGAGTACGCGGCCGGGGCGGCCCTCGGTGACCTGCGGGCCTTCTCCGCGCCGGCCTCGCTCGGGCATGCTGTTCTCTCCCGCGGCGTCGAGGAACAGGCCAGCTTCGCCTCACTGGCGGCCCGGCAGGCGCTGCGGGCCGGGCGGGCGTACCGGTACGTCGTCGGCTGCGAACTGGTCGCCGCCGTAAGGGCGTTGCGCCAGCGCGAGCTGCGGATCGACCCCGGCCTGCCGGTCGGCCGCGCCTTCGAGCTGGCGGACGCGGTACTCGATCCGGACCCGGCGGACCGGCCGCTGACCGGCGATGTGGAGGCGGCAGCCGCGCTGCTCGACCGGTTCAATGAACTCTGACACGGACATGGATCTTGAGGGGGACGGCATGAGCGACAGCCCGGCCGCACGGCTGCAACAGCTCTTCGAAGGGCACCGGCTGACGCCGACCCAACGGCGGATCGCGCACTGCATGGTGCGCCGGGCCGCCGACGCGCCGTTCCTCTCGTCGGTCGAGCTGGCCGAGCTGGCCGGTGTCAGCCAGCCCTCCGTCACCCGCTTCGCCGTCGCGCTCGGCTTCGACGGCTACCCGGCGCTGCGCAAGCACCTGCGGGAGGTCGCACCGAACGGGCGGGCGGTCGGCGGGGACAGCCTCAACGAGTACCAGCAGGCCGTCCAGGGCGAGTTGGAGAATCTGCGGCAGCTGTCCGAACTGCTCGCCGACCCGTCACTCGTGGAACGGGCGGGACGGCTGCTCGCCGGGTCGCCGACCCTGCCGGTGCTCGGCCTGCGTGCCGCGTCCTCGCAGGCCAGGGGGTTCGCGTACTTCGCGGCGAAGGTCCACCGGGACGTCCGGCTGCTCGACGAGGGCGGCACGATGCTGGCCGACCGCATCGACGCGTCGGTACGGGCGGGCGCCACGGTGCTGCTCTGTTTCGCGCTGCCGCGCCACCCGCGCGAGGTGGTCGAGGCACTGGCGTACGCGCAGTCGGCGGGGCTGACCGTGGTGACGGTCGCCGACTCGGCCTTCGCGCCGGTCGCCAAGCACAGCGACATCCTGATCCCGGCGGCGGTCGGCACCGGTCTGGCCTTCGACACGGCCTGCGGGCCGATGCTGCTCGGCCGGGTGCTGCTGGAGGCGATGTGCGACGAGCTGCCGCAGGCGCAGTCGCGGCTGGAGGAGTTCGACGCGCGGGCGGCGGCGCGGGGGCTGTTCGTGGAGTAGCGCCCGTTCTCGTGGTGTGCGCGGCGCCCTTCCGCGTCCACGGCGTGCGCAGGGGCCCGTTCTCGCGGCGTACGCGGACGACCTGCTCCTCTGGGTCCGTACGGACTGGATCGCCCGGGGCCCGGCCGGGAAGCAGGTCAAGGGCTACCGCTCCACGGGCGTACTGGCGGGCGACGCCGCACCCGGCGGGGCGCGGCGCCGCTGACCGGGCTCACACCTCCAGCTCGGCCTCGATCTTCCTCAGCTGGTGGCGGGCCATCGCGAGATTGGCCCGGGACTTGTCCAGCGCGAGATAGAGGAACAGGCCCGTGTTGTCGCGTCCCTTGAGCAGCCGGATCAGGTGGTACTGCTCGCCCAGCGTGATCAGGATGTCCTCGATCTCGTCCTTCATGCCGAGGTGCTCCATGGTCCGCACCTTGGCGCGCACCACATCCGTGTTCCCGGCGGCGGCCACCGCCAGATCGAGGTCCTTGCCACCACCGAGCGTGCCGAGGGCCATGCCGCTGGTGAAGTCGACGAGCGCCGCGCCGAGCGCGCCCTCGATCGAGGTCATCGCGTCCTTGAGTGCGTTCTCGGTGTTCGCCATGAGGGGTGCACTTCCTTTCTCGTGGGTGGATTTCCTGGTGTGGTTCCGTGCGTGGTCCGGTGCGGTCCTGGCACGGGCGGCGCCGGAACGGCCCGCCCGTGAGGGGGAGTTGGTCATGGGCTCTCCAGCCGGTCGAGGGCGCCGTCGACCAGCTCGCCGATCCGGGTGCCGGCCCGGCGGGCTTCGAGGTGCAGGCGGCCCACGTTGACGCGCGGCCGGGCGAGCAGGGTGAGGACGGCGGACGGGCCTGCCGCGTAGGTCGCGACATAGCCGTTCTCGCCACGGACCAGCAGCTCGCGGAAGCCGCCCTGGCCCGTCGTCTCGGTCAGCCGCTGGGCGACACCGAGGGCGGCGGCGGTCAGTGCCGCGACGGACTCGGCCTCCGCCGCGGCGTCCTGCGCCAGCACCAGTCCGTCGACGGTGGCTGCGAGCGCCCCGCCGATCAGCGGCACCCGGGCTCTCAACCGGCGTAGCTCTTCGAGGACTTCGGACTCGGCGGACATCAGCTGTCTCCTCTCGGCGCGCTGCCGCAGGGAGCGGATCACAGCGTGGCCTCCAATGCGTCTCGCAGCCGTTGGAGCAGGGCGACATCCGGGTCCCGAGCCACCTCGCCGACCCAGGCGGGGACGGCGGAGGCGGGCGGCGCGGGTGTCCGCGGGGTCTCGACGGCGCCGGCGGCTGCCAGCCTGCGGACGTCGATGAGGACGTGGAAGGCCGGGCGCCCCAGCGTCCGCGCGATGTCCGGCGGGGTCCGTACGCCGTCGGCCAGCGCGAGTACCGCGCGCTGGCGCGGGGTGACGGGCGTGCCGGGGACGTCGGCCGCGCGGCTGCGGTGCGGGGCCCGCACCACGGGGGCGCTGTCGAGGTCGGGGTACGGCCACAGCCGGTCGAGCAGTTCACGGCGGCGCGCCGCCTCCCGCTCCACCGCGTCGGCGGGTACGGGGTGCACCGGGCCGATCCAGTGGGCCACCCCGTAACGGAACCGGGTGGGGCCGCTGCCCGGCGCCAGGGCGAAGTACGCCGCGTCGTGCAGCGCGCCCAGGTGGCAGATCTCCAGCTCGCCCCCGGCCACCTGCCCGCTCTCGACGAGGAACCGGCCGACCGATCCCTTGGCCCCGGCCCGGTCGACGGCCTGCTGCCACCCCTCGGGGCGGAGCCGTCCGGTGGTGGTCAGCAGGATGTCGATACCGGGGGCGGCCGGGCTCTCGGCGTGCACCACCTGGCCGTCGACCAGGTAGAGGGTGCCGCGGTCACGCAGCAGGGCGCCGGTGGCGCGTTCGCCCGCGAGGCGGACGAGCATCGGGGAGACGCTGCTCTGCGGCGCCGGGCCCATCACAGCACCAGTCGTTCGGCGAGGTCCCGCAACCGTAATCGGGCGAGCGCCAGATTGCCCTCGTCGCGGTTCAGCCAGAGATGGAGGAAGACGCTGCTGTCGAAGGTCGTCTCGACGAAGTGGAGGAGGTGGTAGCCGGTGCGGGTGGTGACGATGACGTCCTCCACGGAGAGGCCGCCGTCGTTCCCGTCGCCGCTCTCGTCGCCGCTCTCGTCGCCGCTCTCTCCGCTGCCCGCGGGCGCTGTCGCACCGAAGGCTGTCGCACCGAAGGCCGTCGCGCGGAAGGCGGGGTGCTCGGCGGCCATCCTGGCCAGCTCCGCCGTCTCGGCGGCGGTCGCCTCGTGGTCGTCGTTGGGTGACTGGCCGATGGTGCCGAGCGTCAGCCCGCTGGTCCAGTCGACCACGCCCGCACCGAGGGCACCGGGCAGTCGCATCGCTTCCAGCAGACACTCGTCGATTCCGGGCACGCGGAACTCCCCTCCCGGCGTGGTGCGCACGGTGGCCGTCGTGACCGCGGGGGGCGGCCGTGCGGCAGTAACCGTGAAGTTACGGGGACGGTCCTCCGGCCGGTGGGACTTCTGGCATTTTCCAGCGGAACATGCCCAGCGGGTCTAGAGTCCGCGACCCGGCGGGCGGCAACGGCCGGGACGGGAGCGGAAGGCAGGGCAAGTCCCTTTGGACACACGTGAGTTGCAGTCGTCGACAGCCCGCCTCAGAGCAGCGCGTCCGCGTGCTCGCCGCCCGACTCCGCCACGATCTCCGCCACGCTCTGCGCGTCCCGCACCACGGCGAACCGCACCCCGTCAGCCCCCGCGGTGAACCCGTGGATCCCCGGCCTGGCCAGGCTGTTGTACGCGTAGTGGTGCGCGAAGTAGTACGCCCCCGTGTCCAGCACCGCCGCGTAGTCCCCCGGCTCCAGCAGCGGCAACTCCCGGTTCTCCGCCAGCAGATCACCCGCGAAGCAGGCCGGTCCCGCCACGTCCTGCGCGACCGCGGGCCCGGTCCTGGGGCGCCCCTGCGCGTCGAACGCGGCGATCCGCAGCGGCCAGGACGCCGGCGCGTACACCGTGCGGGTCGCCACCTGGACCCCCGCGTGGGTCACCGCGATGGGCCGCCCGCCGGCGGACTTCGTGTACTCGACGTGGGCCAGGATCGTGCCGTGCCGGGCGAGCAGCGAGCGGCCGAACTCGGTGACCAGGCCGTAGCGGCCGTCCAGCAGTCCGGGCGCGGTCCTCTTGAGGAGGCGGGCGTAGTCGGCGTACGTGGGGGTCTCCTCGTCGGACGAGAAGTTGACCGGGAGGCCGCCGCCGATGTCGATGGTGTCGATCTGCTGCCGGCCGGCCGCGGCGTTGATCTCCTCGGCCAGTTCGTGGACGGTCCGTACCCCCTCCGCCATCAGGGCCAGCGGTACGCCCTGCGAGCCCGTGTGGGTGTGCAGCCGGGTCAGCCACGGGCGGTCCAGGTAGGCGCGTACGACCCACGCGCGGGCGCCCGCGTCGCGCAGCGCCACCCCGAACTTCGACGTCGCGGTGGCCGTCGACAGCGCGCCGATGGAGCCCGCGCCGATCTGCGGGTTGACGCGCACGCCCAGCGGGGACGTGGTCGGGGCCGACCGGACGAGCGCGTCGATGCGGGCCAGTTCCTGCGGGTTGTCGGCGTTGACCGCGATCCCCAGGGCCAGGGCCTCGCGCAGCTCGGCGGGGGTCTTGGCGGGGGAGTCGAGGACGGTGCGGGCGGGGCGTACCCCGGCCGCGCGGGCCAGCGCCAGCTCGCCCGGACTGGCGACCTCCGCGCCGATGCCCTCCGCTCCGAGCAGCCGCAGGACCGGCACGAGCGGGCACGCCTTCACCGCGAAGGCGTGCAGGACGGGTGTCCCCGGCGGGGTGACCTCGTCGAAGGCGGTACGCAGGGCGGCGGCGCCGCCACGGATGCCGGAGACGTCCAGCAGCGCGACGACGGGGTTGTCGGGGCCGACCAGGCCGGCCGCGACCGCGGCCTCGACCGCCTGCTCACGCCGTACGACGGTGCCTGTTTCGAAGGCCGGTCCGGAGCTCGTGTGGGAAGCCATGCGATCCAGCCAATCACCGGCCGGGGGCCGGCGGGAGGCCCAGCGGTATTGACTAACTCTATTCAGCTCATCAAGATGTGAATAGTTCATGCAACAGTGGGAGATCGCAGCGTGAGGCCACGGTGCGGGATCACACTGCGACATCGAGGTCGCGACACCGAGGAGGCAGAACCATGTCAGGACCCCGGCCGGTACGGGCCCCGCGCGGTACGGAGCTGAGTGCCCTGGGATGGCAGCAGGAAGCCGCCCTCCGGATGCTGCAGAACAACCTCGACCCCGAGGTCGCCGAGCACCCCGACAAGCTCGTCGTCTACGGCGGCACCGGCAAGGCCGCCCGCGACTGGCGCTCCTTCGACGCGATGGTGCGTACGCTGCGCACCCTCAAGCAGGACGAGACCATGCTCGTCCAGTCGGGCCGTCCGGTCGGTGTGATGCAGACGCACGAGTGGGCGCCGCGGGTCCTGATCGCCAACTCCAACCTGGTCGGCGACTGGGCCAACTGGGAGGAGTTCCGGCGCCTTGAGTCGCTCGGGCTCACCATGTACGGCCAGATGACGGCCGGTTCCTGGATCTACATCGGGACCCAGGGCATCCTCCAGGGCACGTACGAGACCTTCGCCGCGGTCGCCGCCAAGCGGTTCGACGGCACTCTCGCCGGGACGATCACGCTCACCGCCGGTCTCGGCGGCATGGGCGGCGCCCAGCCGCTCGCCGTGACGATGAACGACGGCGTCGCGATCTGTATCGACGTCGACCCCCGCGCCATCGAGCGCCGGATCGAGCACCGCTACCTGGACGTACGCGCCGACAGCCTGGAGCACGCCCTCCAGCTCGCCGTCGAGGCCCGCGACGCCCGTAAGCCGCTCTCCATCGGCCTCCTCGGCAACGCGGCCGAGCTGCTGCCGCGGATGCTCGCCGAGGGCGCCCCGATCGACATCGTGACGGACCAGACCTCCGCCCACGACCCGCTCGCCTACCTCCCCCTCGGCATCGACTTCGACGACATGGCCGCGTACGCCGCCGAGAAGCCCGCCGACTTCACGGTGCGCGCCCGTGAGTCGATGGCCCGGCACGTCGAGGCCATGGTCGGCTTCATGGACGCGGGCGCCGAGGTCTTCGACTACGGCAACTCCATCCGCGGCGAGGCCCAACTCGCCGGATACAGCCGGGCGTTCGACTTCCCCGGCTTCGTCCCCGCCTACATCCGTCCGCTCTTCTGCGAGGGCAAGGGACCGTTCCGTTGGGCGGCGCTGTCCGGCGAGGCCTCGGACATCCACAAGACCGACAAGGCGCTCCTCGACCTCTTCCCCGAGAACGAGTCGCTGCACCGGTGGATCAAGATGGCCGGTGAGCGCGTCCACTTCCAGGGCCTGCCCGCGCGGATCTGCTGGCTCGGCCAGGGCGAGCGCGACAAGGCCGGGGCGCTCTTCAACGACATGGTCGCCGACGGCACCCTCGCCGCCCCGCTCGTCATCGGCCGCGACCACCTGGACTGCGGCTCGGTCGCCTCCCCGTACCGCGAGACCGAGGCCATGCTCGACGGCTCCGACGCCATCGCCGACTGGCCGCTGCTCAACGCCATGGTCAACGTCGCGTCCGGCGCCTCCTGGGTGTCCATCCACCACGGCGGCGGGGTCGGCATGGGCCGCTCCATCCACGCCGGTCAGGTGTCGGTGGCCGACGGCACGCAGCTCGCGGGCGAGAAGATCCGCCGGGTGCTCACCAACGACCCGGGGATGGGCGTCATCCGGCACGTCGACGCCGGGTACGACATCGCCGAGCGGGTGGCGGACGAGCGCGGGGTCCGCGTCCCGATGCGCGAGGGCGACGACGCGACCGGTGCCACCGCGGGCGCCGGCAGCACCACCGGCACCAACGGTGGCGCGAGCGGCGAGGGCGATCCCCGGTGACCTCCTCGTTCCACGAGATGTGGGCGGAGCTGCTGCCCGTCGGCCGCAGCTCCGCCTCCGGCGGGTACCGGCGGTACGCCTGGACCCCGGCCGACGCCGACTGCCGCGCCTGGTTCAAGGACCAGGCCGAGTCCCGCGGTCTCACGTACGAACTGGACCGCAACGGCAACCAGTGGGCCTGGCTCGGTGACCCGCAGGGCTCCGACGCCGTCGTCACCGGCTCGCACCTGGACTCCGTACCGGACGGGGGCGCCTTCGACGGCCCGCTCGGCGTCGTCTCCTCCTTCGCGGCACTCGACGAACTCCGTCGCAGGGGAGCGGAGTTCAGCAGGCCGCTGGCCATCAGCAACTTCGGCGACGAGGAAGGCGCCCGGTTCGGGCTCGCCTGCGTCGGCTCCCGGCTCAGCGCCGGACAGCTCACCGCCGACAAGGCCCGCCACCTGCGCGACGGCGACGGGATCTCCCTGCCCGAGGCCATGGAACGGGCCGGGTACGACCCGGCCGCCATCGGCCCCGACCCCGAGCGGCTGGCCAGGATCGGCGCGTTCGTCGAGCTCCACGTGGAGCAGGGCAGGGCCCTCGACCTCAGCGGCGACCCGGTCGGCATCGCCTCCGCCATCTGGCCGCACGGCCGCTGGCGGTACGACTTCCACGGCGAGGCCAACCACGCGGGCACCACCCGCCTGGTGGACCGCCGGGACCCGATGCTGACGTACGCCGAGACGGTCCTCGCCGCCCGCCGCGAGGCCGAACTCGCGGGTGCGGTCGCCACGTTCGGCAAGATCGCCGTCGAGCCGAACGGGGTCAACGCCATCCCCTCCCTGGTGCGCGGCTGGCTCGACTCGCGCGCCGCCGACCAGGCCACCCTCGACACCGTCATCGCCGGTATCGAGCAGGCCGCGAAGGAACGCGGCGAGCGCGACGGCGTGGACGTCCGCGTCACCCGGGAGTCCTTCACCCCCGTGGTCGAGTTCGAGCACGCCCTGCGGGACGAGCTCGGCAAGATCCTCGGCGGCGACGGCTCGGACATCCCCGTACTGGGAACGGGCGCGGGACACGACGCCGGAATCCTCTCCGCGTCCGTCCCGACCGCCATGCTGTTCGTACGCAACCCCACGGGCATCTCGCACTCCCCGGCGGAGACCGCCGGCGAGGACGACTGCCTGGCCGGGGTGACCGCACTCGCCGATGTTCTGGAGGGCCTGGCGTGCAGGTGACGTACTGGCTGGAGCATGCCTGGCTCGACACCCATGTCGAGCCGGGCGTCGCCGTGGAGACCGAAGGCGGCAGGATCACGGCCGTCAGCAGAGACGTGCCGCAGCCGCCGCCCGGCGCGACCGCCCTGCGCGGCCTGACCGTCCCGGGCCTGGCGAACGCCCACAGCCACGCCTTCCACCGCGCCCTGCGCTCCACGGCCCAGGTCGGCTCCGGCACCTTCTGGACCTGGCGCGACGTGATGTACGGGGTGGCCTCCCGGCTCACCCCCGACTCGTACCACGCGCTGGCCCGCGCCGTGTACGCCGAGATGGCGCTGGCCGGGATCACCGTCGTCGGTGAGTTCCACTACGTGCACCACGCGCCGGGCGGCAAGCCCTACGACGACCCGAACGCGATGGGCGAGGCCCTGATCGCCGCCGCGGCCGACGCGGGCATCCGCATCACCCTGCTCGACACCGCCTATCTCGCCTCCGGCATGCTCGACAAGCACCGCAGCGCGGCGCCCGAGAAGCACCAGCGGCGCTTCTCCGACGGCACCGCCCAGCAGTGGGCCGAGCGCGCCTCCCTGCTCAAGGACCGGGACCACGCCCGGATCGGCGCGGCCGTGCACTCCGTGCGCGCGGTGCCCGCCGACCAGCTCGCCACCGTGGCCCAGTGGGCCGAGGCGCGCACCGCCCCGCTCCATGTGCACCTCTCCGAGCAGACCGCGGAGAACGAAGCCTGCCTGGCGGCCCACGGCTGCACACCCACCCGGCTGCTCGCCGACCACGGTGTACTGGGCCCGCGCACCACCGGCATCCACAACACCCACCTCACCAGCGAGGACATCGCCCTCCTCGGCTCGACGGCGACCGGTACCTGTATGTGCCCCACGACCGAACGGGATCTCGCCGACGGCATCGGCCCGGCGGTCCAGCTCCAGCGCGCGGGCAGCCCGCTCTCCCTCGGCAGCGACAGCCATGCCGTGATCGACATCCTCGAAGAGGCACGCGCCCTGGAGCTCGACGAGCGGCTGCGGTCCCGCACCCGCGGCCACTGGACGGCCGCCGCCCTGCTGCGCACCGCCACCGCGGGCGGCCACCAGGCCCTCGGCTGGTCCGAGGCGGGCATCATCGAGCCGGGCGCCCTCGCCGACCTCACGACGATCGCCCTCGACACCGTCAGGACAGCGGGACCGGTGCCACGCCTGGGAGCGGAGACCGCCGTATTCGCCGCCTCCGCGGCGGACGTACGCCATACGGTCGTGGGCGGCCGTCATGTCGTACGCGACGGGGTCCACGCCCTGGTACCCGACGTCCCGCAGTCGCTGGCCGACGCCATCGGGGCCCTGCACCCCTGATTCCGGCCCCGGCGCCGTTCCCGCTTCCGCCCCCGTCTCCGTTCCTGTTCCCGTTTCCGTAGGAGCACACCGCGATGCCGAGCACCACGGCCATCACCCACATCAGCAGCCTGGTCACCAACAACCCCTCCCTCGGTGACGGATCCCCGCTCGGTCTGATCCAGGACGCGGCGCTCGTCATCGACGGTGACCGCATCGCCTGGGTCGGTGAATCCAGCAAAGCACCCGCCACTGACAATGCGGTCGACGCGGGCGGCCGGGCGGTCCTCCCCGGGTTCGTGGACTCCCACTCGCACCTGGTGTTCGCCGGCGACCGCACGGCCGAGTTCAACGCGCGCATGTCGGGCCGCAGTTACTCGGCGGGCGGCATCCGCACGACGGTCGCGGCCACCCGCGCGGCCACCGACGAGCAGCTCTCGGCGAACGTACGGACGTACCTGGGCGAGGCGCTGCGCCAGGGCACCACCACGCTGGAGACCAAGTCCGGCTACGGCCTGACCGTCGCCGACGAGGCCCGCGCCCTGCGCATCGCGGCCGAGCACACCGACGAAGTCACCTACCTGGGCGCCCACATCGTCCCGCCGGACCACGCCGACGACCCCGCCGGTTACGTGGACCTGGTCACCGGTGACATGCTCGAAGCCTGTGCCCCGCACGCCCGTTGGATCGACGTCTTCTGCGAGCAGGGAGCCTTCGACGCCGACCAGGCCCGCACGATCCTCACCGCGGGCCGCGCCAAGGGCCTCCTTCCGCGCATCCACGCCAACCAGCTCAGCTACGGTCCCGGTGTGCGGCTGGCCGTGGAGCTGGACGCGGCGTCGGCCGACCACTGCACGCATCTCACCGACGACGACGTGACGGCCCTTGCCGACGGCAACACCGTCGCCACGTTGCTGCCCGGCGCGGAGTTCTCCACCCGCGCCGAGTGGCCCGACGCCCGCCGCCTCATCGACGCGGGCGTGACGGTGGCGCTCTCCACCGACTGCAACCCGGGCTCGTCGTTCACCTCCTCCGTGCCGTTCTGCATCGCCCTGGCCGTACGGGACATGGGCATGACCCCGGACGAGGCGCTCTGGTCGGCCACCGCGGGCGGCGCACAGGCCCTGCGCCGTACGGACATCGGCCGTCTCGACCCGGGGGCGCGGGCGGACCTGACGCTGCTCGACGCCCCGTCCCACGTCCACCTCGCCTACCGGCCCGGCGTCCCGCTGGTCTCGGGCGTGTGGCAGCGCGGGGTCCGGGTGGTCTGAGACCGACCGGCACCCGGGGGGTCCGGAAAAGCTCTGGCGGGCCCGGTGCCCAGGGCCGAGCATGGCGGGCATGACTGGACCCCTCAGACGTGCCGACATGTTCATCGACACCGCCGACGACCCCCGGGAGGACGGGCCCACCCTGGGCGGTGAGCTGGCCACACTCGTCGAATTCCTGCGCTGCCAGCGGCTGACGCTGGAGTTGAAGTGCTCCGGGCTCGACGCCGAAGCCCTGGCCCGGCGTGCTGTGGAGCCCTCCACGATGTCGCTGCTCGGGCTGGTGCGGCACATGGCCGACGTGGAGCGGCGGTGGTTCCGGGTGCGGATGGCCGGGCTCGACGCGCCGCCGTACTACCGCACCGACGCGGACCCCGACGGGGACTTCGACGGCGCGGTGGCCGATCCGGCGGTGGTCGCCGACGCCTGGGACACCTGGCGGGACGAGACGGCGTTCGCCGATCGGTTCGTGGCCCGGGCGCCCGGCCTCGACGTCATCGGGGACACCGGCAACGGCCCCATCTCGCTGCGGGAGTTGCTCGTCCACATGGTGGAGGAGTACGCGCGGCACAACGGCCACGCCGATCTGCTGCGCGAGCGGATCGACGGCAGGATCGGCCAGTAACCGGCCTTCCCCGACACAGAGGAGCCGGTCCCGACGCGGACGAGCCGTCTCCTACACGGAGGAGCAGTCTCCCTACGTGGAAGAGCCGGTCCCGACGAGCGGGACCGGCTCTTCCACCGAGGAGCCCCGGGCTCCTCGCGGCGGTGCGTCACTGCTCCAGGGTCAGCCCCTTGCGCAGCTTCACCAGCGTGCGCGACAGCAGCCGCGACACATGCATCTGTGAGATCCCCAGTTCCTCGCCGATCTCCGACTGCGTCATGTTGGCGACGAACCGCAGCGAGAGGATCTGCCGGTCGCGCGAGGGCAGTCCGGCGATGAGGGGCTTGAGCGACTCGATGTACTCGACGCCTTCGAGGTCGTGGTCCTCGTACCCGATCCGGTCCGCCAGCGCGCCCTCGGACTCGTCCTCCTCGGGCTGGGCGTCGAGAGAACTGGCGGTGTACGCGTTGCTCGCCGCCATCCCTTCGACGACCTCTTCCCTGGTGAGGTCGAGGCGCGCGGCGAGTTCCGCCACGGTCGGGGCGCGGTCCAGCTTCTGTGCGAGTTCGTCGCCCGCCTTGGCGAGGTCGAGACGGAGCTCCTGGAGGCGGCGCGGTACCCGGACCGACCAGGAGGTGTCGCGGAAGAAGCGCTTGATCTCGCCGATGATGGTCGGCATGGCGAAGGTCGGGAACTCGACGCCCCTGCTGAGCTCGAACCGGTCGATCGCCTTGATCAGGCCGATGGTGCCGACCTGGATGATGTCCTCCATCGGTTCGCTGCGGGAGCGGAAGCGGGAGGCGGCGAACTTGACCAGAGCCAGGTTCAGTTCGACGAGTGTGTTGCGTACGTACGCGTAATCGTGTGTTCCCTCTTCGAGGGATTCGAGACGCGCGAAGAGCGTCTTCGACAGGGCCCTGGCATCCAGCGGGCCCACCTCGTCGTACGGCGGAATCTCGGGAAGATCCTCGATTCCGGACTCGATCCGGTTGGGCTGGGTAGTCTGAAATTTCGACGGATCACTGTGGGATTCGTCGAGCCGGGGTGACATGGCGTCCTCCATGGTTCTCGGCATATGGCTGCCGATGCCTGCGTGTCAGCGGTGTAGCGGCGCCTCCAAAGCCGGCCGTGTTCGAATGCTGTCGCTCCTACCCCTATCGGCTAGTGAGGGACCAGCGCAAGTATCGAATGTCCGTATTGTGATAGTTCGTTGGCGTTGTTCGGGTACCGGACGGCGCGCGGAGGGCGTAGTCTTTCTCGCACGTCAACGACATCTCCAACACGGTGAAGAGGGACGGACATGGACCGCGGGACGGTCGGCAGCGCGAACCGGGGCCGGCTTCAGGTCGGAGTCCGGTCCGAAGGCCGGAGCGAAGTCGTGACCCCGGCGGGTGAGCTGGATCACCACACCGCCGAATTGCTGAGCGAGCCGCTGGACAGGGCTCTGGAGCGGGGTCGGTCCCGGCTGGTCATCGACTGCTCGGAGCTGGAATTCTGCGACTCCACCGGCCTGAACGTGCTGCTGGGGGCCCGCCTCAAGGCGGAGGCCGCCGGGGGCGGGGTTCATCTGGCGGGGATGCAGCCGGTGGTGGCCAGAGTGTTCGAGATCACAGGCGCCGAGGCGGTCTTCACCGTGCACGATTGCCTGGAAGACGCACTGCGCGACTGATCCGCACACTCTGTCGAAAGAAAATGAGTGTTGTCACCATTCGGCAGGGCAGGAGTCCCTGCGCAATCCCTGTAACGCTGACTTTTTGAACTGGTGAATCGGTGAGGTGAAGCGCTGATGAGCACCACCCGGCAGCAGCCGCCGGGGGACCTCGGCCCCGAGCGCGACAGCGCCGGACCAGCCTCGACCGTGTCCGCCGACGGCCGCATCCGCACGCTCTCCTTGCAGAGCGCCAGCGGCATCGTTCCGCTGGCGCGCGATTTCACGCGGCAGGCGCTGTACGACTGGGCCTGGCTGCCCGCGGCGAGCGCCGACCGGCGTGCCGCGGCGGAGGACGTCCTGCTGGTCGTGTCCGAGCTGGTCACCAACGCGTGTCTGCATGCCGAGGGCCCCGAGGAGCTGCGCGTCTCGTACGGGCCGAAGGTGCTCCGCCTGGAGGTCAGCGACCGCGGCGCGGGCCAGCCCGCGCCGCGCAGCCCGCACCGGGCGGGCCGCCCCGGCGGGCACGGCATGTTCATCGTCGAGCGGCTCTGTCTGGACTGGGGAGTCGTCCGTACGCCGGGCAGGCCCGGCAAGATGGTCTGGGCGGAGCTGGCCGCGCCCGCCTGAGGGCGGAACGGCCCGCACGGCAGTCCGTACGACCGGCGCACGGGAGCGCCTGAGCTCCCGGTGTCCGCCCCTGTTGTCCCGCATCCCCCAGAGCGCACCGATCCGGTGCGCTCTTTGTCTTCCCTCGGCAAGGCCCCGGGCGTACCTTGAGCGCCCAATCTGATGTGTCGTCAGTAACTTAGCGGCGGCATCCGGCATAAGGGGACACGAGGTGTCGTACCAGAAGCGGACAGCGTTTGCGCTGGCGGCGGCGGTCGCGGGCTCGGTGGTGCTGATGACCGCACCGGCGGCCCACGCCGACGTCGTGGACGTCAACTACCAGTGCAAGACGCCGATCGGGAACAAAGGAGCCGTCTCGCCCATCGACATCAAGGGCGTCAAGAGCGGCAGCGGCTACACCCTCAGCATGTCCTTCCAGAAGGGCGTCTCCTCCAGCCCGGTGGAGCTGGGCAAGGGTGCCATGAAGCCCAACGCGCTCATCCAGCTGGGTGGGGCGGAGAGCGGCACGGTCGCGGTCGCGGGACCGGCCAACGACGCGGCCATTCCCGCCAACACCCCCATCAAGATCAGCACTCTGACGGGCACGTACACGCCCAAGAAGAGCGGCAAGGTCACCTTCACCGCCTCGACGCTCACCATCAAGGCGCTCGGGACGACGACCACCTGCACCCCGTCCAACAGTCCCAAGCCTTCCCTGGAACTGACGGTCGCGGGCTCGGGCGGCGGCGCGAGCGGCGGTACCGGCGGGAGCAGCAGTTCCGGCGGCAGCAGTACGAGCGGTGGCACCTCCCAGAGCGCGTCGGGCGGCGACCTGCCGAAGACCGGACCGCTGGACTCCACGATGGCGCTCGGCACGCTCGGCGGGACCGTCCTGCTGACCGGCGCCGCGGGTGTCCTCTGGCTGACCCGGCGGGGCCGGCCGGCCTGAGGTCCGGTGTCCGCGTGTCCTCGCCTGTCCTCGCGTAAGCCGGTACCCGGGAGTCGTTTCATGCCGACGCGCATCGTCCGTTCCGCCGCGCTCACAGCCGCCGTGCTGCTGTGCTCGGCCCTGTCCGCACTCGTACCCGCCCACGCGGCGGGTCCCGCCGCGGGCGATCGCGCCTGGACGGCGGCTCCCGCGTCCGGCGGCGGGAGCAGGCCCGGCGAGGACGGCCGCCCGTACTTCTACCTGGAGGGCGCGGCGGGAACGGTACTGGAGGACACCCTGACGCTGACCAACCCGGGCACGAAACCGGTGTCGGTACGGCTGCGCGGGGCCGAGGCGTACAACACGGCGTCCGGTGCCTTCGCGATCCGCGGTACGGACGACTCGTGGATCACCCCGGCCGTCCGTACGGTGAAACTCCCGGCGCGCACCCGGGCCGACGTCCCGTTCAGCGTCACCGTCCCCGCCACGGCCGCACCGGGCGATCACCCGGCCGCGATCGTGGCGTCGGCGGGCGGGCGCCAGGCCGGGGTACGGGTGCAACTGCGGGTCAGCGGGCCCACGCTGTCGGCGCTGACCGTCGAGGACGTCGGCGTCGACAAGGGCCGCGGGCTCATCCGCTACACCGTGGTGAACCGCGGCAACACCGCCCTCACCCCGAAGCTCGAAGTCCGCGCCGACGGCCTGTTCGGCCGTGTACTGCACCGGGCCCCGCACGCGCTGCCGATGGAAGTGCTGCCCGGCCAGCGTGTGCGGCTCACGGAGAAGTGGCCGCACCCACCGGCGCTGGACTCGGTACGGGTCCGGGTGACGCTGACGGCGGGAGGCGGCGCCCACGGCACCGGAACGGCCTCGGCGGTGTTCGTCCCCTGGGCGTGGGTGGCCGGTCTCGCGGCCGTCGTCGCACTGGGCGCCGGGGCGTGGTTCGTACGCCGGAGACGGCCTGCGGAACCGGAACGGGCGCCTGCCGCCGGGTCGGACAGCGGCGACGGAGTCGTTGGAGCCGACGGAGCTGACGGAAATGACGAAACGCACGTGAAGAACAGCGAACCGGCTACGGCGGGAGCGGCAACGTGAAGATCAAACCCGTCCGGTCCCCGAGGGCTCCCCAGCCCCTGCGGACCCTGCGGAACCTGGGAGTCTGGGGGGCGGCCCTGACGCTGCTCCCCGCCCTGGTCCTCCTCCCGGCCACCGGCGCCGTCGCGGACGGTGGTCCGGGCGCCACCCTCTCCCAGCAACAGGCGGGCAAGGGCGGCGACATCACCGTCAAGGGCACGGGCTGGCGCCCGCACGCCCTGCTGATGATGCTGATCTGCGGTCAGTCCGCGCCCGGCCGCGGCGTGATCGGCGGTACCAACGCCTGCGCCAACGCCGACGGCCGCGCGGTGACCACCGACGCCAAGGGCACCTTCGACAAGAAGCTGCCGGTCGCCGAGCCGCCCAAGCCCTGCCCCTGCGTGGTGCACATCGCGACGGTGACCGGTGAACCGGCCGCCGCCGACGTGGTGTTCAAGGTGGCGGGCCATCCGGTGGCGCCCCTCCCCGAGGCCCCGGCGGGCGGGCGGCTCGCGGTGCTGTCCGCCGCCCGGCTCGAAGGGTCGAGCGGGATCCTCACCTGGTTCGGTGCACCGCCCAGCCGGCAGATCGTCTTCACGGTGGGCAATCTCGGTTCGACACCGGTCAAGGACCCCCTCTTCTCGCTCGGCACCTCGCACGGGGTGTTCGCGCCCCAGTGGGAGGACCGGCAGTGGCACGGCACGATCGCGCCCGGCAAGAAGGCGCAGATCAAGCTGGACACCGAACTGTCGGCAGGAGCACACGGCGACTACCAGATCGCGGTCAGGTACAGCGGCAAGGTGCTGATCGAGCAGCCGTGGGGGGTGGGGCGTCCCTGGGGCGTCACGTTCTTCTGGCTGCTGCTGTGCGTGGTCGTGCCGGCCGCGGTGTTCCGCATCGGCATGGCGGTGGTCGACAAGGTCCGGCCGCGGACCGGGCGCGGCCCTGGCGCCGGGCGCCACCGGACCGGGCTGCTGCCCGAACTCACCGTGAAAATACCCGCGTTCCGCAGGCCCGAGCAGGCGCCGAAGGCACCCGCCGACGGGCCGGAACCCCAGACCGCCACGGTTCTTCCGTGGTTCACCCCGGACACCGCACCGTCTGAGAACCATCCGACGAAGGGACATTCGTGACCAGACAACGGAGGATGAGCGCGGCGGGATTCGCGCTGATGCTCGGCGGCGCGGGAATCGTGCTGGCCGCGGGCCCCGCCCAGGCCGCAGACATCTCGTACAAGACCGAGTGCATACCCCCGGCGATCTCCGGCCTGCCGCCCATCGAGGGCACGACCAAAGTGGAGATCACGGCGCCCGCGACGGCAAAAGTGGGCGACGAGGTCGACGTGGTGTGGAAGACGGTCTCCGCCGCCTCCAACAATCCGAACATCCTCGACCTGGCCGCCGACACGGTCCAGCCCACGGGCACGGTCAAGGTGGCCGGGGCGCAGACCGCCGACCTGTCCATGCAGGGGCCCCGGACCAATCCGCCGATCGCCAAGGGCAGCCCGATGCTCTTGTCCGACATGACCGGCAAGCTGAAGCTGACCACGGCCGGTGATGTCACGCTGACCGCGGACCAGTACAACATCAACGTCAGCAAGCCGATCTCCACGGACACCAAGTGCACGCCGAAGGAGACCGTCCCGAAGTCGGTCACCATCAAGGTGACGGACGGCGGCGGGGGGACGACGACGGGCGGTACCACCACGGGCGGTACGACCACGGGTGGCACCACCACCGGCGGTACGACCACCGGTGGTACGGACACGGGCGGGACGACCACCGGCGGTACCACCACAGGGGGCACGACCACCGGCGGGACGTCCACGGGTGGCACGACGACCGGCGGTACCGGCGGGGGCGCGACCGACTTCCCCGGCAAGCAGGTCGATGTCGCCTACACCTGCAAGACCCCCATCGGTGACAAGAAGGCCACCTCCCCGGTGAAGATCAGCGCCAAGAAGGACGGCGGCTCCTACGGCCTCACGGTGAACTTCGCCAAGTCCGTGATGGACAGCCCGGTCGACATCCCCGCGGGCGCGGTCGTTCCCTCGATGGAGGTCAAACTGGGCGGCTCCGACAAGGGCACCGTCCATGTCGTGGGCCCGGCCAACAAGGAGGGCTTCAAGCAGGGCGCACCGATCGCGATCCCTGACCTGACCGGTACGTACAAGCCGGGCGCCAACGGCAAGTCGACGCTCAGCCCCGGCGTGCTCACGGTCAAGGCGCTCGGTACGACCACCACCTGCACCCCGCCGGCGAACGTCGGCGTCTCGCTGGAGCTCGACACCTCGGCCCAGCCGGGCGGAGCCTCCGGCGGTACGTCGACCGGCGGCACCACCGCGGGCGGCACCGGCGGGAGCACCAGCAGCAGCGGTGGACTCGCCGAGACCGGCGCGAGCGACAACGGCAGCCTGCGGGCGCTCGGCCTGGTGGCCGGGACCGCGATCCTGCTGGGCGGCGCGGTGTTCACCTTCACCCCGTGGCGGAGGCTCCGCGGCACCCGCTGACCCGGGCACGCCACGTACCCCGCTACAGGCGAGGGCCCGGCCGCACCGGATCAACCGGTGCGGCCGGGCCCTCGCCCGTGTTCAGGACGGCGTCAGCGGACGTCGCCCATGAGTTCCTTCACCTTGCCGCGGTACATCCAGACCGCGAAGGCCGCGACCACCGCCATCGCGGCTTCGAGGCCGACCATGCCCGACTTGTCGAGGTTGACGCCGGCCAGGGACATCAGGCTGGTGAAGCAGTCGCCCGCCGTGACGGCGAGGAACCACACGCCCATCATCTGGCTGGCGTACTTCGCCGGGGCCATCTTCGTGGTGACGGAGAGCCCGACCGGGGAGAGGCAGAGCTCACCGACGGTCTGGATGAAGTAGATCGCCACCAGCCACATCGGGCTGACCCTCGACCCGTCGGTGGTCGACATCAGCGGCAGCATGAAGACGAAGAACGACACCCCGATCAGGAACAGACCCGACGCGAACTTGACGACGGTGCTCGGCTCCTTGCCCCTCCGGTTGAGCGCCAGCCAGATCCAGGCGACGACCGGGGCCAGCGCCATGATGAAGACCGGGTTCACCGACTGGTACCAGGACGTCGGGAAGTGGAAGCCGAACAGGGTGTTCGTGGTGGAGGAGTCGCCGAAGAGCGACAGCGTGGAGCCGCCCTGGTCGTAGATCATCCAGAAGACGGCAGCGGCCACGAAGAACCAGATGTACCCGGACATCTTCTTCTGCTCCAGGCCGGACAGGTCCTTGTCGCGCTTGATGCGCACCAGGACACCGATCGGGATGAGCAGGCCGAGCACGGTGATCGGGTAGAGCGCCCACTTCTCCGTGAAGAGACCGCCGAAGACGACGATGCCGTAGAACACCGCGGCGACGATCAGGCAGATCAGGCCCTTGGTCAGGGTGGCGTTGCGCTCCTGGACCGACAGCGGCTTCGGGACGACGCTGCTGCGCGCGCTCAGGTGGCGGGTGCCGACGAGGAACTGGACGAGTCCCAGCGCCATGCCGACGGCCGCCAGGGCGAAGCCGAAGTGCCAGTTGACGTTCTCGCCCACGGTGCCGATGACCAGCGGCGCGAAGAAGGCGCCGAGGTTGATGCCCATGTAGAAGACGGTGAAGCCACCGTCCCGGCGGGGGTCGTCCGGACCCTTGTAGAGATGGCCGACCATCGTGGAGATGTTGGCCTTCAGCAGTCCCGAGCCGAACGCGACGAGGGCGAGGCCCGCGAAGAACGCGCCGGTGCTGGGCAGGGCGAGCGTCAGATGCCCGACCATGATCACCGAGGCCGCGATCGTGACCGTTTTACGGGGGCCCCAGAC
Organism: Streptomyces sp. A 4/2; assembly: GCF_940670765.1. Lineage (GTDB taxonomy): Bacteria > Actinomycetota > Actinomycetes > Streptomycetales > Streptomycetaceae > Streptomyces. The sequence continues at coordinate 37,095 of NZ_CALNVW010000024.1, forward strand.
CCGGTCGCCGAACCAGCCGCCGGGCATCGCGAGCAGGTAGACCATCGCCAGGTAGATCGAGTAGATCGCCGTGGCGGTGGCCACGCTCAGGTGCGGACCGCTGTTGGAGACGAGGTACAGGGGGAGCAGGGCCCTCATGCCGTAGAAGCTGAAACGCTCCCACATCTCGGTCATGAAGAGTGTTGCCAGGCCGCGGGGGTGGCCGAAGAAGGTCTTCTCCGCACCGGGGGCGCCGGTCGGGTCCTTCGTCAGGCTTGACGCCATGGTCGTTCCTTGCTTTTCGGGACGCGCCGCAGTCGGTGGTGCGCCCGGTGGGGGGAGGCCGGCACCGGTATGGCTCGTTCCCGCGCCCACGTCCGGGGGCCGGCCGGAATGGATCCGTGCCGAAGGGGAAGACCACACCGGGATCCACGCCCCGCGTGCTGTGTCGCACGCGGAGCCCGGCCGCTAGGTCAGTCACTTTGTACCCGGCCGACAGAGTCGACCGGGTACAGAAAAGGGGCCTTTGCCGCTCTATAGCGGGTCAAAGAGCCCCGAATACTGTTACAGACGTATCGCAACCATAAAGAGCAAGCTGGGGCATATGGAAGGACTTGAGAGATGGATCACAGGTGGATACGGAAACCAGCCAGCCAATTCAAAGGAAATGCTCGACATTAATTCTGTATCCGAAGGGCTTGTCGATCGCCTCACGAGCAGTACCTGTCGCGGACTACCATCACCCTCATGACCCGTGTACTGCTCGCCGAGGACGACGCATCCATCTCGGAGCCACTGGCCCGCGCACTGCGTCGGGAGGGCTACGAGGTCGAGGTGCGGGAGGACGGACCCACCGCGCTCGACGCCGGCCTCCAGGGAGGTGTCGACCTGGTCGTGCTGGACCTGGGTCTGCCCGGAATGGACGGCCTGGAGGTGGCCAGGCGGCTGCGCGCCGAGGGCCACACCGTGCCGATCCTGGTGCTCACCGCCCGCGCCGACGAGGTCGACACGGTGGTCGGCCTGGACGCCGGTGCCGACGACTACGTCACCAAACCCTTCCGCCTCGCCGAACTGCTGGCCCGCGTACGGGCCCTGCTGCGGCGCGGCGCCACCGAGACCACCCCCCAGCCCGCCACCCACGGGGTGCGCATCGATGTCGAGTCGCACCGCGCCTGGATGGGGGACGAGGAACTCCAGCTCACGGCCAAGGAGTTCGACCTGCTGCGGGTCCTGGTCCGGGACGCGGGCCGGGTCGTCACCCGGGACCAGCTGATGCGTGAGGTCTGGGACACCACCTGGTGGTCGTCCACCAAGACGCTCGACATGCACATCTCCTGGCTGCGCAAGAAGCTCGGCGACGACGCGGCGAACCCGCGCTACATCGCCACCGTGCGCGGCGTCGGCTTCCGCTTCGAGAAGAGCTGATCCCTTCCGGGGAGCTCCGGCTGCGAGACTGACGGCATGCGCCGCCGACTCATCAACTCCACGCTCGCCGTCGTGCTCGTCGTGATCGCCGTCTTCGGTGTCTCGCTCGTCATCGTCGAGACGCGCACCATCAACAGCAGTGCCCAGGAGAGCGTGGACTCGGAGGCGCTGCGGCTGGCGAGCATCGTCGAGAGCCGGCTGGTCGGCGACGAACGGGTCACCCAGGCGATCCTGCGGGACCAGGTCGCCGTCGACCGCTACGCCGTGATCACCATCCCCGGCAAGCAGACCATCCGGCTCGGCACCGAGCCGCAGGGCGGCGTCATCCGCGGGAAGGCCACCGGCGGCCACGGCGAGCACGTCACCGTCGAGGAACCGGCCTCCACCGTCACCCGCGAGGTCGGCCGCACCCTGCTCATCATCGGCGCGGTGGCGCTGCTCGCGATCGTCTCGGCGGTACTCCTCGCCGTACGCCAGGCCAACAAGCTGGCCTCCCCGCTCACCGATCTCGCCGAGACCGCCGAGCGCCTCGGCTCCGGCGACCCGCGCCCCCGGCACAAGCGGTACGCGGTGCCCGAGCTGGACCGGGTCGCGGACGTGCTGGACTCGTCGGCCGAGCGGATCACCAGGATGCTCACCGCGGAACGGCGGCTGGCCGCCGACGCCTCGCACCAGCTCCGTACGCCACTGACCGCGCTCTCCATGCGCCTGGAGGAGATCACCCTCACCGACGACCTGGACACGGTGAAGGAGGAGGCGACCATCGCACTGACCCAGGTCGAGCGGCTGACGGACGTGGTGGAGCGGCTGCTGACCAACTCCCGTGACCCGCGCACCGGTTCTGCCGTCACCTTCGATCTCGACGACGTGGTGAAGCAGCAGCTCCAGGAGTGGCGTCCGGCGTACCGCAGCGCCGGGCGGGCGATCGTGCAGTCGGGCAAGCGCGGGTTGCAGGCCATCGGCACCCCGGGCGCGGTGGCCCAGGTGATGGCCGCACTGATCGAGAACTCGCTGATGCACGGCGGCGGGACCGTGGCGGTCCGCACCCGGGTCACCGGCACCCAGACGGTTGTCGAGGTGACGGACGAGGGGCCCGGCGTACCGCCCGACCTCGGGGCGCGGATCTTCGAGCGGACCATCAGCGGACGCAATTCCACCGGCATCGGGCTGGCCGTGGCGCGTGACCTTGCGGAGGCGGACGGCGGACGGCTGGAAATGCTCCAGCAGCACCCGCCGGTCTTCGCGCTCTTCCTCAGCCGGGTCTCCAAGAACCCGCCGCCGCCCGCGGAGAACCCCGAGCCGACGATCAGGTGAGGCGGCTCAGCGGGCGAGAGGCTCCGCGACCGGAGCGCCGTCCCGCACGGGCAGTGCCCGGAACACCCAGGTGCGGTAGGACCAGAAGCGGAAGAGCGTCGCGACGGCGATGCCGAAGAATTTGAAGAAGTTGCTCTGCAGTGGGGAGTTCCAGTCGGCGCCGTACGTCGCCGCGTACAGGATCCCGTTCTCGATGACCGCGCCGACCACGCTGAACAGCAGGAACAGGGTCATCTCCCTGGCCCGCCCGCTCTTCTCGCGGTCCCGGTAGGTGAAGTACCGGAAGCCTATGTAGTTGAAGACGATCGCGAGCGCGGTGGCCACCAGGCTGGCCCGGACCACCTGCAGGGAGGTCGTGTGGCGCAGGAGATTGAACGCCGCCATGTTGACCAGCAGGCCCAGAGCCCCCACCAGGCCGAACTTGGCGACCTCCCGCCAGAGCCGTCGCACCCGCGTCCGCACGCCGCCGGAATCGCTCATGGTGGTCGCTGGCCCCGTTCGGTCGGTTGAGTCGACTCACCCATGTGATCGAGTCAACATGCCCATGCTAACCAGTTCCCCCTTCGGGTGCCTCTCGCGGACCGGGTACGGGTGGCGAGCCCTCGGCCGGCCTGCGGATACCCTGGGATACGTGACGTTCCCCGTAGTCGGCATGGTCGGTGGCGGTCAGCTCGCCCGTATGACCCACGAGGCGGGCATCCCCCTCGGTATCAGATTCAAGCTGCTCAGTGACACCCCCCAGGACTCGGCGGCCCAGGTGGTGAGCGAAGTCGTCGTAGGCGACTACCGCGACCTGGCCACGCTGCGCGCCTTCGCGCGCGGCTGCGACGTGATCACTTTTGATCACGAGCACGTGCCGACCGAGCACCTGCGGGCCCTGGAGGCGGACGGCATCCCCGTCCGGCCGGGCCCCGAGGCGCTGGTGCACGCCCAGGACAAGGGGGTGATGCGCGAGAAGCTCACCGAGATCGGCGCGCCCTGCCCCCGCCACCGGATCGTCTCGGACCCGTCCGACGCGATGGCCTTCGCGGACGAGGTGGGCGGCCTCCCGGTCATCCTCAAGACCGTGCGCGGCGGCTACGACGGCAAGGGCGTCTGGTTCGTACGCTCCCGCGAGGACGCCGAGGCGCCCTTCAAGGCGGGCGTCCCGGTGCTGGCCGAGGAGAAGGTCGACTTCGTACGGGAGCTCGCGGCCAACGTCGTCCGCTCCCCGCACGGCCAGGCCGTGGCGTACCCGGTCGTGGAGTCCCAGCAGGTCGACGGCGTCTGCGACACCGTGATCGCCCCCGCGCCCGGCCTCGACGAGGACCTCGCGGGCGAAGCGCAGCAGCTCGCCCTGCGGATCGCCGCCGAGCTCGGAGTGACCGGCCATCTGGCGGTCGAGCTGTTCGAGACCCGGGGACCGGACGGCAAACCCGGCATCCTCGTCAACGAACTCGCGATGCGCCCGCACAACTCCGGCCACTGGACCCAGGACGGCGCGATCACCTCGCAGTTCGCCAACCACGTCCGGGCCGTCCTGGACCTGCCGCTCGGTGACCCGCGCCCGCGCGCCCGGTGGACGGTCATGGGCAACGTCCTCGGCGGCGACTACCCGGACATGTACCAGGCGTACCTGCACTGCATGGCCCGCGACCCGCAGCTCAAGATCCACATGTACGGCAAGGACGTGAAGCCGGGGCGCAAGGTCGGCCACGTCAACACCTACGGCGACGATCTCGACGAGGTGCTGGAGCGCGCCCGTCATGCCGCCGGATATCTGCGAGGGACGATCACCGAATGACCTCTCCTGTAGTAGGCATCGTCATGGGTTCGGACTCCGACTGGCCGGTCATGGAGGCGGCGGCCACCGTCCTGGAGGAGTTCGGCGTTCCGTACGAGGTCGACGTCGTGTCGGCGCACCGGATGCCCCGCGAGATGATCACGTACGGCGAGCAGGCGGCCGGGCGGGGCCTCAAGGCGGTCGTCGCGGGCGCCGGGGGCGCGGCCCATCTGCCGGGCATGCTCGCCTCGGTCACCCCGCTGCCGGTGATCGGCGTCCCTGTACCGCTGAAGTACCTCGACGGCATGGACTCCCTGCTCTCCATCGTCCAGATGCCGGCCGGTGTCCCGGTCGCGACGGTCTCGGTGGGCGGCGCCCGCAACGCCGGGCTGCTCGCGGTCCGCATCCTGGCCGCGTCCGACCCCCAACTCCTCGTGAAGATGCAGGAGTTCCAGCAGGAACTGAACGACCAGGCGACCGAGAAGGGCAAGCGGCTGCGGGCCAAGGTCCAGGGCGCGGGCTCCTTCGGATTCGGGAAGTAGAACGTTCGGATCCGGAAAAGTAGAGACGAGAGGCTCCTGATGAGCAATCACCTCACCGAAGCGCTTGATCTGCTCGCCGAGTACCCGGTCGTCGACGGTCACAACGACCTGCCGTGGGCGCTGCGCGAGAACGTCCGCTACGACCTCGACCGGATGGACATCGCCCGCGACCAGACGGGCCACCTCCACACCGACCTGCACCGGCTGCGCAAGGGCGGCGTCGGCGCGCAGTTCTGGTCGGTCTACGTCCGTACAGACCTGACGGGCGACGAAGCGGTCAGCGCGACGCTGGAACAGATCGACGTGGTCGCCCAGTTGCTCGACCGCTACCCCGGCGACCTGGTCCGCGCGCTGACCGCCGACGCCATGGAGTCGGCCAGGAGCCAGGGCCGCATCGCCTCGCTGATGGGCGCCGAGGGCGGCCACTCCATCAACAACTCGCTGGGCACGCTGCGCGCCCTGCACGCCCTGGGCGTGCGGTACATGACGCTGACCCACAACGACAACATCGCCTGGGCCGACTCGGCGACCGATGTCGTGAAGGCCCACGGGCTGACCGCCTTCGGCCACGAGGTCGTACGCGAGATGAACCGCACCGGCATGCTGGTGGACCTCTCGCACGTGGCGGCCTCGACGATGCGCGACGCGCTGGCGACCTCCACCGCGCCGGTGATCTTCTCGCACTCCTCGGCCCGCGCGGTCTGCGACCACCCGCGCAACATCCCGGACGACGTGCTGGCGCAGCTCCCGGCCAACGGCGGCATCGCGATGGCCACCTTCGTACCGAAGTTCATCCTCCCGGAGGCGGTCGAGTGGACCGCCCGCGCGGACGAGAACATGCGCACCCACGGTCTGCACCACCTGAACACCACGCCCGCGGGCATGAAGGTCCAGCGCGCCTTCGAGGAGGCGCACCCCCGCCCGGTGGCCACCCCCTCGACGGTCGCCGACCACCTCGACCACATGCGTGAGGTCGCGGGCGTCGACCACATCGGCATCGGCGGCGACTACGACGGCACGGCCTTCACCCCGGCGGGCCTGGAGGACGTGGCGGGCTACCCGAACCTGATCGGTGAGCTGATCGGGCGCGGCTGGTCGAAGACGGACCTGGCGAAGCTGACCTGGCAGAACGCGGTACGGGTGCTGCGGGCGGCCGAGGACGTGGCCCGCGACCTGCAGTCGAGGCGCGCCCCGTCGAACGCGACGCTGACCGAGCTGGACGGCTGACCGTACGGTCCACGGCCCCTCAGCCCTCAGCCCTCAACCGCCGGCCGGGTCACCCCCGGTCGGCGGTCGGGGTCGGCCGGTCGGCACCCCCGCGTCCGCCGGGAACCGCAGCGTGAACACCGACCCGGCCCCCACCGTGCTCTCCGCGGTGACCGACCCGCCGTGCGCCTCGGCGAGCTTCCGTACGATCGACAGCCCCAGACCGCTTCCGCCCGTCCGACGGCTGCGTGACTTCTCCGCCCGCCAGAACCGGTCGAAGACCTGCGGCAGTTCACCGGGCCCGATACCGGTACCCGTGTCGGCCACCTCGATGAGCACCACGTCGCCCTCCCGCCGGGACCGGAGGGTGACCGAGCCGCCGGGCGGGGTGTGCCGGACGGCGTTGGTGAGCAGGTTGCCGACCGCCTGGCGCAGCCGTACGGGGTCGGCCTCCAGCTCCAGGCCGTCGGGCGCCGACACCACGAGCGACACCCCGGCGCCGTCCGCCCCGCCCCGGTGGGCGGCGGCCGTCTGGGCCAGCAGTTCGGCCACCTCGGTCCGTTCCGTACGGATCCGCAACTCGCCCGCGTCCGCCGCCGACAGGTCCCGCAGATCGTCGATGAGGTGCTGGAGCAGCAGCGCCTCCTCGTGGAGCGAGGCGAGCAGCACGTCGTCGTGCGGGACCACCTCGTCCTGCGCGGCCTCCAGCCAGCCGCGGATGTTGCTCAGCGGAGTCCGCAGCTCGTGGGCGACATCGCTGACCATCGCCGTGCGGGCCGCCTCCAGCTGCTCACGCCGCCGGGACATGGAGTTGAAGGCCAGCGCGAGCCGTCCGATCTCGTCGCCGCCGGTCACCCGTACCCGGGCCGAGGCGTCCCCGCGCTCCATCCGCTGCGCCGCGTCCGTCAGCGCCCGCAACGGCCTGACCAGCCGTACCCCGGCCAGGGTGGTGACCGCGAAGGTCACCAGCAGGACCAGCGCGGCGCCCCCGGCGATCCGGGCCCGGTTGCCCGCCGACAGGTCGAAGAAGGTCGTCGCGCTGCGGCCCGGACTGCTGACGTACAGCAGGGCGGCGGGGGCGACATAGGGGGTGAGCTGTTCGGTGCGGCTCCGGTCGACGCACGAGGTGACGAGCGAGGGATCGGTCGTCGCGCGCGGGTCGCGCGGCGTCCAGCTGCCGTCCAGCGCGAGCCGCACCCCCGGCGCCCGGCCGCGCGCGAGGCAGGTGTCGACCAGCCTGTTGAGCGCGGCGAGCGCCTCGGCCTCGGTGGGGGTGGGCCCGGCCAACTCCTCGGCGGCGCACCGGACACCGGGCGTGAGCGGGCCGTTCGCGGAGTCCGTACGTGGGCGCCCGCTCGGCCCCTCGACGACCTGCGCGTCGATGTGCAGCGTGGTGCGCAGACAGGCCGCGGAACGCTCGGCGGCGGTACGCAGCCGGGCCCGTTCCCCCGGCGGGAGCCGGAAGGGCCCCACGGCCCGTGGATCGATGCGGTCGGGGGCCGAGCCGGGCAGCAGCTCCGGGTCGACCGCCAGTGGGTCGATGACCGCCGTGGGCTTGGCGGGTGGCTCGTACGGGCGGCCGGGATCGGGGGCGGAGTCGCCGACCGGAGCATGGTCCCGGGTGGTCAGCACGATGCGGTGGCCGGTCAGCCGGGCCAGCGAGGCGACCGTACCGGCCACCGAGTCCCAGTCGGGGTGGCTCGCCGCGTACCCGAGCAGCGCGTCGTAGACCCGGGCGTCGTCGGCGAGCGCCTGGCCCTGCTCCTGCTGGATCGCGACGGCGGTGGTGCGGATCACCAGCCAGGCGGTCGCCGCCACCGAGCAGACGCCGACCAGCGCGGACACGGCGAGCAGCCGCAGCAGCAGACTGCGCCGCAGCGGCACCTCACCGGGCACGGTGCGGCTCCTGAGGCTCCTGCGGTTTCTGAGGCTCCTGAGGTTTCTGAGGCTCCGGTGATTCCTGAGGCGCCCGCGGGCCGCTGTCAGCGAGCTTGTAGCCGACCCCGTACACCGTCACCAGACAGTCGGCCCTGCGCGGATCGCGCTCGATCTTCCGGCGCAGATTCATGATGTGCACATCCACGGTCCGCGAGGTGATGTACCGGTCGAAGCCGTGCAGATGATCGAGGATCTGCGCGCGGGTGAAGACCTGGCCGGGTCGCGAGGCCAGCACTTCGAGCAGCCGGAACTCGCCCGGGGTGCAGTCGATCCGCCGCCCGTGCGCCCACACCTCGTGGCGGCCCGGATCCACGGTGAGCGCGCCGACCGTCATTACGGGATCGGCGGCGGCCCGCTGCCCGTGACCGCCGCGCCGCAGCAACGAACGGATCCGGGCCATCAGTTCGCGCGGGCTGAACGGTTTGGACATGTAGTCGTCGGCGCCCAGATCCAGGCCGAGCAGCAGATCGTCCTCGGTCGACCTGGCGGTCAGCATCAGGACCGGGAGCGCGGCGAACTCCGGCTCGGCGCGCAGGATCCGGCACACGTCCAGACCGTCGGTCCTCGGCATCATCACGTCCAGCACGAGCAGGTCGGGCGTGACCCCGCGGACCGCCTCCAGCGCCGCCCGTCCGTCGTGCACGACCACCACACGGTGCCCCTCGCGCTCCAGATAGCGACGGACCAGCTCGGCCTGCTTCTCGTCGTCCTCGGCCACCACCACATGCGCACACATGACGGTGAGTCTAGGAACGTCCGTCCGGGTACGGGCGCCCGCGAGCCCCGGGACCATCACCGCGCCACGGCTTCCTGACAGCTTTCTGACATCTTCAGGAAATCGTCGGGGCCATGCCGAACCAGACAGTCCGCAGTACCCCGGTGGCCCGTGCCGCAGCCCTCTGCGCCGCCGCCCTGATCTCCCTGGGCGCGCTCAGCGCATGCAGCAGCGGCATCAGCGAGGTGAAGGGGGAGAAGAGTGAGAAGGGCGTCGACTCGCTGGCCGACGGCGCATCGACGTCCGGCTCCGCCGCGCACGGCAAGGGCAACACCACGCCGAAGGACAGCACCGCGGGCCGCCCCCAACTGCGCCTCGACACCTCGCCCGAGGAGGCGCAGCGCCTCGATGACACCTACAACGCCTGTCTCCAGGCCCACGGTGTCCCGATGAACACCAAGCGCGCGGCTCTCGCGGGCGCCAAGCAGGCGGCGCCGCTCCAGAATCCTGACCCCACGAAGGCGCATCAAGCGGCCTACGACGCCTGCGAGATCAAGCTGCCGCTCCGGCCGCCGGAGACGAGGCCGGAGACCAACGCGCACTTCGCCGACGACTACCGCGCGTATGTGAAGTGCCTCCAGAAGCGCGGCATGAGGATCCACATGGTGCCCGACACCAGCGTCAGCCCCGACGGTCTGTCCTGGCGGTACGACGACAGCAGCGGCGAGACCCTCTCGGACGCCGAGCAGACCAAGGCCGACCGCGACTGCATGACGGAGGCCTTCGGTGGCAAGGGATAACGCCGCCGCCCACGCGCCCCGCCGCCGTACGGGCCGGCGCATCGCCCTCACCGCGGCGGTGGCCGTCCTCGTCGCGGGCGCCGGGGCCGGAGCGATGGCGCTCTCCGCGCACGGCCACGCCTCGGACCCGAAGCCCGCGGCGGCCCCGTCCGCCCGCACGGTCGCGATCGTACGGACGGACCTGTCGGACAGCCGCTCGGTGACCGGGACGCTGGGCTTCGGTGGTGGCTCCCCGGTCAAAGGAGCGGGCAAGGGGCTTGTCACCCGCCTGCCGGAGCCGGGTACGACGGTGGCCCGTGGCAAGCCGCTGTACTGGGTGGACGACCGGCCGGTCATGGTCTTCTTCGGGGACACCCCGGTCTTCCGCGAGCTGGCGAAGCCGGGCGTCACCGGCCGTGACGTCACGGTGCTCGCGGAGAACCTCCAGGCGCTCGGGTACGACACGGGCCCGGTGCGGCAGCACGCGGACGGCGCCGAACTCACCCCCGCCCTCGCCGCCGCCCTCAAGCGGTGGCAGCGCGACACCGGGCAGCAGGCCACCGGAACCCTGGGGATCGGGCAGGTCGCCGTACTGCCGGGGGAGGTACGGGTCAGCGCGGTCAAGGCGCAGCTCGGCGACGAGGCGGCGGCCGGCGAACTGCTGACCGTCACCCCGGTCGCCAAGGTCGTCTCGGTGAAGATGGACGCGGCGGACGCCGAACCGGTCCGCAAGGGCGACCGGGTGACCATCACCCTGCCCAGCACCAAGACGGTCCCCGGCAAGGTCACCGCGGTGGGACAGACCGTGCAGGGCGGCGCGGACGACGACGGGTCGGGCGAGCAGGCCCCGCCGACGCTCGGGATCACCATCGTGCCGACGGACCCCGGCACCGTGAAGAAGCTGGACTCCGCCTCCGTACAGGTGCAGTTCACCACCGGGACCAGGAAGCACGTCCTGGTGGTGCCGGTCGGATCGCTGCTCGCGCTGAGCGAGGGCGGCTACGCGCTCCAGAGCCCCGAGGGGAAGCTGCGGGCCGTGCAGACCGGGCTCTTCGCGAAGGGCATGGTCGAGATCTCCGGGCCGGGCATCAGCGAGGGCGACCGGGTGGTGACCACCTCATGACGGCGCCCCCCGCGGCCGGCCCGGCGGCCGGTGCCCCCAGGACCGCGGCCGACCCGGCGGCCGGTGCTTCCGGTGCCACGGCTACGGGCCCCGCGGGCCCGCCGCCGGTGCTGGCCGTCCACCGGGCGAGCAAGGCGTACCCCGGCGGAGTCACCGCACTGGACGACGTCTCGCTCTCCGTCGGCCGGGGCGAACTGCTCGCCATCGTGGGCCCGTCGGGCTCCGGCAAGTCCACCCTGCTCAACATCATGGGCACGCTCGACCTCCCGACCAGCGGCTCGGTGGAGTTCGGCGGCGTGGACGCGGCGGAGCTGTCCGACCGGCGGCTCTCGGCGCTGCGCGGGCGCTGGCTCGGCTTCGTGTTCCAGCAGTGCCACCTCACCGACGGGCTCAGCGCCGAGGAGAACGTCGCCACCGGCCTGCTGTACGCCGGGGTGCCGCGCCGCAAGCGCCAGCCACTGGCCCGCGCGGCGCTGGCCCGGGTGGGCCTCGCCTCCCGGGTGCGGCACCTCCCGCACCAGCTCTCCGGCGGCGAGCGCCAGCGCGTCGCCATCGCCAGGGCGCTGGTCAACGAGCCCGCACTGGTCCTCGCCGACGAACCGACCGGCGCCCTGGACACCGCCAACGGCCGGGCCGTACTCGACCTTCTGATCCAGCTGAACAGTGAGGGCACCACCATCGCCGTCATCACCCACGACCGGGACATCGCCGCCCGGCTGCCGCGCCGCGTCGAGATCCGCGACGGCCGCGTCACGGCCGACACCGGTTCCGGAGGGTACGTATGACATCCGCCGCGCCCGCCTTTGATTCCGATCCTGCACCCGATTCCGCGCCCGGCTCCGACCGTACGAAGCCGGTGCGGCTGGCGCCCTCCGACGTGCTGCGGCTCGGGCTGCTCGGGATCCGTACCCGCCGCATGCGCGCGGCGCTCTCCGCGCTCGGCATCTCCATCGGCATCGCCACCCTGATCCTGGTGACGGGCATCCCGGCCTCCAGCCAGCGGGACCTGAACGCCCAACTGTCCGCGCTGGGCACCAACACACTGCGCGCCGAACCGCAGCCGAACCAGAGCCCGCCGGTGCTGCTGCCCGAGAACGCGGACGAGTCGGCCGCCCGCATCGGTCCGGTCACCGTGGCCAGCAGCGTCGCCAACACCCATGCGCTCGTGCGGCGTTCGGACCGTACGGATCCGCAGGACGGCTCGGGACTGACCGTGCTGGCCGCCAAGTCCGACCTGCTGCCCGCGGTCAACGGGAAGATCCGTTCCGGCCGGTTCCTGAACGCGTCGACCGAGCGGTTCCCCACCGTCGTACTCGGCTACCGGGCGGCGTCCCGCCTCGGCATCCCCCGGCTGGTACCGGGCGCGGAGGCACCGCAGATCGTCATCGACGACCGGTGGTTCACGGTCATCGGCGTCCTCGACGAGCTGCCGCTCGCGCCCGATCTCGACCGCTCCGTACTCGTCGGATGGCAGGCGGCCCGTACCGAGCTGGGCTTCGACGGCCACCCCACGGTGATCTACGTGAAGGCCCGCGAGGACGCCGTCGAGGACGTCGCCGCGGTGCTGCCCGCGTCCCTGTACCCCGAACTGCCCGGCATGGTCAGGGTCAGCCGCCCCTCGGACGCGCTGACGGCGAAACGCGCCACCGAGACGACGTTCTCCGCGCTCTTCCTGGGCCTCGCGGGGGTCGCCCTGCTGGTCGGCGGGATCGGGGTCGCCAACACCATGTACATCTCGGTCCTGGAACGCCGCAGGGAGATCGGCCTGCGCCGGGCACTCGGCGCGGGCCGCGGGCAGATCCGCGTGCAGTTCCTGACGGAGTCGGTCGCGCTGTCGGTGCTCGGCGGCATCGCGGGCACCCTCATCGGCGTGCTGGCGACGCTCGCCTACGCCCTGTACCAGGGCTGGCCCGCGGTCGTCCCGCCCACCGCGCTCGTCGGCGGCACGGTGGGCGCGGTGCTGATCGGGATGGCGGCGGGCGTCTACCCCTCGGTCCGCGCCGCCCGGCTGACCCCGACGGAGGCGCTGGCCGCGACGTGACCCCGTACGGTGCGCGGGCTCAGTCGAAGCAGAGGCAGAACGGGTGCCCCGCCGGGTCCGCGTACACCCGCCAGTTGCACGACGGGTCCGTCGCGTCCGGCGCGTCCAGCAGCTTCGCGCCCAGTGCCAGGACCTGTTCCTCCGCCGCGTCGATGTCGGTGACGGAGAAGTCCAGATGGAACTGTTGAGAGCCGTCGGCGGACGGCCACGACGGGGGTACGAATCCGGGCGCCTCCTGGAACGCGAGACGCGTGCCCTCGTGCCCTTCGAGGACCACCCACCGCACCTCTTCGCCGTCCTCGGCCACGGGCGTGCCACCGATGACGGCGGCGTAGAACGCGGCGAGCGCGTGCACGTCCGGACAGTCCAGGACGACACTGCGCAGCTTGGCTACGGTCATGGGTTCTCCCTAGTTCGAGGCCGCTGGTTACCGCTTGCAGGGCTCATCCGGTAACCGTTACCTCATGCTGCCGCATGGAAGGTAACGTCGCAAGGGTGAATGAGAGGGCAACCGCCCCGGGCGGGCTCGCGCTCGTGGAGGCGCTGGTGAACACGGTGAGCCTCGACACCGGCGACGACCGGCTGGCCGAGGAGTTCTCACTCGGCGGCGGCGCACTGGCCGAAGCGGCCGAGCTGCGCGAGGCGCTGCGCGCGGCCTGCCGGGCGCACGCGGGCCAGGACATGCCGACAGCGCAGCGGGAGACCCTGGCCCGGCTGCTGTCGGACGCCCCGCTGGTGGTCACGGTCGACAAGGAGGGCGTGGCCGCGCTGGCCCCGAAGGACCCGTCCGCGCTCACCTCCCGTGTCGCGGCGGCCGTCGCGACAGCGGTCACCGAGGGCACCTGGCAGCGCCTCAAGGCCTGTGAGGCGGAGGACTGCCAGTGGGCGTACTACGACCGCAGCCCGGCGGGCCGCGGTCGCTGGTGCACGATGGCGGCGTGCGGCAGCCGGGCGAAGATGCGCGCGTACCGGGCCCGGAAAGCGGGCCGCACGGCATCGGATCCGCCCGGCACCTGAGGGGCCGGCGCCGGGCCCGCACCAGGAATGCGTACCCGGGGACTACGCCCGGGGCCGTCCCATCGCCCGGTAGACCCACCCGGCCTCCCGCCACGCCACCGGGTCCAGCGCGTTGCGCCCGTCCAGCAGTATCCGCTCCGAGGCCACCGCCCCCAGCTCCGCCGGGTCCAGCTCGCGGAACTCGCGCCACTCCGTCAGGTGCAGGACGACATCCGCACCCCGCACCGCGTCCAGCGCGGTCTCCGCGTAACCGAGCGTCGGGAAGAGCCGCCGGGCGTTGTCCATGCCCTTGGGGTCGTAGACCGTGACCTGGCCGCCCTGGAGGTGGATCTGCCCGGCGACATTGAGCGCGGGCGAATCCCGTACGTCGTCCGAGTCCGGCTTGAAGGTCGCGCCGAGCACCGCGACCCGCTTGCCCAGGAACGAACCGCCGCCCACGGCCTCACGGGCCAGCTCCACCATGTGCCCGCGGCGCCGCATGTTGATCGAGTCGACCTCGCGCAGGAAGGTCAGCGCCTGATCGGCGCCCAGCTCGCCGGCGCGGGCCATGAAGGCCCGGATGTCCTTGGGCAGGCACCCGCCGCCGAACCCGATCCCGGCCCGCAGGAACTTCTTCCCGATCCGCTCGTCGTGCCCGAGTGCTTCCGCGAGCTTCGCGACGTCGCCGTCGGCGGCCTCGCAGACCTCGGCCATCGCGTTGATGAAGGAGATCTTCGTGGCGAGGAAGGAGTTCGCCGCGGTCTTCACCAGCTCGGCGGTGGGGAAGTCGGTCACCACGAACGGCGAACCCTCGCCCACCGGTCCCGCGTACACCTCACGCAGCAGCTTCTCGGCCCGCTCGCTCTCCACACCGACGACGATCCGGTCGGGGTGCAGGGTGTCCTGGACGGCGAAGCCCTCGCGCAGGAACTCCGGGTTCCACGCCAGCTCCACCGCGGCCCCGGCCGGAGCCAGCTCCTGGAGCAGCCCCGCCAGCCTGGCCGCGCTGCCGACCGGCACGGTCGACTTCCCGACGACCAGCGCGGCCCGGTTCAGATGCGGTGCGAGCTGGGCGAACGCGGTGTCGACGTACGACATGTCGCACGCGTACTCCCCGTGCTTCTGCGGAGTGTTGACGCACACGAAGTGCACATCGCCGAACTTTCCGGCCTCTTCCGGCGAGGTGGTGAACCGCAGCCGGCCGGTCGATCCCTCGATCCCCGCGACGTGCCGCCGCAGCAGTTCCTCGAGACCGGGCTCGTACATGGGGACCCGCCCCTGCGACAGCATCTCGATCTTCTCGGGCACCACATCCAGCCCGAGCACCTCGAACCCCAGCTCAGCCATGGCCGCGGCGTGCGTGGCACCGAGGTATCCGGTACCGATCACGGTGATTTTCAGGGCCATGAAGATGCTCCAGGGGGCGTACGGGATCGGGTGCGCGCCCGAGCATAGTCGGGCTGTCCGATGACGGGCTTTCCCCCTGTCGCCAAGCTCACGTATCCCTGGGGGCGGCCAGCCCCTAAAATCGGGTTACTTAACGGTAGTTAGCATCTGGGGAGTGAGTGACCTTGGCAGGTTCGCCCGAATTCGACCTGTACCGCCCGGCCGAAGAGCACGACATGCTCCGCGACTCGGTCCGCTCCCTGGCCGAGGCGAAGATCGCGCCCTTCGCGGCTGCGGTCGACGAGGAGGCCCGCTTCCCGCAGGAGGCGCTGGACGCGCTGAGCGCCGCCGACCTGCACGCGGTGCACGTACCGGAGGAGTACGGCGGCGCGGGCGCCGACGCGCTCGCCACGGTCGTCGTCATCGAGGAGGTGGCCCGCGTCTGCGCGTCCTCCTCCCTCATCCCGGCCGTGAACAAGCTGGGCTCGCTCCCCGTGATGCTCTCGGGCTCCGAGGACCTCAAGCGGAAGTACCTGACCAAGCTCGCGCAGGGCGAGGGCATGTTCTCGTACTGCCTCAGCGAGCCGGACGCGGGCTCCGACGCGGCGGGCATGAAGACCAGGGCCGTCCGCGACGGCGACTTCTGGGTCCTCAACGGCGTGAAGCGCTGGATCACCAACGCGGGCGTCTCCGAGTACTACACGGTCATGGCCGTCACCGACCCCACGAAGCGCTCCAAGGGCATCAGCGCGTTCGTCGTCGAGAAGTCGGACGAGGGCGTCTCCTTCGGCGCCCCCGAGAAGAAGCTCGGCATCAAGGGCTCCCCGACGCGCGAGGTCTACCTCGACAACGTCCGTATCCCCGCCGACCGCATGATCGGCGAGGAGGGCACCGGCTTCGCCACGGCGATGAAGACCCTGGACCACACCCGCATCACGATCGCGGCCCAGGCCCTCGGGATCGCCCAGGGCGCCCTCGACTACGCCAAGGGCTACGTCCAGGAGCGCAAGCAGTTCGGCAAGCCGATCGGTGACTTCCAGGGCATCCAGTTCATGCTCGCGGACATGGCCATGAAGCTCGAAGCGGCCCGCCAGCTCACCTACGCGGCAGCGGCCAAGTCCGAGCGTCTGGACGGCGACCTGACCTTCTTCGGCGCCGCGGCGAAGTGCTTCGCCTCGGACGCGGCGATGGAGATCACGACGGACGCGGTCCAACTGCTGGGCGGGTACGGGTACACGCGGGACTACCCGGTGGAGCGGATGATGCGGGACGCGAAGATCACCCAGATCTACGAGGGCACGAACCAGGTCCAGCGGATCGTGATGGCGCGGAACCTGCCGTAGAGCGGTTCTCGCCGGGCCGTAGCCATCCTTGGCGGCCGGCGGTCAAGGAACGCCCCCGTCAGTCACGACGGGGGCGCTCGTCTGCCAGTGGGCAGCATGCTCAGCCGGAGTCCGGCGCATCGTCAATCTTTATCAGCAGATGTGACCGCAGCCAGGCGCCTCTCTGTCCGCCCGTTCGGTCGACGTGGGGAGTCCCTGTCAGGCGGAGCGCTTGCGTACCAGCCCCCGCAGTTGACGGACCAGATCCTCGCCCGCCTGCACTGCCGCACGGGGGAATTCCAGCCGGGCGACCCGGCCGTCGGCAACGCTGATGTCCACACGCAGAGCCTTCGCCATGCCCGTGGTCAGTACGGGCTTGGAAACCCCGTCCACGTCGTCGAGCTCTATGTCCCAGAGCAGTTTCCTCGGCTGCGGCGTGATGAACCCGCCGAGCGAGAAGATGAGCACCCGGCCGGTCGTCAGGGCCAGGACGTTGCGTTCGTTCACCGGGAAGTCGGCCCCGGCGGACCGGTCCGTGGCGGCGTCCGTAGCGCGCTTGCTCCTGTCCCGTGCGATCTTCTTGCCCGCGAGCGCCCCGGCACCGCCGCCCCCCGCTGCCCCGAGCACCTCCCCCTTCATCCCGGACACGACCCGCGCCACCCGCCCCGCGGGGTAAGCCAGCGCGACGGCCAGCACTTCCTCTCCCTCGATTCCCTCGGACGTCAGATACTTCCGGACTCGGCTCTCCTGTGACGGCTTCACCTGCGATTACGCCTCCGATGTCGTCAACTCGCTGGCACAGTCGACTTATTGAAGCACCGGCCCGCGACGGCCGCAGCGGTGAAGCCGGAGAACAGGGAAACTGGCCGGTCAGCCGCCGCGCAGGGGGGACACCCGGCCAGTGGTCTCGGGCCGCTGCCCGCAGGACCGCGTCACCGAATCACCTTTCTTCTGCATTTCTGCCCACTTGCCGGTTCCGGTTCGGCACAGTGGAACGATGGATGAGCAGAAGCAGAGGCCGCCGGACCACCTCGTCATCAACGTGGAGCACCGCGAGGATCCGGTGGCCCGGGTCACCGAGGTCGATGCCTTCGCTGCCACCAGGAAGTACGGGAAGATCGTCGTCCGCGGCCCGCTCTTCGGCTACGCCGAGCAGCGGCCTGGCGAGCGGCCCCGGTGGCGCCTGCTCGGCGGCATGGACACCGGGTACCCGCAGGACGCGCGGGACGATCTCAACTCGTACCTCTGGCTCAAGGCGAGGGACGAGGCCGAGGACCACCTGGAGCGGCGCGCCCTGCTGGCCGGGGTGGCCCGGCTGGAGACCGAGCCGGTGGACAGCCTGACCGCCGCCGGTACGCGCTACCGCATCGTGCGCGCCGACGAGTTCGCCAGGATCGGCGAGCACCAACTGGAGCCCCCACGGCCCACGGACATCGACCTGGACGGCTGGGACGACAGCCAGGACGGCGGCCGGTCGCCGGCGCACACCGAGGGCGTCGTGATCGACCACGCGGCGGCCGTCGGGCTGACGGAGGGCCTGGACCGGGTCGGCCTGCTGCCGGTCTCGTACACCTCCGAACGGTTCCCGCCGGACGTACTCGCCGATTCCCGCCGCGCGTTGACGACACATCCGGGAGTGGTGCTGCTGCCCCCGGTCTTCCGGGTGATGGAGCACAAGGAGCTCTCCTGGTCCATGGTGGGCGGCGGCTACCACGGCACCCCGCAGGAGGCCCGGCGGGCGCTCGTCCACTACCTGACGGAGTTCCTGCCGATGTATCACCGGATCGAGGAGAAGGACGTCGCGGTGTACGCGAAGGCGGCCGAACGGTTCAAGCAACAACGCCGGGCGAACGAGCTGCGGGTGCGCGGGCGTTGCTTCGAGATCGTCCGGGTCGAACGGATGATGCGCATCGGCCCGGACGGCCCCGAGCCCCCGCGCCGGTCGGACACGGACATCCAGGAGCCGATGAAGATCCGCCCCATGATGGACGAGTGGGGGACGATCACCACGCAGTCGGCGAGCGAGGAGTGAGGGGCGGTCGGATGCGGTTGCGGGATGTGCGGATCAGCGATGTGGATGCGTACGTACGGATGCGGTGCGACCCGGTCATGATGGCCGAACTGGGCGGCCCGCTGCCCCGTGAGGGCATGGCCGACAAGGTCCGGCGCGACGTCCGGAGCGCGGAGGCCGGCACCGACTGGATCAAGATGATCGTCCCCGACGGGCGCGAAGACGGGGACGGGGCTGGAGTCGGATCCGGCGAGGCGGCAGGCATCGTGACCCTGTACACCCACACCGCGGACGGGGAACTGATCTCCGAGATCGGGTGGATGGTGCTGCCCGAGTTCCAGGGGCAGGGGCTCGGCAAGCGTGCCGTCCGCGCCGTACTCGAACGGGCTCGGGACGACGGCCGTTGGGGGCTCGTGCACGCGTTTCCCTCGGTCACGAACGCCGCGTCGAACGGCATCTGCCGAACCCTCGGCTTCACGGCCGTGGGGGAGAAGGACGTGCCGTTCGCGGGCCGGATCTTCCGTACCCGCCACTGGACGATCGACCCCGCGCTCATTCCCTGCCAGGCCCCGTGACGTCCCACGCGGGGCGGGAACGGGATTCCCGCCACGTCCTAGACTCGGTCGAATGGCCAACGACACCACCACCACGTCCACCCGCCCGGTCGTGCTTCCCCCGGACCCCGCCTGGCAGTCGCGCGGTCGCGCCATCGCCGACGAGCTGTGCGCGGCGCTCGCCCCACTGGCACTGCGGATCGAGCACATCGGCTCCACCGCGATCCCCGGCATGGCGGCCAAGCCGGTCTACGACCTCCAGGTGAGTGTCGAGGACCTGACAGCGGCGGCCGAAGTGTTCGCGGGGCCGCTGGCGGCCCGTGGGTTCCAGCGCTCTCCGTACGAACGCGACCACGTACCGGCCGGGTCCGACGACGACCCCGCCCGCTGGGGCAAGCGGCTGTGGTGGCTGCGCTCGGAGACGGGCGAGGACGTCAACCTCCATGTACGGGTGGCCGGTTCACCCAACGAGCGGCTCGCGCTGCTCTTCCGCGACTGGTTCCGGGCCCACCCGGAGGCGGTGCCCGCGTACGCGGCCTTCAAGCGGACCCTCGCCGACGCGGTGCCCGACGTGGGGACGTACGCCGATGTGAAGGATCCGGTGGTGGACCTGGTCGTGGGGATCGCCGAGCAGTGGGTGACCGAGACCGGCTGGACGCCGCAGGGCTGACGGCCTGGTTCAGGCGCGGTCGGCCCGGGGCGTGTTGCCGCGTTTGACTGTGGCGAGCAGGGCGCCGAGTGATGCGGGGGTTGTGGTGAGGATCGCGCTCGGGGAGTCGCTCTCCCGGAGTGCGATGCCGCCGTCGGGGGCTATGGCGACGTTGACGCAGTTCGCGCCCTCGGTGCTGTGCGAGGACTTCTGCCAGGTGTATACGGGCACAGGGGATCCCTTCTCAGATGCTCTTCGTGATTCTGCGGGTGAACTTCCGGTGCCTGACTGCGGCGAGCAGGGCGCCGAGTGAGGCGGGGGTCGTGGTGAGGATCGCGCTGGGGGAGTCGCTTTCCCGGAGTGCGATGCCGCCGTCGGGGGCTATGGCGACGTCGACGCAGTTTGCGGCTTCGCCGCTGAAAGAAGACTTCTGCCAGCGATAGGTGTCCATGTGCGCCCCTTCAGATGGCCTTTGCGATCTGACGAATGAAGTCACGGCTCTTGCCCGGTGGAAGCGCACAGGTCTCCATGCGGTCCAGGACAGACCGGTACCGGTACACCTGCGCCTCCGCGTCCAGAAACTCACAGCCGTGGTCGGAGTCCAGCAGGACGGTATCCAGCTGCGGGACCGGCCCGCTTGCATAGCTGATGGGCTGGCCGGAGGCCGGGAAGTGTGGCCGGTCGAAGGGCACGACCAGAATCCGCACGTTGCCCCGTTCGCTCATCGCGATCAAGTGACTCAGCTGGTCGCGCATGATGTCCGGCCCGCCGAAACCCATGCGGAGTGCGGCCTCATGGACGATAGCCGTGTACGGGGTGGGCGGACTTGAGTGGAGAACAGCCTGACGCTTCACCCGGAATGACACCCGGTGCTCGATCTCATGTGGATGCATCGTGGGAACGCTCTGCTGGAATGCGACCCGGGCGTGCTCAAGGGTCTGTACGAGACCGGCCATCGCCACGACTACACCCACTCGCAACTCGGTTGCGTAGTGCTCGAATTCGGCAACTTCGACCA
Source organism: Streptomyces sp. A 4/2 (assembly GCF_940670765.1). Taxonomy (GTDB): domain Bacteria; phylum Actinomycetota; class Actinomycetes; order Streptomycetales; family Streptomycetaceae; genus Streptomyces. The sequence continues at coordinate 57,855 of NZ_CALNVW010000024.1, forward strand.
GCGAGGCGGGAAGAAGCTCGCGGTACTCGTCCCACCATCCTCGACCGCGCCCGCCCGTCATCGCTGCCAATGCCTCGACCAGGGTCGTATCGGGGCAGGCGTAGGCAGACGCAAGTGCGCGGACGCGGTCGGCGCTGACCGCGTACCTGCCAGCTTCGATCATGCTCATGCGGGCTTGCTGGATGCCGACCTCAGCAGCGGCGGCGGTGGAGCTCAGTCCCGCCCGTTCGCGCAACTTTCTCAACTCGGTGCCCAAGCGGCGTTGCCGCAATGTCGGTGGCATTGCCGTGGCCATACACATCCTCCCGCTGTCACTTTTATGTCCCGGCCCGTCACCCACATGGATGAAAGTGGGAGCTGGATCAGTGCATTACTGATAGATCTACTAGGCCCTGGCTAGGGTTACTCGATGAGTCAACTCGCATCCTGGACAGAGGACTTCACATGGCAACCGTATCCCCGGAGTAACCCGCCTCCGCCCGTCCCGACGGCTTCGACCAGGAAGTCCGCGACCTCGTCGAAGCCACAGCCCCACGCCTCTTCGCCGTGGTGGAGGAGTTCCGCGCAGGTGACGGCGACGCCGATCTAGACGCCCACGTCCTCGCCTGGGGCCTGGCCCATCCCGACGGCAGCGCCGATGTCTCTGCCGTTTCGGGTGGCTCCCGCATGGTGCTGCGCTCGCCGGAGCGGGCTGTCATGTGGTTCTCCCGGCTCGCGGGCGGCGGAGTACGGCTGGTGTGGCCGTGCGCCAGGTAGGCGCGGAGTGTCCCGTGCCGCACCTCCCGTACGGAAACGGCTGCCAGACTGGGCACATGCAGGACAACCATTTTGCGCTGACCAGGGTCAGGCTCCGGCAGTACCGAAGCATCGCGGAGGCTGACGTCAAGCTGGGGCGGCTGCTTCTCCTGGTAGGGCCCAACGGGTCGGGCAAGAGCAATTTCCTCGACGCGCTGCGGCTGCTTTCCGAGTCACTGCAGACCTCGCTCGACCAGGCGCTGCGGAGCCGTGGCGGGGTCGCGGAAGTACGGCGGCGGTCCACCGGGCATCCGACGCACTTCTCCATCGACCTGGAGTTCAGCGGCCCCGGTTACGAGGGGGAATACGGGTTCGAGGTCGCCGCGGTGAAGGGCGGCGGGTTCCGGATCGCCCGCGAGAACTGCGGGGTGTGGTTCGACGCGCGGACCGGCGAGGGGCAGCGGTACGCCGACGCCCGGTTCCGGGTCGAGAAAGGGGTGCTGGCGGATCAGTCCGAGCCGGTGATGCCGCCGGTGAACGACAGGCGTCTCTACCTGGTGTCCGCGGCGGGGCTCGACGCGTTCCAGCCGGTTTTCGACGGGCTCGCCGGGATCAGTGTGTTCAGCCTGACGCCTGATGTCATGCGGCAGCCGCAGACACCCGACTCCGGGGAGTTCCTGCACCGGGACGGCGCCAATATCGCCAGCGTGCTGCACCGGCTGGACCGGGCCGACAAGGCAAGGGTCGAGGCGTATCTGCACCAGATCGTTCCCGGGATGCGCGAAGTGTCCCGTTCGGAGCTGGGTAATGGGGAGACGCTGGAATTCGCCCAGGACGTACCCGGGGCGAAGAACCCGTGGCGCTTTCAGGCCCAGTCCGTGTCGGACGGCACACTTCGGGCGCTCGGCGTGCTGGTCGCTCTCTTCGCCGGCACGGGGCAGACGCTCAGCCCGGTCGGCATCGAGGCCCCGGAGAGCGCGCTCCACCCGGCAGCGGTATGTGTCCTACTGGACGTGCTGCGCGACGCGAGTGAACGGCGCCAGGTCATCGTGACCACCCACAGCTCCGACCTGCTCGACCGCCATGACTTCGAACTGGCGCAGCTGCGCGCGGTCCGCTCGATCGGTGGCGAGACGAAGATCGGGGCACTCGATGCCGCCGAGGCGCTCGCCATGAGCGAACAGCTCTACACACCAGGCGAGTTGCTCCGAACCGACCAACTTCTCCCGGTGACGAAGCTCCTCTCCGGTCAGGTCCGGTGAAGGCTCAGATGCGAAAGACAGCTGGACAGCGAAAGAGCCCGGACAGTGAAAGGTTCGGACAGCGAAAGAGCCGCGCAGCGAGAAGGCCCGGACGGCGAACCGTCCGGGCCTTCTCGCAGTCGCCGTCTAGTTCCCGGTGACCGTCACCGTGTCGTCGTCCTTCAGCTGCTGCACCAGCTCCTTGACCTTGGTCTTGTCCCAGACCAGGTTGCCGCCGGTGGAGCCCGAGATCGGCATGTTCATCTGCTTGCCGTCGCCGCCCGACACACCCTTCATGGCCCAGAACATGGACGCCAGGTTCCACAGGCTCATGTCCTTGTCCACGATCACCGTGTCCAGCCCCGCACCCATCACCGGGTAGAGCTTGAACGGGTTCATGACCGTGGTCGGGGTGGCCGTCTGGCTCGCCAGTGCCGCCAGGAACTTCTGCTGGTTCTTCGTACGTTCCAGGTCGCTCGCCGCGAAGGCGTGCCGGGTACGGACGAAGGCGAGCGCCTGCTGGCCGTTGAGGGTCTGCTCGCCCGCCTTGAAGTCGGCGCCCGAGTACTTGTCCTTGAAGCCCTTGGGGAGGTTCATGTCCACACCGCCGACCGCGTCCACGATCTTCGCGAAACCGTCGAAGCCGATCTCCGCGTAGTGGTCGATGTGCAGCCCGGTGTTGTACTCGATGGTGCGCACCAGCAGTTCGGGGCCGTCCTCCGCGTACGCGGCGTTCAGCTTCTCCTGGCGGCCGGTGTTCGGGTAGAGCTTGCCGGACTGGGAGCCCTTGTACGACGGGACCGTGACGTTCGAGTCGCGGGGGAGCGAGATCATCGTGTTCCCGTGGTCGCCCACGTGCAGGATGATCATGGAGTCGGTGCGCTTGCCCTCGGCCGAGCCCGTGTGGAGCTTCTTCTTGTCGGCGGCCGACATCCCTTCGCGGCTGTCCGAGCCCACGATCAGGTAGTTCGTGCCCTTGCCGGTGGCGGGGCGGTCGATGACCTTGGACAGGTCGACCTCGCGGCGCAGCTTGCCGTCGGCCCAGAAGTACGTACCGATCGAGGTCGCGAGGACGACGACGACCAGGACCAGCACACCGACTCTGATCCGGCGCCCCCAGTTCGGGGCGCGGCCGGGGCGGGCGCCGGTGCGGGGGCCGCCGGGACCGGGGCCGCCGGGGCCGCGCTGGTTCCCGGGACCGCCCTGGCCGTAGACCTGGCCCGTGTTGTAGCCGCTGTCGTACGAGCTGTCGTAGCCCTCTTCGTACGTCCGGCCCTGGCTCTGCTGCCCGTACTGCCGCTGGGCGGGTGCCGAACGCTGCACGTGCCGCATGACCCGAGCGCCCTCGGGCTGCGCGTTCTCGCTGCCGCGTCCGTAGCGGTCCCTGTCATCCATGTGGACCAGTGTGCCGTCACGGCGCGTTCGTATTACAGGGTGGGTGACGGATCGGGGCAGGGCTGTTGCGAAGCTGATGCAATGTGCTGGTGAGCGGCCCCTCCCGGCGCTGCGGGGAAAACCGGAAATGAGCCCTAAGCTGGCACGTATGACTGATATTCCGGGCAAGCCCACCTCGGCCTCCCGTACCACCCTGAGCCACATCATGACGGGCACCGACACCAATCTCCTCGGCACGGTGCACGGTGGCGTGATCATGAAACTGGTGGACGACGCGGCCGGTGCCGTGGCCGGGCGGCACTCCGGCGGGCCCGCGGTCACCGCCTCCATGGACGAGATGGTCTTCCTGGAGCCGGTACGGGTCGGTGACCTGGTCCATGTGAAGGCCCAGGTGAACTGGACGGGCCGGTCCTCGATGGAGGTCGGGGTCCGGGTGCTCGCCGAGCGGTGGAACGAGTCCACCCCGGCCCAGCAGGTCGGCAGCGCCTATCTGGTCTTCGCCGCCGTGGACGCGGACGGCAAACCCCGCGTCGTACCGCCGGTGGTCCCCGAGACCGAGCGGGACAAGCGGCGCTACCAGGAGGCGCAGATCCGCCGTACGCACCGGCTCGCCCGGCGCCGCGCGATCAAGGAGCTCAGGGAACAGCGCATCGCCGACGGCATCGACGACTGACGCTGCCCCCCTGTCCCCTGTCACGGACGCCCCGGTCCGTCCACCCGCCGCCGCGCCGCCCTACCGGCAGACCACCTGGTCGCCGGTGACCGCGCCGAACTGGCCGGCGGCCGGTTCCTCCGGCCGCACCGGTGTCACCGACGTGAAGTCCGATCCGAGCGTCACCTTCAGCGTCGGGCCGAGCCCGTTCACCTTCCGCAGCTCGGCGCCCGGCAGGGCCGCCGCCACGGACTGCACCGAGCGGTTCCAGCGTGGGTCGTACTCGATGTAGGTGTGCTTGACGTTCTGCGGGGCCGCCCGGCCCGGGGCGGTGACCGCGACCGACGACAGGAAGCCGCTGGCGTGCAGGCCCTTGTCGGCGCGGGCGGCCAGACCGGTGGTGGCGGTCCCGTTGGCCACCTGGACCCGGATCTGGTTCGGTTCCACATCGACCTGTTTGGTCTTCGCCGTCGCCGACCGGTGCTGGGCGATCGGCTTGTCGTCGCGGAGCGCCCGGAAAAGCTTCCCAGCCTTCCGGGCGTCCCACTTCACGGTCGAGCCAATGCCCCTGACCAGGTAGTTCATCTGCCCGATGGGCACGGACGTGAACTCCGACGACGACGGGGAGAAGCCGCGCATCGCCTGGCCGAGGCTGAGCATCTGGTCGGCGTCGAAGCCCTTGTCCGCGCGGACCGAGTCGAAGACCGTGGACGTCACCTCGCGGAACCTGACCGGGTTCAGCAGCACCCCGCTGCTGGTGGCCTTCTCGATCAGGGATGCCATGAAGCGCTGCTGGCGCTGCATCCGGCTGATGTCGGACGCCCCGTCGACGTGCCGGGAGCGCACGTACTGGAGCGCCTCGCCCCCGTCGAGCCTGCTCGTCCCCACCGGCAGGTCGAGGCCGCTGTACGAGTCCTTCAGCGGGCGGACCGTGCAGACGTCGACCCCGCCGAGCACGTCCACCGTCTTCATGAAGCTGGTGAAGTCGACCTCCAGGTAGTGGTCGACCTTCACCCCGGTCATCTGCTCCACGGTCCGTACGGTGAGTCCGGGGCCACCCTCCGCGTAGGCCGCGTTGAGCTTGATCGGGTGGGCGTCGCGCTTCCGGCCGTCCGCCTCGGTGCGGGCGGGAACCATCGCGTAACTGTCCCGTGGCAGGCTCACCACACTCACCCGTGAGCGGTCCGCCGAGACGTGGACCATCATCAGCGTGTCGGTGCAGTGACAGGGCGCCCCGCCCAGGTGGTACTTCTTCTTCTCCTCCGGCGTGATCTTGTCCCGGCCGTCCGTGCCGACCAGCAGCACATTCATGCCCCGGCCCGCGGCGGGACGATTCTTCATGTCCTTGAAGGGATCGATCCTGCCGATGCCGTCCAGCTCGCTGAGGAGCGCGTGGCCGATTCCTCCGGCGCCGAGGACCAGCACGGAGAGGGTGGTGGTCAGCCGCATGCCCCAGCGGGGACGCTTCGGCGGCGGCCTGCGGCGGCGGGGCGGGGGCACGGGGGACACGGAACACCTCAGAGGGGGACGGGCGGGGAAGCGGCCACCGTATGCCTTTGTGATCAGCATTCCGGGTATGCCGCCCCGGGCGCCGCTCCGGGTGTCCCCCGTTCGCGGTAACGTGGCCCGTCTATGAACGCCACGCCCGCTGTTTCTGTGATCATGCCGGTCCTCAACGAGGAACGGCATCTGCGCAACTCGGTCCGCCACATCCTGGAGCAGGAGTACGACGGCGAGATGGAGGTGGTGATCGCCATCGGCCCGTCGTCGGACCGTACCGAGGAGATCGCCGCCGAGCTGGTACGGGAGGACCCGCGGGTCCACACCGTCGCCAACCCCACCGGCCGTACCCCCGCGGCACTCAACGCCGCGATCAAGGCCTCCCGGCACCCCGTCGTGGTGCGGGTCGACGGCCACGGCATGCTCTCGCCGAACTACATCGCCACCGCGGTCCGCCTCCTGGAGGAGACCGGCGCGATGAACGTCGGCGGCATCATGCACGCCGAGGGCGAGAACGCCTGGGAGGACGCGGTCGCCGCCGCGATGACCTCCAAGATCGGCGTCGGCAACGCGGCGTTCCACACCGGCGGCAAGGCGGCCCCCGCGGAGACCGTCTACCTGGGGGTCTTCCGGCGCGAGGCGCTGGAGCAACAGGGCGGGTACAACGAGGAGTTCATCCGCGCCCAGGACTGGGAGCTGAACTTCCGGATCCGCGACGCGGGCGGCCTGATCTGGTTCTCGCCCGAACTGCGCGTCCAGTACCGGCCGCGCCCCTCGGTCCGGGCGCTCGCCAAGCAGTACAAGGACTACGGCCGCTGGCGGCATGTCGTCGCCCGCTACCACGAGGGTTCGATCAACCTCCGCTACCTCGCGCCGCCGACCGCGGTCTGCGCGATCGCGGCGGGCATCGTGGTCGGCGCCGCCGTCACCCCGTGGGCGTTCCTCGTACCCGCGGCCTACGCCGCGGCCATCGTGGCGGGCTCGGTGCCGGCCGGCAAGGGCCTGTCGCTCAAGGCGCGGGCGCAGATCCCCGTCGCGCTGGCGACGATGCACATGTGCTGGGGCTTCGGCTTCCTGACCAGCCCCCGCTCGCTGGCCCGGAAGGTCATCGCCAGCCGCCGCCCGACGGTCCGCGCCGCGGCCTGACCCGGTCCCGTACGCACCTCCGCCCCCGATGGCCTGAGCCGTCGGGGGCGGAGTGCGTTCCGGGCCGCGCTACCAGGTGTACGCGGGGTCGACGTGCATGCACGCCGACTCGTCGTCACCCTGGAGCGCCTCCGCCGATTCCGGCGTCTTGCCGTCGTCCGCCTGGGACTTGGGGTAGGTCGTCCCCGTACGCCAGTCGCTGCCCACGATCACCGTGACTCCGGTGACGTCGGTGGACTTCTTCACGGAGTGCAGCGGCACTCCCATCGCCTTCGCCACCGCCTGGGCGTCGCCCTCCAGGTCGGCGCTGGGGAAGAGCACGGTGGTCTTCGCCTGCGGATCCAACTGCTGGGAAGCAGTGGCCCGGGTGAAGCCCTGCCCGGTGAGCAGCGCGGTGATCTCTCCGGCGCGGCCCTTCGTGGGCAGCCCGCCGTCCCCTGCCGTGCCGTTCTGCACGGTGATGCCGATCTCCGCCTTGGGAGCCGCCGGATCGTCGGAGACCTTCTCGGCGGGCTTCTTCCTCTTGGAGGCCTTGCCGTCCAGCGGGATGTCGTCACGGACCATCGAGAACAGCTTGTCCGCGTCGCCCGCCTTGGGGTCGACCTTCTCCTCGAAACCGGGCCGTACGGAGTTGACGTTCGGCATCGTGGTCATGGTGATCCGCGAGGTCGGGACCTTCTTGAGCTCCCCGGCCAGGTCGTACAGCTTCAGGCCCGTGTCGATCGCGTCGTCCACGGTGAGTGCGTTGGTCGCCGCCTCGGCGAGGTCCATCAGCTTGCCGGGATTGGTGAGCTTGGTGCCCTTGCGCAGCTGGCGGACCATCGAGTTCATGTACATGTGCTGGGCCTTGGTCCGTACGACATCGGTGTCCGGCCAGAACCCGTAGCGCGTACGCAGCCACTGGAGCGCCTGCTGCCCCTTGACCGGGGTGGTGCCCTTCCTCACCTTCAGCCCGGAGCCGTGGCCGTCGTGGGTGTGCGAGTAGACGTTGGCGTCCACGCAGACCGGGACACCGCCGATCGCGTCGGCCATCGAGACCACACCCGAGAAGTCGATCTTCATGAAGTGGTCGATGTGGATGCCGGTGAGGGACTCCCAGGTGGCGACGGTGCAGCCGGGACCGCCGCGCCCCAGCGACTCGTTGGCCAGCGTCCAGCCCGTCGCCGGGTATTCCTTGCCGTCCTTGGCCGTGCACTTGGGGATCTTCAGCACGGTGTCGCGCGGCAGGCTCACCACCGACATGTTGCTGCGGTCCGCCGAGACGTGCAGCAGCATCTGCACATCGGCCAGCGGCGGGGCGCCGAAGGTGTTCTTGGCGCCGCCGAGCTTCTGGTTCTCCTTGGAGTCCCGCGCGTCGGAGCCGATCAACAGGATGTTCAACGGGGTCTGGCCCGCCGCGTTGGCCTTCGTCTTCGGGGCCTGGTGGTCGCCGAGGTTGAGCGCGTCCTTCTTCAGATTGCCGTTCAGGTGGCGGTAGTAGAGATAACCGGCGCCGGCGGTGCCGATGATCACCAGGGAGACGGCAGCCGCCACCCAGCGGAGTATTCGGCGTTTCCCACGCCGCCCGCGTCCGCGCGGTCCGCCCTGTCTGCGGCGTCCGCCACCCTCGCCGCCAGGACCCGGGCCGGCAGCCCCCGGCTCGTAAAGACTGTCGTCCCAGCCGAGTTGACGGGCGCGTGAGTTCCGCGTCCCCTCGCCCCGCACGCTGCTCTGTCCCACCAGGTCCCCCTGCTATTCACGTGTCCGTACGCCCCGGAGAACTGGCGTCACTTGGGACACACGGTCTTGTCTGCTTCCACGCGCTGGATGTCTTCCGGCGCCTTTGCCGGAGCGGCTATCGGTGTCCCCGCGGCCTTGAAGTCGGCTCCCAGGACGAGAGTCATCGGGGTGAGGCCGACGGAGTCCGTCGTGCCGGGCTTCAGCGCCGATGCGGGCAGGCCCATGAGGTCCGCGAGCTTGCGGGCCTGGTCTGCCTGGTTCGGCGCGTACGTGAGGGTGGTCTTGGCCAGATCGGGCTTGTGGTTGCCGCCGTTCTCCGACTTCAGTACGCCCTCGGTGTTCTGCAGCCAGGTCAGCGTGGTCTGTGCGGAGCCCGAGACGGCGCCGCCGTTGAGGACCTTGACCCGGACGTCGGACGCCTGGGCCCGGGGGCCCTTGAGGAGTGCGGCCTGCTTGCTCTCGGCCGCCTTCGCCTTCTTCTTCACCTCGGTGAGCGAGACGTCCTCGCGCATCATCGAGAACACCGGGTCGGCCTTGGCGCTGTTCAGCACCACGGTGACGGGGACCCTCTCCGCCGGGTTGTCGAGGACCGGCAGCGTCGTGAAGGTGACGTTCTTCGGATTGACCTTCTTCAGGTCCATCGCGAGGTCCTTGAGCTTGTCGATGCTGCCGATCGCGCTGTCGACCGTGAGCGCCTTGGTCGCCGCGTCCGCCAGGGTGTACAGCTTGGTGGGGCTGGTGAGGATGTCGCCCGAGGTCATCTTGCGGATCAGCGAGGCGAGGAACTGCTGCTGCACCTGGATACGGTCCAGGTCGCCGTGGTTGCCGAAGCTGTGCCGGGTGCGGACGAAGGCCAGTGCCTGCTCGCCCTCCACCGTGCTCTTGCCCTTGGGGAGCTTGAGGTGCGATTCCTTGTCGTCGATGTCCCTGCCGACGCAGACCTCGACCCCGCCCACCGCGGTGCTGAGCGTCTTGATGGCGTTGAAGTCGGCCATCATGAAGTGGTCGACGTTCAGACCGGTGAGTTCCTTGACCGTCTTCATGGTGCAGCCGGGGTCGCGGCCGTCCTGGCCGAGGCTGGTGTTGAAGCGGACGTGCGGCGTCCCCGGGATGACCTTCGTCGAGCCGTCCGGCTGCTTGGTCTCGCAGTCCGGGATGTCGGTGATCAGGTCGCGGGGGATGGAGAGCGCGGTGGCGTTCGTCCGGTCCTTGGAGACGTGGAACAGGATGTTGGTGTCGGCGTGGCCGACGCTGCCCTTGTCGCCGTAGCCCTCGTTGCCCTTGCCGGTGCGCTTGTCCGTACCGATCAGCAATATGTTGACGGCCCTGTCCTTGGTGGAGCCGGTCGAACCGCCCACCACGTCAACGGTGTTGAGGTTGCCCTGGAAGTGCTCGTAGAGGGCGTACCCGCCGACGGACACACCGACGAGGACGAAGGCCACCACGCCGCCCGTCCACATCAGGGCCTTCTTCTTGCGCGCCTTCGGCTGCTTGCGCTTGCGGCGGCCCGCCGCGGACTGCTGCGGACCGTCCGGCCCGTCGCCCCCCGCGCTTCCCGCCCGGCGGCTGCGCTGGGCCGGCACGTCCCGGCGCGGCGACTGTTGCGGCACCGACGGCTGCCGCGACGAACGCCGGGAGCCCTGCGCGGGAGGCGAATCCCGGCGCCGGGTACGGCCGGAACCGGATTCGGATCCCCGCGGCGCATTTCCCCCTGATTGCGTTCCGGAGGGATTCAGTCGCAGTTCGTAATTGCCGGTGTCCGGGTTGAGTACCCATTGGTCCGCGGGGTCGATATCGTCATCGCCCGCCCGCCCACGGCTATGCGCGTCCACGGTTGCCTGCGTCCTCCGTCGGTGCCACGCGATGCGCCCTCCCCCCAGGCGCTCGGTCTTTCGATCCAGCAGTGCGCGGCCATCTGGCCGGATGCACCGGGTTGCGTCACACTATCTGCCCGGATCGCCGTCCAGCGACGTGCGTGACACATTCAGCACTTCTTACAACTGGGCATAACGCGCAATCCACATGCGCTGTGCATCCGGGTTTGAAAATTGTTTACCCGCACGCCCTGACAGAGGCGTTCGTACCCGCGAAAGTGGACTGCGGGGAAGGGGTGGCCGACCCCTTCCTGCCCGATTCCGACCCCGTCCGGGAACTGCTCGCGGGTTCGCCGCTGCTGCCGTGGGTCACCACGACCGGGGCGTCGTCGCGCAGCCGCTTGAAGAGGTTGTCCGCGTTCGGCTGGACGAGCTGGTCGCGGTTCCGGTCGGCGGCGTACGGCTCGCGCGGCACGGTCAGGAACTGGACCTTGTCGGTGGGGATGTCCCGCATCCGCCGCGTCAGGTCGTACAGGTCCTTGAGGGTGTCCAGACCCGGGTCGGTGGTGACCGACTTGGTCGCCGCGTCGAGGACCGGGTAGAGCCGCGTCGGGTTCAGCAGGACGCCGTTGCTCTGCACCTTCTTCACCAGCGAACCGAGGAACTGCTGCTGGCGGTCCATGCGTTCGGTGTCGCTGCCGTTGCCGATGGAGTGCCGGGCGCGCACATATCCGAGCGCCTGCTCGCCGTTGAGCGTCTGACGGCCCGCGGGCAGCTTGAGATGGGCGTCCTTGTCGTCGACCGGCTTCTTGAGACAGACCTCGACACCGTCGACCGCGTTGACCATGCCCTTGAAGCCGTTGAAGTCGATGACCATGTAGTGGTCGATGCGGATGCCGGTCATCTTCTCGACCGTACGGACGGTGCAGGCCGTGCCGCCGAACTCGAACGCCCAGTTGAACTGCACGAATTGCTTCTTCGTGCGGGTCTTGTCCGCCTTGATGCAGCTGGGCACGTCCGACATCAGGTCACGCGGGATGGAGACGGCCGTCGCACTCTTCTTGTCCGCCGAGAGGTGCAGCAGGATCGTGGTGTCGGAGCGCTGCGACCCCTCGTCCCTGCCGTACTTCTTGTTGTCGCCCGAGCGTGAGTCGGAGCCGATCAGCAGGATGTTCTCCGCGTTGGCCGCGACCGGGGCGGGGCGTTCCTTCTCGTACGTCCGCAGCTCGGCGGTGGCGGTGTTGTCGGTCTTGATGTTGTGGTCGAGCTTGTTGTAGAACCACCAGCCCACGCCCGCGGCGGCGAGCACCACGAGCGAGACGCCGAGCGCGGTCCAGCGCAGCCAGTGCCGTGTGGGCCGGTCCGGCGGCGGGGGTGCGGTCGCAGCGGTCGCTCCCGGGTCCGAGTCCGGTGTGTCCGACTGGGGCTCGTCATCGGGCGTGCCAGCACTGTCCGTCACGTCTGCGTCCATCCTTCACGGAGTCGGCGACGCGCTGGGCCGCCGATCGAACGGATAGACGACTGAACCGCGCGCTTGGTTGTGCTCTCTGCTGATCATGTACCGGAGACCGCGCGTGTTCCTGAGGACTCGGCCCGCGGTGGGCCGGACGGGTGGCCCGGACGGTCGGTCCGGACCCCCTGGACGGGCGGTCCCGGCTTCCGTACGGGCGGCCCGGACTACTGCGGCACGGAGTGCGTGACCCGCTCGCTCTCGATCCGCTTCTCCAGCCCGCCGTCCGCCAACTGGTCCAGATTGCGGCAGAGGACCACCGACGCGCCGGCCGCGAGCGGGGCGTAGAGCCCGTCCGAGAGACCGGCCCAGGTGTCGTAGCCGCGACCCGACAGGATCCGCGCGCCGGGGGCGAGCCCGACCCCGGCGGCATCGGCGAGGGACCGCTCCACCAGCCCGGCGCCCGTCAGCTCGGTCCCGCCGACCGCGAGCGCGGGTGCGTTCGCGTCCACCGGCGCGTACGGCTCGAAGCGGTCGCCCTGGCTGGGGACCTCCACGGCGTAGTCAGCGAAGCCGGCCGGGGGCTGCGGGAAGCGGCCACCGAGCGGACGCAGCGCCAGCGCGACGCGCTCGCCGCCGCAGGCACGCGCCTCCTCCAGGGTGTCCGGACCGCTGACGACCAGATCGGCCTTGCCGGGGTCACCGCCGACATCGGCGAGCACCCCCACCGACGAGCAGGCGAGCAGCCAGACCGCGGTCTGCCAGTGCGCGGGGAGCAGCAGCGCCAGCCGGTCGCCGGGCTCGGCGGACAGCTCGCCCTGGAGCAGATTCGCCGTCTTGGCCACCCAATTGGCGAAGGTCGCCACGGAAAGTTCGACGCGCTCGCCCGTCGCGTCGTCGTAGAACGTGACAAGAGGGCGGGCCGGTTCCCGGGCGAGTGCGGATCGCAGCAGGTCGGCGGGGGTGTGGTCGCTGGCAGTCATCTGCGAAGGGTACGTGGCCGAGTGCGCCGGGGGCGGCTGTCGGCGCGGAGCCGATGACCCGGGTGACCCGACGCGCCGTCAATTCCCGGATGGACAGAGTTATCCAGCTATGCCCAACATCGTATTTATGCGTGCTCATAAGTCTGCCTCCGTCCTCTCCGCGTCGATCGCCGTGGCGTGCGCCGCCGCGCTCGCTCTCCCGTTCGCGGCGCCGGCCGGTGCCGCGTCCCCCGCCAGGCACGCCGGTACGCCGGACACGGCGGTCCCCGGCTCCACCCGGTCGCTGAGGCTCACCCCGCTCGCCTCCGACCGGTCCGCGGGCGCCACCGCCGGTGCGGAGCTGTCCGAGCAGCACGTCAAACCGTTCTCACTGCTCGGCGTGGTCTGGAACGACCGGCACGCCGAACTCGACGGGACCGTCCAGGTCCGCACCCGGCACGTGGGCTCCACGGCCTGGTCCGGCTGGCAGGACGTCGAGACCCACAACGACGACCACGCCGCCGACACCGGTACCGCGGAGGCCGACGCACCCGGCGTGCACGGCTCCACCGCACCGCTCTGGGTGGGCAACTCGGACGGCGTCCAGGTCCGCGTACGCCCCGCCGCGCCCGCCGCCCCGGCGCGTACCGGGGTGCGCGGCGCCTCCGTACGGCCCACGGCCGCCCCGCTGCCCGCGGGCCTGCGGCTGGACCTCGTGGACCCGGGGCCCGACCCCGGTCCGCAGCAGTCCGCGGACGACCGCACGACGTCCGGCGCCGACGAGGGCAACGGTCCCGCGGCGGACACCGGGCAGGAAGGGGACACCGGGGTGGCCGCCGGATCCGGGGACACCCCCGCGCTCGCGCCGGAGGGCCCCACCGAACTGCCCGCGCTCAGCAAGGCGGACACCGAGGCCGAACTCGCGGCCTCCACCGGCCGGCGGGCGGACACCTTCGTGGGGCCCCGGCCGCGCATCGTGACCCGCAGCGGCTGGGGCGCCGACGAGAGCATCCGCGAGTCCCAGTTCCTCTACACGAACACCGTGAAGGCCGCCTTCGTGCACCACACGGCGACCGGCAACAACTACACCTGCGCACAGGCGCCCTCGCTCATGCGGAGCATCTACCGCTACCACGTGAAGAGCAACGGCTGGCGGGACATCGGCTACAACTTCGTCATCGACAAGTGCGGGAACATCTACGAGGGCCGGGCCGGCGGGGTGACCAAGGCCGTCATGGGCGCGCACACCCTCGGGTTCAACACGGACACCACCGGCATCGCCGTCCTCGGCACCTTCACCTCGGCCGATCCGCCCGAGGCCGTCGTCAGCGCGCTCGCCCACCTCAGCGCCTGGAAGCTCGGGCTGACCGGCGCGGACCCGAGCGGCCGGACCACGCTGGTGTCCGGCGGCGGCAACCGCTACCCGAAGGGCACCGACGTCAAGCTCGATGTGATCTCCGGACACCGCGACGGGTTCGCGACCGACTGCCCCGGGGAGCGCCTCTACCAGGAACTCCCCGCGATCCGGGACGCAGCCGCCGACCTCCAGGGCCGCTGACCCGCCCGCCGGACGGCCGGACCGCCGACCGGTCCGTACGGCCTGCCCGCAACGGCCCTTCACCGTCTGCATACACTGGCCAGCCGGTTAGGACAGGTCCTAACGGCCCGCCCCAGCAGGAAGCAGAGACGTCAAGGTGACAGAAGCGATTCTCCTGGTCGGTGGCAAGGGCACGCGGCTGCGACCGCTCACGGTCAACACGCCCAAACCGATGGTCCCCGCGGCCGGAGTCCCCTTCCTCACCCACCAGTTGGCACGCGCGCGGGCCGCCGGGATCGACCACATCGTGCTCGCCACCTCGTATCTCGCCGAGGTCTTCGAGCCGCACTTCGGCGACGGGTCCGCCCTGGGCCTGCACCTGGAGTACGTCACCGAGGTCGAGCCGCTGGGCACGGGCGGCGCCATCCGCAATGTCGCCGGACGCCTGCGCTCGGAGCCCGGTGATCCCGTCCTCATCTTCAACGGGGACATCCTCACCGGCCTGGACATCGAAGCGCTCGTCACCACCCACGAGACCTCGGGCGCGGACGTCTCCCTCCACCTGACCAAGGTCGAGGACCCGCGCGCCTTCGGGCTGGTCCCGACGGACGACACCGGCCGGGTGACCGCCTTCCTGGAGAAGCCGCAGACCCCGGAGGAGATCGTCACCGACCAGATCAACGCGGGCGCCTACGTCTTCACGCGCTCGGTCATCGACACGATCCCGACGGGCCGCCCGGTCTCGGTGGAACGCGAGACCTTCCCCCAGCTGCTGCGCTCGGGCGCCCACCTCCAGGGCATGGTCGACTCGACGTACTGGCTCGACCTGGGCACCCCGCAGGCCTTCGTACGCGGTTCGGCCGACCTGGTCCTCGGCCATGCGCCGTCCCCCGCCGTGCCCGGCCGCTGCGGCGACCGGCTGGTGCTGGACAGCGCCACCGTCGCCCCGGACGCCAAGGTGACCGGCGGTACGGCGATCGGCGAGGGCGTGGTCGTCGGCGCCGGGGCCACGATCGACGGCAGTACGGTCCTGGACGGCGCGGTCGTCGAACCCGGTGCGGTGATCACCGATTCGCTGATCGGTGCCGGAGCCCGGATCGGCGCCCGCTCGGTGCTGACCGGCGCGGTCGTCGGGGACGGTGCGCGGGTGGGCGCGGACAACGAGCTGCGCGCGGGCATAAGGATCTGGTGCGGGGCGGTCCTGCCGGACGGTTCCGTGCGTTTCTCGTCCGACCAGTAGCCTCTACGGGGTGGCAGGACGTTTCATCGCGAGGAGCGGCCCCGTCGACCTCGCCCTGGTCCTCGGGGTGCTCCGCCGTGGCCCGTGGGACCCCACGTACCGGATGACGCCGGACGGCGCGGTGTGGCGGGCCAGCCTGACTCCCGAAGGACCCGGCACGCTGCGGATCACCGCGGACGGCGCCGAGGGCTGGGGTCCGGGCGCCGACTGGCTGCTGGACCGGCTGCCCGCGCTGCTGGGCGAACTGGACGACCCGTCCGCGTTCGTACCGCGCCACCGGCTGGTCGCCGACGTGCACCGGCGCCGCCCGCAGCTGCGGCTCTGCCGCACCGGTCTGGTCCTGGAGTCGCTGATCCCGTCGGTCCTGGAGCAGAAGGTCACGGTCGACGAGGCCTACCGGGCCTGGCGCCTGCTGCTCCGTAAATTCGGCGCACCGGCGCCCGGTCCGGCCCCCGCACACATGCATGTCATGCCCGACCCGCGCACCTGGGCGCTCATCCCGTCCTGGGAGTGGCACCGCGCGGGCGTCGACAACAAACGCGCGTCGACGATCCTGCGGGCGGTCCGGGTGGCGCGCCGGCTGGAGGAAGCGGCGACGATGCCCCCGGCCGAGGCCGCCCGCCGACTGGAACTGATCCCCGGCATCGGCCCCTGGACCTCGGCGGAAACGCTCCAGCGCGCCGTCGGAGCACCGGACGCGGTGACGGTCGGCGACCTGCATCTGCCGGGAATCGTCGGCTACGCGCTGACGGGCCGCCGGGGCGTCGACGACGACGGGATGCTGGAACTCCTGGAACCGTACGCGGGCCAGCGCCACCGCGCGGTCCGGCTGATCCTGCTGACGGGGCGGGTGCCGGGGAGGCGGGTACCGAAGATGCCACGGACGGACATCGCGCGGCTGTGAGGTCACATTCCAGCCCTGCCGGGGGGGGACTGGAATCAGCCCCTCCGGCGTTTGAGGAGCGGGGTGCGGGGCGGAGCCCCGAAACACAGGCGCCGCCCCGCTCCAAGCTCACCGCACCGCGATGAACCCCTCCACGTCCCGCTCGGCCCGTTCCGCAGGAGCACCCGCCGGACGTCCGATCGCCACCGCCCCCATCGGCTCCCACTCCGCAGGCAGCCCCAGCACCTCGCGCACCACGTCCCGGCAGAACATCGTCGAGGAGACCCACGCCGATCCCAGCCGCTCACCCGCCAGCGCCACCAGGAAGTTCTGCACGCCCGCACCGGTCGCCACGGTGAACATCTCGCGCTCCGCCGCGTCCCGCCGGGGGTCCCCGTAGGTGTGCGAGCCGTCCAGCACCATGCAGGGCACCGCCAAGTACGGTGCCCGCCGCAGTACTTCACCGCGGCGCACCCGCTTGGCGACGGACTCCTCCGACTTGCCGTCGCGCCGCAGGTCCTCGATCCAGGCGTCCCGCATCGCGTCGAGCAGCCGGGTGCGCGACTCCGCGGACTCCAGGAGTACGAAACGCCACGGGGCGGTGTGGTGCGGGGCCGGGGCGGTGACGGCCGCCGCGACCGCGCGGCGCACCGCGCCCGGGTCCACCGGATCGTCGGTGAACTCACGGACGGTACGCCGCTGGGTGACCGCTTCCCTTACCGCCTCGGACGTACCGAGCCGGAACATGTCGTCGGCGGCGACCCGCACCATCGCACGGGCACCTCCGTCCTGGTCCTCCCCTTCGCCCTCGCCGTGAGCCGTGACGACGTGCGGCAGGCCGCGCACCACGGCGACCGGCAGGCCCGCCGCCTTGCCCTTCACCAGGTCGCCCGCGGCGGCCAGTTCATCGGCGGTGGCGACGACGGTGGCGCTGAGCGGATTGCCGTACGCGTCCTGGCCGCCGCGCAGGTCGTCGAGCACCCGCACCCCGGCGGCCCCGATCGCCACATCGGTGAGGCCGTTGCGCCAGGGACGCCCGAAGGTGTCCGTGACGACGACGCCCACCTCGACGCCCAGCGTGTCCCGCAGCTCCCGGCGGATGACCCGCGCCGAACTGTCGGCGTCCTCCGGCAGCAACAGCACGGTCCCGGCAGGGGTGTTGGAGGCATCGACACCGGCGGCGGCCATCACCAGGCCCTGCTTGTTCTCGACGATCCGGAGGGCGCCGCGCCGCGCCACCACCCGTACCGTCTCCGCGTCGATCGCCGCCTCGCGGTCCTGGGCCTGCACGATGCGGCCCTCGGCCTTCGAGACGATCTTGGAGGTGACGAGGACGACATCGCCGTCCGTCAACTCCGGCGCCGCCCCGGCGATCAGCTTCGCGAGATCGTCGCCGGGCTGCACCTCGGGCAGCCCGGGTACGGCCCAGACGCGGTAGGACGTCACACCCGCACCTCCTCGGCCAGGGCGAGCGCCTCGCGGGCCATCGCCGCGGTGGTGTCCGGATCGGTCATCATCAGCGGCACGGCCCGGCAACGGATGCCCGCCTCCTCGACCCTGGCCACCGACGCGGCGTCGACGGTGTCGACCAGCCAGCCGTCCAGCAGACCCGAGCCGTAGTGCTCGGCGACCGCCGCGGCCGTGGACTCGACGCCGACCGCGGCGAGAACCTTGTCGGCCATCCCGCGCACGGGTGCGTCCCCGACGATGGGCGAGAGCCCGACGACCGGTACCCCCGCGTCGGCGATCGCCTCGCGTATCCCGGGCACCGACAGGATGGTGCCGACCGAGACCACCGGGTTGGACGGCGGGAAGAGGATCACGTCGGCGGCGGCGATGGCTTCGAGGACGCCCGGCGCGGGCTTGGCCTGTTCGGCGCCCACCGGCACGACGGCCTGCGCCTCGACCGAGGCCCGCAGCCGCACCCAGTACTCCTGGAAGTGGACGGCCTTGCGCTCGCCGTCGACATCGACGGCGACATGCGTCTCGACGCGGTCGTCGGACATGGGGATGAGCCGCACGCCGGGCTGCCACCGCTCGCACAGCGCCTCGGTGACCGCGCTCAGCGGATAGCCCGCGCCGAGCATCTGGGTACGGACGATGTGCGTCGCGAAGTCACGGTCGCCGAGGCCGAACCACTCGGGTCCCACGCCGTACGCGGCGAGTTCGCTCTTGACGGTGAAGGACTCGTCGGTACGCCCCCAGCCCTGTTCCTCGTCGATGCCACCGCCCAGGGTGTACATCACCGTGTCGAGGTCGGGGCAGACCTTCAACCCGAACAGATGAATGTCGTCACCGGTGTTGCCGATGACGGTGATGTCCGCGTCAGGCGCGGCCTGCTTGAGGCCACGCAGGAATCGGGCACCACCGATGCCTCCGGCCAGAACCACAATGCGCATGAAGACAGTGTGTCAGGCGGAGCCTCATCGGATGAGGGGTGGTGGCCGGGGGACCGGGCGGGCCTGTCAGGTGGCGACGGCGACCGGGGCGCACTGCGGGCTGTGCATCGGCATCGTGGTCAGGCCCGGGTAGTACACGTGCAGGCTGACCGCGGGCTCCAGGGAGTCGTTGACGACCTCATGGGCGTAGCCGGGTGCGAAGACCCGCTGCGCGCCCGCGGTCAGTGTGTGCCTGCCGCGCTCGGTGCGTTCGGTCAGCCGGCCGTCGAGGACCGTGAGCACACCGGACGACGGACCGTGGTCGTGCAGTCCGCTGCCCTGACCGGGAACCCAGCTCAGCAGCCAGACCTCGTACCCGGGCCCCTCGTGCAGCCGGTGGTACCAGCGCGAGACGGCGTCGTACCTGACGAGGTGCTGCCACCGGCCGCGGTCGGCGGCGAGGGAGCGCGCGAGTCCGGCGAACTCGGCCACGGTGGCCGGGTGCTCGCGGGCGGGCTGGAGCAGGTGCTGGACGGCGAGGATGTCGCCGGCGATCTGGAGGTCGCTGTCGCTGTTCATGATGCGGGGGTTCCTCGGCAGTGAAGTGCTGGGGTGTCGCAGAAATGTGCAGAACGTACGGAACGTGACGTGCGGAGCAAGCAGTCAGGACTGCGGAGAGACGCTGGAGCGCGGAGGCATCAACAGCTGGAACAGCAACAGCACGCCTGGACAGCGCTACGGAACCCACGGGCGTGGGTCGCGGAGAACGCTGCGGTCGCTGGCATGAGGTCTAGGAGAACGGCTCGCGTTCCGACTGTCAACTCAATGACCGATATGGCGGTAATGATTCACCTCATCCGGTTACTCCGCCCGGCGGGAGGTTTGCTCTCGGAGTGTTGCGGAGATGTGGCGCAGCAAGCCCCGTCGCAAACGTCGCGACGGCCTCGTAATCGGACTGTGATCTGAATCGCTTCGGAGCGCAGGGCGTAACGGGACCGACCTCGGCGGAGTCTCTCTCCAGGAGGGGGCGTGGGTATGGGCCAGTGGCATGTGTCAGGTTTTTAGTGATTTGAACACTTTCCGCATAGCCTTGGTTCCGCAGAGTGAATAAGGGGCCCAATAGCAGATCTCGGCTTGACTGGCCCGTATCCACACACTTGTAATTTCACTCGTGTCGTTCGGCCGAAATCGGTAGCGACAGCAACACGGGGACGCAAAGACGGACAAGGGGCGCACATGACCGAGCTGTTCCAGCAACTGCTGGTCGAGGACGCGGATGAGGAATTCGGCTGGCAGGAGCGTGCACTGTGCGCCCAGACCGACCCCGAGTCCTTCTTCCCCGAGAAGGGCGGTTCCACCCGTGAGGCCAAGAAGGTCTGCCTCGCCTGCGAGGTCCGGTCCGAGTGCCTTGAGTACGCCCTCGCCAACGACGAGCGATTCGGCATCTGGGGCGGTCTGTCCGAGCGTGAACGCAGGCGGCTGAAAAAGGCTGCTGTCTAGTCACTTGGCCACATGAATTGATCGCCTAAACGGCACAAGACCGACACAGGTCGGTACGGAGCAACCGGTCCGCCGCCCGTCCCCCGACGACGGGCGGCGGACCGCTGTCCGAGGCAGCCGTTAGTGTGGGGCCCCGTCCGCGATGCACCAACGTCCCCACGGGGCGCGTGCGTCCACCGCATCCGCACAGCGCCTTCCGGGGGAGAACGACCCCCGGACCCCGGCCGGAGGGGCCCGTACCTCGATGTCCGTGCACAGCCAATCGACGGCCCCTTACGAGGCCGCAACGCCTGCGTTCGCTTCCGCCCACCCACCAGAGTTCCCGCGGCACGTCGTCACCGCCGTGCTCGTCTCCCACGACGGCGCCCGCTGGCTGCCCGACGCGCTGGCCGGACTGCTCGGGCAGGAGCGGCCCGTACAGAACGTCGTCGCGGCCGACACCGGCAGCGCCGACGCGTCGGCGGGCCTGGTCACCGAAGCGCTCGGCGCGGAGCGGGTGTTGCACCTCGCCCGCCGCACCGGCTTCGGCACCGCCGTCGACGAGGCGGTCCGTACAGCAGGCGTCCTCGGCCCCGAGGAACTGCCGTACCTGAAGCGGCCCAGCGGCTGGGACCCGGTGAGCCGCAGTTGGCGCGACGACACCTACGACCTGCCCGAACTGCCGCACGGCGAACCGGTGCAGTGGCTCTGGCTGCTGCACGACGACTGCGCGCCCGACCCCGACGCACTCGCCGAACTGCTGCGCGTCGTGGAGAACGACCCGCACGCCGCCGTCGTCGGCCCCAAGCTCCGCGGCTGGTACGACCGTAAGCAACTGCTCGAAGTCGGCGTCTCGATCGCCAACAGCGGTCGGCGCTGGACCGGTCTCGACCGCCGTGAGCAGGACCAGGGACAGCACGACCAGGTGCGCTCCGTACTGTCCGTGTCGACCGCGGGCATGCTCATCAGGCGGGACGTCTGGGAGGAGCTGGGCGGCTTCGACCGCAGGCTGCCGCTCATGCGCGACGACGTCGACCTGTGCTGGCGTGCGCACGCCGCCGGCCACCGGGTCGTGGTCGCCCCCGACGCCGTACTGCGCCATGCGGAGGCATCGGCCCGCGAACGCAGGCCCATCGACTGTGTCGGACGCTCCGTCGCCAACCCGCACCGCGTCGACAAAGCGGGCGCCGTCTACACCCTGCTCACCAACACCCGGGGCAGGGGCCTCCCGTACGTCATGCTGCGGCTGGTCCTCGGCACCCTGATGCGAGTGGTCGCCTACCTCGTCGGCAAGGCGCCGGGACAGGCGCTCGACGAGGTCGCCGGGCTGGTGGGCACCCTGCTGCGTCCCGAGCGGATCCTGGCCGGGCGGCGCAGACGCGGCAGCGGAACGGTCGACGCGAGCGAACTGCGCCCGCTCTTCCCGCCGCCCGGCGCCACCGTCAAGGCCACCGCCGAACAGGTCGTCGGACACTTCGGCGGCAGCACCGACGCGGAAGCCGGATCGCGGCACGGCGCCGTCGAATCCGGTCCGGGCGGTGACGACGCCGACTTCCTGGAGATCGAGCAGTTCGCCCGGCTGAAGCGGATCGCGCGCAAACCGGGCCCCGTGCTGTTCGCCGTGCTCCTCGTGGTGTCGCTCGTCGCCTGCCGGGCGCTGCTCGGCGCAGGCGCACTCGCGGGCGGCGCACTGCTGCCCGCGCCCGAGCACGTGTCGGAGCTGTGGAACCGGTACGCCGACGTGTGGCACCCCTTCGGCACCGGCGGCACACAGTCCGCCCCGCCGTACCTCGGGATCATCGCCGCGCTCTCCGCCGTCCTCCTCGGACACGTCGGGCTGGCCCTCACCCTGCTGCTGGTCTGCTCCGTGCCGCTGGCCGGGCTCACCGCGTACTTCGTCTCCCGCCCGCTCACCGGCTCCCGCCTGCTGCGGGCCTGGGGCAGCGTCGCGTACGCCTTCCTGCCCGCCGCGACCGGCGCACTGGCGTCCGGCCGGGTCGGGACGGCCGTACTGGCGGTCCTGCTGCCGCTGATCGCCCGCTGCGCCGTGTCCGCCGCCGGACTGCGCGGTGCGCGCGGAAGCTGGCGCGCGGTCTGGGCGTACACCTTCCTGCTGACCCTCGCCATGGCCTTCACCCCGATCGTGTGGCCGCTCGCCGTGGTCCTGGGGATCGCCGTCCTGGCGCTGCGGCGCGACGACCTCGTGGCGTACGGACTGCGCTTCCTCGCGCTCGTCGGCACCCCCCTGCTGGTGCTCGCGCCCTGGTCGCTCTCCCTGCTGTCGAGCCCGTCGGACTTCTTCCGCGAGGCGGGCATGGAGTTCGGCAAGGGCTCCGCCTCCGCGCTCGACCTGCTGGGGATGAGCCCCGGCGGGCCGAAGACCGCGGGCGGCGTACTGCTGATCGGCGTGGTGCTCGCCGCACTGGCGGCCCTGCTGCGCGGGGAACGGCAGTTCGCGATCCGCGGCGCCTGGGCCGTGGCCCTGGTCGGGCTGGTCTTCTCCGTCCTCGCCAACAACGCGGGCTGGGCCGGTCCCGCCACGCTCGTCTACGGCATCGCCCTGCTCGCCGCGGCCGTGCTCGGCGCGGAGGGCGCGCGCGGACGCGTCGCCACCCAGAGCTTCGGCTGGCGCCAGCCGGTCGCCGGGCTGATCGCCGTCGCGGCCCTCGTCGCCCCCCTGATCGCCGCCTTCGGATGGATGGCCAGCGGTGCGGACGGGCCGCTGGAGCGGCGCGACCCGGTGCAGGTACCGGCGTTCGTCGCCGAGGAGAGCGGCACCCGCGACCAGGCCCGCACCCTGATCCTCGGCGGGAAGTCCGACGCGGAGGTCTCGTACACGCTGGTACGCGGCTCCGGCGGCAGGCTCGGCGACGCCGAGCTGGCCCGCGCGGGCGGCGACAGCCCCCGGCTCGACAAGATCGTGGCCGGTCTGGTCGCGGGCTCCGGCGCCGACCAGTCCGACCAGCTCAGCGGGTACGCGATCCGCTACCTGCTGGTCCGCGACGGCGCGCCGCCCGCCATGAGCCGGGTACTGGACGCCACACCGGGGCTGAGCAGGCTGAGCCAGCTGGACGGCAGCGCCCTGTGGCGCGTCGACCGGCAGGTCGCACGGGCCACCATCATCCCGGGCACGTCGACGACCGCGTCCGGTGGCGAGGCCGACGCCGCCGAACCGATGTCCGTGGCAGCGGGCCCGGTGGACATCCACACCACGGTCCCGGCGGGCACGTCGGGCCGCGTCCTGCGGATCGCCGACTCCGTGGCGCCGGGCTGGACGGCCACCCTGGACGGCCGCGCCCTCACCAGGACGACGGTCGACGGCTGGGCCCAGGGCTTCGAACTCCCCACCCAGGGCGGGAAGCTCGACGTCACGTACGACCAGCCGTTCACCCACACCCTGTGGACCTGGGCCCAGGTGGTCCTCGTGATCGTCCTGCTGGTGCTCGCCCTGCCCGGCCGCCGCAAGGAGATCGACGACGATCTCCCCGAGGAGGAACTCCCCGTACCCGCGGAGCCGGTGGCGGGCGAGGGACGCCGGGCACGACGGCTGCGTGCCGCGGCCCAGGCGGAGGCCGAAGCGGGCGCGGAGGACGAGACGGACGGCGCGGCACCGGCCGGGGCGCAACCCCTGCCCGAGCCCGCGGCGGACGATCCGTACCGGCCCGCCGAGCCGGACGAGGAGAAGCCCGGGATGCCCGCGGCAGAGGGCGACTTCGCGCCGCAGTACGGGGCCGACGTACCGCAGCAGCCCGCATACGGCGAGTGGGACCAGCCGGCGTACCCGCCGGCCGGTCAGTACGCGGGCGGTCAGTACGCCGGTGAGCAGTACCGGAACGAGCAGTACCAGGACGGTCAGTTCCAGGGTGGCCGGTTCCCGGACGGTCAGTACGCCGAAGGCCGGTACCCCGACGCGCAGTACGGCAACGAGCCGTACCAGGACGGGCAGCAGGCCCACGGCGGTCAGTACCAGGACGGCCAGTACCAGGAAGGTCACCAGGACGGCCAGTACCAGGACGGGCAGCAGTACGACCCGTACCCGCAACAGGCGCCGCAGGAAGGCGAGTACGACCCCTACGGCTACGGCCGGCAGCCCCGGCAGCAGCCGTACCCCGACGAGACCGAGCACCGCCCCGACGGGAGCAACCAGTGAACCGCACCGCCCTCGCCCTCGCCGCGGCCGTCGCCGCCCTCGCGGCCGTCACCGGATTCGCCTCCGTCAGCGCCCCGTCGGGCAGCACGGCCGGGGCGAAGACAGCCGCGCGGCTGCCCGTCGAGCGCTCCAGCCTGGTCTGTCCCGTGCCCAGCACCTCCGACGTGGCGGAGACGACGTACACCGCCTTCACCCCGGCGGGGAAGGGCGGCGGAGCGGCCGGTACCGCCCAGCTGCTGCCGTCCGTGACCGGCCCCGGGACGGACGCGAAGAAGCCCGAGAAGGGCAAGAAGGGCGGACCGGCGGGCACGGAGAAGCCCGTCGTGTCGCTCAAGGAGCCCGGCAAGCCGGTCACCGACAAGGAATCGGGCGGTGACTCCCCGGCCCTCATCGGCTCGGCCGACGGCCTGCTGGCTCCCGGCTGGACCGCCCAGCAGACCACGACCGTCGACGTCGGCGGCTCGCGCGGAGTGCTCGGCACCAACTGCACGCCGCCCGACACGGACTTCTGGTTCCCCGGCGCCGGCACGTCCACCGGCCGTCAGGACTACGTCCACCTCACCAACCCGGACGACAGCGCGGCCGTCGTCGACATCGAGCTGTACGGCAAGGACGGCGTCATCAAGTCCGATGTGGGGGAGGGCATCACGGTTCCGGCCAGGTCGACGGTCCCCGTGCTGCTCTCGACGCTCGCGCCCCACCCCACCGAGAACCTCACCGCCCATGTCACCACCCGTACCGGCCGGGTCGGCGCGGTGGTGCAGTCCATGGACGACAA
This sequence comes from Streptomyces sp. A 4/2, assembly GCF_940670765.1. Lineage (GTDB taxonomy): Bacteria > Actinomycetota > Actinomycetes > Streptomycetales > Streptomycetaceae > Streptomyces. The sequence continues at coordinate 82,914 of NZ_CALNVW010000024.1, forward strand.
GCTCGGCAGCGACTGGATTCCCGCGTCGGCCGCCCCGGCGCGCAGGCTGGTGCTCCCCGGCATCCCCGCGGACGCCACCTCCGTACGGCTGGTGGCCTTCACACCCGGCTCGGACGACGTGGACCTGAAGGTCCAACTGGCCGCCGCCGACGGCACGATCACCCCGGCGGGCCACGAGACACTGCACCTCAAGTCGGGCATGACCGCCGCCGCCGACCTGGCGGACGTCACCCGGGGCGCCGCGGGATCGCTGGTGCTCTCCCAGTCCGGCAACGGCAAGGCGCCCGTGGTGGCCGCCCTGCGCGTGGTGCGCGGCAAGGGAACCAAGCAGGAGGTCGCCTTCATCCCGGCGACCGCGGCGGTGGGGGAGCGGTCCTCGGTGGCCGACAACCGCTCCAAGGGCTCGGTGCTCTCGTTGGCCGCGCCGTTCGCCACGGCGAAGGTGAAGGTCACGTCGTCGGCGGGCAGCGAAGGCGGGCAGCCGGTCGTCAAGACGTACACGGTCAAGGGCGGGACGACGCTCGCGGTGAAGCCCGAAGTACCGGCCGGGCTCAAGGGTTCGTACGCGCTGACGGTGGAGCCCGAGCCGGGCGGCGGCCAGGTCTACGCGGCGCGCACGCTCGAACTCCCCCTCGACGGCGTCCCGATGTTCACCGTGCAGACCCTCCCCGACGACCGGGGGACGGTCTCGGTACCGCAGGCGAAGCAGGACCTGACGCTGCTCGGCAACTAGGCCGTACACGGCCTGGGAGCCGGGGTGAACGGCCGCCCGCGCCGCGGGCGGCCCGTCGGGAAGGCCAGAGGGGAAGGCCGTCCGGAAGGTCAGTCCTGCCCGTACCGCGGATCGACCGACTCCGGCGCCAGGCCGAGCAGTTCGGCCACCTGCTCGACGACGATCTCGTGCACCAGCAGTGCCCGCTCGTCGCGGTTCTTGGTACGGATCTCGACGGGCCGCCGGTAGACGACGATCTGCGCGGGCCGGTTCTTTTCAGCCGAGATCGCGTTGCCGAGCGGGACGGACACATCGCTGGGCCACGAGTCGGGGTCGTCGCCGATCTCGGTACGGGGCACGTCCAGCACCAGGAAATCGACCTCGGCCAGCTGCGGCCAGCGGCGTTCGAGGCGCTCCACGGAGTCCTGCACCAGATCGCGGAAGGAATCCGCGCGACTGGTGGAGAGCGGAACCTGGGGCGGGGCGACGGGCCCGCGCATTCCCCGGCCGTGCCGGTCGCGACGGCGCGGCCGGGGCTCGGCGGGCGGGGGCGGTAGGGAGTTGTCCATCACTGACGCAGGGTAGCCCTCCCCGGGGCACGGCGAGCCCGACGGCCGGGCCGTTCTCGCCATGTCGCGGAATGGTCATTCCGGACATGTTCGCGATCGGCTCTCCGGCGACTTCCGATCGGAGATTTCGCTGCGAGTGACTGGATGTCACCGCCGCCACGACCGCATCCGGTCAGTCACTGGCTGTGTGCGTCTGTACCCGTGCAGGTCAAGCGAGTTGCCCCGAAAGGGACCGGGGTGCGGATCGGGCCACGACACGGAGGAGTGACGCCGGGGCGTGTCGTCGCGGCCCGCTCAAGAGTGCGGTACCGTCCCATACCGTGAGCCCTGTACGTCGCTGTTCTCGCACTGCGTGCGGCCGCCCTGCCGTCGCGACGCTGACGTACGTCTACGCCGACTCGACCGCGGTCCTCGGCCCGCTCGCCACCTATGCCGAGCCCCACTGCTACGACCTGTGCGCCGAGCACAGTGAGCGGCTGACCGCTCCGCGCGGCTGGGAGGTCGTCCGTCTCACCGACGGCTCCGCCCCCGCCCGGCCCAGCGGTGACGATCTCGAAGCCCTCGCCAACGCCGTACGGGAAGCCGCCCGGCCGCACGAGCGCACCCCCGAGCCCGGCAGCACCGCCCGCTCCGCCAACCCGGTCGAGGCCGGCCGCCGCGGCCATCTCCGGGTACTGCGCTCACCGGAATCCTGAGCGGGCCCACCGGGCCGTGGAACCCACCGGCCTGACGGGCCGACGGGTTCCGGGCCGTGGAACCCACCGGCCTGACGGGCCGACGGGTTCCGGGCCGTGGAACCCACCGGCCTGACGGGCCGACGGGCCGTTCCGGTTGACGCCGTGTTTCTCATCCTTACGGGTAGTTTGAGTGCCCCGTAATGGAATTCAGGAGGACCGACGTGGCTGGTGCTGTCGATTTGTCGCAGGTCGTGAAGGCGTACGACGTACGGGGGGTCGTGCCCGATCAGTGGGACGAGTCACTGGCCGAACTCTTCGGCGCCGCCTTCGTACAGGTGACGGACGCATCGGCGATCGTCGTCGGCCACGACATGCGCCCCTCGTCCCCCGGCCTGTCCGGAGCCTTCGCGCGCGGGGCCGCGTCCCGTGGCGCCGACGTCACGCTCATCGGCCTGTGCTCGACGGATCAGCTGTACTTCGCCTCCGGCCAACTCGACCTGCCCGGAGCGATGTTCACCGCCTCGCACAACCCCGCCCGGTACAACGGCATCAAGATGTGCCGGGCCGGAGCCTCGCCGGTGGGACAGGACACCGGGCTGACGGAGATCCGGACGCTGGTCGAGACATGGTCGGCGACGGGCGCCCCGGCCGCTGCGGCCACCGCGGGAACCGTCACCGAACGCGACACGTTGAAGGAGTACGCGGCCCACCTCCTCTCCCTGGTCGACCTCTCGGCGATCCGCCCGCTGAAGGTCGTCGTGGACGCGGGCAACGGCATGGGCGGGCACACGGTCCCCACCGTCCTGGCACCGCTCCCGCTCGAAGTGGTCCCGCTGTACTTCGAGCTGGACGGCACCTTCCCCAACCACGAGGCCAACCCCCTGGACCCGGCCAACCTGGTGGACCTCCAGGCGAAGGTCCGCGAGACGGGCGCCGACCTGGGCCTGGCCTTCGACGGCGACGCGGACCGTTGCTTCGTCGTCGACGAGCGCGGCGAGGGCGTGTCCCCGTCGGTCATCACGGCCCTGGTGGCCGCCCGCGAGCTGGCCAAGCACCCCGGCGGCACCGTGATCCACAACCTGATCACCTCCTGGTCCGTCCCCGAGGTGGTCCGCGAGAACGGCGGCACCCCGGTGCGCACCCGGGTCGGCCACTCCTTCATCAAGCAGCAGATGGCCGGCACCGGCGCGATCTTCGGCGGCGAGCACTCGGCCCACTACTACTTCAAGGAATTCTGGAACGCGGACACCGGGATGCTCGCCGCCCTGCACGTCCTGGCGGCCCTGGGCACCCAGCCCGGCACCCTCTCCGACCTGGTCGCCCAGTACGACCGCTACACCGGCTCGGGCGAGATCAACTCCACCGTCACCGACCAGACGGCGACCACGGCGCGGGTGCGAGAGACGTACGAGCAGTTGGACGGCGTCACCCTGGACGACCTGGACGGCCTCACCGTGACCTCGGCCGACTGGTGGTTCAACCTCCGCCCCTCCAACACCGAGCCGCTGCTGCGACTGAACGTGGAGGCCCGGGAACCGGCCACGATGGCGAAGGTGCGGGACGAGGTGCTGCGGCTGGTGCGCGGGGATGCCTGACCGGCCCGCCCGCGAGGGGCGCCCGGAGCAGCGGCGGGACGGGCGGCCCCCGGTCCGGGGCGACCGCCGGGCGCGGGTCCGTCCGCCGGGGCGCCCCCGAACCGCCCCGGTGCCCCGCGGCCACCCCGACCCGGCGGTACGCTGACCTGGCCCAAACCGTATGTTCGAAGGGACCACCCCATGCCGCTCGAAGCCGGTCTCCTGGAGATCCTTGCCTGCCCCGTCTGCCACGCACCGTTCGACGACCGGTCGGCGGCCGAGGAGAACCCCGAGCTGATCTGCACCGGTAAGGAATGCGGCCTCGCGTACCCCGTGCGGGACGGCATCCCCGTACTCCTCGTCGACGAGGCCCGCCGCCCCGCGTAACCCCACCCGGCGTACGCCCGCGGAACCGCCCCGGTCACACCCCGCACTCCACGCTCCCGTACACCCGCGCCCCTACACGCAAGGCGAATCGGAGGCAGACCCCGATGCTCGACGAGTCGTTGCTCGACGCCCCGGAAGCCCTGGCACGAGCCGACCGCCGCGGACTCCTCCGCGGCGCAGCCGAGGCCGGAGCCCGCGTCCGTACCGCCGCCCGGCTCGCCGCCGAAGCGGGCCTCGCGGACCTGGAACCGGAGGGCCGACCCCGAGCCGTACTCGTCGCGGGAGCCGGCGCCGCCGCGACCGGTGTGGCCGATGTGGTGGCCGCACTGGCCGGGGCCGCCGCTCCGGTCACCCGGCTGCGCCCGACCGGCGTGGCCCCGGCCGCGGGCGCGCTGCGCTGGGCGCTCCCCGGCTGGGCGGGCCCGGTGGACCTGCTGCTCATCGCCACCGCGGACGGTACGGAACCGGGCCTCGCGCTCCTCGCCGAGCAGGCGTACCGCCGGGGCTGCACCGTCGTCGCCGTCGCGCCGCGCCGCACCCCGCTGACCACGGCGGTCGACGGGGCGCACGGCCTTGTCGTACCGATGGCGACGGCTCCGTACGAGGAGGGGGCCGAGGTGCCGTTCACCGCGGTCGGCCCCGGCGCCCTGTGGGCGCTGCTCACCCCGCTGCTGGTCCTGCTCGACCGCGTGGGCCTGGTCGGCGCACCGCCCGAGACCCTCCAGCACCTGGCCGACCGCCTCGACAGCACGGCGGAACGCTGCGGCCCGGCCGTCGCGACCTACAACAACCCGGCCAAGACCCTCGCCTCCGAACTCGCCGACTCCCTGCCGCTCATCTGGACGGAGGGCACGGCCGCGGCGCCGGCCGGCCGCCGCTTCGCGGCCGTACTGACCGAGCTGGCAGGGCGGCCCGCGCTGGCCGCCGAACTGCCCGAGGCGCTCCCCTCGCACGGCGCTCTGCTCGTCGGACCGTTCGCGGGCGACGCCGACCCCGAGGACTTCTTCCGCGACCGGGTGGACGACCCGCAGGCGCTGCACGCCCGCGTGGTCCTGCTCCGGGACCGCCCGGCGGGCGGCCTGACCGCTGCGCCCGCGGCCCGCGAGATCGCCCTCGCCCAGGACACGCCGATCAGCGAACTCGAACCGGAGGAGGGCAGCGAACTCGAAGCTCTCGCCGAGCTCCTCGCGGTCACGGACTTCGCCGCCGCCTACCTGGCCCTCGCCTCGGCCTGACCGGCGGCGCGGGAACCCGCTCCACCCGATCCGAACACCTGGGCCCGCGGTCGACAGTCCGGCTGGCGCGCCCGGTCGACAACCCGGCCAACGGCCTGTCAACGACCCGCTCGTCGCCCCCGGGGTGACCTCAACAGCCACCCACACCCCAGCTGCCCCATTCACCTCGTCTGCCCCACCGAAGCAACCCGGAAAGTAGCCACATGGACCGCCTAGCCAACACCGTGCGCCCTTACGCCTGGGGCTCGACGACCGCCATCCCGACCCTCCTCGGCATCGCCCCCACCGGCGAACCGCAGGCGGAAATGTGGCTGGGGGCCCACCCCGGAGCCCCGTCCCGCATCGACCGCGGCACCGGCGACCACGCGCTGTCGGCGGTCATCGACGCGGACCCCGAGGCCGAACTGGGCACCCCGGCCGTCGAGAAGTTCGGCCCGCGCCTGCCGTTCCTCCTCAAGCTCCTGGCGGCCGGCGCACCGCTCTCCCTCCAGGTGCACCCCGACCTCGCACAGGCGAAGGAGGGCTACGCGGACGAGGAACGCCGGCACGTCCCGATCGACGCCCCGCACCGGAACTACAAGGACGCCAACCACAAGCCCGAACTGATCTGCGCCCTCACCCCGTTCGACGGCCTCTGCGGGTTCCGTACGCCCGCCGAGTCCGCCGATCTGCTCGCGTCCCTCGAAGTGGACTCGCTCGAACCGTACGTGGACATCCTGCGCGCGCGCCCCGAGGAGGCGGCCCTGCGCGAGGTCCTGACGGCCGTTCTGACCGCGGATCCCACCGAGATGAAGGCGACGGTCACCGAGGCCGCCGCCGCTGCCGAACGCCTCGGCGGTGCCCTCGCCCCGTACGCGTCGATCGCCCACCACTACCCGGGCGACCCGGGCGTCATCGCAGCGATGCTGCTCAACTACGTACAGCTGCAGCCGGGTGAGGCACTGTTCCTCGGAGCGGGCATCCCGCACGCCTACCTCAACGGCCTGGGTGTCGAGATCATGGCGAACTCGGACAATGTGCTGCGCTGCGGACTGACCCCGAAGCACGTCGACGTCCCCGAACTGCTCCGCATCGTGCGCTTCGAGGCGACCGATCCGGGCATCCTGCGCCCCGAGGCGGCGCCGGACGGCGAGGAGTTGTACGACACCCCGATCGACGAGTTCCGGCTCTCCCGCTACGTACGCTCCGAAGGGTCCGCACCGGTCCGGCTCCCGGACGCCACCGCCCAGATCCTGCTCTGCACGGCAGGCACCCCCTGGGCGGGCGAACTCGCCCTCGCACCCGGCAGGTCGGTGTTCGTCCCGGCGGGCGAAACCGTCGAGCTGACGGGACCGGGCACGGTCTTTCGCGCGACCGTCGTGGCCTGATGCGACAATGTGCGGCCGAATAGCGGCACCAAGGCCGCGGCACCGACGAAGGGAACACGTCCACCCATGAGTGCGTCAGGTGGAACCAAGGCGATCGTGGCGGCGCTCGGCGCCAACCTCGCGATCGCGGTAGCTAAGTTCGTGGCGTTCCTCTTCAGTGGCTCGTCGTCGATGCTTGCCGAAAGCGTCCACTCGCTCGCCGACTCCGGCAACCAGGGACTGCTGCTGCTCGGCGGCAAGAAGGCCCAGCGCGAGGCCACCCCCCAACACCCCTTCGGCTACGGCCGGGAGCGGTACATCTACGCGTTCCTCGTCTCGATCGTGCTCTTCTCGGTCGGTGGCATGTTCGCGGTCTACGAGGGCTACGAGAAGGTCAAGCACCCGCATTCGCTGGACAACTGGTACTGGCCGGTGGGCGTCCTGGTCTTCGCGGTCATCGCGGAGGGCCTGTCCTTCCGTACGGCGATCAAGGAGTCCAACCAGACCCGCGGCGACATTTCCTGGTCCCAGTTCATCCGCCGCGCCAAGGCTCCCGAGCTGCCGGTCGTGCTGCTCGAAGACTTCGGCGCGCTGATCGGTCTGGTGCTGGCGCTGGCCGGTGTCGGACTGGCCGTCGGGACGGGCAACGGGGTCTGGGACGGCATCGGCACGCTCTGCATCGGCACGCTGCTGATCCTCATCGCGCTTGTCCTGGCGGCGGAGACCAAGTCGCTGCTGCTGGGTGAGTCGGCGGGCGCCGAGGAGGTCGACAAGATCAAGGAAGCCATCGTCGACCACGACACCGTCACCGCCGTGATCCACATGCGTACGCTCCACCTCGGTCCCGAGGAGTTGCTGGTCGCCGCCAAGATCGCGGTCCAGCACGACGACACGGCAACCGAGGTGGCCGACGCGATCGACGCCGCGGAGGCCCGTATCCGTGCCGCCGTCCCGATCGCGCGGGTGATCTACCTGGAACCGGACATCTACAGCGAGGCGGAAGCCGCGGCAGGGAACAACCCGGCGGCAACACCGGGCGGCCCCACGCCGACGCCGGCCCACTGATCACGGGGGACGGGGCCGTACCCGCGCCGCACCAGGACACCGTTCGCCCGCCCAGGGAATCCCCCACAACTTGGCCGATCCGCCCCGGGCGGGCTGGGGCCCGCTGGGCCGATCGGTGTAGATTCGACCGGAGCCAGACGTCGCTGCTGATGGCGGTCGGGCGGTCCGCGCTGCGGACCGGCCGAGGGAGAGAGGGCCTCCGACGGACTGCGCCGCGAGCGCTCGGGCATTCCTGTGCCTTCACGCCCGTCGCCGCAGCATCCAGCCCGTACACCCTCGACCCATCTTCCGAGGAGCAGCTCGTATGACGACCGACGCCATCACCCAGGACTTCAAGGTCGCAGACCTTTCCCTGGCCGCCTTCGGGCGCAAGGAGATCACTCTCGCCGAGCACGAGATGCCCGGTCTGATGTCGATCCGCAAGGAGTACGCAGCGACGCAGCCGCTGGCCGGAGCCCGTGTCACCGGTTCGCTGCACATGACGGTGCAGACGGCGGTCCTGATCGAGACCCTGGTCGCCCTCGGCGCCGAGGTCCGCTGGGCCTCCTGCAACATCTTCTCCACCCAGGACCACGCCGCCGCGGCCATCGCGGTCGGGCCCAAGGGCACCCCGGAGGCCCCTGCGGGCGTCCCGGTCTTCGCCTGGAAGGGCGAAACGCTCGAAGAGTACTGGTGGTGCACGGAGCAGGCGCTGACCTGGCCGAACACCCCCACCGGCGGCCCGAACATGATCCTCGACGACGGTGGCGACGCCACCCTCCTCGTCCACAAGGGCGTCGAGTTCGAGAAGGCCGGAGCCGCCCCGGACCCGGCCACCGCGGACAGCGAGGAGTACAGCTACATCCTCAAGCTCCTCAACCGCACCCTCGGTGAGAACCCGCAGAAGTGGACCCAGCTGTCGTCCGAGATCCGCGGTGTCACCGAGGAGACCACGACCGGTGTCCACCGTCTGTACGAGATGCAGCGCGACGGGCAGCTCCTCTTCCCGGCGATCAACGTCAACGACGCGGTCACCAAGTCCAAGTTCGACAACAAGTACGGCTGCCGTCACTCCCTGATCGACGGCATCAACCGCGCCACGGACGTCCTCATCGGCGGCAAGGTCGCGGTCGTCTGCGGCTACGGCGACGTGGGCAAGGGCTGCGCGGAGTCCCTGCGCGGCCAGGGCGCCCGGGTGATCATCACCGAGATCGACCCGATCTGTGCCCTGCAGGCGGCCATGGACGGCTTCCAGGTCTCGACCCTCGACGATGTCGTTTCCCTCGCCGACATCTTCGTCACCACGACCGGCAACAAGGACATCATCATGGCCACGGACATGGCCAAGATGAAGCACCAGGCCATCGTGGGCAACATCGGCCACTTCGACAACGAGATCGACATGGCCGGCCTGGCCAAGATCCCGGGCATCGTCAAGGATGAGGTCAAGCCGCAGGTCCACACCTGGACGTTCGCCGACGGCAAGACGCTGATCATCCTCTCCGAGGGCCGCCTGCTGAACTTGGGCAACGCGACCGGCCACCCGTCGTTCGTGATGTCCAACTCGTTCGCGGACCAGACGCTGGCCCAGATCGAGCTGTTCACCAAGCCCTCTGAGTACCCGACCGACGTCTACGTGCTTCCCAAGCACCTCGACGAAAAGGTCGCCCGCCTCCACCTGGACGCCCTGGGAGTGAAGCTCACGACGCTCCGCCCCGAGCAGGCCGCCTACATCGGCGTCGAGGTCGAGGGCCCGTACAAGTCGGACCACTACCGCTACTGATCCACCCTCCTACGCACTGTCGGCAGTAGGCGCCGATCAGGAGTAGGCACTGAGTGCAGTCAGCACCAGGTGTCAGGTCAGCAGTAGGTACCAGGCAGGCCCCCGCACCCCCGTGTCGGGGGCCTGCCTCGTACCGGCCTCAGAAAGACCCAAGGACCCCATGCCCCGCGGCCGCTATTCGCTCCATGATCTGCACGACCACACCCCCCTCGGTGAAGAACACTTCCACTGCGCGCCAGGCCCGTCCGGCTGGCGCTACGTCTCCCAGACCACCGCCCCCTCCGGTGATCACGCCGGCTCCGTCGATCTGGCCATCGACGAACTCGGCCGTCCCATCCGTCTCGAACTCCACGCCGCGAGCTGGCAGGTGCGCGGCGCCGCCGTGGACGGCGTCACCTGGGTCCGCACGGACCCCACGGGAACCCACGCCACCGAGGGCAACGCCCCCGCCCATGCCTTCGCCGGCACGTCCCCCGCGTTCCTCGTCGCCACAGCTCGTCTGCTCGGCCTCACCCCCGGTTCCCCCGCCATGCGTGTCCGCCTCGTCGCTTTCACCGACCCGGTCCTGGCCCCCCGTACCGTCGACCGGTCCTGGGCGCTGGTGAAGAGTGAAGCGCATGCCACTGACAACGGCCCCTTGTTGGTGGACGAGTACCAGGTCAGCGCCCTGGACACCGGTGAGCAGTACGCGGTCCACATCGCTGGAGACGTCGTTCTCTCGGCCCCCGGCATCGAACTCGAACACCTGGAATCGCCGCCGTCGGCTTTCCCGTAGGCACTGGCTGCTGCGCGATGTGCGTACGGCCCTGCTGACCTGCTAGTGTCTCCCTCGCCCACAAAAACCTTTGACACGGTTCGAGTGGGGAGGTAGATTTGAACGGTTGCCCCGAGTTGGACAAGACCGGGTCGCGACAGTTAATGTCTCTCTTGCTCGCGGAAATCAAATTTCCGCAGAGCCTTTCGATTCATCCGAATCAAGAAGCCGATTAGCTCGGCCGAAAAGATTCTGATAAAGTCGGAATCGCCGG
>NZ_CALNVW010000025.1 GCF_940670765.1 Streptomyces sp. A 4/2
CCATCGAAAACAACCGACGACAACGCAGGGAAGAACAACGGCGGTGGCGGCGGAGCCAAGAAGCCCCCACCGGACGACCCGCTCAAAGACGTCATGATCCGGAACACCACCTCGCAGAAGTGCGCCGCTCCCGCCCTGGCCAACGGTTCCGCGGGCAGCCCCCTCGGCCAGTACACCTGCGGCTCGAACCCCGCCGAGGTCAACCAGGTGTGGACCTTCGACACGGTGTTCAAGGGCCAGGGCCCGCACGGCTCGGACCTCGTCCAGATCCGTAACAACACCACCGGCTACTGCATGGATGCCCCCGCCAACGCCGCCACGGACAACGGCACACCGACGTTGCACGAGAACGCGTGTACCCGGTCCCACGACGGCAACCAGCTCTGGTACCTGGAGACACGGCCGGACAGCGGCGGGCTCAACTACTGGATCCGCAACTACTCCAGTAACTCCAAGTGCCTGAACGTCACCGGCTTCGCCAGCAAGGGCGAGGACATGGCGGAGGGCAAAGAGGTGTCCGCGTACCAGTGCAGTGACACCGACGACCAGGTATGGCGCCTCGTCAAGGCCGGTCAGAACTGACCCCGGCCGGCCCTCGCGGAACGAGGGCCGGGCGGGGCACCGTTCACCAGCCCACGTCGCCCGGGACCAGGCGGCCCGCCTTGCGGTACTCCCGGCGGGCACCGGCCAGCAGGTCAGCCGTGGCGACCGGCTCGCCGCGGCCCGCCGCCGTGTAGGCGGCGGTCACCACGGCGCTGCGGATGGAGCCGCCCGACAGCTCGAAGTCCCGTGCGCACGCGCTCGGATCGATGCTCTCGGCGCACGGCACATGGGCCAGGCTGTGCCGCCACAGGGCGAGCCGCTGCTCGGCGTCGGGGAAGGGGAAGTCGACCACCAGGTCCAGGCGCCGGGTGAAGGCGTCGTCGATGTTCGCCCGCAGATTGGTGGTGAGCAGGGCGATGCCGTCGAAGGACTCCAGGCGCTGGAGCAGGTAGGCGCTCTCCATGTTGGCGTAGCGGTCGTGCGCGTCCTTGACCTCGGAGCGCTTGCCGAAGACGGCGTCGGCCTCGTCGAAGAGCAGCACGGCGTCCGTGCTGTCGGCCTCGGTGAAGATCCGCTCCAGGTTCTTCTGGGTCTCACCGACGTACTTGTCGACGACCGAGGAGAGCTGGACCACGTACAGGTCCAACCCCAGTTCCCCGGCGACGACTTCGGCGGAGAGCGTCTTACCGGTGCCGGAATCCCCGGCGAACAGCGCCAGTACGCCGCGGCCCCGGCCGCCTCCGGCGCTGAGCCGCCAGTCGCCGAGGACCCGGTCGCGGTGCCGGGCGCGCAGGGCCAGTTCCCGCAGGTGGCCCAGGCGTTCCTCGGGCAGGACGAGATCGTCCCAGCCGACGGCGGGCCGGATCCGGCGGGCGTGCCGCTCCAGGCCGGAGGCGGACTGCTGCCGGGCGGCGAGCCGCACGTGGTCGGCGGTGAGCGCGGTCCCCTCGAACGCGGCCAGCTCCCGTGCCGTACGGGCGGCGCGGGCGATCCGGTCGCCGCCGAGGCGGTACGGGGCGACGGACGCGGCCAGGTCGAAACCCGGGTCCTCCTCCGTACCCAGACCGAGGGCGGCCGACCAGGTGTCCACCGCCCCCGACGCCGTCCGGGGCACGTCCAGCACCAGCGGATCGCTCTCGCACCACTGCGGGTCGTACGGACCCGTCCCGGCGAACAGCACCGGTACGTCCGGCACCGCCAGCGCCCGGATCAGCGGGCCCGGCCGCTCGGGCAGCGGAGACACGACGATCGCGCAGCCGCGCAGCCGGGCCTCGCGGAGCAGTTCCGGCACCGGGCCGTACGGGGAGGTGCCGTGCCGCTCGTCGGGGGCCGGCTCCGCGCCCTCGGCGCCCTCCGCGCGCCCCGGGCCGCGGGCGGGCGCGAGCTCGGGGGTGAAGTGCAGCGCCTCGCGGCCCGCCGCCCGCAGCACGGTGGCGGCGCACCGGAGTCCGTCGCCGTCCCGGCGCTCGCGCAGGTACACCGTGAGCGGGGTGGTGGCGAGGTGTTCGGCGAGCAGCGGCAGCGGTGACTCAGCCTGCGGCGCGTACGCCCCGTCGGCGTGGGTCTCCAGCGCGCGCACGTACCCGTCGAGCGCGGCGTCCGGGGCGTCGTCGCCGAGCAGATGGGCGGCCAGCCGGTCCGGTACGCGCAACGAGCGGCTGAGGAAGGGCCGTTCCGGCTCCTCCACGATCAGCAGGCCGAGCGCGGACAGGGGTGCCGTACGGCGGAAGCGGTCACGTGCCGCGGCCCGGGTCGGCGGCAGGCCGCACACGTCGAGTGCCAGCCCGACCGTGGCCCGTCGGCGGCTGACGTCGTCGTTCAGATACCCGTACAGCGGCTCGAAGCCGCGGTCGAGGTCCGGGGCGAGCGCGATGAGCAGCACATCGGTGTCCAGCGCGGTCAGCTGGAGGCTGCGGGCGAGCCGGTGCAGGCGGTCGTCCACCGCGGGGACCTCCGCCGCGCCCGCCCACTCCGACGGGCCGTCGGGGTGCCCGTGCGCGGCGTACCGGGGATCAGCGAACCGTCCCAGGTGGTGCTGTACGGCCTCGCCGGAGAGGTACAGGCCGCGCAGCGGGTCGGCCGCGGTGGGGTCGCCCTCGCTGCGCTCCTCGACCAGACCGGCCACCCGCTCGCGCAGCCGGGCCAGCCGGGCCAGCAGTACGCCCTCGGAGGCGTCGGGGCGCGCGTCGGCGCCGACGGGGGAGTCGACGGTCACCGGGGACCCGCTCCGAACCGGACCGGAGCGGCGGACGCGCGGACGCCGCCCGGGTCCGGCGCCTCCCACACCTTGTGGCGCTCCTGGTGCCCCCGCTCCTCGTCCTCCAGGGGACCGTCCATCTCGCGGGCCCGCACGACGGCGCCCTCGGTGACCGGCGGTCCGGCGTCGTAATCGGGGTACGCGGGGAACGGCACCGTGACAACGATGTCCAGTGAAGGTTTCAGTCCGCCGCCGAGAGCCGACCAGATTTCGGCCAGCGAGCGCGACTCCATCTGAATCCCGGAGATGGCCAGCGGCACGCTCAGGCCGAGTTCGGCGAGCGCGGCGGGCAGCTTCTCGGGCGGAATAAGTTCATGCGGCAGCAACGTTGCCAACGCCGCGGAGAGCAGCCGGTGTTCATCTTCCGGACGCTTGGTCCAGGCGGTGATGAGGTACGACAGCCGGAACCAGTGGGGCGGTTTCCTCCGGCGTACGACGACTCCGCGCTCGTCACGGACGTCGAGCAGTCCGCGCTCACGACGTCTGACGTCCTCGCGGATGTCGTAGAGGTAGACGTCGAAGGCGGGAGCGTTGCGCCGGGCCGCCCACTCGCGGGTCGGGGCCTCGAAAGCGATCTCGATGTCGGCGCCGGTCAGGGCGCCGCCCTTCAGCAACGTCCTGAGGAGTTCATCCACTTCGTGAATCACGAGATGTATCCCTCCCGCAGGGCATAAGCGACGGCGTGCGTGCGGTTGCGCAGCGCCAGGCGGGTGGTCAGACCTTGCATGATGTTTTTGACAGTCCGTTCCGAATACGAAAGTTTCTCGGCTATCTGCCCGGTGCCCATTCCGTCCGCCACCAGTCGCAGCACATCGGTCTCACGCGGTGTCAGGCCCGACGGCCGCACACCGGAGGCACCGACCGCGGTGGTCCGCAGGGTGCCGACCTGGTTGATGAGCCGCCCGAGCAGGTCGGAGGGCAGGTCGCCCTCCCGCCGGTAGGCCGCGACCACGGCCCGCAACAACCGCTGCGGAGTGGCCTCGTGCCGCCACACGATGGCCCCGACCCCGCATTCGAAGACGTCGAGCAATTCCGTCTCGCGGATCATGCTCACCACCAGAACGGCTTGCAGCCCGTCCTTGCGTACGAGGCGGCGCAGCCACGCGAGTGCGGCCGGGTCGGGGGACTCGGCGAGCAGCACGGCCACACCCTGCTCCGGGACTTCGGACTCCTCGACGAGTTCGACCACCGGGTGCTGCCGCAGTTGACTGATCATCCCCTCGCGCAATATCGGGTCCGGAGCGTGGACCACGACAGGAATCCGCTCGTCGGGTTCCAAGGGGATCGACCGTGAAGAGTCGTGCAATTTCTCTCCTCTGGAGCGAGGTCGTACGCCAGCCCGCTATAAGGATTCGGCGATCCGCATAGTCTCTGTCGTTCTGGTATTGACGGGAAAAAGATCCCCGGGCCCACAATCACGCCGGCAACTCAGTCTCTGGTTCCCTGTTGTACCACTTTGCCTCGGGGTGACTATTCGCGGTCCTGAGCTGCGGCGGGATCGGTCTGCCGACACAACTACCCTCCGGCCCGGAACCGTTGCCGAGTGCGATGGCGCCCATCTCCCGACGTCGCTGACCTGTTGCTTCCGTCCCGTTCGCAGGGCACCCGAAGTGACCTGCGCGGACCGTGACTTCGAGTGGCGGGATCGGAGCATGTCCGGATCCCGAGACCCCGACGAGTCGTCGCGCGCCGGCGTCCCCCTTCGTCGGGCGGGCGCGTGAACTGGCGGAGATCGAGGCGCTCATGGACCGCGTGCCCGCGGACGGCGAGGCGGGCGGAGCGCCCGCGATGTGCCTGGTGCACGGGATGGGTGGCGTCGGCAGGACCGCGCTGATCCGGGCTGCGGCGGCACGGGCCGGCGCGCGGTTCGGTGACGGGCGGTTCGAGGTGAATCTGCACGGATTCTCCCCAACCGACGCGCCATCCGCACAGAACCGAGGGAGCGCGGTCCGTACCGACGCGGCCCCGTCGGCAAAGAACGAGGCCGTCGCCCTGCTACGCGCGGTGGGGCAGGTGACGGAGGCGGACGCGATGGGGCAGGTGACGGAGGCGGACCTCACGCAGGCGAACCAGGTGACCGACCGTGTGCTCGCCGCGGCCGGCCGCTGGCTGCGACGGGGCTTGATCCCCCGGACGACACCCTGACCGGAAGGCCTACGCCCCCGCCAGCAGTGGGTCGTAAGCGGTCGAACGTCGCCGTCCCGACATGAAGGACAGGAAGTCCTTCACGAACGCGCTGCGGGAGTACCCCGCGTCCGCGTCGGCCACCGTACGCCCGAAGGCCGTCCGGAACAGGGCCCGGTACTCGTCCGCGTCGATGAACTCGTTGCCGTCCGCGTCGGTGACGTCGAAGAGCACTTCCGCGACCCTGATCAGCGCGGGACCCGCCAGGGAGGGGACCGCGGCGGCGTACTCCTCCTTGCTGACGCGACCGTCACCGTCGGTGTCGAGGGCCGCCTGGAGTTCCTTCCACCACTCGGCGTACGCCTGGTAGAGCCTGGTCTCCGCCGGCTCGTCCAGATCGAGCCGCGAGGCCAACTCCCGTGCCATGGACGCCAGATCGGGCCACTCCAGATAGCCGTCGCCGGTCTGGTCCAGGACTTCGGTGAAGAACGCGTCGGCGCTGCGCTGCGGCCCGGGTCCCCCGGGAGGAGCGGGCTGCTCGGCGAACGGTGTGACCAGCCGGAACAGGGCACCGGCCTGCTTCATCCGGCCACGTAGCGCGGTGAGCGTCGCAGCGGGCGAGGCGTCGCCGTCCGAGGACTGGAAGAGCAGGTCGGTGAGGCTCTCGGTCCGGAGCCAGTTGTCGGGCAGGAAGCGTGCCAGGCCCGCGGCCACGTAGGCGCTCTGCATCAGCGTCCGGGCGCCGGGAACGTCGGGCAGCCCCGCCCGCCGGCGGAAGGACTCGGGCAGGGACGCCACCGTGATGGTGCCGATGACCGGGCCCGCGAGTGCGCGGCCCGCCGCCCATACGGTGGGCAGGCCGTCCAGCAGGGGCGGCGCCGGAAGATGGTCGAAGAGCCGGTAGAGGATGATGCGCAGCGCCTCCGTGTCCTCCAGTTCCTCCTCGACCATGCGGTCGTAGTACGGCCAGAACTCCGCCAGAGTGGGCGGCAGATGACCGGCCGCGTCCCCCAACACGGCGAGGAATGCCTGGTATTCGGCGTAGAGCTGCTCCATGGTGGTCTGGTCGAGCGGCTGCCCGCTCAGTCGGCACATGGTGACGGAACTCTCGAAGAGGGTCGCGACCACCCAGGCACGGACCCCGGGGTCCATCGCGTCGTAGGGCCGCTCCCGCGCGTCGGTACCGCTCAGCCGCGCGTGCATGCGGTTGAGCCGCGCCGCCTCCCGCTGCCGCACGTCGTCGTCGGGGCCGAACATGCGCTGCAGGCTCATCAGGGTGTTGCGCAGCCGCCGCCACGGGTGCGCGACGAACGACGAGTTGTCGATCAGCGCCGCACCGACCTGTGGGTGGGCTGCCTCCAGCACCGTGGCCCTGATCAAGGCAATGGCCCAGCGCGGGTCGTTGAAGAACCGGTGGAACTGCGAGTCGGGACCGAACAGGGAGCCGAGCCGCGGCGCATCGTGCATCGGCTGCGCGGGGTCGCTCGGGTGGTCGGTGGGTCCGGAACTCGTCGAACTGGGGTGGCTGCTGCCGGTGTCCGTCACGGGTGAAGTTCTCCGTTCGCGTGCGGCGTCACACCGCCGAAGCGGCGATTGCGTTGCTGGTAGGCGTGCAGGCACTCCACGAAGTGCGACGCGCGGAAGTCGGGCCAGAGCACCGGCGGGAAGATCCACTCGGCGTAGGCCACCTGCCAGAGCATGAAGTTGGAGATCCGCTGTTCGCCGGAGGTGCGGATGACGAGATCCACGTCGGGGGTGTCCGAAAAGGGCAGGTGAGCGGCGAAGCGCTGCTCGTCGACGGCATCGGCGGACACCCCGCTGCGGATGAGGGACCGTGCCGCCTCGACGATGTCCTGGCGCCCGCCGTGGTCGAACGCCACGGTCAGCGTCATGCCCCGGTTCGTCCGGGTCAGGGTCATCAGGTCGGCGAAGTCCTGGGCCAGCGGCCCGGGGATCCTCGGGTCCGCCACGCCGAGGAACCGGCAGCGGATGCCACGGGCGTGCAGCAGCGGGGCGTGTTTGCGCACCACGCGGCGGACCAGGTGCATGAGGAAGTCGACCTCGCTGCTGGGGCGTTGCCAGTTCTCGGTGGAGAACGCGTACAGGCTCAGCCACTTCACTCCCGACGTGCGCGCCGTCTCGATGACGTCGATCGCTGTCGTCTCAGCGGCCCGGTGACCCGAGGTACGCGGGAGGGACCGCCGCGTCGCCCACCGGCCGTTCCCGTCCATCACACACGCGACATGGCGCGGCACGTCCCGGTTCCGGCCCTCACCGGCCGGGGCGCGTGCAGGGGCGGGGACGGACGCCGCCCGCGCAGGGGCGGGGACGGACACCGCAGCAGGAGCGCCGTCCGCTCGTTCAACCGTCATCCGTGCTCCCCCGGTTGCCGCAGCGCCACTCAGATCGACCCTCAGCAGAGTGCCGGGCCCCGGGCCGGCCCACATCGCGATCCGGGCAGGTTCACCCCCAGTACGGCAGTACGACTTTCACCTGATCCGCCGTGAGCCCCGGAGGGAGCGGGGAAGTCGTGCGGGGGCCCGGCGGACGGGTGTGATGCCCGGGTCGGTGGGCGAAGTGTGGGTGCGGTCGTGGTGGACTGCGCGTACGGCGAACGGAGAGACAAGGTGGCGCGCGGCATGGCCGAGGACGGTAGGGACCAGGGGTATCTGCTCGACAACCAGCAGTCGGAGGCGGGCATCCGTTTCGGCGCGCTGGCCGAGCTGTTCGATCCGGGGACGTTCCGGCACATCGACCGGATCGGCATCACCGAGGGCACGCGGTGCTGGGAGGTCGGCGCCGGTGGTCCCTCCGTTCCCCTGGGTCTCGCCGAGCGGGTCGGGACCACGGGACACGTGGTCTGCACCGACATCGATGTGTCCTGGGCCCGGGACGCCGCCTCCGACACCGTCGAGGTCCTGCGCCACGACGTCGCGGCCGACCCTCCGCCCCCGGGCGGTTTCGACCTGGTGCACGCCCGGCTGGTCCTGGTGCACGTCGTCGACCGCGCCGAGGCACTGCGCCGCATGATCCAGGCGCTGCGACCCGGTGGTGTGCTGCTCCTGGAGGACGCCGATCCAGGCTTGCAGCCGCTGCTCTGCCCGGACGAGTCGGGCCCCGCACAGCGGCTGGCCAACCGCCTCCGGTCCGGGTTCCGCGAACTCATGGCGGAACGCGGCGCCGATCTCGCGTACGGCAGGACGCTGCCCCGACTGCTCCGCGAAGCAGGCCTGTACGACGTACGGGCGGACGCCTTCTTCCCGATCACCTCCCCGGCCTGCACGGTTCTTGAGGCAGCGACCGTGCGGCAGATCCGTGGCCGGCTCGTGGCGGCGGGGATCGCGACGGACTTGGACATCGATCTCCACCTGTCGAACGTCGCCAGCGGCCAACTGGACCTGGCGACATCCCCGATGATCTCCGCCTGGGGGCGTCGCCCGTAGCCGGTGGCGAGGTGACACCTCACCGTCTCAGCGGCCGGCGGTGGCCCGGAGAGGTGGATCGCTCCGGCCCGGACCACCGCCGTCCCGCCGGGCACCGCGAGTCGGGCTCACGCGGCAGCGCTCTCCCGCCGCTCGTCGGCAGCGGCCTCGAACTCCTCCGGGCGTCCCTTCCTGGGCAGCAGGAAGGTGATGGCCAGGAAGGCGGCCAGGAGGCATGCCTGGACCAGCAGCGCATGGTGGAAGCCGGTGGTGAAGTCGCCCGTCCGGGCACGGGCGAAGAACACGGAGCCGAAGACGGCGACCCCGATCGAGCCGCCGATGGACTGCACCGCCGACAGCACCCCGGACGCCGAGCCGATCTCGTCGTCGTCCACCGCGGCGAGGACGAAGCTGAACAGAGCGGCGATCACCATGCCCGCCCCGATCCCGCAGACGGCCACCCCGGGTGCCACGTCCCAGATGCTGAACGCCGGTCCGAGGTGGCCGAGTTCGTACCAGAGCAGGGCCGCGCCGCCGAGCTGGACGAGCGGGCCGATCTGGAGCACCGCGCGGCCGATCCGGTCCGCGAGTACGGCTCCGCTGACCGCGCCGCCGATCGCGGTGCCCACCGCCAGCGGCAGGTTGCCCAGCCCCGCGTCCCCGGCGGTGAAGTGCTGACCGATCTGCAGGTAGAGGGTCAGGACGAGCTGGGTGCCGACCAGCCCGCTGAAGAACAGCGCGATGCCGCCGAGCCCGACCGTGAACGCGGGCTTGCGCAGCAGGGCCGGGGTGACCAGCGGCTCGCGCCCCCGGGCGGCCGTACGGCGCTGCTGCACGGCGAAGAGCGCGAACCCGACGGCGGAGGCGGCCATGCAGAGCCAGGTCCACAGCGGCCAGCCGGCGTCCTGGCCCTGGTTCAGGGGCAGCACGAGCAGTGCACAGGAGACCGCCACCAGGACCGCGCCCACACCATCGACGATCACGGTGCGGTCGCCCGGCTTCCTGGGGACGAACCTCGCGGCGACGGCCAGGGCGGCGATGCCGATCGGCACGTTCACCAGGAACACCAGCCGCCAGCCGAGCCCGAAGAAGTCCCCCTGGATCAGGCCGCCGCCGAGCACCGGACCGACGATGCCGCCCAGCCCCAGGACCGGGCCGAAGATGCCGAAGACCTTGGCGAGTTCGGGGCCGGAGAAGTTCTCCCGCAGCAGGCCGAGACCCTGCGGGAGGAGCATCGCCCCGGCGACGCCCTGGAGCAGCCGGAAGGCGATCAGCGACTCGATGTCCGGTGCGCCCGCGCAGAGCAGTGACGTGGCCGTGAACGAGGCCAGGCCGATGAGGAACATACGGCGCCGCCCGTACCGGTCACCGAGCCGGCCGCCCAGGATCAGCCCGGCGCCCAGCGTGAGGGCGTACCCGCCGATCACCCACTGCAGGCCGACGGAGGTCGCCCCGAGGGACTTCTCCAACGCGGGTCCGGCCACATTGACGATCGACGCGTCCAGCAGATCCATGATCTCCGCGACGAGCATCACCACGAGGATCAGCCACCGCCACCGGTAGGGCGGCGGTGCGGCCGGGTCGGCACTCATACTACCTCAGTTCATTGGTTACCAATATTCTTAGCAATATCGAGAGTATCCTGACCGGCATGGACGTCGAACCGCCTGCCTCCGGACCGCCTACCTCCGGACCGTCCGCCTCCGGAGCGTCCGCCTCCGGTGCGGTGCCCCGCACGGACGGCGCGGGAGACATCCGTGACCAGCTGCGGCAGCTGACCCTGAGCCAACAGCGGTTCGAGCGGCACCTGGGCCGGGAGCTGCGGGTGGACCCGGCCGGACTGGCGGTGATGGACCATCTCGTCACCGTCGGGCCGACCACACCCACCGACCTCGCCCGCCGCCTGGAGGCCTCGACCGCGGCGACCACGCTCGTCATCGACCGGCTGGTGGCCGCCGGTCACGTCAGCAGGCAGCCGCATCCCACCGATCGCCGCAAGGTGATCGTCACCCCCGCCGACCACTGGGAGGCGACCGCCTACCAGTACGTCTCCCCGCTCGTCGAGGGCGTCACCGCCGCAGCGGAGGCCCTGCCCCCGGGGGAACAGGCCACGGTCGCGGGCTTCCTGCGGAAGATCGTCGGCGTCTACGACGAGGCGACCCGCGTCTGATCCGGACGGCCGGACCCGGCCGGGGCGCGCCGCCCCGTACGGCCCGCGAGGTTTCGACAGGCGCGGAACGCTCATGGCGCTACCGTCGGGTCCACGGCCCGCCGGGCCGGAGCGTCCCGCGAACAGCCCTGCGGAAGGAACCCGGCCCGATGAACCCCTTCGAGGAATTCCGCGCACTGCACCACGCCTCGCACCGGGCCCCGCACCACGCAGGGCCCGGCGCGTCCCCCGAAGCCCCGCTCGTCCTGCCCAACGCGTGGGACCACGCCTCGGCCGCCGCCCTCGCCGCCGCCGGGTTCCGGGCCATCGGTACGACCAGCCTCGGCGTCGCGGCAGCCGCCGGGAAGGCCGACGCGACGGGCGGCACCCGTGCGGAGACCGTTCGGCTCGCCCGTGGCCTCGCCCGGCTGTCCGCGCTGATCAGCGTGGACATCGAAGGCGGCTTCAGCACGCACCCGGACGAAGTCGCCTCGCTGGCAGTCGAGTTGGCCGACGCCGGCGTGGTCGGCGTCAATATCGAGGACGGGCGGCCCGACGGTTCACTCACCGGCGTCGACCGGCAGTGCGAGCTGATCCGGGCCGTGAAGGACGCGGTGCCCGAGCTGTTCGTCAACGCCCGTACGGACACGTACTGGCTTCCCGGGCACACGGAGCAGACCACGCACCGGGCCGAGGCCTACCAACACGCGGGTGCGGACGGCCTGTTCGTCCCGGGCCTCCAGGACGCCCAGGCCATCTCCGCACTGACCGGGAACCTCCGGGTGCCGCTCAACATTCTCTTCTCGCCCGCAGGGCCCTCCGTGACGGAGCTGGCCGCGCTGGGCGTACGCCGGGTCAGCTGCGGTTCGCTGCTGTTCCGGGCCGCACTGCAGGCGGTCGTGCAGACCGCCGGAGCCGTCGCCACGGGCGCCGCCCTGCCCACCGGGATCCCCTCGTACGCGGAGGCCCAGGCGCTCTCCACCCGCTTCGCGTGAGGACCCACCGCCCCCGCCCTCGCACCGCGCCGCCACGAACCCGCTACCGGCGGGCGCCGTCCGCCACGGGCAGCTCCAGTTCGAACCGCCCGATGCCCGCGGTCGTGACCATCCCCGCCCGCTCGTAGAGAAGATGCGCACCGGTCAGGCTCTCGCTGTCGACGTCGAGCCCCACGGAGCCGGCCCCCCGCTCGGCGAAGAGCGCGAAGGACGCCAGCAGCAGCGCCCGGCCCAGACCGAGCCTCCGCGCCTCACGGCGCACACCCAACTGACCGACCTCACCGGCCACGTGGCCCTCGACCTCGCGCTCCCGGCAGAGCGCCGCGCCCACGATCCGTCCACGGCGTTCCGCGACGAGCCAGAGCGCCGGGTCGAAACCGTCGTGGAGCAGGTCACCGGCCCACTGCTCGTACGAGCGGCTCACCCGGCCCCAGTGGTCGCCGAACGCCTCCTCGACACACGCGTGCACCCGCCGCAGATCCTCCGGAGTCCCGTCGCAGGCACGGAGGCCGACGCCGTCCGGCCACACGGGCGCGACCGCCGGTCCGCCCAGGGCCATCCGCATCCGGAGGTGGATCCGGGTCCTGCTGTACCCACGCGCGCGCAGCATCCGGTCGGCGGCCCCGTCGAGCAGCACGTGGTTGACCAGGGCCACGGGCGCGGCATCGCCGGCGGCCGGGACGCCCGGCGCCATCTCCGCGGCACGCGCCTCCATCCAGCGCAGCAGCGCCGTCCCGATACCGGCGCCGAGATGGGCGGGGTGGGTGTACGCGTCGGCGAAGATCCGACCCCCGGCCGCCGCGGCGCTCAGCTCCGCGTACCCGCAGACCGCACCGCCCGGCCCGGTCACCACCCGCACGTCGTCGGCCGTGTCCAACTGCGCCCACACATGCCGGAATTCGTCGTCGGTCCGGGCCGCTGCCGTGGGATCGTGCGACCGGGCCGCCTCGTTCACCGCGTGGACCACGGCCGGAAGTTCTGATTCCTTCGGAGCACGTATCGCGTATCCGGCGTGCATGGGGAGTCTCCTCGCTGGTCGGCCGTGCCACGAAATTGCGGCACATATCCGCAGGTGCGCCCGGGGCTTCGGGACACACCCCCGGAGCGGCTGGATATACCTACGCCGGAACATATATGCGGGGAAGTCCTCACTGAACTCCTTTTCCCCGTAAGGCCCTTCACGCGGGACATCGACCGAGGTCAGAAGAGGCTTCCCGAGCAAAGCACGGACAGGGCGGACGGAACGCGGGGCACGGCGAGAGCGTGGCCGCGCACTCCCTGTCGCCGCGCAAGAGAATTCCCCTCACGGCCCGCGAGCTAAAAGAACACAGTTCAGGTATTAACGGAAGGCGGGTTCCCGGGCGCTCTCGTATGCTGACCGAGTCATGTCATCAGAGGAATTCCTCCGGGCCCGCAGGCCGGAACAGAAGCAGCAGCGGCGCGAGACCATTCTCTCGGCCGCCCGCGGGCTTGCACAGGAGCACGGCGTGCGAAAGGTGACGCTGGGCAGCGTCGCCGAGGTCGTGGGCCTCGCCAAGTCCAATGTCATCCGGTACTTCGGGACCCGGGAAGAGATCTTCCTGGTGCTCACCGCCGAAGGCTGGCAGGAGTGGCGGGAAGCGGTGACCGTAAGGCTGGACGCGGGCGAGGACGCCGTCGGCGCGCTCGCCGGGACACTCGCCGGGCGACCGCTCTTCTGCGACCTGCTCAGCCTGACCGCGACCATCCTGGAACACAACATCTCGCTCGACGCGGCACGCGCCTACAAGCACACCGCGCTCGCCAGCGTCGCCGCACTCGGTGCCCGGGTCTCCCGCGCCCACCCCGAGCTGACCGAACGCGAGGCGGTCGACCTCGTCTCGACGGCAGGGGCACTGGCCGGAACGCTCTACCCGATGGCGACGCCGCCGCCCGTACTGGCCGAGCTGTACGCCCTGGAGCCCGAACTGGCCGCGGCCCGCCCGTCGCTGCTGCCGACGCTCACCCGGATGCTCTCCGCGCTGGCCGTCGGTCTGCCCGCGCTGCGCTGACACCCCGCACGGCGCCGACACCCGAACGCCACGGCCTTGTTGGCTCCGCGCGGTGGTGCGGGAAGAGATGCGATCACTCCGAACGCCTCTCCCCGTCCCCGGAAGGACCCGCGTGAGTACAGCCCGTCGCAGCGCCGTGGCCGCACTGGCCGCCGCCGCCCTCGCCGGCCCGCTCCTGCCGACCCCCACCGCCACCGCACGCCCCGCACCCGCCACGTCCGGACCGGCGCATCCGGGAACGGACCACGCGAAGGAAGCCGCGCAGCTCTCCCGGGAGCTGGTGCGGATGTCGTCCGCCGAGGACGCGTACCGGCATCTGCGGAAGCTCCAGTCCATAGCCGACGCGAACCACTCCACCCGCGCCGCCGGAACGCCCGGCCACGAGGCGTCCGCGCAGTACGTCCACGACACCCTGCGGAAGGCCGGTTACCGGGTCTCGTACCAGACCTTCGGCATCACCTACATCGAGACGCGGGCCGAGAAGCTCTCCGTCGTCACGCCCGGAGCTCCCGCGCGCAAGGCGACCGTGTCGGCCATGTCGTACACGAAGTCCACCCCGGTGGGCGGCATCGAGGCCGCGCTCGCCGCCGTACCGCTCGACGCCACCACGGGCTGCGAGGCGGCCGACTACGCAGCCGGGGCGTTCACCGGGAAGATCGCGCTGATCCGCCGCGGCGGCTGCACCTTCACCGTGAAGCAGGCAGCGGCGGCCGGCGCGGGCGCGGTGGCCGCGCTCATCTACAACGACACCGGGGGCGTGCTCTCCGGCACCCTCGGATCCGCCGCGGGCGCGAAGATCCCGACCGGCGGGCTCTCCGGGGCCGACGGGACGGCCCTCGCCGCCGACGCCGCGAAGGGCGCGACCGTCTCCCTGGAGATCCGCCAGCTCCAGGAACCGCGCACCACCCGCAACGTCGTCGCCGAGACACCGGGCGGCGACCCGGCGCACACCGTGATGCTCGGCGCCCACCTCGACTCGGTCACCGCGGGCCCCGGCATCAACGACGACGGCTCGGGTTCGGCCGGTCTCATCGAGGTCGCCCAGCAACTCGCCAGAACCCACCGGCCCCTCGCCGACAAGGTGCGCTTCGCCTGGTGGTCGGGGGAGGAACTGGGGCTGCTCGGCTCGGGCGCGTACGTGAAGGGGCTCACCGCCCCGCAGAAGAAGCAGATCGCGCTCTACCTCAACTTCGACATGATCGCCTCGCCGAACTACGCCCAACTCGTGTACGACAGCACCGCCCCGGCGCCCACCGGCACGGCCCCGGCCCCGGTCCCCGCGGGTACGGACCGCCTGACGAAGGGCATCACCTCCTTCCTGGACCGCAGGCACGTGCCGCACGAGGCCACGGCCTTCGACGGCCGTTCCGACTACGGGCCGTTCATGGCGGCGGGCATCCCCTCCGGCGGCAGCTACACCGGCGCCGAGGAGCTCAAAACGGCCGCCCAGGCCGAGAAGTTCGGCGGAACGGCGGGGGTCGCGCTCGACGCCTGCTACCACGCGGCGTGCGACACCCTGAAGAACATCGACATGACGGCGTTCGACCTCAACATCGACGTCATCGCCGACGCCGTGGGGACGTACGCCTACACCGCCGGCCCATCGGCCCGGCCGTAGACCGACCGTCCCGGACCTACCGGAGGTAAGAGTTCCGCTCGCGACCCTTCCCTTCCCGGCACATTTCTGCCGTTTTGTGGTGCTGCGCCATGGCTGCGCCCGGTGCTGCTTCCCCGGTAGGCTTTCCGTGTGATCTTCAAGCGCATCGGAAGCGGACGGCCGTACCCCGACCACGGCCGGGAATCCACCCGCCAGTGGGCGGACGTCGCCCCGCGCCCGGTCCGGCTGGACCAACTCGTGACCACCAAGGGGCAGCTGGACCTCGAAACGCTGCTCGCGGAGGACTCCACCTTCTACGGGGACCTGTTCGCGCACGTGGTGAAGTGGCAGGGCGACCTCTACCTGGAGGACGGGCTGCACCGCGCCGTACGGGCCGCACTCCAGCAGAGACAGGTACTGCACGCCCGCGTGCTCGACCTGGGCTGACGACTGGTCCTTTCGGGGCCTTTTTTGCCCATCCGGCGGTCATCAGATGATCGGTTAGTTCGCATCGTCTCCGCGCCGCACTACGCTGCGCTCATGAGCATGCTCACACCCCCCGGCATGGGCGGAAAGTATCGCATCACGGGCGACAAGTACCCCCGGATGCACCGCCCCCGACGGCATGGCCGTCTCGTCTTCGGGGCGGTGGCCGCAGTCGTCGCCCTGGGCCTGATCGGCTGGGGATC
This sequence comes from Streptomyces sp. A 4/2, assembly GCF_940670765.1. GTDB lineage: Bacteria > Actinomycetota > Actinomycetes > Streptomycetales > Streptomycetaceae > Streptomyces. Next base: position 15,807 of record NZ_CALNVW010000025.1, read on the forward strand.
GGTGCAGCTCATCGACGTCTTCACCGGCAGCTCCAGCAAGGCGTCGGCCGCCGGTCAGCAGCACGACTGCAAGGTCGCGGGCTCCCCCGCGCCCGCGCCGCCGAGGTCCCTGCCGAAACCCGCGAAGATCAAGGTCAACGTCTACAACGCGACCCCGCGCGGCGGGCTCGCCAAGACCACCGCCGACGAACTCAAGAAGCGCGGCTTCACCATCGGCAAGGTGGGCAACGCCCCGGCCGCCTACGACAAGAAGATCGCGGGCAAGGCCGTGCTGCTGGGCGCCGCCACGACCTCGCCCGGTTCGTTCGCCGTCCTCGGTACGCAGCTCAAGGGCGCCCAGGAGAAGACCGACGCCCGCAAGACAGGCGACGTCGACCTGATCATCGGCACCGGTTTCACGTCCCTGGACGCCAAGAAGGACGCCGCCAAGGCGATGACCACACTGGCCCATCCCCTCCCGGCGCCCTCCGGAAAGTGCTGACGCCCCGCACCGGGCGGCCGTAGCGAGCATCCTCGCGACGGCGCCCGGCAGGCGCCCTGCGGCTACTCGGCCGACCCGTACATCCGGTCGCCCGCGTCGCCGAGCCCCGGCACGATGTAGCCCTGCTCGTTGAGCCGCTCGTCGACCGCGGCGGTGACCACCGTGACCGGCGTACCGGCCAGTTCGCGCTCCATGACCTCGACGCCCTCCGGCGCCGCGAGCAGCACCACGGCGGTGACGTCGTCCGCGCCGCGCTCGATCAGCTCCCGGATCGCGGCGACCAGCGTGCCGCCGGTGGCCAGCATCGGGTCCAGCACGTACACCTGACGGCCCGAGAGGTCGTCAGGCATCCGGCTCGCGTACGTGGACGCCTTCAGCGTCTCCTCGTCGCGGACCATCCCGAGGAAGCCCACCTCGGCGGTCGGCAGCAGCCGCACCATGCCTTCGAGCATCCCGAGGCCCGCCCGCAGGATCGGCACCACCAGGGGACGGGGGTAGGAGAGCTTCACGCCCGTCGTCGCCGTGACCGGCGTGTCGATGTCGACCTGCTCGGTCCGCACGTCGCGGGTGGCCTCGTACGCGAGCAGGGTGACCAGCTCGTCGGCGAGCCGCCGGAAGGTCGCGGAATCGGTGCGCTTGTCACGCAACGTGGTGAGTTTGTGCGCCACCAGCGGGTGGTCGACGACATGGATACGCATACGACAACGGTAACCGGGCCCCGAACCGCCCCGCGCTGGCATCACCCGCCCGGTTCAGGGGAAGGTGGGGGCGTACGAAGGTGGTGTTCCATGCCCGAGCCGGAGAACGAGGGCGCGCCCGAGTGCGGGAGCGCCCAGGAGACCGCCGCCGACCGCCGGCGGCGCCGCGCGCAGTTCCTCCGTGAGCTGAACGAGGCGAAGGAGCTGCGCGACCGCGTACAGCCCAGGCGCGCCAAGGTCGCGAGGATGCGACAGGCCATGCGTATGCGCACCTTCCGCTGGTAGCCGCGCACCGGGGTTTTACCGCCGATGGCCTACCAAGGTTTTACCGGGTTCAGGAAGCAACACGCAGACCTGAGGCCGAAGACCTCTCGCGGAGCGCATGTTTCTGCCACGATTCCCACTGGGCGGGGCACAGCGCGCCCTTTCGAGAGACACCCCTTAGACCAGTGGGAGAGTCACGGTGTACTTCGCCGCACTGCTCGCGCGCACCGAAGACGGGTGGGAAGCGAGCGACACGGAACTCGACGACGTGGAAACCCTCAGTGATCTGACCGACCTCGCCCGGGAAGCCTCGGGGGACGAGGACACCGTCCTCGTCTTCATCGAGCAGGAAGGCGCCTGGTTCGGCGTCGTCCGGGTCGACGGAGAGGAAGATCCGCGGATCTACGTCTCGGACGCCGCAGCCGCCAGCCGTTCCTCGTACGGGGAGATCCTTCTCACCGACGAGCTGCTCGGCCGGGATCCTCAGGACCCGGACGCCCTGGAAGAACTAGCCGATCTCGACGGTACGGAGGACGGTGAGCACGCGGAGGAAGAGGACGACCCGGCCGACGAGAGCGAAGCCGTACCGCCGGGACCGCTGGGGGACATCACGATCCTTGCCGATCTCGGAGTGGCCGAGGAGGACCTGCTGATGCTCGGTACGGACGCACTCGCCGACATCGCCGAAGCCCTGGGCGCCGCCGATGTCCTGGAGACTGTCCGGTAGCCGGACCACCCGGTGGCCGGAACTCCGACGGCGGACGTTCCCGGCCACCGGACCCACCGGACGGACTCCCGGACGAACGAGCAGATGAACGATCCCGTACGTGACCCCTGGGCCGAGCCGATGCGGCTGGCCCTGGCCGAGGCCGCACGCGCGGCGCGGGCCGGCGACGTGCCGGTCGGCGCCGTCGTGCTGTCCGCGGACGGCACGCCGTTCGCGGCCGGCCACAACGAACGCGAGGCGACGGGCGACCCGACCGCGCACGCCGAGATCCTCGCGATCCGCCGGGCCGCCGCGGCGCTCGGCGAGTGGCGGCTGACCGGCTGCACGCTGGTGGTCACGCTGGAACCCTGCACGATGTGCGCGGGCGCGATCGTCCAGTCCCGGGTGGACCGGGTGGTCTTCGGGGCGCTCGACGAGAAGGCGGGCGCCGCGGGTTCGCTCTGGGACGTCGTACGGGACCGACGGCTCAACCACCGGCCCGAAGTCATCACCGGGGTCCTCGCGGACGCGTGCTCGGCGCAGCTGACTTCCTTCTTCAGGGACCGCTGACCGGCCCCCAGGGTGGCCGCGGGACAGCCGTCGGCGACCACCTCTCCGGGGCCGATTTCGGAGCACGGCCGACCTTGGGCTAAGCTCTCTCTCGGTAGCGTGTCCGAGCGGCCGAAGGAGCTCGCCTCGAAAGCGAGTGTGGGGAAACTCACCGAGGGTTCAAATCCCTCCGCTACCGCCAGCAGGATCCGCCCCCGACCTGGAAACAGGCCGGGGGCGGTTTTTTTGTGCCCGGAGGCCTCGGATGACGAGATGTCAGCGAGTGGTTCCGCGCTCCGGTGAGGTCGACCCGGTGAGCGGTCACCGACCCTCCCGGGGCACTCCCGGGACCCTCCCGGACCTGGTTGACCTGGACGTTGCCCGCTGTTCGATACAGGGCGGAGCACTCCCGCGAGCGGCGGCCGGACGCGCTCGCTTTCGGAGGATCCGGGAGAAACGCTCCCGTTCCCGCGACGGCGTCAACCGGATCCCGCCGCGTACCCGCTACGTGTCGTACACAAAGTAAAACGCGGCGTGTCCCTGGGTAAAGGGTTGGTCATGTCTGTATAGGTATACGCGTCTTCGTAAAGAAGGCGCATTTCGCCGAGCCCCGACTCATCTCCCGAGCCCCGGTGGCTCCCGGTACCCGTCGCCGGAGTTCGCATCACCCGGGGCGGCACCGCTCAACACCTGTTCCATCCAACGGAATCACCGAACTCCGAACTGCCGCCCGGCGCGTCGACGACGAACCGGGCGCCGGTTCGCGATTCAACGGCAACTGGCAAGGAGACGCTGTGCGTTACGGAACCGCGCTGAGGGAAGAAGTCCACTCTCCGGGCACGACTCCCCTCATCGGCATTTACGACATGTACTCGGCCTCCGTCGTGGCCCGGCACTACGACGGATTCTTCGTTTCCGGATTCGGCTTCGCCGCCTCCCACTACGGGCTCCCCGACATCGGCTTCATCGCCTGGCCGGACATGGTGGCCTTCGTGGAGCGGCTGCGGCTGGCCTTCCCCTCCCACCACCTGCTGGTCGACATCGACGACGGCTACGTCGATCCCGAGGTCGCCTGCCACGTGGTGCAGCGGCTGGAACGGATCGGCGCCTCGGGCGTCATCCTGGAGGACCAGAAGCGCCCCCGCAGGTGCGGTCACGCGGACGGCAAGCAGGTGCTCCCGCTGGAGGAGTACCTGGAGAAGCTCAACCTGGTGCTGGAGAGCCGGAAGGACCTGGTGGTCGTCGCGCGTACGGACGCCACGGAGGAGGCCGACATCCTGCGCCGGGCCGAAGCCCTGGCGGAGACCGACGCGGACGTCGTCCTGGTCGACGGCGTGCGCAGCGTCGAATGGATCAAGCGCATCCGGAAGGTGGTCGGTGACAAGCCGCTGCTCTTCAACCAGATCGCGGGCGGGAAGTCCCCGAGGCTCTCGCTCTCCGAACTGACCGACCTGGAGTGCCAGGTGGCCATCTACAGCACCCCCTGCCTCTTTGCCGCGCACGCCGCCATCGACAGCGCGCTGACGGATCTCAAGCAGTCCGACGGACGGCTTCCCGAGTTCACGGCCCGCGACGGGATCGGTGTGCAGCGCTCCACGCAACTGCTGGAGAAGAACATCAGCAGGCATCACGCCGTGAGCGCGCCCGTGCGTGCGTGAGCGGGTCCGCGAACGCCTGGCACGAACGCCTGGCACGAACGCCTGGCACGAATGCCTGACATGAACGCCTGACGTGGGCGCCGACACCACGCCAGGAGGGGCGGTCCGGCCCTGTGCCGTTCCGCTCGAACGCCGGGGCCCCGGTGGCGCACCGCACGCGCCACCGGGGTTCCGGCGCCCTTCGAACCCCAGCGAATCAGGCCGTGTCCGGACCGGGACCGCGCGGCCGGGAAAGAGAAACCGGACCATGGGAATCACCTCGCCGAAGGCGCGGGCCGCCCTGGCGATCGTCCTCGGGGCCTTCTGCCAGGGCCAGTTGGCCGCCGGTGCCGCCTGGGCCGACGCCCCCGACGGCGGCATGGAGACGCATCACGGACCTTCCTTGATCACCATTGACAACTCCAACGCGGACTCCTGGCTGGAAGTGGACCGGACGCTCAACATCCTCGGCCCCTTCAGCAAGGGCACGGCGGGCAGTGACCACGACGGCGGCGGGGGCGCGATCGAGCAGACCGTGACGGGTTCGCAGAACGGGGGCGTCCAGGCCGCACCGAACGAACGCGGGGACGACGAGGGGGACGAGAAGAAGAACGAGGGGACGACGGAGCCCGGTGGCGGGACGAAGTCCGGTGGCGCGAAGTCCGGGAGCGCGGCGACCGGAGGGGACGACGACGAGGGCGACGCCGACCACGACGCCACCTGCAGGCGGCACGGAAAGGAGGCGAACACCGCCTGCCGGACCTCGCGCTGACCCGGACCCGGCGGAACGAGAAGACGGGCCCCGACCATCACGTCGGGGCCCTTCGCACGTCCCGGGGAAGACCCGTCGCCGGCCCGGCGCTGATCCGGCAGGGGCCGGCACGGGCCCCGAGTGGCCCGTGGGGAGCCTCCGGGGCGCCGTGCACGCCCGTCCCCCGAAGTCCCTTGATCCCCCGGCACATAGTCCGGTTAGACTCTCGCGACTGCTCAGGGAGCTCAGGGGAGGCAGGGCCGAACGGTGCCGGTGAAGAAGGTCATTCTCTACATAGTCGTCGTTTTTGTGCTGTACACGATCATCACTTCACCCGCCAAGGCCGCCGAACTCGTGCAGGTAGGGTTCGAAGGAATCTCGAATGCCGCAAAGGGTGTCGGTCAGTTCATGACCGAACTGGTGAGCTGAGTCCGTACATCTGTGAGGGGTGCTCCTTGATCCGCCATCTGGTCCTCTTCAAGCTCAACGAGGGCGTCACGCGTGACGAGCCCCGCGTCGTCGCTGCCGCGAAGGCGTTCGCCGAGCTCGGCGAGATCATCCCGGAGGTGGAGTTCTGGGAGTGCGCCTGGAACATCACCGACCGGCCGATCGCCTACGACTTCGCCATCAACTCGGCCGCCCGCGACACCGATGCGCTCAAGCGGTACATCGAGCACCCGGCCCACCAGGCAGCCGCCGGGCAGTGGCGTGAGTTCGCCACCTGGGTGATCGCCGACTACCCCTTCTGAGCCGCCCCCGAGCCCCTCGGGCGTACGGCCCCTCACCTTCCGGTGAGGGGCTTTTTCCGTTTCATCCCAGCTCGCCAACCAACACGACGTTATGCGGTGCTTGCACACAGTGCACATGTCTTGTGATGCTATGACCGCTTTTGACGGATGAGTTGACTGAAAAAGGGGTGGCGTTGACCGTGCCGGCCAGTACTGCGCCTGAAGTTCCGCCCCAGACAGCCCTGACCCCGTCTGCACAGGCCCAGTCGCCCCAGAGCCGGTCCGCGCAGGCCCAGCCCGAACAGGCCCCGTCCGAACAGGCCCGGCCGAACCAGCCCGACATCGAGGAGACGCCTCCGGCGAAGAGCCGTGGCGCGGACACCAGGGCGCTGACCCAGGTGCTTTTCGGCCAGCTCAAGGGGCTGGAGCGGGGCAGCGCCGAGCACACCCGGGTGCGGTCGGCGCTGATCGAGGCGAACCTGCCGCTCGTGCGGTACGCCGCCGCGCGGTTCCGCAGCCGTAACGAGCCGATGGAGGACGTCGTCCAGGTCGGCACCATCGGCCTCATCAACGCCATCGACCGCTTCGACCCGGAGCGCGGCGTCCAGTTCCCGACCTTCGCGATGCCGACCGTCGTCGGCGAGATCAAACGCTACTTCCGGGACAACGTGAGGACCGTCCACGTCCCCCGCCGACTGCACGAGCTGTGGGTCCAGGTCACCGGGGCCACCGAGGACCTGACGACGATGCACGGCCGGTCCCCGACGACGGCCGAGATCGCCGAGCGGCTGCGCATCAGCGAGGACGACGTGCTGTCCTGCATCGAGGCCGGCCGGTCGTACCACGCACAGTCCCTGGAGGCGGCCCAGGAGGGCGACGGGCTGCCGGGACTGCTCGACCGGCTCGGTTACGAGGATCCGGCGCTGGCCGGGGTCGAGCACCGCGATCTGGTCCGGCATCTGCTCGTTCAACTGCCCGAGCGGGAGCAGCGGATCCTGATGCTCCGCTACTACAGCAATCTGACGCAGTCACAGATCAGCCAGGAGCTGGGCGTGTCCCAGATGCATGTCTCCAGGCTGCTGGCCAGGAGCTTCGCGCGGCTCCGGTCCGCAAATCGAATCGAGGCGTAACCGGTACGGGTGATCCGTACACAGGGCGGAAATGCCCCACACCCCCTCTTTCCAGCGCAGATTTGTCGACTTGGCGCTACAGCGCGTTGCCGACATGTGACATTCTGCTGGAACCGCGTTTGCCGCAGTCCCCCCTCCGGTATTCAGGTGGAGGCTGCGTTCCTCCGACGGGAGCGTCCGCCGCGACCGTCCGCGACCTCAAGGGGGTGGCATGTCCGCAGAACAGGGCAGCTCGAAGGTGCTCACGAAAGACGCACCTGAGACACTCAGCTCAGAATTGCCGAGCTCTGGCGCCATCGACACCCGCACTCTGTCCCGCTCCCTGTTCCTGCGGCTCGCCGTCCTGGCCGGCCAGGAACCGGACAGCCCGGAGCGCACTTACGTACGGGACACGTTGATCGAGCTCAACCTGCCGCTGGTGCGCTACGCGGCAGCCAGGTTCCGCAGCCGGAACGAGCCCATGGAGGACATCGTCCAGGTCGGCACCATCGGCCTGATCAAGGCGATCGACCGGTTCGACTGCGAACGCGGCGTCGAATTCCCGACGTTCGCGATGCCGACCATCGTCGGTGAGATCAAGCGCTTCTTCCGGGACACGTCCTGGTCGGTACGGGTCCCGCGCCGCCTCCAGGAGCTGCGGCTGGCGCTCACCAAGGCCAGCGACGAACTGGCCCAGAAGCTCGACCGTTCGCCCACTGTTCCCGAACTCGCCCTGGTGCTGGGCGTGTCCGAGGAGGACGTGGTCGACGGGCTGGCGGTGGGCAACGCGTACACCGCGTCCTCGCTCGACTCGCCCTCCCTGGAGGACGACGGCGGCGAGGGCTCGCTGGCCGACCGCCTCGGCTACGACGACACGGCGCTGGAGGGGGTCGAGTACCGGGAGTCCCTCAAGCCGCTGCTGGCCAAACTGCCGCCGCGTGAGCGCCAGATCATCATGCTGCGGTTCTTCGCCAACATGACGCAGTCGCAGATCGGCGAGGAGGTCGGGATCTCGCAGATGCACGTGTCCCGGCTGCTGACCCGCACGCTGGCGCAGCTGCGGGAAGGCCTGATCGGAGAGTGACGTGCCCCCGGACCTGATCTCCGCCGGAGTCGGGCCCGGGGCAGGGACCGGACACAGGCCCCGGGCGCGGACGGAAACCGCTGCCCGCCGGGTTCCTAATTGACGGTCCGTCAGAGACACTGGCGCGATGCGACGCCAGCACTCAGCAATCGCCGCCACCGCAACCGTCCTCTGCCTGGGCGGTCTGGTGGCCGCCTGCGCGGGCGGTACCGCCGACCAGGCCTACGTGGCCGTGGGCGCCGCAGGCGCGGGGCAGACGGCCACCGCCCCCGTACCACCGTCGGGCAAGGTCACCCTGACGCCCCTGGGCGGCCCAGGAGCGTCCTCCGGGCCCGGCAAGGGCGGGAAGTCCAGCGCCGGCGGCTCCACGGCCCCAGCGGGCGCCCCGGGCGCCGGAACCCCTGACGCCCCGGGCACGCCGGGTGCGTCCGGAGCCACGGGCGCACCGGGAGGCGCGGCACCGGGCTCCAGGACCCAGGGCGGTACGGGCACCGGCGCCGGGGGCAGTCCCGCCCCGGGCGACCCCGGCAACTCCGGTTCCGGTCAGTCCCCTTCGGACCCTCCGGCCACCCCGGGACAACCGGGTAACAGCCCGTCGGCCCCGCCGTCGGGCCCCGCCGTACTGAAGATCGGCGATCCCGAGCGGACCGCCACGGACCAGCGCTGGTGCGAAGAAGTGACCGTGCGCTTCAGCAACACCGGTGGTTCACCGATCGCTTCGGGCACGGTCACCTTCTCCACGCACGTCATCGGCGGGGCGGGTGTGGACTGGGCGACCCTGGAGTCGTCCCAGCCACTACCGGGGCCGATCGCCGCCGGTACGGCCCTGTCGAAGACGTACACCGTCTGCGTGGACGACTGGCGGGTACCGCTGGGGATGCACATAGAAACCCGCAGCGTCTCCGCCGACTGGAAGTGACCAGCCGGAACACCGGAGGCTGCGGGAACGGGGCAGTAGAGGACAGGTCCTAGCCGAGCGCGAGCACCGCGACGCCCACGAGAACCACGATCACGGCGACGACCGCGACGATCACGCCGATTCTCGGGCCCGACTGCTGCTGCGGGGGAGCCGCCGGCTGCGCGCTCTGCGGTGCGCCCTCGTCGACGAAGGCGCGGAACATCTGGGTGCTGCCCGCCGGGTCGTAGTTGCCCTCGGGGCCTTGGGGCGCTTGGGGGTTGTGTGCCATGAGGCAGGACCCTAGCGAACCTGCGGGTTCCGCCCAACCCCCGTACCTGCGGGCAGATCGCCCGAAGCGGCCTCCGCCACCTCATTGACCTCACACATGCAAACCTTTTTGGTTTCCTTTGCCTTTCTCAGACGGATTTAATTTGCTTGAGGCAACCAACGGAACTTATGGTTGCCTCAAGCAACAACATAGGGAGGTGTCATGGCCACACAGAGTCAGTACGAAGAACTGGCCAGACAGCTCAGCGCCATCGGCGCGGTCAAGCGGGGCCTCTCCCGCATCCTCCCTCCCGAGTGTCCGACCGGGTCGGCCGCTGTGTTGTCCCTGCTGGGCCAGCACGGCGAGATGCGTATGAGCAGGCTCGCCGAATTGCTCGCCGTGGACATGTCGGTGACCAGCCGGCATGTGGCACACGTCGCGGAGCACGGCTGGATCGAGCGGTCCCCGGACCCTGCTGACAAGCGCTCCCGCATCCTGCGGCTCACCCCCGCAGGCACAGACATGCTCGGCCTGCTCGCCGAGCGACACATCGAATCCCTCGCTCGCACCCTCAGCGACTGGTCCGACGACGAAGTCGGGCAGCTCAATGTGCTCCTGGACCGCCTGCGCGCCAGTTTCGGCGACTGCCGGGCCTGGGCCGGACAGCACGAGCACACCCGTACATCCGCGTAAGTAGAGAAAAAAGGAACTTCATGGCTACGACCACACCAGCCGGTGTGCGGGGCGGCCACGCCAAGCACGGGGGAAATACCACCCCCGGAGACAGTGCGCCGATGACGCACCGGCAGATCATGGAAGCCCTGTCCGGGCTGATGCTCGGCATGTTCGTCGCGATCCTGTCGTCGACGATCGTCACCAACGCCCTGCCCAAGATCGTTTCCGATCTGCACGGCAGTCAGTCCTCGTACACCTGGGTCGTCACCTCGTCGCTGCTGGCGATGACGGCCACCACCCCCCTGTGGGGCAAGCTCTCCGACCTGTTCAGCAAGAAGCTGCTCGTCCAGATAGCCCTGATCATCTATGTGCTGGGCTCGGCCGCGGCCGGTCTCTCGCAGAACTCGTCGACGCTGATCACTTTCCGTGTCGTCCAGGGCATCGGCGTCGGCGGTCTCTCGGCCCTCGCGCAGATCGTGATGGCCGCGATGATCTCCCCGCGTGAGCGGGGCCGGTACAGCGGCTACATCGGCGCCACCTTCGCAGTCGCGACGGTCGCCGGACCGCTCCTCGGCGGTGTCATCACCGACACCAGCTGGCTCGGCTGGCGCTGGTGCTTCTACGTCGGCGTGCCCTTCGCGATCATCGCGCTGATCGTTCTGCAGAAGACCCTGAAACTCCCCGTCGTCAAGCGCGAGGTCAAGGTCGACTGGGGCGGCGCGTTCTTCATCGCGGCGGCCGTCTCGCTGCTGATGGTCTGGATCACCTTCGCCGGTGACAAGTACGACTGGATGTCCTGGCAGACGGGCGCCATGCTCGGCGGCTCGATCGTTCTGGGCCTGCTCTTCGTGCTCGTCGAGTCCAAGGCGAGCGAGCCGATCATCCCGCTGCGGCTCTTCCGCAACCCGACGATCACCCTCGCCTCGGTCGCCTCGCTGTTCGTCGGCGTCGCGATGTTCTCCGGCACCGTCTTCTTCAGCCAGTACTTCCAGCTGGCGCGCGGCAAGTCGCCGACGATGTCCGGCGTGATGACGATCCCGATGATCGGTGGCCTGTTCATCTCGTCGACCGTCTCGGGCCAGCTCATCACCAAGACCGGCAAGTGGAAGGCCTGGCTGGTCAGCGGCGGCATCCTGGTGACGGCCGGACTCGGCCTGCTCTCCACCATCCGGTACGACACCGCGTACTGGCACGTGGCGGTCTTCATGGCGCTGATGGGTCTCGGCATCGGCATGATGATGCAGAACCTGGTGCTCTGCACGCAGAACCAGGTCTCCCAGCAGGACCTCGGCTCGGCGTCCTCCACCGTCTCGTTCTTCCGCTCCCTCGGTGGCGCGATCGGCGTCTCGGCGCTGGGCGCGGTGCTCGGCAACCGCGTCACCCACTTCGTCTCCGACGGTCTCCACGACCTCGGCCCGAAGGGCGCGGCCCTGGCCGGCAAGGGCATGAGCAGCGGATCGGTGCCCGACATCAGCAAACTGCCGCAGCCGCTGCGCTCCATCATGGAGAGTTCGTACGGGCACGCCGTCGCGGATGTCTTCCTGTACGCGGCGGTCTGTGCCCTGGTCGCCTTCCTGGTGACGCTGTTCATCAAGGAGGTCCCGCTGCGGACCCGCGCCGTGGGCGCCCCCGAGGGGGAGGCCGCTGCGGCCGAGGTCCCGCCGGTGGCCGACGCCGTACCGGCCCCCGCGGTTTCCCGCGAAAGTGTTCCGAGTGCTGAGGAGACGATGCCGATGCAGTCCACCCCCACCCCGGGTATCGCGATCCACGGTGTGGTCCGGGGCGCCGAAGGCGCACCCGTGGGCCGTGCCGCCGTCACACTGATCTCGCTGGCCGGACGCCAGTTGGGCCGCGCGGTCGCCGAGGGCGACGGCGGTTACACGGTCGACGCGCCGGGCTCCGGTTCGTACGTCCTGATCGCCTCCGCCGACGGCTTCCAGCCGCAGGCGTCCACGGTGGTCGTCGGGGACGAGGGCCTGTCGTACGACATCCTCCTCTCCGGTACGAGCGGACTCGCCGGCATCGTGAAGTCCGCCGACGGCGGCAAGGCCGTCGAGGGCGCCATGGTCGTCGTCACCGATGTGCGCGGCGATGTGCTGGCCACCGGAAAGTCCGGTGCGCAGGGCGAGTTCACCTTCGGTGAGCTGGTGCCCGGCTCGGTGACCGTCGCGGTCAACGCGACCGGCTTCCGGCCGCTGGCCCTGCCGGTCGACGTCGGCGGCCAGGGTGTGACCCGTATCGAGGCCGCCCTGGAGTCCGGCTCGCTGGTCCAGGGTGTCGTACGCGGCGGAGCCGAGCGGCGCCCGCTGCCCGACGCCCGGGTGACCCTGGTCGACGCGGCGGGCAACGTGGTCGCCACGGCGACCACCGGGATCGACGGGGCCTACGGTTTCGCCGACCTCAACTCGGGCGAGTACACGGTCATCGCGACCGGTTACCCGCCGGTGGCGGGCTCGTTGACGGTCGCGGGGAGCGGCATCGACGGCCACGACATCGAGCTGGCCCACCCGGGCGAGTAGGACCGGTTGCCGGCGGGTCCCAGCAGGATCCGTACGGTCTACGCACAGGCTGCCCCAGCGGATGTGGGGCACGGGCCCCGGGCGTGGTGGTGGCGAGCAGGGGACGGCCCGCCACCACCACCCGGGGCCCACTTTTTGAGGGAGAGTAACGGGATGGGACTTCGCGCACAGGTACGGACCCGGGACGGCTGGGCCGTACAGCACGCCGTGGTGACGGTGACCGACATGACCGGCGCCCAGGTGCTCCGGGCGGCCGTGGACGAGAACGGCGCGGTCAGCGCCGACGCGTCGCTGGCCCCCGGCGCGCACACGGTCATCGTGACGGCCGTCGGATACGCCCCCGCCGCGTCGACGGCGTTCGTCACGGCGAGCGGCCGGGCCGATGTGGGCACGGTCGTACTGGCCAGGCAGGGCGGCGTGGAACTCCCGCCGCCGGGAACATGGACGCTCGACCCGGCGCACTCGTCGGTCGGCGCGGTCGCCCAGCACCTCGGCATCTCCAGCGTGCACGGCAGGTTCACCGAGTTCGTGGGCCGCGTCGAGATCGCCGAGGACATCGAGAAGTCACGGGTCGAGGCGGTCATCGCCGCCACGTCGATCGACACGGGTAACGGCATGCGGGACGGCCATCTGAAGTCCCCGGACTTCCTGGACGTCGAACGCTTCCCGGAGATCACCTACAGCAGCACCGGTGTGATCCCCGCGGGTCCGGACCGCTGGACGGTCAAGGGCCGGCTGTCGCTGCACGGCGTGGTCCGTGAGGTGGACCTGGACCTGAGCTACCTGGGCACCGGCCCCGACCCGTGGGGCGGCGTCCGCGCTGCCTTCCGCGCCACGGCCGAACTGCGTCGCGACGACTTCGCGATGAACTACAACCAGGTGGTCCAGGCGGGCATCTCCGCCATCGGCACCACGCTCAAGATCGAGCTGGACATCCAGGCGGTCCAGGGCGACTCGCTGCCCGCGGTCTGACACCGTCCGGCGCGCGACGCGGCCCCGGGAGCGAGCCCCTACCGGGCCCGGCCCCGGGGCCGCTGTGCCGGGGCCGCTGTGCCGGGGGCCGAAGGGTGTCGGCCCGGAACGGTCGCGTCTCCCGCGCGGGGCCGGACGTATCGTGCGGGCATGGCACCCCACATCGCGACCAACACCACCGTCGACCGGGCCGAGCTGCTGGACTTCCTGCGGACCCGGCACCGGGCGATCCTGCTCACCACCCGTACGGACGGCCGTCCCCAGGGCTCGCCGTTGACCTGTGGCGTCGACGACTCCGGACGGATCGTCATGTCCACGTATCCCGAGCGCGCCAAGACCCGGAACGCCAGGCGGGACGCGCGGACGAGTGTGATCGTGCTGTCGGACGAGTGGAACGGGCCGTGGGTCCAGGTCGACGGGACGGCCGAGGTCATCGACTCCCCCGAGTCCGTGGAACCGCTGGTGGAGTACTTCCGCACCATCTCCGGCGAGCACCCGGACTGGGACGAGTACCGCGCGGCCATGGTCAGGCAGGGCAAGTCGATCATCCGGATCACGCCGGAGCGGTGGAGTCCGATCGCGACCGGCGGTTTCCCGGCGCGGCTGGCCTCCTCGTAACGGCCGGCCTCCTCGTCACGACTGGCCTCCTCGTCACGACTGGCCTCCTCGTCACGGCTGCTCCGCCGTTCGGCGAACGCTCGGCCCGGTGACGCGCTCAGCCGGCCGTCCGTTCGGTCAGCCGTCCGTTCGGTCAGCCGTCCGCTTGGCCTCGATGCCCGCGATCAGCAGGTCCACGGCGAAGTCGAAGTCCCGCTCGCGCATCTCCTCGACCGTGTCACCGCCGCGCGCCTGCCTCATGTGCTGCGCCTGTACGAAGGGCTCGCGCAGGCCCGGCTGTTCGCTGATGGTGCCGATGGCCCGCTGGTAGTACGCGTCCTGGCTCATCCCGGCCCGTTCGCAGCGGTCCCGGAAGTGGCCCTCGACGGTGCCGAATCCGTACACGAACTGGAAGACCGCCGCGAGGCCGCCGGTCCGGCCGTGCAGCGGGAGACCGGCCTCGCGCATCACGTCCTGGGCCGCCGAGGTGAACTTCACCGCGTGCGGGCCGATGTTGAGGAACTCGCCGATGAGGGGCGACACCCAGGGGTGACGCACGAGGACGCTGCGGTAGCCGGAGGCGAGGCGCCGCAGCTCCGTGCGCCAGTCGGTCCCGGTACCGGCCTTCGGGGCGTCCGGTGCCGGGGCAGGCGTCGACAGTTCGCCCATCACCGCGTCCAGGGCCAGTTCGAGGAGATCGTCCTTGGTGTCCACGTACCAGTAGACCGACATGGCCGTGACCCCCAGACCGGCAGCGAGGCGGCGCATGGAGAACTTCGACAGCCCCTCGGAATCCAGGAGCCGCACCGTCTCAGCGGTGATCTTCGCCAGGTCGAGCCCGGCCGGCTGATCCGTTCGGCGGGTACGCGTCGCCTTGCCGTCCAGCCAGACACTGGTCCGCGTGGGGCCCTTCGCACGGGCGGCCGTAGTCACCATGGCGCGTCTCCTCCGGAAATCGATGCATCCACCGGGTACCGATATCGATGTTAGGCCGCTGTTACCGGTGAGTCTGCGCCCCGGAGGCCCGCAAACCAGGCGCGCTCGTCAGGGGCGGCCCACTCCCCTTTACGGCGTAAAGCTGTTTGGGGTCGGGCCGCTGCCGGGTACCTACGCGAGATGAAACTGACTCGTCGTGTTGCTGAAGTGCTTCTGGTCACGGGTGTTTTGGCCGCGACGGTCGCGCCCCCGGCGCAGGCCCACGGCCGCGATGTGCCGCTGCGCGTCGCCTCGTACAACATCCACGCGGGCGCCGGGATGGACAACGTCTTCGACCTGGACCGGCAGGAGGCGGCGATGCGCGCACTGCACGCGGACGTCATCGGCCTGGAGGAGGTCGACGTCCGCTGGGGCGCCCGCAGCGAGTGGCGCGACCTCGCGGGTGAGCTGGCGAAGCGGCTCGGGATGCACGTGTCGTTCGCGCCGATCTACAGCATCGACGGGCGTGAGTTCGGGGTCGCTGTGCTGTCCAGGTACCGCATCCTGCACGCCGAGAACCACGAGATCACCCGGCTCTCCACCCAGGACCCGAACCCGGTCCCCGCGCCGGCCCCCGGCTTCGGAGAGGTGGAGCTGCGGGTGAAGGGCGTACCGCTGCACGTGTACGTGACCCATCTGGATTACCGCGCCGACCCCTCCGTACGGGTGACGCAGGTGGCCGAGACCCGGCGGATCATGGCGCAGCAGCACGGCCGGAAGATCCTGCTGGGCGACTTCAACGCGACGCCGGACGCACCCGAACTGGCGCCGCTCTGGCGCGAACTGCGCGATGTGGAACCGGGGGCGCCGACCTTCCCGGCGCAGAATCCGGTGCAGCGGATCGACTACGTGGCCGTGTCGCCGGGGGTGGGGGTGCGGGGAGCGCAGGTGGCCGACACGCTGGCGTCCGACCACCGGCCGATCGTGGCGGAGCTTTCACTCAAGAGGTAGGGAAGCCGGGGCGCCTGCGGCGGGGCCGGTGGGACCGGTCCCGCCGCGCGCGTTCTTCTCCCGTCTCAGCTACCGCTCTTGACCTTCGTCAGGTCGTACAGGGTCGTCGATCCCACGGTCACCTTCGTGTAGTGCGCCTCGACCCACGACGTGATCTCCGAAGCGGAGCCGCTGTCGGCACCGCCCGTCCCGCCGCCCATCCCGCCGCCCATCCCGCCGCCGGAGACGAAGTAGTGGATCTTCCCCTCCGTGACGTACTCCTTGAACTGCGCGAGGGTCGGTGACGGGTCGCTTCCGTTGAAGCCGCCGATCGCCATCACGGGCTTCTGGGTGGCGAGTTGGTAACTGGCCGCGTTCTGCGAGCCGATGGCCGCGGCCATCCAGGTGTAGCCGTCGGCTCCGGCGCTGATCCTGGCCTTCACCTCGGCGCCGACCTGCTGGCCGTCGAGCAGACCGCCCATACCGCCACCGCCGAAGCCGCCTTCGCCCCTGCCGCCGGGCATGCCACCCCGCTGTGCCTGCCCGTTCCGTGCCTGGCCGTTCGGTGCCTGCCCGTTCTGCCCTGGGCCCTGGCCCGCGGCCTGGCTCTGGCCCGGCTGCCCGGTGGGCGGCTGACCCAGGTTCCCGGCCTGCCCGGCCTGACCGGCCTGACCGGCCTGACCGGTCGGCGGCTGTCCCGTGCCACCGCCGTTCCGGCCGCCGAAGCCGCCCGCGCCGCCTCCGGCACCACCAGGACCGCCACGGCCGCCGGGGCCGCCGCCCATCCCGCCCATCCGGCTCGCACCCGCGGGCCCCGCCGTGACGATCGACCCGGTGTGCGCACTGTCCAGCGTGGACACCGTGTACGCGAACGGCCCGGCCAGCGAGGCCACCAGGCCCGCGCCCGCGGCCCCCAGCGCCACCCGCCGGTCCAGCCGTCCCGACAGCACGAGACCGAGCGCCGCGGCGAGGCCCCCGACGAGCACCACCCAGCGCAGCCACGGCAGGTAGTCCGGCGTCCGCCCCAGCAGGACGTACGCCCAGACCGCCGTCACCGCGACCGTCCCGCCCAGTACCGCGGACCAGCCGAACCTGCCGCGCTCCTCCCACAGCACCGTGACGCCCGTCCCGACCAGGGCGGCGATGTACGGCGCCAGGGCCACCGTGTAGTACTGGTGGAAGATCCCCGCCATGAAGCTGAAGACCAGCGCGGTCATCACCAGCGAGCCGCCCCACACCAGGAACGCGGCGGGCGCCGTGTCCGTACCCCCCTCGTGCGGCCCGGCCGGGCGGCGGCTCCTGGCCCGCCAGGTGAGCACGGTCCCGGCCACCAGCAGGATCAGCGCGGCGGGCAGCAGCCAGGAGATCTGGCTGCCGATCTCGGAGTTGAACATCCGGCCGATGCCGGTCGCACCCCAGCCGCCGCCCTGTCCGCCGCCCCGGCCGCCACCGCCGACGCTGCCCGTCTCGTCACCGCTGATCCGGCCGAGACCGTTGTAGCCGAAGGTCAGTTCCAGGAAGGAGTTGTTCTGGGAGCCGCCGATGTACGGGCGGGACGAGGCCGGCCACAGTTCGACGATCGCCGTCCACCAGCCGCCCGCGACCACCATCGCCCCCGCGGACAGACCGATCTGGCCGAGCCGCCTGCGTACCGTCGTGGGCGCGAACACCGCGTACACGACAGCCAGCGGCGGGAGGATCAGGAACGCCTGGAGCGTCTTCGTGAGGAAGGCGAACCCGACCGCGACGCCCGCCCACACCAGCCACTTGGTCCGTGCGTCCGCCAGCCCGCGCAGGACGAAGTAGACGGTGATCGTCATCAGCAGTGCCAGCAGCGCGTCCGGGTTGTTGAAGCGGAACATCAGTGCGGCGACCGGGGTCGTCGCGAGCACCAGACCCGCGAGGAGCCCGGCGATGGCGCTGAACCTGAGGCGTACGGCGGCGTACAGCACCGCGACCGTGCCGACGCCCATCAGCACCTGCGGGACGAGGATCGCCCACGAGCTCAGCCCGAAGATCCGTACCGACAGGGCCATCGGCCAGAGCGCGCCCGGGGGCTTGTCGACGGTGATCGCGTTCGCCGAGTCGAGCGAGCCGAAGAAGAGGGCCTTCCAACTGGCCCCGCCCGCCTGGGCGGCAGCGGAGTAGAAGGAGTTGGCGTAGCCGGACGCGCCGAGGTTCCACAGGTACGTCACGAGCGTGAGCAGCAGCAGTCCGAGGAACGCGGGGCGTACCCAACCCGGGTCCTCGGTCCGGCCGCGCCACAGGGCGGCGATGTGCCGGTTGCGGGACGGCCGCCCGGCCGTCGCCGGAGTCCGGTGGGTGTCGATGGTGGTCATCGTGCAGTCCTCGGGTCGTCGGTACGCCGCTCGGGGAAGACCCAGGCGCGGAAGAGCAGGAAGCGCAGCACGGTCGCTGCGAGGTTGGCCGCGATCAGCACCGCGAGTTCGGCGCCGTGCGAGGGGTTGCCGGAGGCCGCGCCGAGCGCGGCGAGGGAACCGCTGGTGAGGGCGAGCCCGATCGCGAACACGACGAGGCCCTGCGCCTGGTGGCGTACCGCGCTGTCCCGGCCGCGTACGCCGAAGGTGAGCCTCCGGTTGGCCGCGGTGTTGATCACCGCGGAGACCAGCAGCGCGCCCGCGTTGGCCAACTGCGGGTTCACTCCCGTCCGGAACAGCGAGTACAGCAGCAGATAGAGGAGCGTGGACAGCGCCCCCACGACACAGAATCCGACGAGCTGGCGGGCCAGTCCCCCGGGCACGCCCGGCAGTTCACGGTCGCGCGGATCGTCGCCGAAGGGGCGCGCGAGCCGGTCCAGCGGGAGTGCGCCGACGCCCAGCGCACGCCCCACGCGCCAGACGCCCTTGAGGTCGTCGACGGCCGTCCGCACGATGTGCACGGTGGATTCCGGGTCGTCGACCCAGTCGACCGGCACCTCGTGGATGCGCAGCCCGGCGCGTTCGGCGACCACCAGCATCTCGGTGTCGAAGAACCATCCGGTGTCCTCGACCATGGGCAGCAGCCGTTCCGCGACCTCTCCGCGGATGGCCTTGAAGCCGCACTGGGCGTCGCTGAAGCGGGCGGAGAGGGACGAGCGCAGGATCAGGTTGTACGCGCGGGAGATGAACTCCCGCCGGGGGCCGCGCACCACCCGCGAACTGCGCGCCAGCCGGGAGCCGATGGCGAGATCCGAGTGCCCGGAGATCAGCGGTGCGACCAGCGGCAGCAGGGCGTTGAGATCGGTGGAGAGGTCGACGTCCATGTAGGCGAGTACGGGGGAGTCGGAGGCGGACCACACGGTGCGCAGCGCCCGTCCGCGCCCCTTCTGGTCGAGGCGGCAGGACCGCACCCCGTCGAGTTCCGCTTCCAGTCCGGCCGTCACCTCGGGCGTACGGTCGGTGCTCGCGTTGTCGGCGATCGTGATCCGGAAGCTGTACGGGAAGGTGCGGGCCAGATGGTCGTGGAGCCGCAGTACGCAGGGTTCGAGGTCCTTCTCCTCGTTGTAGACGGGGATCACCACATCGAGTACGGGGGCATCGGCCGTGGTCGCGGGAAGGTGCACCCTTGCGGGCAGGGTGCCCGGAGAAGAGTCGGTTCGCATGACATCGACACTCGCCAGGCCCGCTGTCACGGCTGTGTGGTCAGCCTGTGCCGTACCTGTGAGTCGCGGTCGCGCCGGGTGAATCCGGAGTCCCGGGCGGGACGGTGGGCATGCGCGGGCCGGTGGGCGTGCGCGGGACGGACGGTACTGGCGAGGCGGGAGGGAAGGGCTGGACGGGAGGCGGAAGTGGGCATGGGGGCGGGGGCGGGGGTGGGGTGATCGGGGCCGGCGACGCCGGGAGCCTGACCTCGAAGGCCGTGGCCCCGGGGACGCTCCGTACCGTCACACCGCCGCCGTGGGCCACCACCACCGCCTGCACGATCGCGAGGCCGAGCCCGGTGGATCCCGCGTGCCGGGACCGTGAGGCGTCCCCGCGGGCGAACCGCTCGAAGACGTGCGGCAGCAGACCGGCCGGGATCCCGGGCCCGTCGTCCCGTACCTCCGCCACCGTCCAGGCACCGTCGCGCCGCACGCTCGCGGTGACGGTGGTGCCGGGAGGCGTGTGCGTACGGGCGTTGGCCAGCAGATTGACCAGGACCTGATGGAGGCGGGCGCCGTCGGCCCGCACCACGGCCGGGTTCTCCGGCAGTTCGAGGCGCCACTTGTGGTCCGGCCCGGCGGCGCGGGCGTCACTCACCGCGTCGACGACCAGCGGGGACAGATCGGTGCTCTCGTACGTGAGCGGGCGCCCGGAATCCAGCCGGGCGAGCAGCAGCAGATCCTCCACCAGCCCGGTCATCCGACCGGCCTCGGACTCGATCCGGCCCAGTGCGTGCCGGGTGTCGGGGCCGGTCTCCTCGGTGCCGCGGCGGGTCAGTTCGGCATATCCGCGGATCGAGGCGAGCGGGGTGCGCAGCTCATGACTGGCGTCGGCGACGAACTGCCGCACCCGCGTCTCGCTCTCCTGCCGGGCCGCCAGCGCCGAACCGACATGGCCCAGCATCCGGTTGAGCGCGGCGCCGACCTGCCCGACCTCGGTCCGTGGATCTGCCTCGGCCTCGGGGATCCGCTCCAGGGGCGCCACCTCACCGCTGTGCAACGGCAGTTCGGAGACCCGTGTCGCGGTCGCCGCGACCCGTCGGAGCGGGCGCAGCGCGATCCCGACGAGCGCCGTACCCGCGATGCCCGCGGCGAGCAGCCCGGCCGCGGTGACGCACACCTCGACGACGACCAGGGTGCTGACGGTGGACTGGACACCACTGAGCGGGAAGCCCAGCACGAAGGTGCCGCCGGGGGAGAAGGTCGCCCGGAAGTCGCCCAGTCCGGGAAGGGAGACGGTGTGCGCGTTCCCGTCCCTGGGAACGGACTTCAGGGCTCTGACCTGCGCGTCGCCGAGCGCCACGCTGTCCGTCTGCGCGCCCGGCACAGCGACGCTCTTCACTCCGTCGACGATCTCGTCGCTGCCCGCCACGGTGCGCCCGCCGACCGCGCCGATCGGCAGACCGGGCTGCTGGACGATGGACCGGTCGAGGTCCATCGGGCCGCGGTCGGGCCGTTTCGCCGCGGCGACCAGCTGTTTGTCGAGCTGCCTCACCAGATTGGAGTGCATGGCGATCGTGGTGACCGTACCGATCACTGCCACCACCACCGCGATCAGCGCCACCGCCGACACGACCAGCCGCGTCCGCAGCGACCAGCGCCGGTGCGCCGACACCGTTACTCCCCGGGCTTGATCAGGTAACCGGCGCCGCGCCGGGTGTGGATCATCGGCGACCGTCCCGCGTCGATCTTGCGCCGCAGGTAGGAGATGTAGAGCTCGACGACATTGGCCTGGCCGCCGAAGTCGTACGACCACACCCGGTCGAGGATCTGCGCCTTGGAGAGCACCCGGCGCGGGTTGCGCATCAGGAAGCGCAGCAACTCGAACTCGGTGGCCGTCAGATGGATGTTGGTCCCGCCCCTGGTCACGTCGTGGCTGTCCTCGTCGAGGGTCAGGTCCCCGACGGCGAGCATCGATTCGGTGCGCTGGGCGGCCGTACCGGACCGGCGGATCAGTCCGCGCAGCCTGGCCACGACCTCCTCCAGGCTGAACGGCTTGGTGACGTAGTCGTCGCCGCCCGCCGTCAGGCCCGCGATCCGGTCCTCCACCGCGTCCTTCGCGGTCAGGAAGAGGACCGGCACATCGGGCAGCTCACGGCGCATCCGTCCGAGCACGGCGATGCCGTCCGTATCGGGGAGCATCACATCGAGCACCACCGCGTCGGGCCGGAACTCCCGTGCGGTACGCACCGCACCGGCTCCGTCACCGGCGCTCCGGACCTGCCACCCCTCGTAGCGCAGCGCCATCGACAGGAGTTCGGTGAGCGAGGCCTCGTCGTCCACGACGAGCACCCGTACGGGGCTGCCGTCGGGCCTGAGCATTCCGGTACGCCCCTGGGGCGAGGTCGTAGTCATGGCCACCACCCTGTGAGCGGCCTCTGAGAGCCTCCTTTCCCCAACCTGTGAAATTCCTGAGAAACACCTTCGACCCGGCCCGGCTCACGGCCCGGCTCACGGTCGGGCGCACGGACGGGCTCCCGGTCGGTGGGGTACGGGCAAGGCATGCGCGGGTGGGGGACGGGCAAGGCATACGGGCAGGGGGTGCAGCAAGGCATGCGGGCAGGCGGACATACGGTCGGAGCATGCGGATCCTCACCCTCTCCGGCAGCCTGCGCGCCCGGTCCACCAACGCCTCCCTGCTCCGCGCCGCCGGACGCGCGCGACACATGACGGGAGCCCGGCTGCGGTCCGAACTCCAGGGCGCGCCCACGGTACGAATCCAGGTTCAGTACCGCCCCGCGCGGCACCTGACGAAAGCCCGGTCCGGTCCGAACCCCAGGGCGCGCCGCGCCACGGTGCGAATCCAGGTCAGAACAGCCCCTCCTGTTCCGTGTCCGGCTCCGCCGGGACGGCTCGCACCGGCACGGTCATCCCCGTGCCGGGCTCTGCGCCCGTCACACTCCATCCCGCCATCAGCCGCGTGTCGAGGACGATTACATCCCCGCCCTCCCCGGCGAGATGCAGATCGGGCCCGGCGGCGGCCACCAGCCGCCCGGCGACCACACCCCCGGCCGCCAGCTCGCTCACCACCCCCACCAGGTCCCCGAGCCCCGCCAGCCCGAACACCGCGAAGTGGTCGGCGACTTCGCATTCCAGCCGCTCCAGCGAATCCGGCCATCCCGCCAGTGCGACGGCCTTCCCGTGCACCTCCCGCACCTCGGCCCCGCGCTCCTCCCGTCCCGGCAGCCGGGCCCGCACCGCGCGCTTCTCCGCGTACGGAATCCGGTCCGGCACGCCCAGCGCCGTACGCAGCAGCTCCTCCGTCCGGCGCGCGGCCATCAGCGGCCCCCGCCCCAGCCAGCTGAAAGCCACCGCCCCCTGCTCCATCAGCCGTGCCGGACCGCGCTGTTCCGCGGTGATCCCCACCTTGACCATCCCGGGGCCGAACCAGGCCAGATACACCCGGTACACGCGCGGGTCGTCCGCGATCGTGTCGGCGGCCACCGAGTGCGCCCGGTCCAGCCGCGCGCACTCCGCACACCGCGCCTGCGCACCACGCGCCGGCACCCGGGCCCGCACCGGACAGGCGTTACCCCGTGCCCCCACACAGGTCCGCTCCCCCTCCGGCACGACCCGGAACCCGATCCCGTTCCCGTACACCAACGGACTGGCCCGCTCACGGCCATGCCCTTCCCACACCAGCCGCGGCCCCTCGGCCCCCCACCGCAGCCCGCCGGAACGCCACATCCCCCCTGCTCCCCTCGATAGCTCCGCCCGCCACGGGACCAGCGAAATCCGGATCACTCACAGGATGACACCCGCCACTGACAGTCAGGCGCTACGAAGGGAGGGGCGATCAGCGGGTCAGCGGGTCAGCACGTCAGACGGTGCCCCGGCGCGGTACGCAGGGTCCGGGTGAACTGCACGTACAGATCCACCCGGTGCTGCATCTCCGCGGCGTTCCCGCCGTCGCACTCGGCGGTGCCGTTGAGGCTGCGGATGGTCTCCCCGAACCCCTTCCGGTGGACCATCGCGTCATGGCCGGTCATGGTGCCCGGCCCGGTCTGCGTGTCCCAGTACCAGAGGGCGGTCATCCAGGCCACCGCCGGATCGGTCTCCACGAGCCAGGGATTGTCGAGCAGATCGATCCCCAGGGCGTCGCCCGCGGCCTTGTAGTTGAAGTTCCAGCTCAGCATGATCGCGCCGCGTCCGTAGTACGCGTCGTGGCCCGCCGGGCACCCGTAGGGCTGGGTGGCGTCGCAGAAGACGGGGTACGTGGCCTTGTTCTGCGCGACCACGTAGTACAGGCCGCCGGTCTCGTGGCTGACATTGGCCAGAAAGGCAGCGGCCTCCTGCTTCCGTACCGCTCTGCTGCCGGTGCGGGCGAATCCGGGGTACGCGGCGGTGGCAGTGACCAGACC
Source organism: Streptomyces sp. A 4/2 (assembly GCF_940670765.1). Classification (GTDB taxonomy): domain Bacteria; phylum Actinomycetota; class Actinomycetes; order Streptomycetales; family Streptomycetaceae; genus Streptomyces. The sequence goes on from NZ_CALNVW010000025.1 coordinate 39,649, forward strand.
GTCGTAGGTGAAGAAGGCGTTCCGGTCCGGGAACATCCGGTCGAACTGGGCCTCGCTGACGACGAATTCCGTTCGGTGCCGCGGCGCGGCGGAGGCCGCACCCGGTAACGCGGCGAAGGCCAACCCGCAGAACGCCAGGAACGAGACCAGAACGGCATTGAGGCGTCGTCGTGCACGCCTTACCGGTACTGAAGGCGCTGCGGGCGTTGCGTGCGGTGCGAGCGCTGAAGACACGGCGGGCGTTGAAGGTGCTGAAGATGCCGGGGACACAGGTACCTCACACTCCTCGGACGGCGGGGTTCATCCGAGCGGGAGAATACGACGCGCCTCACCGCAGCGTGTGCCGCGCCGGCCCTTCGCTCTCACGTATGGCCGATTCCCGTACACAGCAGCCGAGTTGACGACTGAGGAGGGGCAAAACGAGGTCATACGATGCCACCGCTCCCGGCACCGGAGGCGGCCGGGGCCAGTTGCACCCGCTCCGGCGCACCGCGCAGTTCGCCCCGGCACTGGACGCCGTCGAACGGCAGTGACCTCCGGCACCCGCCGGATGAAACCGGCGCGGGAAACGCCGGAGGGCCCCGGAATTCTTCCGGGGCCCAGGCCGAGGCCCTGTGAGGCTTGTCGGTCAGCAGGACGCGGGCGGGACACTCTGCTCGTACTGGAAGACGTTGCAGGGGTCGTACTTCTGCTTGATCTTGCGCAGCCGGTCGAAGTTGCCGTCCCAGTAGGCGGTTTCCCAGTCCTGCATGCCGATGTTCGGAACGTTGACGTAGGCACCGTGCACGTAGGGCCGCAGCGCCTGGCTGAACTCGGCGATCCAGGCCTGGGCCCGCGGGGTCAGCTCGTCGCCACTGCCCGGTTCTCCACGGGTCCCCCAGCCGGCACCGGGCTCGGAGTAGAAGAGCGCATCGCGATGCGGGAACGCCGTGCCGCCGCGGGGGCTCTTCCTGACCGCTCCGCCGAAGGCCTGAGTGAAGAAGTTGCTGTCGTCCGTCGGCGCTTCCCGCATGAACGACGCGATCACGCTGATCGCTTTCCCCGGGAACGGCTTGTTGGTGAATTGCGAGAAGAACTTCCAGTTGGCGGGCTCATTCGCGGTGGGAATCTGGAATCCCGCATATACGTCGCCCCAGTTGCCGACCTGCACCGAGACCTCGGGGCGACCGACCGAAAGAATCGGGGCCAGTAGTTTCTTCGCCTCCGCGGGCGTTCCTTCCGCGAGGACCGCGAACAGCAGGATCTGATTCCTGTGAATTTCGACCTGCGTGCCGAGACGGTTGTCGGCGAAGGGAGCCGTGCGCTGCCATGAGTCGAAGACTCTGTTCAGGTCTCCGAGACCGTCCCACGTCGCCTGCACATAGGTGACGCTCTTGAGCGGAGCCAGCTTGTAGGTGAGCGACGTGACGATTCCGAAGTTGCCGTTGCCCGCTCCGCGGAGCGCCCAGAGCAGGTCCGAATTGTTCTTCAGATCCGCCTTGATGACCTTGGCGCAGTCACCGTCCGAGGCGACGACGATCTCGGCCCCGATGAGGCCGTCACAGGCCATTCCGAGGTAGCGGGTGAGGAACCCGAAGCCGCCACCGAGCGTCGCACCGGCCAGACCGACGGTGCCTTCCGTGCCGGTCGTCACCGCAAAGTTCTTCTTCGCGAGCGTGGTCACCGCTTCCAACTGGGTGAGCCCGGCTCCGACCGTCGCCGTACGGCCGGCTGTGTCGATGTGGACCGACTTCAGCTCGCTGACGTCGATCACGATGCCGTTGTCCACGTTCGACCAGCCCTCAAGGCTGTGGCCGCCGCTCCGCACCCGCATCGCGACATCGTGCTGCCGCGCCCAGGTGAGGGCGTTGACCACGTCCTGGGTCCGCTGGGCGTAGACGATCACCAGCGGATAGCGGACGAACAACTCGTCCCAGCCCAGACTCGCCTCCGCGTAGTCGGGGTCGTGGGGACGGACGATGCGGCCGGTCAGCTCCGCCGGCCGGCACTTCGCACTCTCGGCCTCGTGGGTGACGGCGCTCGCGCCCGTGGCCTCCGCGGCCGCGACGCCCGGGAGAACGACCGCGCCCGCGCCGGCGCCCGCAGTGGCCTTGAGCACTCCGCGACGAGAAAAATCCTGCATGGTCCGCATCCTCTCGACCGGACTACGCCCGCATATCGACAGATACACGTCATGTCTGTCGGCTGGCGCGTTCGATCCCTGGTGGACGATCTATGGGTCCCACAGATCAACAGGGGATATCGTGACGGCGCCACAGGACTCGCCGATCGACCGAAAGGCCGACTTGCCGGAGGATGACATATACAGAGGCATTGACTAGCCCAGCCGGACGCATCCGGCAGGGCTTGACCTTCTTGGCTTCTCATTAGTTATCCTATTCCCGAGTAATCACCTCAGGGGGAAACTCGGGAACAGCCTCTATTATGAGCCGTAATTCATCGACCGACGGCTGCGGACAATGCTTTCTTAGCGTCCTGCCGTCGAGCCCTTCTTCGCGCCGGAACAGCGTCCACCGACGGCCTGGCGGTAGGCATAGTGGATGACAGTCACGGAGCAGGCGAAGCGGGGGAGGAATCGTCGGCTTCCGGTCGGCGATGTCGATGCCGGCCTCCTTCATCGCCTCGACGGCGGAGGGGTTGACCTGGCCACCGATGCACTGCGGGGTGACGGCAACGTGTCGGACGATGACGACGGTGCGGCCGGTGTCCTCGTAGCCGTCCGATCGGTCCGACGGCCGCCCCCGGAAGAGGCTGCTGTCAGCCACTGCCGTCACGACATACAGCAGAGGCTCTCAGCCCCCTGGGGGTCTCTGTCCTGTTGTGCACTCGGCAGGATTCAAACCTGCGACCTTCCCGTAGCTCTAGCCGGATCGGCCGGTGCCGGTCATAACGGTTGCGTAGCGGCCGAGAGTGGACATCACTGGGCAGGGGCAGTTGCTGTACTTCGCTGCCCGCACGTACGACGAAGCCCCCGCCTGGTTTCCCTGGCGGGGGCTTCGACCTGCTGTGCACTCGGCAGGATTCGAACCTGCAACCTTCTGATCCGTAGTCAGATGCTCTATCCGTTAAGCTACGAGTGCTTGGCGTCCCGGGCTTTTGTGCCCCGTCGGCGTTGCGAGAACAACATTACATGACCTGCGGCGTCAGGTGAAATCCATTGGCCGCACCCCCGCTGAGCTGGTGAAACGTCCCCCCGGATACGACTGGAGCCCCGTCCTTGCGGACGGGGCTCCAGCGATCCATCTGGCGGAGGCGGAGGGATTTGAACCCTCGATGGGCCGTAAAACCCAAACCGCATTAGCAGTGCGGCGCCATAGACCGGACTAGGCGACGCCTCCAGCACACCAGCCACAGTCGCGCGAGCGCGAAGTGGTGCGTGCAGATGATGACACAGCCTTGCGGGCCGTCACCAATCGCGGCCTACGTTACTAGGCAGTCGGGTGGCAGGGCAAAGTCCTTCCTGTTGCGCAACGCCGGGCGCGTAGGAGCGTTAGGGAGGCAGGGGCGCCGCCCCGAGCCCTACCAGCCGAGGAGTTACCCGTCATGCTGCGCCGCCTCGCCCTCACCGCTGTCGCCTCGCTCGCCGCGCTGGCCGCCGTACCCGGCGCCGCGTCCGCCTTCACCGGTCCCGGTGCGGCGTCCGTCCCCAGCGTCTCGTCTCCCGTCCCCGGTCCTGTGCCCGGCCCCGGCCCCGGACCCGCAGTCGGACAGCTGCCCGGCCACCGGGTCCCCGACCGGCTCAGCGTCGCCGTCACCGGCTCGGGTGATCCCGCGGCCGACGGCACGCACCAGCTGGAGTGCGGCCCCACCGGAGGAACCCACCCCTCGCCGCAGCAGGCCTGCGACCGGCTGGCCCGGCTCGCCGTCGACGGGAAGAGGCCGTTCGCACCGGTGCCCGAGGGCCTGATGTGCACGATGCTGTACGGCGGTCCGGCCACCGCGCACATCACCGGAACCTGGCAGGGACAGCCCGTGGACGCGACCTTCCGCCGCACCAATGGGTGCGAGACATCGCGTTGGAACAACCTGGAGCCCGTGCTTCCGCACACCGTCGCCTGAACGCCCGCGTCGCAGGCCGTCCACAGAACATTGGTGAGAGCTCCCCCTCATCCGCGTCACGCCCGGAGCCGCTGCCTTTAGACTCCCAGCAGTGACACGCCATGGCCCGAGGGGCAAGATGGGCCAGGTTGTCAGCAAGTTGCAGTAGTTCAGGGAGGAAGCGTCGTCGTGAGCAGCAGGCCATCCCGAGGCGCTGCTCGCCTCGCAGCCATACTTGACGCCCTCCCTGACGGGCTGTTGCTCGTCAATTGCAACGGAACGGTCGTCAACGCCAACTCCATCGCCCTCGACGCCTTCGAAACGCCGGGCACGGCGCTCGTCGGCCGGGGACTGCTCGACCTGCTGCCGCAGTTCGACTCGCGGCTGATCCCGGGCTCGATGCGGCGGCCGGAGGGCGCGGACGAGCGGGGCAGGACCAAGCCGACCCGGATGCTCGCCCGGCGCACGGACGGGGCGGAGTTCCCGGTCGAGGTGACCAGCGCGAGCCTGGAGGACGGCCGCGAGGCGTACGACTCGTACGGTGGCGGCTTCACGGGTGACGAGCTGCTGATGCTCGTCGTGCGGGACCTGTCCGGGACCGTCGACACCGAGGCCGAACTGGCCCGCTCGCAGCGGCAGACCGAGATGATCCTGCGCGCGGCGTCCGAGGGGGTCGTGGGCACCGACACGGACGGCCGTGTCGTCCTGGTCAATCCCTCCGTCGCGCAGATCCTCGGCTTCCGGGCGAGCGACCTCGGCGGCAAGGAGCTGCACCCTCTGGTGCAGCACTCGCGCGGTGACGGGGAGCCCTTCCCGTACGAGGAGAGCGCCCTCGCCGACACCCTCAGGTCCGGGCGCAAGCACCGGGTGCGCGGTCAGGTGCTGTGGGCGAAGGACGGCAGCGCGGTACCGGTCGACCTGACGACGGCGCCGGTACGGGACGGCGAGCAGCTCGTCGGCGCGGTCCTGACGTTCGCGGACCGCCGCCCGTACGAGAAGCAGGCCAAGCAGCACGCCGACGAGCTGCGGGCCAAGGACGAGCGGAACTCCGCGGCGGCGGAGCAGCACGCCGCCGAGCTGACGGCTCTGAAGGAACAGCACGCCGCCGAGCTGACGGCCCTGGAGGAGCGGCACGCGGCCGAGTCGAAGGCACGGGACGAGCGGCACGACGCGCTGGCCGGGCGGCACGAGCAGTTGACCGCGGTCCTGGGCGACGCCCTGCGCGGGCCGCTGGAGGAACTCCGCGCCGAGCTGGGCACGCTGGCCGCCGATCCGGCCGGGCAGCTATGGCCCGAGGCCAACCAGATCCTGCACCACCTCGCCGCGGGTTACTCCCGGATGACCACGCTCGTGGACAGCGTGCTCGGCTTCCAGCGGCTCGACGCGGGCACGGAGGAACTGGCCAAGACGAAGGTGATGCTCGACGCGGTCGTCGCGGCGGGTGTGGACGGTGCGGTCGAACTGATCGGTCCCGGCCGGGTGCAGTTCGCGGTGCACGCGCCGCCCATCGAGGCCGAGGTGGACGCGGCGCGGCTGGCAACGGCACTCGCGCATCTGATCGCCGACGTGGCCGGGGTGGACGCCACGGGCAAGGCGCGGGTGGCCCCGGGCGGCGCCTATGTGGACTCGACGATCGTGGTGGCCGCCGCGCAGCGCGGTGAGGTCGTACGGATCGAGGTGCGCGGGCCGTTCAGCGGCGGTGACGCCGTGCACGAGCCGATCGTGCGCGGGATCGTCCGGGTGCACGGGGGAGTGCTGCAGACGCACGAGGTGCCGGGGACGACGGGCAGCGCGTACGTCCTGGAAGTGCCGCTCGGTGCCGGAGCGGGGACAGTGGATCCGGCGGCGGAGGCCGCTCCGGTGCCCGCTCAGCAGAACACGACCTCGGGCGGCGGACGGCGGCGCGGACGTCGCTCCTCGACCGACGCCTTCCTGGACGGTCCGGTGGACGGGGGCACGGCTCCCGGCGCGGGTCCCGGTACGCCGGAGCCGCCTACGGGGCGCCGCAGGGCACGCCGCGAGGAAGCCGGTCCGGGGACAGACGGGAGGGGCACGGACAGTACGGGTGCGGGCGGCGGTACGGGTGCGGGCGACGGTACGGGTGCCGGTGCGCCGCTGCCGCAGGCGTCCTTGCCTGCCGGGGCCCCGGCGCCGGAGAACGGCCCGTCCGACAGCGGGTCGGGCCGTCGGCGCGGGCGCACGGAGCTTCCGGCGCCCGCCGAAGGGTCCGTGGTGACCGCCGCCGAGAACGCGCAGGGGACCGCCCAGGGACCGGCGCGCGCCCAGCGCGGAGCGACGGTACCGCCGCAGGGCGTGCCGTCGGACGCCCACGCCCCGAGCGGGCGGCGCGCACGGCGCGCGGAGGGCATGCGGGAGATCGAGAACGCGCGACCCGCGCTGTCGCCCGCGCCCACCGCCGGTACTCCTGACTCCCCGGGTGCATCCGCTCCGGGCAGCCCGGCGCCGGAAGCTCCCGCGCCGCAGCCGCTCCCGGACGCTCGGCCCGCCCCACAACCCCTGCCCCTGCCCCTGCCCCTGCCCGAGCCCGCCCAGCAGCAGGCTCCCTCCCAGGCGCAGAGCCCGTCCCAGCCGCAGACGCCGCCTCCGGGCCGACGTGCGCGGCGGGCCCTGGCGACGGCGTCCGTTGCCGCACCCGCCGAGGCCGAGCGCCCGCGCAGCGCGTTCGCGCTCCCGCCCGCCGAGGCCGACCGGGTGCCGTCGGCGCCCTCCGACGCCTCGCTGCCGGGCCGCCACGACTCCGTACGGACCGGATCCACGGACACCGGCCGTCGCCCGCAGCACCACCCCGGCGCGGGCGACGAGCAGGCCAACGACGGCACGCTGTACGCGTCGCCGGAGGGCTGGCCCTCCGTCACGGAGCCTGCCGCCCTGCCCCCGGAGGACGGCGCGCCCGCGAGCCGGCCGCTGCCCGCCGAGGAGCCGCTGCCCGCCGACGCCTCCCAGGGGCGGGCCATAAGCGTGCGCACGCTCGGCCAGGGCACCCCCTTCACCGAGCAGATCGCGGCGCACCAGAACCAGCCCCACTCGCTGGGTTCCGGCCGCCGCCGCAGGCTCGCGGCACCGCCCGAGGACGAGCGCCCCGAGGTGGACGCCCGGCCGCATCCGCAGGGCGCGAACCAGCGGACCGCGAACCCGGAAGGGGCCCAGCCCCAGCAGGCACCGTCGCCTCAGCAAGCTCAACAGCGTCTCTCGCCCCACTCGTCGCAGGAGGAGGGCCGCTCGTACGCCATAGGGGCACCCGACGAGGGGTCGGAGGGCCCCGAGCCGCTGGACGGCCCCGGCGGTGCGGTGGAGGTGGCCAACCGGCCGCAGCCGCAGCCGATCGACGACGAACTGCCCCCGGAACCGCTCGACAATCCGCGTCGGCTGCTCGTCTGGCCCGCGCCCGACGTCTCCACCCAGCAGGCGCTGAGCGACCGCGGCTACCGTCCGGTGATCGTGAACTCCCGCGAGGAGGTCGACGCACAGATCGCCGCGTTCCCCGCAGCGCTCTTCGTGGACCCGCTGACCGGCCCGATCACCCGTAAGGCGTTGCAGTCCCTGCGACAGGCCGCGGTCGCCGCCGAGGTGCCCGTACTGGTGACGGCCGGACTCGGGCAGGCCACCCGGGAGGCCGCGTACGGTGCCGACCCGGCCGTGCTGCTGAAGGCGCTGGCCCCGCGCGACAGCGAGCAGCACCCGTCGCGCGTCCTGTTGATCGAGGAGCACGAGGAGATCGCGCTCGCGCTCACCGAGACCCTGGAGCGGCGCGGTATGCAGGTGGTCCGCGCGGCGACGGACGCGGAAGCGGTCACCTCGGCCGCGCAGATGCGCCCGAACCTGGTGGTGATGGACCTGATGCAGGTACGCCGCCGTCGCGCCGGAATCGTCGACTGGCTCCGCGCGAACGGGCAGCTGAACCGCACGCCGCTGGTCGTCTACACCTCGGCGGGCATGGACGAGGCCGAACTGCCGCGGCTGGCCTCGGGGGAGACCGTGCTGTTCCTGGCCGAACGCTCCACCAGCAGCGAGGTGCAGGGCCGGATCGTCGACCTGCTGGCGAAGATCGGGACGAACTGAACTGAACTGAACTGAACTGAACTGAACCGGGCCGGCCGCAGGGCCGGCCCGCGCGGCGTCCGCGTGGGCCGGAGTGAGTCGGGTGGATCGGGTGGGTCGCCCCTGCGCCCGGGACCGGGCCGGTGCCTGCCCCGGGCTGAGACTTCGGTCGGAGCCGAGCCCCGATCACGACGGGAACCACGGTCATGACCGGAACTTCTTCGCTCAGAGCTGCGTCGTGTCCAGCTCCCCGTCCGCGTACTGCTTCCTGAGCACCTTCTTGTCGAACTTCCCGACCGACGTCTTCGGCACGGACGGCACGATCGCCCACCGTTCAGGAAGCTGCCACTTGGCGACGGACCTGGCGAGGAACGCCTTCAGCTCCTCGTATCCGACGCTCTCGCCCTCCTTCAGCACCACCGTCGCGAGCGGCCGTTCACCCCACCTGGCGTCCGGCACGGCGACGACCGCGGCCTCCGCGACCGCCGGGTGGGCCATGATCTCGTTCTCCAGCGCCACGCTCGAAATCCATTCGCCGCCGGACTTGATGACGTCCTTCGCGCGGTCGGTCAGTGTCAGATAGCCGTCCTGGCTGATGACGCCGACATCGCCGGTCTTCAGCCAGCCGTCCTCGCTGAACTTGTCGGCGGGCCTGAAGTCCTCGCCGCCCGCACCTCCGTAGTACGCACCGGCGATCCACGGCCCGCGCACCTCCAGCTCACCGGCCGACTCGCCGTCCCAGGGAAGGATCTCGCCGGTGGGTCCCACGAGCCGGGGCTCGATGCCCGCGGGGAATCGGCCCTGGGTGTTGCGGTACGGCCACTCCTCCTCGTCGGTGAGTCCACCGGGCGGGTTGGCGACGGTTCCCAGCGGCGAGGTCTCCGTCATGCCCCAGGCGGGGCAGAGCCGGACGCCCAGCTCGTCGTAGGCGGCCATCAGCGCGGGCGGGCAGGCCGAGCCGCCGATGGTGACCCGCTTCATGGAGCTCAGATCGCGCGGCCGGTCGGTCACCTCGGCCAGCAGTCCCTGCCAGATGGTGGGCACGGCGGCGGCGTGCGTGGGTTTCTCCTGCTCGATCATCTCCGCGAGCGGGGCGGGCTGGAGAAAACGGTCCGGCATCAGCATGTTGATGCCGGACATGAAGGTCGCGTGCGGCAGACCCCACGCGTTGACATGGAACTGCGGCACGACGACCAGGGTGGTGTCCTCGTCCGTGAGCCCCATCGACTGGGCGGCGTTGACCTGCATGGAGTGCAGGAAGATCGAACGGTGCGAGTAGACGACCCCTTTGGGATCACCGGTGGTGCCCGAGGTGTAGCAGAGGGAGGCAGCCTGGCGCTCGTCGATCTCGGGCCAGTCGTACGTCATCGGGCGGCCCGCGATCAGGTCCTCGTACTCGTGCACGGTCGCCGTCGCACCGGCCAGCAGCGAACGGTCACCGGGGCCGCTCACCACCAGGTGCTCGACGGTCGGCAGGTGAGGGAGGAGCGGCGCGAGCAGCGGCAGCAGCGAGCCGTTGACGATGATCACCCGGTCCGCCGCGTGGTTGACGATCCAGACCAGCTGCTCGGCGGGGAGGCGGATGTTGAGGGTGTGCAGTACGGCACCCATGGCGGGGACCGCGAAGTACGCCTCCACGTGTTCCGCGTTGTTCCACATGGCGGTTGCGACCCGTTCGTCGCCGTCGACCCCCAGCTCGTCGCGGAGCGCGTTGGCCAGCTGCACCGCGCGGACACCGGCCTCGGCGAAGGAACGACGCTGCGGTTCCCGGCCGTCCCCGGTCCAGGTGGTGATCTGAGACGTGCCGTGCATCAGCGTTCCGTGAACAAGAATGCGGGTCACTGTCAGTGGTACGTCCTGCATCGTGCTCAGCACGGCGTCCTCCCGGGGGCAGCTTCGCCTACGCAGCTTCGCCTACGCATGGGTAATGTGGCGCAATTCTGCTCACATACCGATTGGTATGTCACTACCCGCCGCCAGGAATTCCACCGGCTTCCCATCGAAGTCCCCGCCCGTGTCCCTGCCCGTGTCCCCGCCCGAGGTCACCCCCGGGATCCCGTCGGGAACCTGCCGGAATCACCACGACGGTCACCGCACCGGGGACAGCTCCGGGTCCTCGCGAAGCTTGCCGAGCGCGCGCGAAACCGCGCTCTTGACGGTGCCGATCGAGACACCGAGGACCTCGGCGGTCTGCGCCTCGCTGAGGTCCTCGTAGTAGCGGAGCACGAGCATGGCCCGCTGGCGGTCGGGGAGCTTCATCACCGCGTGCCACATCGCGTCGCGCAGCGCCTGCTGCTCGGCGGCGTCGGGTTCGGGCACGGTCTCCGGTTCGGGCAGGTCCTCGCAGGCGAACTCGTCGACCTTGCGCTTGCGCCACTGCGACGTACGGGTGTTCAACAGCGCCCGGCGCACATAGCCGTCCAGCGCACCGTGGTCCTCGATCCGCTCCCACGCGACGTACGTCTTGGTGAGCGCGGTCTGGAGAAGGTCCTCGGCGTCACTCGGATTGGGGGTCAGCGAACGGGCGGTGCGCAGCAGCACGGGCCCCCGGGCCCGCATATAGGTGGCGAACGACGGGTACGGCGTCGCCGCCTTCGCTGCGCTGGTACAGACTGGCGTGGTCATAGCTCCACGCTAGGAGCAGAACACCTGCGAGCAGATCGCCCAGAGGTGCCGAAGGTGAATCCCCCTCAGGTTGTAGGAGTGGTGGTACCTCCACCTCCTGAAGGTGGAGGACGCTCCTCGTGCCGTCAGGGTCCACCAGCGTCGGCTTGACCGGCGCGGGCCGCTGATCAGCCGATACGGGCCACCGGTGCGTCGACCCTGTTCCGGTCGATGCTGAGCTCACGGCCCCCGTGTGTCTCGGTGACGTCTCCCTCGTACTGGTGGATCCGCAGATGCGGGGTCCAGGAGTTGGCCGGGAGGGAGGGCTCGCCGGACACCGAGGGCTTCTTCTGCCACCGGGCGAACCACATGACGGTGGGCAGGTCCGTGGTGCCCGCCCTGCGCGCTGCCCCGATCTGCGCCACGCCGGAGTCCGCACTGCTGTAGAAGCCGGACACGTAGCCGAGACGTTTCACCTCCCGGTCCCAGGAGCGGATGAAGGAGAGCGTGACGTCCGCGCAGGTGCGGTCGCCCGTGTCGTACGCCTCCATGTCGAGGTAGAGCGGCGTGCCCTTCAGCATGCCGAGACCTCCGGCCGCCTGCACGGCCTGACGTGCCTCCTTCGTCCCCTGGCCCGAGGGGTTGCTCCCGATCTGGAACTTCCGCTTGTTCTCCGCTCCCACGCACGGTGACTGCGAGCCGACGAAGACCGGCAGCACCTTCCATCCCATGCGGTAGACCGATGACACCCAGGCCCGGTCGAGCTCGGGCTGATGGGGGCAGCCCCGGCCGCGGCCCGCGTAGTACACGCCGATGCTCCGGTACTTGGAGGAACCCCAGGCCCGCATCGTCGCGAGCGACGGGGTGACGCAGGTGTCGAACCCCCAGCCGTTGAAGCGCACGGTGCCGGTGGACATGGCCGCCTTCGCGGGCGCGGCTGCCTCCCGGGAGACGGCTGTCATTGCGTCCGCGGAAGCGCCCGTGACTGTGGCTCCCCCTGTTCTTGCCGCCGCGTCCGGTGCGGGGTCGGCGACGGCCTCCGGTGCTGTGAGCGTCAGCGTCACGAGCGCTGCTGCGACGAGTGCGCGGGTCAGGAACCTCTTCCGTTGATGCATAGGGCGCAGTGAACGGGTCTCCGGCCGCCCTGCCCAACGCCCACGCCGCTGTGTCAGCCGTCCGCGCCCAGGATCAGCCCGGACGTGGGAACTCCGGTGCCGGCCGTGACCAGGGTCGTGGCCGCGCCGGGTATCTGGTTCACCGAGGTGCCGCGCACCTGTCGGACGGCCTCCGCGATGCCGTTCATACCGTGCAGATAGGCCTCCCCCAACTGGCCGCCATGGGTGTTCAGCGGCAGCGCGTCCTCCGCGACGAAGGCCGCCGCTTCACCCGGTCCGCAGAAGCCGAACTCCTCCAGTTGCATCAGGACGAACGGCGTGAAGTGGTCGTAGAGAATCCCCACATCGATGTCCGACGGCCGCAGCCCCGAGGTCTGCCAGAGCTGCCGGGCGACCACGCTCATCTCGGGCAGCCCGCTGAGATCGTCGCGGTAGAAACTGGTCATCTGCTCCTGCGCCCGGCCCGCCCCCTGCGCCGCTGCCACGATCACCGCAGGTGGACGGCGCAGATCGCGCGCCCGCTCGGCGCTGGTGACCACGATCGCCTGGCCGCCGTCCGTCTCCTGGCAGCAGTCGAGGAGACGCAGCGGCTCCACGATCCACCGCGAGGCGGCATGGTCGGCGAGGGTGATCGGCTTCTCGTAGAAGTACGCCGCGGGATTGCGCGCGGCGTACCGGCGGTCGGTCACCGCCACGTGGCCGAACACCTCGGGGGAGAGGCCGTACGTATGCAGATAACGCTGAGCGGCCATCGCCACCCAGGAGGCCGGTGTGAGCAACCCGAAGGGCAACGCCCAGCCGAGCGCCGCCCCCTCGGCGGAGGGTTCCCTGCGCTGCACCCCCGAGCCGAAGCGCCGCCCCGAACGCTCGTTGAACGCCCGGTAGCAGACCACCACATCGGCCACCCCGGCGGCGATGGCGAGCGCCGCCTGCTGCACCGTGGCACAGGCGGCCCCGCCGCCGTAGTGGATCCGGGAGAAGAAGGACAGCTCACCGATCCCGGCCGCCTGGGCGACGGTGATCTCGGGGCTGGTGTCCATGGTGAAAGTGACCAGGCCGTCCACGTCGGCGGGCGTGAGACCGGCATCGTCGAGGGCTGCCTGTACGGCCTCGACCGCCAGTTTCAGCTCGCTGCGTCCGGAGTCCTTGGAGAATTCGGTCGCCCCGATCCCGACCACGGCAGCCCTGCCGCCGAGCGAGTCCCGCTCACGCATACTCATGTGCCCGCTCCCGTCTCCGCCTGTCCTGAACCGGCCGCGCCACCGATACCCGTACCGATGCCGATGTCGGCGCCCACGCCGACCGTCACGGTGCCGGTGACGTGGTGTCCCCTGGCATTGGCGCCGACCACGCGGACCTCTGCCGAGCCGCCGTCGACCGCGGTGATCTCCCCGGTCAGCACCATGGTGTCCCCCGGGTAGTTGGGAGCTCCCAGCCGGATCGCGACCCTGCGCAAGGTGCAGCCCGGCCCGAAGTGATCGGTGATGTATCTGCCGACCAGCCCGTTGGTGGTGAGGATGTTCATGAAGATGTCGGGCGAGCCCTTCTCCCTGGCGGCCTCGGCATCGTGGTGCACGTCCTGGTAGTCACGGGACGCCACGGCTCCCGCGACGATGAGCGTGCGGGTGATCGGGATCTCCAGCGGCGCCAGTTCATCGCCTACTCTCATACCGGTTCCTCCATTTCTTCCGTGCGCGGCTCCTCGGCGCCCACGATCAACCCGCCCAATTCTTCGAGTACTTCACTCCCGCAGCCCAGATAGGCATCGAGCTGCCGCCCCCAGAGGAAATGCCGGTGCACGGGATGTTCGATGTCCGAACCGAGTCCCCCGTGCAGATGCTGGCCCGCGTGGACGACCCGCTTGCCCGCCTCCGACGCCCACCACGCCGCAGTGAGTGCGTGGGTGGCGTACGGCAGGCCCTCGTCGTGCCGCCAGGCAGCCTCGTACGCCGTGACCCGTATCGCCTCGGTGTCCATGTACGCGTCGGCCGCCCGCAGCAGCACCCCCTGGTTGGTGGAGAGCGGACGCCCGAACTGCTCCCGTTCCGACGTGTACGAAACGGCCTGCGCGAGCGAACCCGCGCACACACCGGCCTGGAGCCCCGCGCATGCGATCCGAGCCGTGGCCAGCACCTGTTCGTACGCCCCGGGCCCGCCAAGCGGCTCGGCCCGTGTCCCCGTCAGGATCAGCCGCCCGGCCGACCAGGGCGCGGTGGTCTCCACCGCCTCCGTCCGTGCGTCCGCCACCCGTACGAGCCAGAGCCGACGGTCCCGGTCGGCGACCAGCACCAGGGTGGCGTCCCGCAGCCACGGCACCAGGGGCACAGTCCCGCTCAGACGGCCTTCCGCGTCCGCCCGTACGCCGCCGTACGCCGGGAAGGCGCCGGTCGCTACCGCTGTCCCGTCCCGGAGCCCGGGAAGCAACCGCTCGCGCTGCTCGTCCGTGCCGTGGGCGGCCACCGCCAGCAGTCCGTACACACAGGTCGCGGTGAGCGGAACCTGGGCGGTCCGCCGCCCCTGCTCCTCCAGCAGCAGTACCAGCCCCAGCAGCCCCGTCTCCTCTGCCGCGGCTACCAGTCCTGCCGCGCCCAGCGCTTTCCACAGCTCGGCGTCCGTCCCGGTGCCCACCGCTGTCAGGCGCTCGTGTGTGGAGAGATCCGCGAAGATCTGCGCAGCCAGTTCACCGGCCGCTTCCTGCTCCTCCGTGGGTGTGAAGTCCATGTCAGCCTCCGCTCCCCTTGAACACCGGAAGTTCCAACTCCGCGTCCACCCGCAGGAATTCGAGCGTCACCGGCATACCGACCCGCACCTTGTCGTACGGAACCCCGGTCACATTGCTCACCATCCGAACGCCCTCGGCCAGTTCGATCAGGCCTACCGCGTAGGGCGGTTCGAAGGCCGGGAACGGCGGATGGTGCATGACGACGTACGAATAGACCGTCCCGGCCCCGCTCGCCTCGGTCGTGTCCCAGTCGAGCGATCCGCACGCATTGCACCCGGGCAGCCAGGGAAAACGCAGCGTCGCACAGGACGAGCAGCGCTGGATCAGCAGTTTGTGTTCGGCGACCCCGGCCCAGAACCCGGCATTGTCCCGGTTGATCACCGGCCGGGGCCGCCTCGCCTCCGGCTTTCCGCCCGCCGCCGCTGCGGAGGGCACCGCGCCGGTCGTCCCCTCCTTCGGCCGCACCGCGGCCGGCGGCTCGACCGCGGCTCCGGACGAAGCCCTGCCCGCAGGTGCGTACTTGAGGATCCGGAAGCGGTGCGTCCCCGCCAGGACACCGTCTCCCCGGACATCCATCCGGGTGGTGACGAAGTACCCCGTCCCCAACTTGGTCGTCTTCCGCTCGGAGACCGACTCGATCACCGCGTCGAAGGTGATCCGGTCCCCCGGGCGGAGGTCCCGCAGATACTCCTGCTCGCAGTCGGTCGCGACCACCGCCGTGCATCCGGCGCCGTCCAGCAGCGCGAACAGCTCGTCGTACGCGTCCGTCCGGCCCGTGTGCCCGGAGAGCCCGCCCATCGTCCAGGCCTGGAGCATCGTGGGTGGTGCGATCGCCGGATAGGCCGGGCTGGTGTCGCCCATCGCCTCGCACCAATGCCTGATCATCGATTCGTTGACGGGGTCCTTCCCCACCCCGGACGTCGCGGCAGGGCGCCCCTCGTACGCCTTCAGCCGCCGGTGGAGCGGGTCTTCCGTCTCCCTCTCCCTGGTCCGCGCCTCGTTCCTCACCTTGTCCACCTCCCCGCTCACCTCTTCCGGCTCCTCATCCCGAGCCGCATCGTCGCGACGATCTCCCGCTGCACCTCGCTCACCCCGCCCCCGAAGGTGTTGATCTGCGCCGCCCGGTTCATGCGCTCCAACTCCCCGTCCCCGAAGGCCCCCGGCGTCCCCGTCCGGATCAGCGCCGACTCCCCTGCGATTTCCTGGCACATTCGATACACCTCTACGGCGCTTTCGGTTCCCAGAAACTTGACCCCACTTGCATCGCCCGGCGCGAGCGTCCCCGCCCCCACGTCCCCGACCAGCCGCCAGTTGAGCAATCTGACGGCCGCGAGCCGCGCGTGCACCTCGGCCAGACGCCCCCGTACCCAAGGCCGGTCGGCGGGCCGTTCCCCGGTGTCCGGATCGGGTGTGCGCGCGTACTCCAGCACCGCCGCGTAGGAGTCCTCCGCCTGCATCCCGATCGCGGCCAGCGCCACCCGCTCGTGGTTGAGCTGGTTGGTGATCAGCCCCCAGCCGGCGTTCTCCGCACCGACAAGGTTGGTTGCGGGCACCCGGATCCCGTCGTAGTACGTGGCGGTCGTCGTCTGTCCACCGACCGTCTCGATCGGCGTCCAGGAGAAGCCCGTCGCGTCCGTCGGCACCAGCACGATCGAGATGCCCTTGTGCTTGGGTGCGTCCGGATCCGTCCGGCAGGCGAGCCAGATCCAGTCGGCGTTCTGGGCGTTGGACGTGAAGACCTTCTGTCCGTCGATCACCCAGGAGTCGCCTTCGCGCACCGCCCTGGTCCGCAGGGAAGCGAGGTCCGTACCCGCTTCCGGCTCGCTGTACCCGATCGCGAAGACGAGGTCGCCGCTGAGGATGCGGGGCAGGAAGTAATCCTTCTGTTCCCGCGTCCCGTACTTCATCAGGGTCGGTCCGACGGTGTTCAGGGTGACCATCGACACCGGCGCACCCGCGCGGTACGCCTCGTCGAAGAAGACGAACTGTTCGTCGGGACCGCGTCCTTTGCCCCCGTACTCGACGGGCCAGCCCAGTCCCAGCATCCCGTCCGCGCCGATGCGGCGCAGCAGGTCACGCTGCGCTCCGGGGTGTGCGCCGGAGCCCGGAGGGGATCCGGGTTCTGCTTCGTCGTGCATCAATTCATGGAAATACGAACGGAGTTCGGCACGCAGTTGCTGCTGCCGCTCCGTCGGGGCGAGGTGCACGTCGGCGGCCTCCCTGGCATCCGGATCAGGGTTTCTGACTGTCCGTCAGATATGCCTCGACTGTCAAGGCCGGAACCCGAACCACGACCCGAACCGCCCGCACACAGAAACAGTCCGGGCGCCGACGCCTCAGCGCCGCCGCCCGGACTGCCATTCACCCCGCGCACTACTCGTGCGTTCCCCGAATGTTCCCCATCGTCCCGACCCCCATCGGGCCGCGTGTCACCAGAGCCGGGTGAAGTTCACCGTGTAGTTGGCCTGGTGGATGGCCGTGAAGGCCGAGCCGTTCACACTCGCCGTGTTGTTCTGGTTCGACGCACCCGCGCCGGTGGCAACCTGCTGCGTGGTGGTCGAGTTGCCGTTGTTGTCGTGCCCGACGCCACTACCGACGACCCCGGCCACGCTGGCGTTGGATCCGCTGCCCGCGATGGCGCCGTTGTCCGCGGAGGCCACGCCCGTGAAGAGGGCGGCTGCCAACGGCAGCGCGGCGACAGCGGCAAGGGCGCGAGCGGTACGGATGTGTGCCATGTCAATTCCTCCAGGAACCAGAAAGGCGGTTGCTTCCGGGAAAGTTGGCCGACCGTCCCGGTGTGGTGCACGACTTGTCGCGAGATCAGAGTTGCCCACCGGGCCCCTGGGGAACCAGCGCGGAAGGCTTGATTCCCTCGCAAGCGTGACGTTAAGTCGATAAACCCCACCAAGGCACTGAACCTGCAAAACGGCAGCCCGCAACCCGTCACCCCCGGGCGCCCCAAGGGATGAATCGTTCCGTCATTTCCTCGGGAACGCCCTGCCCTCCCCTGGTCCGCCCCCCTGATTCGAACACTTATTCGGCAATAAACAACTGGCCGCCACCGACAGGCACTCCGCCCGCCATCCGACCCTCGCCCGTGCGCGCTTCACCGCCGAGCGCGGGCCCGTTGTCCCGTCATCCCGTTGTCCGGTTGTCCCGTAGCCAACTTCCCGCGCTGCTGTCACCGCATCACCGGGACCCCGACCCGGTTCTCTACCGCGTTCTCTACCGCGGCGCCTCCGACCGACCGCCGCACCACCCGATCGGCATCGACCTCGGCACCGAGGCGGAGAGCGGCTCCACGGCCGCTCTTCAACGCCTCGTACTCAAGCATCTGTTCACGATCCCGAGACCGTCGTCGCGCTCACACCCGGTGGGGGCAGCCATCTCCGGCCGACCGGACCACCCGACAGGGTCGTCCCCGACCCGGTGAGCCGACTCGCTCCCGGCATCGACGTCCGTGGCGTCGGCGGGTACCTCATAGGTCCCGGTTCACTCACGACCCACGCTGTCTACCGTCTCGCGCCCGGCACGGCCCGTCTCGCGCCCGCGCCTTTTCCTCGCGCCCCGCTCCGTCTGCTCACGCCTCCCGCTCGCGTTCCCGGCACTCCACCCGGCCGGCCCACGCGGGGCCACGGCCTGGTGCACTTCGTACGCGCCGCCCACCAGGGACAGCGCAACACCCGTCCGTTCCGGCTGCCTGCCGCGCGCACGGGAACGGTTTCGGCGAAGATCTCGCCGCTCTGCTCGCCGATACTGCGGTTCGTACTGGACTCACCGAGCGCGAAGCTCGTGCCACCATCGCCTCGGCGGCCCGCCTGACGATGCCCGTTGTGCGGTCTCCGCGGCTGGATCGTGCCGACGGTTCCGGTCCCACGGACCGTACCGACCGGGCAGAACTCGCCGACCGCACCGGTCAGACCGGCTGAAGGACGGCTTCGCCGACCGCCGCGTCCGCGACCGCGCCGTCCGACGAGGCGTCCAGGTCGAGCGGGAGGTGCCGGGTGCTGGGCGTCGAACCGTGCGCCTCGGCGCGAATCCGCTGCTTGATGGTCGGCGGCAGCGCCCGGTCCTTCGGCAGCGACCACCAGGCCACCTGCGCCGGCGTGGGGGCGGCGGCGCGCGCCTCTGTACGTGCTCCTGTGCGCGCCTCCGTCCGCGCCGAAGCCGGTGCCGGGGCCGGTGCCGGCTCGGCGGCCCCGGGAGCCGTCCGGACCGTGGGGGCGCCCACCGTACGACCGGTGCGGCCCGACAGGTCGGCGGGCGCCGGTGCGGCAACGGCACCAGCGGTCGCGGTGGCCGGGGAGGTGAACCCGAGCATGGCTACGAGCGCGAAGAACGCGGTGGTGAAGGCGGCCCACACCTTCTTGGCCTGACTGGTCATGACGACCCCTCATTTCTGTTTCGTACAGCGGTGATGCACTGGATTCCGCAGCGAATCCCACGCGGGATGTTCTGCGTACTTTTCACATGATGCGGATGGGGTTCTGACATAGATGGACCAACGCACACAAAGTGTTTTTCTTCAGATGAACACCACCCGGTTGGCCCCTCCCAGCTGTGCGAACCGTTCCTGATGCGTTCCGATGAGACGTCACCTGAGGGCCCGTTACATCAAGGAGCGTCATGTCGCAGGCATCGGATCCCGCCCCCCGCAAGCGCCGGTGGCTTCCGCGTCGAAGGGTCACTCGCGCTGTGCTCGCGGTGGTTCTGGTCTGTGTCGGGGCCCTGGGCTGGTCCGTCAGCGACGCCCTGACCTACCCGGGCGACGACAGCACGGCGGCTCGGCTCGCGGGCTGGGCACGCGAGCACTCCATGGGCGTTGTGGTCGACAAGCTCGAAAACATCAGGTACGACCTCGATCCGCCCAAGGTCGGCGGATCCCTCTCGTCCGACGCCCAGGCCCGCATGAACCAGACCGCAGCGGCTCCGGCGCCCCCGAGCGGTCCTCAACTGCCGCTGCACGCTCAGTTGCGCCCGCCCGTCTCCCCATCACTGAAGGGCGAGGGCGTCTACCGTGCGCTGGCCTTCGACAGGAAGGGCCGGCCGATCGTGCAGGGGACGTATGTGCGCCCCGACGCGGAGCACACCTCGTACGAGGCCGCGATCGCGTGGATCAGCGCCGCAGACGCCCGCTTCCAGCTGCACCCGGGCGTCCGCGAGCCGGGCGGCACCTTCTCCGTCCCGCCGAACATTCCCAAGGGCAGCCGCAGCGGACTCGTGGCCAGTTGGAACGGTGGCTTCAAAATCACCGACGGCGGCTCGAAAGGCGGCTTCTACCTCAACGGCCGCACCGCGGGAACGCTCCGCGACGGAGCGGCCTCCGAGGTGTTCTACCGCGACGGTTCCTTCAAACTGGGCGTCTGGGGCCGCGATGTGCACATGACCCCGGACGTCGTCGGCGTCCGCCAGTGCCTGGAGCTGATGGTCGACGGTGGCCGCGTCGTACCGGACATCGACAGCGACTCCAAGTGGGGTGCCACCGACCAGAGCCGGATGTTCGTGGAACGCTCGGGCGTCGGCGTCACCGCCAAGGGCGACGTCATCATGGTGGTCGGCCAGGCGCTGACCGCCCGCACGCTCGCGGAACTGATGCAGCGCGCCGGTGCCGTACGCGCCATGCCCCTGGACATGAACCGTGCCTGGCCCTCGTTCATGAGCTACGACGGCACGCACGACCCGGCCGACCCGACCCCGAAGAACATCCTCGACTTCGAGAACCCGCCGGAGCGCTATTACAACGAAGCGACGCGGGATTTCGTCGCCGTGTACGCACGCTGAGCCGGGAGCGCGGCGAGAAGGGGCGCCCGGAGAATCCGATCCGCACCGGTCCTCACCCGAGGGGTTCCGGGCCAACTGTTCGCGTCGGCAAGGCTTCAGGCGGGGTTCTCGCCGAGCATCAACATGATGTGCTCGTGCTCGCCGTACCGGACCGTCCCGGTGCGCCGGAAGCCGTGTTTCTCCAGCAGCCGCACCGAGCCGGTGTTCCCTGCGAAGGGATCGGCGTACAGGGGACGGGCCTTCTCCCGCTCCAGGAACAGCGCCAGTGCCCGCGTGCCGATCCCCCGACCCCAGTACTGCCTGCCGAGCCAGTACCCGATGAAGCGCCGCCCCTCGTCCCACCACGCCACCGCGTTGCCCGCCAGATCTCCGTCGACCGTGATGGCCTGCACGAAGTTGGTGGGATCCCCAAGAACCTTCGTCGTCCAGTGGGTCATGAACGGTTCCCGTTCCCGGGGCGTGAACTTCGACCGTTTCATGGCCTCAGGATCGTGCTCCTGTGCGAAGAACTCCTCCAGATCGGCCGGTTCGACATCTCTCAAGCGCACCTGATCAACCATGTCGACGGAGTCTGCCACCTGCCACTGACACTCCCGGGCCGCGGTTCCTGACCTGCCGTGCGCAGCCGTGCCCGGTCGAGCGGGGAGCACCGGGAAACGACGCTCGCCCGCGGAGAGCGAGCAGCACGACGGCCCCTGACCGATGACCTGGTCAGGGGCCGTCTCTCTGCGGTGGGTGTGGGATTTGAACCCACGGTGACTCTCGCCACGACGGTTTTCAAGACCGTTCCCTTAGGCCGCTCGGGCAACCCACCCCCGCGCCGTCCCGTCGGGACGGCGCGGGAACAGACTAGCGCCTCAGCTGTCGCCCTTGCGCTGGCCCAGGGTGACCGTGACGGTGTGATCCTTGCCGTCGCGCTTGTACGTGAGCTGGACCTTGTCGCCCGGCTTGTGCGTCCAGATCGTGCCGATCAGGGTCGGGCCGCTGTCGACCACCGTGTCGTCCAGCTTGGTGATCACGTCACCGGCCTTGAGACCCGCCTTGGCCGCGGGACCATTGGCAGTGACCGCGTCCGTGCCGCTCGCGCCCTGGTCGGAGATCTTGGCGCCGTCGCCCTGTTCGTCCATGGCGACCGTCGCGCCGATCACCGGGTAGACCGGCTCGCCGGTCTTGATCAACTGCTGGGCGACCGACTTCGCCTGGCTGATCGGGATGGCGAAGCCCAGGCCGATCGAACCCGCCTGCGAATCGCCGCCCATGCTGCCGCTGCTCGCCGACTGGATGGCCGAGTTGATGCCGATGACCGCGCCGCGGTCGTCGAGCAGCGGGCCGCCGGAGTTGCCCGGGTTGATCGAGGCGTCCGTCTGCAGGGCGCTCATGTACGAGGCCTTGCTGCCCGAACCGTCGCCCGAGGCGACCGGGCGGTTCTTCGCGCTGATGATGCCCGTCGTCACCGTGTTGGACAGGCCGAAGGGCGCGCCGATCGCGATGGTCTCGTCGCCGACCGCGACCTCGTCCGAGTTGCCGAGGGCGAGCGGGGTCAGGCCCGACGGCGCGTTCTTCAGCTTCACCACGGCCACGTCGTAGCCCTGGGCCCGGCCCACCACCTCGGCGTCGTACTTCTTGCCGTTGGAGAAGGTCGCCGTCAGGGTGCCCCCGTCGGCTGCTCCGGCCACCACATGGTTGTTGGTGAGGATGTGGCCCTGGGTGTCGTAGATGAACCCGGTGCCGGTGCCGCCGTCGCCGTTGCCGCTCTTCGCCTCGATGGTGACGACGCTCGGCAGTGCCCGCGCGGCGATCCCCGCGACCGTGTTCGCCGAGCGCTTGACCTCCTGGCCCTTGCCCGGCGCGGAGACGGTGGTCGAGCCCGTCGCGTTGTCGCTGTGCTCGGCGGCGAAGTACCCGATGCCGCCACCGATGCCGCCCGCCACCAGCGCCGCGACGATCACCGCGGCGACCAGACCGCCCGCGCGCCTCGCGGGTGCCGCGGGCGGAGGCGGTACGGGTGCGCCCCAGACCGGTCCGCCGGTGCTGCCGTAGCCACCGCCGTACGCCGGGAGGACCGGCGGGGGAGGCGGCCATCCGGCGCTCGCCGCCTGGGCCGGTACGGACTCGTCGGCGGTCACCGGTCCCGGAAGCTGCGCGGTGGCTTCGGTGGCGGAAGCGGGCGTGCCCTCAGGAGCGGCAACCGGCACGGGAGGTGCGGACGGGGCGGGTGGTGCGGTCTCGGCCGCCGTGCCCTCGGTGCCCTCGTTCTCGGTGCTCACAGCTCTTTCTCCTCGGTTCCACGTCGTCTCGGTCAGAGTCCCGCTGTGCAAGTGTTGCAAGTGTCTGCGGACAGCTTTTCCCACAGCACGTCGGGGCACTGTAAACGGGAGCTGTGCATCTGCTCCCCCATCCTTTATTTCGGATGAAAAGGATGCACCTTCACACCGTCGCGTGCTCTTGTCTGCCTCCACCTACCCCGTCACGGTGGCACCATGACGCGGTGAACCACGTACGGCAGCACAGCATCCAGGTCGTCGCCCACCGGGGAGCCTCCGAGGACGCCCCCGAGCACACCCTCGCCGCGTACACACGAGCCATCGAGGACGGGGCGGACGCCCTCGAATGCGATGTGCGGCTCACCGCCGACGGCCATCTCGTCTGTGTGCACGACCGCCGGGTCAACCGTACGTCCGACGGGCGCGGTGCGGTCTCCGCCCTGGAGCTGTCCGACCTGGCAGCCCTCGACTTCGGGTCCTGGCGGAGCTGGAAGGACTCCGAGGAATCCCCGGACTGGGACCGCGAGAGCACGTCCGTACTCACCCTGGAACGGCTGCTGGAGCTGGTCCACGACTCCGGACGGCGGGTGGAACTGGCCATCGAGACCAAGCACCCCACCCGCTGGGCAGGTCAGGTGGAGGAGAAGCTCCTCGCGGCGCTGGCCCGCTTCGGTCTGGACTCCCCGGCGCCCGGCGAGGCGTCGCCGGTACGGATCATGAGCTTCTCCGCGCGCTCGCTGCACCGGGTCGCCGCCGCCGCCCCCGCCGTCCCCACCGTCTACCTGCTGCAGTTCCTGTCCCCCCGGCTGCGCGACGGGCGACTGCCCGCCGGGGCCGGGATCGCGGGCCCGGGGATGCGGATCGTGCGCAATCACCCCGGTTACGTCGAGCGGCTGCACCGGGCAGGGCACCAGGTGCACGTGTGGACCGTGAACGAGCCCGAGGACGTCGAACTCTGCGCGGAACTGGGCGTCGACGCCATCATCACCAACCGGCCGAAACAGGTCTTGTCCCAGCTGGGCCGGTCCTAGTACTGGTCACTGCACTGGTTACAGGGAGTGCACCGGCGCGTTCGATGCGTATTCGATCGTTACGAGTGCATCACCGGGCCCCCTTTGGCCGGTTTCCGGTCCAGTCCACCGGGGCATCCACTCGTTGGCGTGGGGCAAAGGAGGTCTCGGGGGTGGCGTTGGTGGTGGCACAAGAAGTGCCCACGTCGTCGAGCATGGCCGTACCCCACGGCCCTGCGGGCGTGGGTGAGGCTAGGCACCGGATGCGTGATCAGTTGCGCAGGACCGGAGTGTCCGACTCGGTGGTCGACGATGCCGTGCTGATCCTTTCCGAACTGCTCAGCAATGCCTGCCGGCACGGCAGGCCGCTGGGACAGGCGGAGATCGGTGACGGGGATGTGCGCGCCGCCTGGTGCGTGGACAAGGCAGGCAGACTGACCGTGGAAGTGACGGATGGCGGGGGTCCGACCCGACCGATTCCGGCCACTCCGTCGGTCACTGCGAGAGGCGGTCGCGGGCTCAACATCATCAGCGCGCTGGCCCGGGAATGGGGCGTACGGGACAACGCGTCGGGGGAGGTGACGGTCTGGGTGCTCGTCACCGAGGGCCGCCGCGAGGACTTCGCCACGCACGGCGCGGGCCGCGGTCCCGACTTCGCGGACGTGTTCGACGACCTCGACTAGTGCCGCGACCAGATCCGGGCCTGCTCCGGCGACGGACCGGCGGGGTGCACCCGCCGGTTCTCCGGAGGGGGCAGGGTCCGGTGTACCGGCGAGGCCCCGGGTCGGCGGACCACGCACCGTGTGGCCCCGCACGATCGGCCGGACATCCCATAGGCTCGCGCCAGACACAGGACCAGCGCAGTCGGGAGAGAGCCGCACCATGGCGAAGAAGCGTCCTCAGACGAAGGCCCCTCAAGGGAACCGCGGGGCCAGCCCTGAGCACATCCCCGCGGTCGGGGCACGTGAGCCCTGCCCGTGCGGCTCCGGCCGCCGCTACAAGGCCTGCCACGGCCGGGCCGCGGCGCATGCCGTGACCGAACTGGTCCAGCGGCCGTTCGAAGGTCTGCCCGGCGAGGGCGACTGGGTCGCCCTGCGCGAGCTGGTGCCCGCCGCGACCGTCGAACTGACCCTGAAGGGCGGCCTCCCCGAGGGCGTGCCGTCCGTGACGCTGGCGACCGTGCTGCCGATGGCGTGGCCCGCGCTGCGCCGGGACGACGGTTCCGTCCTGCTCGGTCTGCAGAACGACACCCCTTCCGGCGACCTCAGCCGCGACCTGGCCGACACCCTTCAGCGTGCGCTGACCGTGGCGCCCGGTACCCCGGTCGCCTCCCAGCAGGCCGCTCCCGACGGTCCCCGGCTGCAGGATCTGCTGGACCCCGACGCCCCGTTCGAGCCGGTCGTGCACTCCGGGTTCGAGTTCTGGGTGCCGGATTCGGAGAACGCCGCCGCGGAGGTCACCGCCTCGCTGGAGCGCGCGAACGAAGCGGCCATCCCGACCGTGAAGCTCACCTCGGCGGACTCGGCCTACTGGTGCGAGACGCCGGACAAGAACCATCTGCGCTGGGTCATGCCGTATCCCGAGGAGCGGCTCCTGGACGCCCTGGCCCGGCTGCACGCGGCAGGCACCTCCTCGCTCGGTGCCGGCACCCGGCTGGTCGGGTCCTTCCGGGCACACGGTCTCACCGTCCCGGTGTGGGACCTGCCGAGCGCGATGAGTGCCGAGGAGTGCGAGAAGCCCGCGGCGGAGTTCGCCGAGCGGCTGACCGCGGCGCTCGCCTCGGACGCCCCGCTGACCCCGGAGGAGCGCCGGGCGCGCGGCGGGCTCACCAACCGCCAGGTGACCCTCAGCTGAGAGTGACGACCCTGCGGGAACAGCAGGTGACTCCGGTCACAACTGCCCGTACCCGCAGGTGAGTCGCTGTCCGAATACGTGAGATCGAATTTGCGAACCGCCGATCTCTTGTTACCGTTCTATAAGCCCGGTCGTTGGTGCATCCCCCGTCGCCAACGGCCGGGCCTTTCCATGTCCGGGCCCGCCAATGGCCCGCAGGGGGCGCGGAGTTGCTTCCCGTACGCCGGTTCACGCGCTGTCGCGCGGCGGCCGTATGCCACGGCCGCGCACGCGACGACCGTCAATAGGCGAGTCTGCTACCGCCACCCGGAGCGCCGGTGCTCGCCTCGACCAGCGCGTCCACCACCGCTCCGACATCCGGCAGCCACGGCGCGGCGGATCCCGGAATCGGCTCCGCCGTACGCGCCGGGGCCCGGCCGGTCAGGGTGCGTCCCAGGCCCCAGGACGAGAGTCGGGGAGGGAGTTGAGGGACGGGAGAAGGGGCCCGCTCCCACCACACCGGCCCCTTGCCGGTCTCCGACGGCGGCAGTACGAGATAGCCGCCCTCACCGTGGAAGCGCAGCGAACTGGGCACCCACTCCTTGGCGTGCAGCAGTGCGCCGAGCCGCTCCAGGGAGTACGGAGCCACCAGCAGCGACCAGCGCGTGGGCGTCGCCACGACCGGGCCGAGCCGCATGCCCAACTGGTCGAGGGCCACCAGGGCACGTGCACCCGCGGCAGCCGGAAGGCTGAGCGCGCAGGGCGCACGCCCCCCCGTCGCAATTATCACCGGCGCATCGGGCCGGTTGGTCCACCACCAGCGCACCATGCGCGCGTCGGTGGTGGCCGCCAGCAGGCCGGGGTCGAAGGGGTGTGCGCCGGGTACGACGCACTCGGGGTCGGGGCAGGCACAGCCGCGCTCCCGGCCGCCCGGGGCGGTGTGCCCCACGCCGGGAACCACGGGCCATTGCCAGCCGGTGGCACAGGTCAGCGCCGCATCGAGCTGTGCGTGCCTCCCACTGCGCCGGAACCGGAGCCCACGTCGCCTTCCGAGGATCTCGCGCATGAGCGCTCGTTCCTTTCCGTTGAACGCCGAGGTCCACATCGCGCCACGCATGCGGCGCATCACTGTGTGCACACGAACTCTGAGCCTGTGGTGTGGATTTCCAGCAGGGCGGAGCCTGGTCCGAGTTCATTGGTCGAGCTTGCCGAAGGGTGGCGCATGGCGCGTGCGTGGCGCGTACCTGTCCCGTGCTGTCCGTGCTGTGTCGCTATGCCACTGTGCGAACCCCGCCATTCGGGGATGGGGCGCGACCCTCGGCGGTAGAGACGCCCAGGTCTGCCGCCAGGTTCCGGGGCCGTACCAACTGCCCCTGGCCATCACCGATTACGTACCCACCGCATTCGATATGACGCGCTGCCGAACGGCCTCAGTCGACATCAAATAACTGCACGGGGGGGTATTTTTCGGCCAAGTTGGCTGTCTACTGGAGAGAGCAGGGTTATCCCACGGACACCAGGAGCCCCAAGGGGACAATGCTGGACATCTCCTTACTTCTGCGTGTACATGTGGATCCATTGATAGCTACGCAGAATGACTTGGGGGTTTGCGATGCTATTGAGCGAAATGCACCAGTCAGAAAGCCGGCTGCCATGAGCGCCTCCCACCTGCCGAAAGTGGCTGGAATCAACTCCCCAGTTCCGGCTCCCGCGCAGACTGCTGCACCTCTTCCGGCCCCCGCACCGGATCCCGCGCCCGGCACAACTCCCGGCGCCCTGATCCAGGACCGGCTGGCCGGCTGGGTCTTCGACCTCACCACGTTGCACGAGCTCACCGAACGACTGGCAGCCACCTCCGGCCTGGACGAAGCCCTCCGGGAATTCCTGCGGGCGGGCGCCGCACTGCTCGGGGCCCGCCGCGGTCTGGTCGTCCTGGAACCGGCCGAACCGAACGGCCCGATCGGCACGCACGGCCCCACGGTCACCGTAGGACTCGGCCTCTCCCACGCCGAGCTCGGCCACATCGAGACCCTTCCGCGCGGTGTCACCGCGTACGGGCGCATCCTGGACGCCACGGGCGCCGGCGCAGTCCCCGTCGGCGGCTTCGCCGACCCCGACCTCCGCCACGACAAGACCCTCGACCCCCGCCTGCGCGACGTGGCGGCCCGCATCGGCTGCGCGGCGAGCTACGCACTCCCACTGGCGAGCGGACCGGCGGGAGTGCCGAGACCGGTGCTGGGCGCGGCCGTCTGGTTCTACGACGAACCCGCCGAGCCCGCAGGCCGCAGACGCCGCCTCGCCGGGCTCTACGCCCAGTACGCGAGCGAACACCTGGCCCGGCTGGTCGAGCTGGACCGGGCCCGCATCCGCGTGGCCACCCTCGCCGAGGAGTTGCTGCCCAGCAGGCTGCCCCGGGTGCCCGGCGTCCAGCTGGCCGCCTGCCACCGCACCGGACCGCGCGGTGGCGGCGACTGGTACGACGCGCTGCCGCTGCCCGAGGGCGCGCTCGGGCTGGCCGTCGGATCGGTCACCGGATCGGGGGCCGGGGCCACCGCCGCGATGGGGCGGCTGCGGGCCAGTCTGCGGGCGTACGCCGTGATGGAGGGCGAGGATCCCGTCGCCGTACTCTCCGACCTCGAACTGCTGCTGCGGCTCACCGAACCCGCCCGCTCGGCCACCGTGCTCTTCGCCTACTGCGAACCCGCGCGGCGCACGATCCTGCTCGCCGGGGCCGGACACACCCCGCCGCTGATCGTCGGCGACCGGCGCACCGAGTTCGTGGAGACCTCGCTGTCCGCGCCGCTGGGGATGCTCGCCTGCTGGGAGGCGCCGAGTGCGGCGTTCTCACCGGCCCCGGGAGAAACGGTGCTGCTCTGCACGGACGGACTGCTGCGCCGTACCGGAGACCCCATGGACCGGGCGTTCGCCCGGCTCCACTCGGCAGCGGCGAGCGTGCCCAGGGCGCTGCTCGGCGATCCTGCCGAGATCGCCGGTCACGTCCTGCGGACGGTGCTGCCCGACGGCCTCGACCAGCGGGAGAGCCCCGAGGACGTGGTGATCCTGGCGGCCCGCTTCGACTGAGTCCGGCCGCCTCTCCGGTGCCGGCCGGCCCTCCGGTGCCGGCCGGCCCGAACCACGGGCGCCGTGCGGGGCGTTCGGGTAAGAGGCCTTTCGACCCTGGGCCCCCTTCCGTACGCCCGTACGATGGAGGGGGCCCAGTGTCGTAACGCCCCGTGGCGTAACAAGGAGACAGAACGTGTCTGAGGAGCTCACCCCGGCGACCCCCGAGACCCCGGAGAACCCGGAGAACCCGGAAGCAGCGGAGCCCAAGCCCCGGAAGAACGGCCTGTACCCGGCCGTCACCGAAGAGCTCGCCGCGAACATGAAGTCCGGCTGGGCCGACACCGAGCTGCACGGTCTGGAGCCGATCGCCCAGGCCGACCGGACCTCCGCCCGCCGTGCCTCGCTCTCCGCGCGCTTCCCCGGCGAGCGTCTGGTGATCCCCGCGGGCAACCTGAAGACCCGCTCCAACGACACCGAGTACGCCTTCCGCGCCTCCACCGAGTACGCGTACCTGACCGGCGACCAGACCCAGGACGGCGTCCTGGTCCTGGAACCGGCGGAGGACGGGCACACCGCGACGGTCTACCTGCTGCCCCGCTCGAACCGGGAGAACGGCGAGTTCTGGCTGGACGGCCAGGGCGAGCTGTGGGTCGGCCGCAGGCACTCCCTCGCCGAGGCCGAGCAACTCCTCGGCATCCCCGCGAAGGACGTGCGCGAGCTGCCCACCGCGCTCACGAAGGCCACCGGGCCGGTCCGGAACGTACGCGGCCACGACGCCGGCATCGAGAGCGCGCTGACCGACAAGGCCACCGCCGAGCGCGACGAGGAGCTGCGCGTGTACCTCTCCGAGGCGCGCGCGGTGAAGGACGCCTTCGAGATCGGCGAACTGCAGAAGGCCGTCGACGCGACGGTGCGCGGCTTCGAGGACGTCGTGAAGATCCTCGACAAGGCCGAGGCCACCTCCGAGCGGTACATCGAGGGCACCTTCTTCCTGCGCGCCCGCGTCGAGGGCAACGACATCGGCTACGGCTCGATCTGCGCCGCGGGCCCGCACGCCACCACCCTGCACTGGGTGCGCAACGACGGCGACGTCCGCCGCGGTGAGCTGCTGCTGCTCGACGCCGGTGTCGAGACCCACACCCTGTACACCGCCGATGTGACCCGGACGCTTCCCGTCGACGGGCGCTTCAACGAGCTGCAGCGCAAGATCTACGACGCGGTGTACGAAGCGCAGGAGGCCGGTATCGCCGCCGTCAAGCCCGGCGCCGCCTACCGCGACTTCCACGACGCGTCGCAGCGCGTGCTCGCCGAGAAGCTCATCGAGTGGGGCCTGCTCGAAGGCCCGGTGGAGCGCGTGCTGGAACTGGGCCTCCAGCGCCGCTGGACCCTGCACGGCACCGGCCACATGCTCGGCCTCGACGTCCACGACTGCGCCGCCGCGCGCACCGAGGCGTACGTCAACGGCACCCTGGAGCCGGGTATGTGCCTGACCGTCGAGCCCGGTCTGTACTTCCAGTCCGACGACCTCACCGTGCCCGAGGAGTACCGCGGTACCGGCGTCCGCATCGAGGACGACATCCTCGTCACCGAGGACGGCAACCGGAACCTGTCCGCGGGCCTGCCGCGCCGGTCCGACGAGGTCGAGGCCTGGATGGCCGCGGTCAAGCAGGGCTGACCAGGTCCGCCGGATCCCCGGGGACGCGCTCGCTCAGGAAGCCCTGAGCAGCGCGTCCTCGCGCCATTTCAGGACCTTGTCGAAGCGCACCATGGCGCCCCGGCCCGGTCTGTTGCGGAAGTCGGCGTGGTCGGAGAGCTGCTCGATCAGACCGAGTCCGCGGCCGTTCTCGGACGGGGCCGACGGCTGCGCCCGGAGGTTCCGCCGGGCGGCGCCGCGCCCCCGCCCTGCCGGGAAGCCCGGACCCGAGTCGGTGACCTCGATACGGCACCGCTCGCCGTCCAGGAACGCGGTCACGCAGTACCCCTGGGACGGGGAAGCGGCGCCCGGTCCTTCGTACCCGCCGTGCTCCACCGCGTTCGCGCAGGCCTCGGTGAGGGCGACCGACAGGTCGAAGGAGATGTCCGGGTCGACCCCCGCGGTCTCCATGGCGCCGAGCAGAAGACGGCGGGCCAGCGGAACGCTGGCGGCTTCGCGCCGCAAGTGGAGAGACCACCAGATGCCCATGCTCCAGCCTCCTGGCTGCGGCGCTGCCGCTCGACATATCGATACCTATTGCCGCAGGACCCGGGGGGTAAGCACGCGGTTGACGTGATAACGCTCATTCGGCGGACGCGCGTACCCCGGGCGCCGGTGTACCGGAGGGTGTGTCAGCGGACGCTCCGGCGGGTGCGTCAGCGGGGCCGGCGCGGCGCCCCGGGACGGATGGTGACCTTCCGGACCTGCCGTACGAAGTGACCCGGGCCAGTGCGATGATGGCCCGGCCATGCTTACCTCTGCCGTACGCGCCGGAGCCGGTCCACGGCTCCTGAGGACCGCGGTCTTCACCGCGGTCTGCGTCGTGCTGGCCGGGGTGGGGCACACGCTGGCCTCCGGTGCGGCCGTCCCCTGGTGGCCACTGGCTCTGGGATTCCTCGGCCTGTTCGCGGTGGCGGCGCCCTTCGCCGGGCGCGAGCGGTCGCTGCCGGGCATCGCCGCCGGGCTGACCGCGGGGCAGCTCGCCCTGCACACCGTTTTCGGCCTCGGACAGCACGGCGCCATGGGTGCGATGGGCCCGATGGGTACGGCGGCGCAGTCCGCCGTCGGCCACCCCGGGGGAGACACCTCCGCGCTGGTCGCGCTCGCCGGGAGACTCGTCTGCGGCGCCGGGGCCGCGCCACTGAGCCTCGCCCAGGCGCACAGCATCGTCACCGCGGCGGGCCTCGACCCGGGCTCGGCCCAGGCCGCACCGCACCGTATGGCGGCGACGGCGGCCACGTCGACCGTCTTCATGCTGCCCACCCTCCCCATGGCGCTCGGCCATCTGCTGGCCGCGCTCGCCACCGGCTGGCTGCTGCGGCGCGGAGAGATCGCACTGTTCCGGCTGACCCGGCTGTCGCACGGGGTTGCCGAGGGGGCGCTCGTGGGCAATCTGCGCGCCGCGCTCGCTCTGGTACGCGCCCTGCGCACCGGACTTCCGGAAGCACCCGCACAGGGACCGCGCGCCGGGTACGCACCACTCCCCGCTCCACTGTGGACCGCGGGCGAGGCGCTTCAGCACACGGTGATCAGGCGCGGGCCGCCCTCCGCGTACGCACCAGCAGCCTGACGCGGCACCCCCCACGCACGTAGCGAGCGGGAGCGGTGCCGCGCTGCCCGCGCGCACCGGCGTGCGGGCCGCCACCCTTCCCTTTCGCACCGTGGAGTGTGTTCCGTATGAGCGTCAACACCCGTCGCATCGCCGTGATCGGTGGCATCGCCGCCACCTCCGTCCTGCTGGTCTCGGGCACCGCTTTCGCGCACGTCACCGTCCAGCCGCAGGGCGAGGCCGCCAAGGGCGGCTACGCCACCATCGCCTTCAAGGTCCCCAACGAGCGTGACAACGCCGCGACCACGAAGCTCGAAGTCAACTTCCCGACCGACCACCCGCTCGCCTCGGTGATGCCGGAGCCGGTGCCGGGCTGGCAGGTCAAGGTCACCACGTCCAAGCTCGCCAAGCCGGTGACCCTGCACGGCAAGCAGATCGACGAGGCCGTCTCGAAGGTCACCTGGACCGGCGGGAAGATCGAGCCCGGTCAGTTCCAGCAGTTCCCGCTCTCCGTCGGCCAGTTGCCCACCGACACCGACCAGCTCGCGTTCAAGGCGCTCCAGACCTACTCCGACAAGGAGGTCGTGCGCTGGATCGAAGAGCAGAAGCCGGGCGCCGAGGAGCCCCAGAACCCGGCACCGGTGCTCACGCTCAGCGCCGCCGACACCGCGGGCGCCACCCCGGACAGCGCCTCCGGAAAGACCTCGGACTCCGGCAACGGGACCGCCACGCGGGCCACCGCTTCGTCGTCCGACAGCAGTGACAACACCGCCAGGATCCTCGGCGTCATCGGCATCGTCATCGGCATCGCGGGCATCGCCTTCGGTGTCCTCGCCGGCCGCCGCCGTACCCACTGACGGCCCACCCCCGACCAGCAACTGGGACATTTCTCCATGCGCAGCACGTACAAGAAGTCTCTGACGGCCGCCGCCCTCGTGGCGGCGACCGCCTTCTCCCTCGCGGCCTGCAGCACCGACAGCGGCAGCGACAGCTCCGGCAAGAGCTCGGTCGCCGATGTGTCGGGCGCGACGAAGACGAAGGCCGCGACCGTACTCGACACCCCGTTCAAGAAGCCGGACTTCGTCCTCACGGACACCCACGGCAAGAAGTTCGACTTCCGTGAGCAGACCAAGGGCAAGCCGACGCTCGTCTACTTCGGGTACACGCACTGCCCCGACATCTGCCCGCTGACCATGAGCAACCTCGCCGTGGCCAAGAAGGCGCTGCCCAAGGCCGACCAGGACAAGCTCCAGGTCGTCTTCATCACCACCGATCCCGACCGGGACACCCCCGCCGAGCTCGGCAAGTGGCTGAAGGCGCAGGACCCGTCGTTCATCGGGCTCACCGGAGACTTCAAGACCATCCAGGCCGGAGCCCGCTCGATCGGCATCGGGATCTCCCCGACGACGAAGGAGAAGGACGGCACGATCGTCTCCATGCACGGTGCGCAGGTCATGGCGTTCTCGCCGAAGACCGACGCGGGTTACGTGCTGTACGGCGAGGACACCACCGTCGGCGACTACACCAAGGATCTCCCCAAGCTCATCAGGGGCGAGACCCCGTGAGCCGTCTCGCCACCGGGGCCACCGCCTGTGCCATAGCCGCCACCGCGGCGCTGGCACTGGCGGGCTGCTCGTCGTCCGGCGACGGCGCGAGCGCGGACGCCCGGCCCGAGCTGAAGGTCACCGAGTCCTTCATGCCCGAGCCGGTCGGCGGCAGCGGTATGGCCGCCGGATTCGTGACCGTGACCAACAGCGGCTCCACCGCGGACCGGCTCACCTCCGTCACCAGCACCCTCTCCGACGACATCACCCTCCACACCACCAAGGACCAGCAGATGCGGGAGGTGAAGTCCCTCCCGGTCCCCGCCCACGGCGAACTGGACCTGGAGCGCGGCGGGAACCACCTCATGTTCATGCACCTCAAGAAACAGCCCGAGCGCGGCGAGAAGGTCGCCGTGGAACTGCATTTCGAGAAGGGCGGCGTGCTCAAGGCCGAACTTCCCGTCAAGGAACCCACTTACCAGCCGGAACACAAGTGAGGGACTGACACATGACGGCGTCCACCGCTCCTCCGCGCTCCGGGCTCCCGCTCGCGCGGCTGCTGCTCGTCACGGCGGCACTCCTCGGCACACTGTTCGCCGCGGCCTCCCCCGCCTCCGCGCACGCGGCCCTGCTCGGCAGCACCCCGAACGCCGGGGCGGTGGTCGCCCAACCTCCCCCGAACGTCGCGCTCACCTTCTCCGAACAGGTCGCCATGGACAACAAGTCCGTCCGCGTCCTCGACCCGAAAGGCAACCGCGCCGACAAGGGCGTACTCCGTAACTTCTCCAAGGGCAGCACCGTCAGCTACGGCGTCGACCTGCGCCCCGGCCTCGCCAACGGCACCTACACGGTCGCCTGGCAGGCCGTCTCCGCCGACAGCCACCCGGTGTCCGGCGCCTTCACCTTCTCCATCGGCGCCCCGTCGAAGACCAGCGTCACGGCGACGGGGGACAACGTCGGCGGCGGCCTCGTCGGGTTCCTCTACGGCACCGCGCGCTACTTCGCTTACGCCGGGTTCATCCTGCTCGTCGGCGGCGGCGCCTTCGTCCTCGCCTGCTGGCAGCGCGGCGCGGGACAGCCTCCGCTGCAGAAGCTCGTCGTCCGTGGCTGGCTGACGCTGACCGCGGCCACGCTCGTCCTGCTGCTGCTCAGGGCCCCGTACACCGGATCGGGGCAGCTCGCCGACGCCTTCGACCTCAGCGCGCTCAAAGCCGTGCTCCAGACCAGACCCGGGGCGGCGCTCGTCTCCCGGCTGCTGCTCCTCGGCGCCGCCGCGCTGTTCGTCGCCGTCCTCTTCGGCGCCTACGCCAGGCGGGAGGACGGAAAGGAGAAGAAGGACCTCGCCTTCGGCCTGGGCCTCGGCGGAGCGGTCGTCGCCGCCGGGATCGCCGCCACCTGGTCGCTCACCGAGCACGCCTCGGTCGGCCTCCAGCCGGGTATCGCGATGCCCGTCGACGTCGTCCATCTGCTCGCGGTCGCCACCTGGCTCGGCGGGCTCACGGCGCTGCTCGTCGCGCTCTTCCGTACTCCGTCCATCGAACGTTCCGCCGTACAGCGCTTCTCCCGTATCGCGTTCGTCTCCGTCTGCGTCCTGGCGGCCACCGGCGTCTACCAGTCCTGGCGGCAGCTCGGCAGCTGGTCGGCGCTGTTCGGTACGGGGTACGGGCAGCTGCTCCTGGTCAAGGTCGGGCTCGTCGCGGTGGTCGTCTGCATCGCCTGGTTCTCCCGGCGCTGGACGGGGCGGTTGTCGGAGCACTCCGCCGCCACCGCGCCGGACGCAGCCGCGGTCCAGGACACGGCAGTTCCGGTCACGGCGGTCTCGGTCACGGCAGTTCCGGACACCACGGTCCAGGACACCGCTTCGGACGCCGCGGTTCCGGACACCGCCGCGGAGCGCCCCGAACCGGTGACCGTCCCCGAAGACCCCCGCCGCGCCGCCCAGCTCGCCCGCCAGCGGGCCGCCAGGACCGTGGTGCGCGAGAAGCGGATCAGGGACGCCGACCCGCACCGCACCGGCCTGCGCAAGTCGGTGCTCGCCGAGGCCGGGATCGCCGTGGTACTGCTGGCCGTCACCACGGTGCTGACGACCACCGAACCGGGCAGGACCGAGGAGGAAGCCGGGCGGGCCACGTCCGCGACCGCGGCGGTCCCCTCGGGTCCGGTCGACATCACCCTCCCCTTCGACACCGGCGGCCCCAAGGGAAAGGGGACCGTGGCCCTCGAAATCACCCCGGGCCGCACCGGCGGCAACCAGCTGCACGTCTTCGTGAACAACCCCGCCGGGAAGCCCTACGACATCCCCGAGGTCAAGATCGCGCTGACCCTCGCGGCGAAGAAGATCGGTCCACTGCCCGTCGTCCCCACCCATCTGTTCACCGGACACTGGAGTGCGGACGGCGTGCAGATCCCGATGGCCGGCAGCTGGGACGTCGCCGTGACCGTGCGGACCTCCGACATCGACCAGACCACCGTGAACAAGACAGTGAAGATCGGCTGACCCCTATGAACGACATCTCCAGGAGGCGGCTGCTGGGAACCGCGGGCGCCGTGGGCGCGGGCGGACTCGTGGTGGGGGGCGCGGGCGGCGCCGCCGCGTACGCCGCCACCTCGGCGGACCCGGCCACCGCGCTGACGACGGTCGGCTCCACCGAGGTCGCCTTCCACGCCGGTGCCGGACGCACCCGGCACCAGGCGGGCATCACCACCCCGGCACAGTCCACCGGGTATCTGATCGCCTTCGACCTGGCAGCGGGTGCGGGCCGCGCCGGGGCCGCCGCGCTGCTGCGCCGCTGGTCGGCGAGCGCACAGCGGCTGATGGCGGGCGAACCGGTCGGCGACGACACCGGAATCGCGCTCGACGCGGGCCCCTCGTCCCTGACCGTCACCTTCGGCTTCGGGCGGTCCTTCTTCGACCGCACCGGTCTCACCGCGCAGCGCCCCGGCCGGCTCGACCCGCTGCCCGACTTCTCGTCCGACCAGCTGGACGCCAGGCGCAGCAACGGTGACCTCTGGGTGCAGATCGGCGCGAACGACCCGCTCGTCGCCTTCCACGCCCTGCGCTCCCTGCAGAACGAGGCGGGATCGGCCGCCCGCGTGCGCTGGCAGATGAACGGCTTCAACCGTTCGCCCGGAGCCACCGCGTCCCCCATGACCACGCGCAACCTGATGGGCCAGATCGACGGGACGGGCAACCCGAAACCCTCCGAGAGCGACTTCGACCAGCGCATCTTCGTGCCGGACGGCGACGGCAAGGGCGCGGGCGCACAGCCCGAGTGGATGGCGGGCGGCTCGTACGCCGTCGTACGCCGCATCAGGATGCTCCTCGACGACTGGGAGAAGCTCACGGTCGCCAAGCAGGAGAAGGTCATCGGGCGGCGCAAGAAGGACGGCGCCCCGCTGACCGGTGGCACCGAGACGACCGAGATGGACCTGGACAAGGCCGGGCCGGACGGCAAGTTCGTCATCCCCGACAACGCCCATGCCCGGATCTCGGCTCCCGAACAGAACGGCGGCGCCGCGCTGTTGCGGCGCACCTTCTCGTACCACGACGGGATCGGCGCGGACGGTACGCCGGACGCCGGGCTGCTCTTCGTCTGCTGGCAGGCCGACCCGATGCGCGGCTTCGTGCCGGTGCAGCGGAAGCTGGACCGCGGTGACGCGCTGTCGCCGTTCATCCGGCACGAGGCGAGCGGGCTCTTCGCCGTGCCCGCGGGCCCCGGGCCCGGGGAGTACGTGGGCCAGCGTCTCGTCGAAGGCCACTGAGCGCGGGCCGTCCTCGGTGGACGCCCGGCCCCCGGGCGTTCGGGCCATTAGGGTGACCGTATGTCAGCCACGCGCTTCACCTACCTGGGTCCCGAGGGCACGTTCACCGAGGCGGCCCTGCGTACGCTCCCCGAGGCCGCCACCCGCGAGCTCGTC
Source organism: Streptomyces sp. A 4/2 (assembly GCF_940670765.1). Classification (GTDB taxonomy): domain Bacteria; phylum Actinomycetota; class Actinomycetes; order Streptomycetales; family Streptomycetaceae; genus Streptomyces. The sequence goes on from NZ_CALNVW010000025.1 coordinate 76,842, forward strand.
CCGATGGTGTCCGTACCGGCCGCCCTCGACGCGGTACGGACCGGGGAGGCCGCCGCCGCACTCGTACCGATCGAGAACTCGGTCGAGGGCGGTGTCACCGCGACCCTCGACGAACTGGCGGGCGGCGAGCCGCTGATGATCTACCGCGAGGTGCTGCTGCCGATCGCCTTCGCGCTGCTGGTCCGGCCGGGGACGACACTGGCCGAGGTGAAGACGGTGACCGGCCATCCGGTCGCCCAGCCGCAGGTACGCAACTGGCTGCGGGCCAATCTCCCCGAAGCGCTGTGGGAGTCGGCCGCCTCCAACGCGGACGGCGCTCGGCTCGTTCAGGAGGGGCGCTTCGACGCGGCCTTCGCCGGGGAGTTCGCCGCGGCCACCTACGGGCTCGAACCGCTGATCACCGAGATCCACGACGCGCAGAACGCCGAGACGCGCTTCGTCCTGGTGGGACGTCCCGCCCGGCCCGCGTCACCGACCGGTGCGGACAAGACGTCGGTGGTCGTCTGGCAGCGCGAGGACCACCCGGGTGCACTGCTCGAAATCCTCCAGGAGTTCGCGGTGCGCGGGGTCAACCTGATGCTGCTCCAGTCGCGGCCGACGGGTGAGGGGATCGGCAACTACTGCTTCGCCATCGACGCCGAGGGCCACATCTCGGACCGGCGGGTGGGCGAGGCCCTGATGGGGCTGAAGCGGAGCTGCCCGGAGGTGCGGTTCCTGGGTTCGTACCCGCGGGCCGGTGTCGCGCCGGGGGCGGTCCGGGCGCTGCGGCCGGGGACGTCGGACCCGGAGTTCGTGGCGGCTTCGGACTGGCTGGCGCGCAGCGAGGACGGCCGGGTCTGAGACGGTCGGAGACCGGCGGTTCCGGGCGGGGGACCGGGCGGGTCTCCGCGCGGGCGGACCGTTCCCGCGGACGGGCCGCGCTGCCGCCGCTGGTCGTACCTCCGGATTTCCACACTCCGGCAGAGTTATCCACAGGCGGCCTCTCGACCTGGGGACAAGTCGACAGTGCTGGGCGACATGGTCGACAAATCACCCTAGCGACGACACTTCCGTCCACAGGGCGCCAGGTGGGGCGCTGTCAGCTCAATTCCGTTGATCAACTCTTTAGAGCGAGCAATTCCCACCCGAATGAGTGCGTGGAGTGGGTTTAAGGGGAGAACCCTTCGCCCCTCATGAGGCTTTCGGAACGGTCTCGCCCGTGATCCACAGATCTCCCACACAGCCTGTGGATAACATTCCGGAGCTGTGGATTCCTGTGGACAAGGGATCCCAAGTCCCGCTCCCCACAAGGGAGGTGGGTCAACGGTCGCGAATGGAATGCCCCATTCCGGGGAATTTCCGCACCGCTATTGACCTCCTGCGAGCACCCGGTGAAAAGGGATCCCGAAACCGCCGCACGCTTTCCCCCCGCCACGCTCCACCATTCCATAGATAGCGCATCAATTCGGACAAAGTGCCGCGTGAATGGATAACGAGTCGAGCGCCGGAAGCGGGCACCGGTAGCCTGGTGGGGTGATTGACCTTCGCCTGCTCCGTGAGGACCCCGACCGTGTTCGCGCCTCCCAGCGCGCCCGTGGAGAGGACGTCGCCCTCGTCGACGCCCTGCTCTCCGCCGACGAACGGCGCAGGTCGTCCGGGCTCCGCTTCGACGAACTGCGCTCCGAGCAGAAATCGCTCGGCAAGCTGATCCCCAAGGCGTCGGGTGACGAGAAGGCCGAGCTGCTCAAGAAGACGGGCCAGCTCGCCGCAGCCGTCAAGGCGGCCGACGCCGAGCAGAACGAGGCCGACGAGGAGACCAGGCGCCTCCTGCTCCAGTTGGGCAACCTCGTGCACCCCGACGTACCGGTCGGCGGCGAGGAGGACTTCACCGTCCTGGAGACGCACGGCACGATCCGCGACTTCGCGGCCGAGGGTTTCGAGCCCAAGGACCACCTGGAGCTCGGCGAACTGCTGCACGCCATCGACACCGAACGCGGCGCGAAGGTCTCGGGCTCGCGCTTCTACTACATGACGGGCGTCGGCGCGCTGCTCGAACTGGCGCTGATCAACGCCGCGATCGCCCAGGCCACCGAGGCCGGGTTCATCCCGATGCTGACGCCCGCGCTGGTCCGCCCGCGCGCCATGGAGGGCACCGGCTTCCTCGGCCAGGCCGCCGAGAACGTCTACCACCTGGAGAAGGACGACTACTACCTGGTCGGCACCTCCGAGGTCCCGCTGGCCGGGTACCACATGGACGAGATCATCGAGGCCGACCAGCTCCCGCTGCGGTACGCGGGCTACTCGCCCTGCTACCGCCGCGAGGCCGGTACGTACGGCAAGGACACCCGGGGCATCTTCCGGGTGCACCAGTTCAACAAGGTCGAGATGTTCTCGTACGTCCACCCCGACGACGCGGCGGCCGAGCACCAGCGGCTCCTGGAGTGGGAGAAGCAGTGGCTGACCGGCCTCGAACTGCCCTTCCAGGTGATCGATGTGGCCACCGGTGACCTGGGGGCCTCGGCATCCCGGAAGTTCGACTGCGAGGCGTGGATCCCGACCCAGGGCAAGTACCGCGAGCTGACCTCGGCGTCGAACTGCGACGGATTCCAGGCGCGCCGCCTGTCGGTCCGGATGCGCGAGGGCAAGAAGGTCCAGCCGCTCTCGACGCTCAACGGCACGCTCTGCGCCGTACCGCGCACGATCGTGGCGATCCTGGAGAACCACCAGCTCGCCGACGGCTCGGTCCGGGTGCCGCCGGTGCTGCGTCCGTACCTCGGTGGCCGGGAGACCCTCGACCCCGTCAAGTAGGACCGCGGTCCAGGACCGCCCGGCGAAGACGTCTGGAGCCTCTGCCCACGTGAAATCTGCCCTGCCCTACAAGCTGGTCGCGACCGACCTCGACGGCACACTGCTGCGCGAGGACGGGTCGGTCTCGGAGCGCACCCGTGACGCACTCGCCGCGGTCACCGCGGCGGGTGCGGCGCACATCGTCGTCACCGGCCGGGCCGCGCCGTGGACCCGGCACGTCCTCGACGACCTGGGCTACCAGGGGCTCGCGGTGTGCGCACAGGGGGCGCAGATCTACCACGCGGGCGAGGGCCGGCTGCTCACGTCGGTGACCCTGGACCGTCGGCTGGCCGCGCTCGCGATCGCCAAGATCGAGGCCGGGACCGGACCGCTGGCCCTGGCCGTGAGCCGGGACGGCCTGGACGGCGAGGTGCTGGTGAGCGCGGACTTCCGCCCGCACGACGGCCCGCTGCCCGTGGTGCCGTTCGAGGACCCCGCCGAGCTGTGGTCGCAGCCGCTGAACAAGGTCTACATACAGCACCCGGAACTGAGCGACGACGCCCTCGCACAGACCGCGCGGCAGGTGGTCGGAAACCTCGTGGACGTGGTGATGGCCGGCCCTGGCGTGGTGGAGATCCTGCCGCTGGGGCTGAACAAGGCGACGGGCCTGTCACTGGCGGCGCGGCGGCTGAAGCTCACCGCCGCGGACACGATCGCGTTCGGGGACATGCCGAACGACATCCCGATGTTCGGGTGGGCCGCGCGGGGTGTGGCCATGGCCAATGCGCACGACTCGCTGAAGAGCGTGGCGCACGAGGTCACGTCCTCGAACGAGGACGACGGCATCGCCGTGGTGCTGGAGCGGCTCCTCCAGGGGCCTCGGATCTGAACGCGTCGCCGGGAAGGCGGGACCGTGCGATGGGCACGGACCCGCCCCGGGCGACTGTCCGGGTGGCACGTCGGAGGGTGATGTGAACACTCCGGTGCCCGACCCGAACCGCCCCGCTGGGAGCCGGGCGGACTCGATCTCTCGGTCCTGGCCCCGCTCCTCTCCCGGCCCTGTGGTGTGCTGAGCGCCGTACCGCCCAGCCCAACCACTGTGCCCGGACCGGGAGTTCACCGCTACTGGTTTTCCGTTCGACTGCTGTACGAAAATGGCGCGCATGCAGTTGTAGGATGACTGGGCAATGGGGTGAATCGGTGAACGGTTGGATGTGAGTCGGCATGGCACTGCAAGCAGCGGGACGGCACTCCCTGGTGGACACGGTCGTCGAACAGCTGCGGACCCAGCTGGCCGACGGCGAGTGGGGGGTCGGCGACCGCATCCCCACCGAGCACGATCTCGCCGAGCAGCTCGGTGTCGGGCGCAACACCGTCCGCGAGGCGGTACGGGTGCTGGTGCACGCCGGACTGCTGGAGTCCCGCCAGGGCAACGGCACCTTCGTACGCTCGACGGCCGACCCGTCCGCCGTGCTGCGCACCCTGCGGCACGCGGGCGTGCTCGACGTCCTGGAGCTGCGGGTCGGGCTGGAGGCGGAAGCGGCGCGGCTGGCCTCGGTGCGGCGGGACGCGAACGATCTGGCCCGGCTGCGGGGCGCGCTGACCGCCCTGGGCGAGCAGGGCGACCGGGCCGCCGCCGCGGATCTGGAGTTCCATCTGGCCGTGGTCGAAGCCACCCACAACCCGATGTTCACCGAGGTCTACCGCTTCTTCGCCACCCAGGTCCACGAGGTGCTGAGCACCGCGATCGGGGACGGCGAGATGCCGCCGATCGACCTGGGAACACACCGGGCGCTGGTCGACGCCATCGAGAGCGGCGATCCGCAGGCGGCCGACCGGGTCGCGCGCGCGCTCCTCCAGGAGCCGATCGACGCGGTCAGCGCGCTGCTCGCGCGCTGACACCGCTCCCTTCTCCCGCCGCCTCCCCCGCTCTCCTCCTGTCGCTCTTCAGAAAGGGGCCTGTTTTGTCACGCCCGGATTCGGACCAGTTGCTCCCCGACGCGGAGGCCGACGTCCGGCCGTCCGCCGAGGGGATCGCCGCACGGCGCGCGCTGCTCGCCCACCCCGTGGTCCTGCTCGTCGGCATCGTGCTCGCCTCGCTCAACATGCGGGCGGCGCTGGCCAGCGTGTCGCCCCTGGTCAGCGAGATCAGCTCCACGTTCGGCCTCTCGTCGACGGCGTCGAGCCTGGTGACCTCGGTGCCTGTGCTGTTCCTCGGGGTGGGCGCGGCGATCGCCCCCTGGCTGGCCCGCCGCTTCGGTACCGAGGTGGTGCTGTTGTGCGCGCTCGTCCTGCTCGGCATCGGCATTCTGGTCCGGGTACTGCCGTCGGTGTTCGCGCTGTACGGCGGCGGAGTGCTGGCCGGTACCGCGATAGCCCTGCTCAACGTGTTGATGCCGGGGCTGATCAAGCGGGACTTCCCGGACCGGGCGGCGTCGATGACGTCCGTGTACACGGGCGCGATGATCGCCGGGGCCACGCTCTGCGCCGCCGCCTCGGTACCGCTGGAGAAGGCGTTCGGGAACAGCTGGCAGGCGTCGCTCGCCTTCTGGTCCCTGCTGGCGGCGGTCGCCGCGGTGGCCTGGCTGCCGCAGGTACTGATCGCCCGCGGCCGTACGGGTCACGAGGTACGCGTCACCCCGGCCGGGCCGCCCCGGAGCGTCTGGCGCTCCGCGCTGGCCTGGCAGGTCACGCTGTTCATGGGGCTCCAGTCGGTGTGGACGTACGTCCTCATCGCCTGGATGCCGACGATCTTCACGGATCACGGGATGAGCCGGTCGACGGCCGGAGCGATCTTCGCGTTCAACAATCTGATCCAGGTCGCGGGCGCGTTCGGCGTCCCCCTGCTGGCGGGCCGTATGCGCAGCCAGCGCCCGCTGGTCGCGCTGGTCACCTCGATGGTGGCCGTCGGCTACGCGGGCCTGATGATCGCCCCGGTGTCCGGCGCCTGGCTGTGGTCGGCGGTTCTCGGCATCGGCCAGGGCGGCGGGGTGGGACTGGCCCTGACCATGATCGTGCTGCGTTCGGGCGACGCACAGACGGCGGCCCGGCTGTCCGGAATGGCACAGACGGTGGGCTACCTGCTCGCGGCGGCCGGTCCGCTGACGGCGGGCGCGGTGTACCAGGCGACGGGCGACTGGACGCTGCCGATCTCGCTGGTGCTGGGGGTGTGCGCGGCGGCCCTGGTGGTGGGCCTGTTCGCGGCCCGCGACCGGAAGGTCTAGCCGGGAGCTGCGCGGAAGTTGCCGGACGGGATTCATCTCCGTACGGAGGACGTGGCGCGGTACTTCGCGGTATCCACAGACGCCGTCCACAGCATCGTCAGGCGGCACCGCGAAGAGCTGCAGACCAACGGGCTGACCACTCTGAAAGGCCCTGACCTGCACTCCTTTGAACTGGTCATTTTGACCAGTTCAAAGGACGGCGCCCCGGAAAGTTATCCACAGGGGCGTGCGCACCTGCGTCTCTACACCCGCAGGACCGTCCTCAACATCGCCATGCTGCTGCGTGACAGCGAGGTCGCCCGTCGCGTCCGCACGTACCTTCTCGACGCCGAGGAGTCCCGTCCCGCGGTGGCCGTGTTCGATCCTCGGTACGACGGGATCGACCGCCGCGTCACCGATCTGGAGTCCGCGATGGGCGAGGTCGGGCCCGTGCTGCGGGAGCTGGGGCCGGTGCTGACCCGCATGTCGCACCGGCTGGAGGCGATGGACCGGCGGCTCGACGCCACCAACCGGGTCCTCGGCGCGATGAGCGTCCGTCTCTCCGACGTCATCCAGGACGTCGCGGAGATCAAGCGGGCGCTGCCACCGGTTCCCCGTCAGCGGCGTGGCAGCCGGCGGCGCTGACCCTCTGAGCAAGGGCACCGCACGACGGCGGGGCCGGAGCTGATGCCCCGGCCCCGCCGTCGTCGTACTCCTGGTGTCTCACTCGTCGCCGGCGAGCGTCAGCCTGCGCAGTTTCTGTCCCGCGTACCAGGTGGCCAGGACGGTGACCGCCACCAGCAGCACCACCGACAGCGGCAGTCCGACGTCCGACGTGATGGCCCCCGGTGCGCCGATCTTCTCGGCCAGGGACAGCGACCACTGCTGGATGCTGAGCGTGCGCGCCCCCGAGACGAAGCTGCCGAAGAGGGTCTCCCAGACCAGGGCGTAGACCAGTCCGGCGACGACCGCGTGCCGGGTGATCGTGCCGAGGAGCAGGAAGACCGCGGCGTACGCGATGGACGCGACCAGTGCGGCGACCGTGTAGGCGATCGCGATCTGGTGGCCGTTGCCGTTGAGGATCATGCCCGCGATGAACGTCGGGATCGCGGAGAACGCCATCGTCACGGCGATCGCGACGATGAGTTTCGTGAAGATGATCGTGGGCCGCTTCACCGGCTTGGCGAGCAGATAGACGATCGAGCCGTCGTCGATCTCCGGGCCGATCGCTCCCGTACCGGCGATGACACCGATCAGCGGCACCATCGTGGCCATGGCGAAGCCGCCGAGCACATCGGTGGCGACCCCGTCGTCGGCGCCGCTGAAGCCGCGTACCGCTACGGAGATCACGATCAGCAGCGCGGGCAGGATGAACAGAATCGCGGCTCGGCGGCGGCCGAGCAGGGCCCGGTAGGTGAGCCGGGCGACTGTGGGGTTGTACATGGACGTCACAGCTCCTTTCAGGCCGCTACGAGGTACGAGAAGACCGATTCCAGGGACTCGTCCGAGGGCGAGACGGTGAGGAGCCGGATGCCGTGCTCACGGGCCACGCGCGGCAGCAGCTCCGTGAAGCGGCCGAAGTCGACCGCCTGGATGCGCAGCGCGCCCTCCGTGACGTCCACCTCGATCCCGGCGGTGGACGGGTCGGCGATCAGTGCGGCGGCCAGTACCCGGTCGTCGCTGGACCGTACGAGGTAGCGGTGCGGACGGTCCGTCATCAGCCGGCGGATCTTGCGGAAGTCGCCGGAGGCGGCATGCCGTCCCGCCACGATCACCTCGATGTGCGAGGCGAGTTGCTCGACCTCCTCCAGGATGTGCGAGGAGAACAGCACCGTGCGGCCCTCCGCGCCCATCCGCCGCAGCAGATCCATCAGCTGCATGCGCTGGCGCGGGTCCATGCCGTTGAAGGGCTCGTCGAGGAGCAGCACGCTGGGGTCGTGGACCAGGGCGGACGCCATCTTCACGCGCTGGCGCATGCCCTTGCTGTACGTCGCGATCTTGCGGTCCTGTGCCTGCTCCATCTCGACCGTGGCGAGGGCCTGTTGTGCGGCGCGCTCGTTCAGTCCGTGGAGTTCGGCGTTGGCGACGACGAACTCACGGCCCGTGAGGAAGTCGTACATCGCCTCCCGTTCGGGCACGATGCCGATCTTCCGGTAGACGGTCTCGTTCTGCCAGATCGTCTCGCCGTCGAGGGTGACCGCGCCCGTGGAGGGGGCGAGGAAGCCGCCCATCATGTTGATGAGGGTGGACTTGCCCGCGCCGTTGGGGCCGAGGAGGCCGGTGACGCCGGGGCCGACCGTCATGGTGATGTCGTTGACCGCCACCACGTTGCCGAACCAGCGCGAGGTGTGGTCGATGTTGATCGTGGTCACAGCCCGACCTTCCGGTAGCGGCGCATCAGGACGGCGTACGAGCCGGCGATGAGCGCGAGAACGACGAGCAGATAGACCACACCGACACCGGCTCCCGGGCCCACTCCCCCGGGGAAGTCGGAGGTGGCGCCGAGGAAGGCGGTCTGTACGCCGTCGATCAGGGTGATCGGGGAGAACAGGCCGAGCCAGCTGACCGCTCCGGTCGCACCCTGGGAGAAGGCGATGGCCTGGACGGTGGAGACCGCGCCGTAGGTGATGGTCAGTACGGCGATGACGGCCGCGACGCCGAAGCCACGGCGCGGGGTGAGCGCGGCGACGACCAGGGCGATGCCGGAGAAGAGCAGTGAGAGGAGCGCCACCGAGACCAGTCCCTGGCCGAACCCCTTGGTCTGGTCGGCGAAGTCGAGTTTGGCGAGGAGCCCGCCGATATAGAGGATCACGATCGGCGTCGCGGTCAGTGCGAACAGGGCCGAGGCCATCGCGGCGTACTTGGCGAGGACGTAGTCGACGCGTTCGATGGGGCGCGAGAAGTAGAGCGGGATGGACTTGAACCGCAGGTCGCGGGAGACGGACTGCGGGGCCTGCGCGGCGAGGTACAGGCCGATGATCGCCTGGGTGACGATCGCGTACTGCGTGTAGTCCAGCGGCAGGGCCTTCGCCTTGGTCGCCACGGCGACCGCCACGATGATCGCGGCGGGCACGCACATCACGCCGAAGAGGATCATCGGCAGCACCTTGGACTTGGCCGAACGGCCCAGCCCGTAGGACCCGCGCAGGGACTGCGAGAAGAGGGAGCGGCGGGCGTAGGCACGGCCCAGGCGCTGGCCGTCGTACTTCCGGTATCCGATGTTGTGGATCTGGGTGGTCTCGGTACTCATCGCGCCTGCACCTCCTGCTTCTGCTGTCCCTGTTGCTGCGCGGGCGGGGAGTGGTCGGTGGCTTGCGAACGGTCGGTGTGGAAGACCTCGGCGATGTGGTGGCGGCGCTGTTCCATCCGTACGAGCCCCAGGCCCAGGTCGGCGACCGTGTCGCGCACCAGGTCGTAGGTCTCCTCGCCGGACGCTTCGACCAGCAGGATGTGACCGGCGCCCGGCAGTCCCTCCTCGACGCCCTCGTGCAGGGTCACTCCCGCGGCGGCCAGCGTCTCGCGCAGCACCTGCGTACCGTCCGGGTGCGTGTCGGTGTCCGTGACCTCGACCGCCAGCGTCGCGGTGGTCTGGGTGAAGTCGCTGGTGGAGCTGGAGCGGAGCAGCGTGCCGCCGTCGATGACGACGACGTGGTCGCAGGTGCGTTCCAGTTCACCGAGGAGGTGTGACGTGACCAGGACCGAGATGCCGAAGTCCGTGTGGACCCGGCGGATCAGCGCGAGCATCTCGTCGCGGCCGACCGGGTCCAGGCCGTTGGTCGGCTCGTCGAGGAGCACCAACTGCGGGTCGTGGACCAGCGCCTGGGCCAGCTTCACCCGCTGTTTCATCCCGGTCGAGTAGCCGCCGATGGGTCGGTAGCGCTCCTCGTACAGGCCGACGTGGCGCAGCGTGTCCGCGGTGCGCTCGCGTGCCGCGGTGAGCGGCAGTCCGGACATGCGCGCCATGTGGACGACGAACTCGGTGGCCGAGACGTCGGGCGGCAGGCAGTCGTGTTCGGGCATGTATCCGACGCGCTCACGGATCTCGGCGCCGCTGGTGGCGACATCGAGTCCGAGCACGGCGGCCCGGCCTTCCGTGGCGGGGGACAGCCCCAACAGGATCTTGATCAACGTGGACTTGCCGGCTCCGTTGGCGCCCACCAGGCCGGTCACACCGGGTCCGATGTCCAAGGAGAGCCGGTCAAGTGCGGTCACCCTCGGGAACCGCTTGCTCAGGCTTTCGGTCGCGATCACAGTCACATTCCGAAGGTAGTGGCGCATGTCATGTCCGGCGTCACCCCAGACGGCTGGATCCCTGTCCGACTCCAGGCGTACAGGACCCGTAGGGGCCCGGTACGAGAGAGCTACGGTCGTCCGTTCGGACCCGCCCCGGTCCGGGCGGAAGAGCCCGGTGCGCGCGGCGCCGGACGGTCCGGTTGTCCACAGGCTGCGCGGGGCTCTTGACGTAGCCGCCGGGCATTGTCACATTCATCAGTGTCAAGTTACGAGCACGTACCGCACACAGGACGGGACGGACGGGTGGCATGGCCTCAGCGGTGAAGTCAGCGGGGAATCCGGGCAGGAAGCCGGTGGGGACATCGGTGGGCGGTCCGGTGGGGAGTGCCGCCGCGCGGCGGGCACGGTCCGCGCAACTGCAAGGGTTCCGGGAGGTCCAGACCCTTGCGTACGCCTGTGCGGAGGCGGTCGCCGCCCAGCTCAGACCGGGTGTGACCGAGCGCGAGGCAGCGCGGATGCAGCGCGAGTGGCTGTACCGGCGGGGTGTGCGGGACTGGTTCCATCTGCCCTTCGCCTGGTTCGGGGACCGGACGGCTTTCACGGGCTTCAAGGTGCCGTTGCAGTTCTTCCCGACGAACCGGCGGCTGGAGGCCGGTATGCCCTTCATCCTCGACATGGCCCCGGTCTTCCGGGGTTTCACCGCGGACATCGGCTACTCGGGCTGCCTGGGCCTCAACCCCGTGCACGACCGGCTGCTCGCCGATCTGGCGGCCCACCGCGAGCTGATCCTGCGCGAGGTGCGTGAGCGGCGCACGCTGCGCACGATCTACCAGGACGTCGACCGGCTGATGGTCCGCCAGGGATACGCGAACCGGCACCGCGCCTACCCCTTCGGCGTGATCGCGCACAAGGTCGGGCAGGTCAGGGAGCGCCGCTGGTCGCCCCATGTCTTCGGCTTCGGTACCCGGTCGCTGAAGGGGCTGGCGAGCGACGCGCTGCATGGCCACCGGGACGGCTGGTCACCGCTGTGGAGCCCGTACCGCTTCTCCGACCACCCGCCCCGGCCCGGACTGTGGGCGGTCGAACCACACCTCGGATTCCGGGGAACCGGCGCCAAGTTCGAGGAGATCCTGGTCGTCACCGACTCGGCCGACCCCGAGCAGAGCGCCTTCTGGCTGGACGACGATCTGCCGCATGTGCGGCGCTGGGCAGAGGAGAGGGCCGCGTGAGCGCAGGGATCGAAGGAGCGCGTGAGCGCTGGGTGCGCACCGGCGGGATCGAGCTGTGCGTCGCCGAACTGGGCGACCCGGACCGGCCGACGGTCCTGCTGGTGCACGGCTATCCGGACAGCAAGGAGGTGTGGACCGAGGTCGCGGCGCGGCTGGCCGCGCGCTTCCATGTGGTGCTGTACGACGTCCGGGGCCACGGCAGGTCCACGGCACCGGTTCCGCTGCGCGGCGGCTTCACGCTGGAGAAGCTGACCGACGACTTCCTGGCCGTCGCCGACGCGGTGAGCCCCGGCCGGCCGGTGCATCTCGTCGGCCACGACTGGGGATCCGTGCAGTCCTGGGAGTTCGTGACCGTCCCGCGCACCGAGGGCCGGATCGCCTCCTTCACCTCGCTGTCCGGGCCTTCGCTGGACCACTTCGGGCTCTGGATCAAGAAGCGGATGTCCCGGCCCACCCCCCGCAGAGCCGCCCAACTGGTCGGCCAGGGAGCCAAGTCCTGGTACGTGTACATGCTGCACACCCCGGTGCTGCCGGAGCTGGCCTGGCGCGGACCGCTCGGCAGACGCTGGCCGAAGATCCTTGAGCGGGTGGAGAAAGTGCCCCCGGGCGACTACCCGACGGACTCGCTGCCCTCGGACGCCGCGCACGGCGCCTGGCTCTACCGCGACAACGTCCGCCCCCGGCTGCGCAGACCGCGCGCCGACGCGTACGCGCACGCGCCCGTCCAGCTGATCACGCCGACCGGGGACGCCTTCCTCTCCGAGCGGCTCTACGACGACCTGGAGCACTGGGCTCCGCAGTTGACGCGCCGTACGCTGCCCGCCAAGCACTGGGTGCCGCGCACCCGGCCGGATCAGCTGGCCGCCTGGATCGGCGAGTTCGTCACGGCGCACGAGAACCCGGCCGCCACTCCGCGCGCCGTGGCCACCGGGCCGCACGCCGAGCGCTTCGGCGGGCAGCTCGTGCTGGTGACGGGCGCGGCGAGTGGCATCGGGCGGGCCACCGCGTTCGCGTTCGCCGAGTCGGGGGCCCGGATCGTGGCCGTCGACCGGGATGCGGAAGGAGCGGCCCGTACCGCGGAGATGGCCCGGCTCATCGGCTCTCCCGAGGCCTGGGGCGAGGCCGTGGACGTCAGCGACGAACAGGCGATGGAGAAGCTCGCCGCGAAGGTGGCCGCCGAGTACGGCACGGTGGACGTCCTGGTCAACAACGCGGGCATCGGCTTCTCGGGGCCGTTCCTCGACACCACGAGCGAGGACTGGAAGCAGGTCCTCGACGTCAATCTGTGGGGGGTCATCCACGGCTGCCGGCTCTTCGGCAGGCAGATGGCCGCGCGCGGTCAGGGCGGCCACATCGTCAACACCGCTTCGGCCGCCGCCTTCCAGCCGTCGAAGGCGCTGCCCGCGTACGCCACGTCCAAGGCGGCGGTGCTGATGCTGAGCGAGTGCCTGCGCGCGGAGCTGGCCGGGCAGGACATCGGCGTCAGTGCGATCTGCCCCGGCATCGTGAACACCGGCATCACCTCCACCGCGCGCTTCGCCGGGGTCTCTCCGGACGAGGAGAGGCGCAAGCAGAAGAAGTCGTCCCGGCTGTACGGACTGCGCAACTACCCGCCGGAGAAGGTGGCGGAGGCGATCCTGTCCGCGGTGGTGCACAACCGGGCGGTGGTTCCGGTGACACCCGAGGCACGCGGCGCCCTCTTCATGTCACGGTTCGCACCGAAGTCCTTGCGGGCGGTCGCGCGATGGGAGCCACCGCTGTGAGCACCGAGAAGTACACCGAGCAGCACACCGGGACCGACGCGCCGTACGCGATCACCCCGCGCCGGGTCTCCTTCGACTGGGCCGCCACCCCGCTGCACTGGATACCGGACGAGCCCACCGCCACCCATGTGATCAATGTGCTGCATCTGCTGCTCCCGGCGGGCGAGCTGTGGTTCGTGAAGGTCTTCAAGGAGGCCCTGCCCCTGGTCGCCGATCCGGAACTGCTCAAGGACGTCAAGGGGTTCATGGGCCAGGAGGCCACCCACAGCGTGCAGCACTCCCATGTCCTGGACCACCTCGCCGCCCAGCGGCTCGACACCGCGGCATACACCCGGCACGTCGACTTCCTCTTCGAGAAACTCCTCGGCGAGCAGCCGCCGTTCGGTGTGCCGGTACCGGAGCGGGAATGGCTGCGCTTCCGGCTGTCCCTGATCGCCGCGATCGAGCAGTTCACCGCAGTCCTCGGTAATTGGGTGCTGCACGCCGACGCCCTCGACACGGCCGGGTCCGACGCGGTGATGCTCGATCTGCTGCGCTGGCACGGCGCGGAGGAGGTCGAGCACCGGGCCGTGGCCTTCGACATGTACCAGCACTGCGGCGGCGAAGGGCTGCCCCGGTACGCCCGCAGGATCGAGGGCATGGCCGTGGTCACTCCGGTGCTGCTGTGGCTGTGGGCGTGGGGCGCCTCGTATCTGGTACGCCACGACCCCCGGCTGGCGGGGAGGCTGCGCTACTCGCTGCGCGGGCACAACAGGGCGGTCGCCAAAGGGCTGCTGCCCACCTGGGGCGAGCTGGGCTCGGCGATACCCCGCTACTTCCGGCGGTCGTACCATCCCTCCCAGGAGGGCTCGCTGAGCAAGGCGGTCGAATACCTCGCGACCTCGCCCGCCGCCCGTGCGGCAGCGGGTGCGATCGGGCGGGCGGCCTTGTCGTAGTCCCGCCGCCCCACGGTGCGACGGGCACCAGGGGCGCGGGCGTGGAGGGAGAGAGCGTGTCCGGGCAGAGAACAGGGGCGGCGGAACCCGAGTACCGGATCGAGGACCTGGCGCACCACAGCGGCGCCACGGTCCGTACGATCCGCGCCTACCAGGACCGGGGTCTGCTGCCCAAGCCGCAGCGGCGCGGCCGGTCCAACGTGTACGGGGACAGCCATGTCGCACGGCTGCGGCAGATCGCTGATCTGCTCGACCGGGGCTACACCCTGGCCTCCATCAAGGAGCTGCTGGAGGCGTGGGACGCGGGCCGGGGGCTCGGCGGTGTGCTCGGTCTCGTCGCCGAGGTCAGCGGAGGCTGGACCGACGAGGAGGCGGACCGGATCTCCCGGGCGGAACTGGTCGGGAAGTTCGGCGGGGTCCGCGACGACGGGGCCGTGGCCGACGCGGTGGCGCTGGGCGTGCTGGAGCCGATCCCGGGCCGCGACGACGAGTTCCTGGTACCGAGCCCGCAGGAGCTGGACGTAGCGGTGGAACTGCACGCGGCCGGTGTACCGCTGAAGGCCATCTCCGTTCATCTGCGGGAGCTGCGCGGTCAGGTCGAACACATCGCGTCCCGGTTCCTGGAGTTCACGACGGAGCATGTCTTCGCCCGGTACCTGGGGCACCCGCCGCCCGACGAGGCGCAGGTGGCGGAGGCCGCCTCGCTCGTACGGCGGCTGCGACCGCTGGCACAGCAGAGCGTCGACGCCGAACTGGCGCGGGCCATGCGGCTGTTCGCCACCCGCCATCTCCAGCAGCACCTGGAACCGGACGGCCCGCCCGTGCATCCGGAGGGCAGGACGGCCGTAGCGCTCCCGGCAGCCACGATCCGTGCGGTGGAGAAGCTGGCGGGCCGGGAGAACACGGCCGCTTTCATCACTGCGGCCACCGAACGGGAGCTCCAGGCACGGACGTTGGACGCTCTGACTTATCCCCAGCCCGAAGACGGGCAGGTCGGGCAAAAGCCGTAAACCACACCCGCCTTGTCCACAGATCCGTCAAATTCCCTGTGGATAAACCCCCTTGCCTGTGGATCATGCGTAACTCGGCGGGCGCAGAAGGTAATTCGGATGCACGCCGGTGCGCTCCGCTCGCACCCTTGTCGAATGAACGACAGACACACCGTGAAGGTGTCGAAGTACCTCTCCAGACATCTGCGGCACCAGCCCGAGCGCATCGGCATCACTCTCGACGAGCACGGCTGGGTGGAGGTCGACACGCTGCTCCGCGCGGCTGCGGCGCACGGACTCCGATTCACCCGGGCCGAGCTGGACCATGTCGTCGCGGTCGACGACAAGCAGCGCTTCACCGTCGAAGGCGCGCGGATCCGGGCCAACCAGGGGCACACCGTCGAGGTCGATCTCGGCCTGCCGGCGGCCGAGCCGCCCGCGTACCTCTACCACGGGACGGTCGCCCGCAGCCTCGACGCGATCCGCGCCGAGGGCCTGCGCCCGATGAACCGCCACCACGTCCATCTCTCGGCGGACCGCGGGACGGCGACCCGGGTGGGCGCCAGGCGGGGACGCCCGGTGGTGCTGAGCGTGGACGCCGGGGCCATGCACGGCGCCGGCCACGTCTTCCGGGTCAGTGCCAACGGGGTATGGCTCACCGACCGGGTGCCGCCGGAGTTCCTGCGCCTCCGGGGCTGACCGGATCCGCCGCCCGCCCCGGTCCGGCTCAGTTCAGCTGCTTCGGCGCCTCGGTCGCGATCCGCTCGAAGACCTTCTCGTCGGCGGCGAAGATCGTTCCGGGGATCGGTGCGTGGATCACGATCTCGTCGATACCGAGTGCCGCGTACCTGCCCGCGAAGTCGACGAAGGCGTCGAGGGACTCCATCGGACGGCCCTCGTCCGGAGTGAAGCCGGTGAGCAGGATCTTCTCGACACCTGCGACGTCCCTGCCGATCTCGTCACAGGCGGCGGCGAGCTTGCCGATCTGCCCCCGGACGGCTTCGACCGACTCCTCGGAGGTGCCGGTCTCGAAGATCTTCGGGTCGCCCGTCGTCACCCAGGCCTGCCCGTGTCCCGCGGCGATCCGCATTCCGCGCGGACCGGTGGCGGCGACGGCGAACGGGAGCCTCGGCCCCTGCACACAGCCGGGCAGATTACGGACCTCGTCGGCGGAGTAGTACGTGCCCCGGTGGGACACCGAACCCTCGGTCAGCAGCCGGTCGAGCAGCGGTACGAACTCCCCGAAGCGGTCGGCCCGCTCCCGCGGGGTCCACGGTTCCTGGCCCAGCGCCGTCGCGTCGAACCCGCTGCCCCCGGCGCCGATACCCAGGGTGATCCGGCCGCCGGAGACATCGTCCAGCGCGATCAGGTCCTTGGCGAGCGTCACCGGGTGCCGGAAGTTCGGCGAGGTGACGAGCGTGCCCAGCCGGATGTGCCCGGTCGCCGCCGCCGCCGCGGTCAGCGTCGGCACCGCACCGAACCACGGGCCGTCGCGGAACGGCACCCGCCAGGACAGATGATCGTAGGTGTACGCGGTGTGGAAACCCAGCCCCTCGGCGCGCACCCACTGCTCACGGCCACCCTCGCGCCAGCGGCGGACGGGGAGAATCACGGTACTCAGACGCATGGCCACGACCCTACGTCGTACCCGCCCCCGGGCGGACCCGGTCGCCGGACCGGACCGCACGCACCCCACCCGGCGGCGCCTCCGGGGACGGGAACGCGGCCCGGACGCTCACCGGCGGGGCCCGCCCGGCTCAGCCGCGTGCCCGCGCACGCTCTCAGATGTGCGACCTTTCGCACGCCCGTGCGCTCCGTGCGGGAGAATGGTCCGGTGACCTCAGCTACCGGCCCCGCCGCCCCCCTTCCGCCCCGGCTGATCGCCACCGATCTGGACGGCACCCTGCTGCGGGACGACAGGACCGTCTCGGACCGCACCATCGCCGCGCTGGCCGCCGCCGAGGAGGCCGGGATCGACGTCTTCTTCGTCACCGGTCGTCCGGCCCGGTGGATGGATGTCGTCAGCGACCACGTCCACGGCCACGGCCTCGCCATCTGCGGCAACGGCGCAGCCGTGGTCGACCTGCACGGCGACGGAGGCGGACACGTCTTCGTCAAGGTCCTCCCCCTGGAGCGCACCGACGCACTCGACGTGATCTCCATCCTGCGAGCCGCCGCACCCGGCATCTCGTTCGCCGTGGAGCGGACCGGCGGCATCCACCACGAACTGGCCTACCCCCCGATGCAGTTCGACCCCGCATCGAGCGTCGCACCCGCCGAGAAGCTGCTCGCTCCGGACTCCGACATCGCGGATCAGCCGGTACTGAAGGTGCTCGCGCACCACCCCGAGCTGGCGCCCGACGACTTCCTCGCCCTGGCGCGCGCCGCCGTCGGGGACCGCGCGTCCATCACCCGCTCCAGCCCGACCGCGCTGCTGGAGATCAGCGGCGCCGGTGTCTCCAAGGCGGGCACCCTGGAACTGTGCTGCGCCGAGCGGGGCATCGCCCCGTCCGAGGTCGTCGCCTTCGGTGACATGCCGAACGATGTCGAGATGCTGAGCTGGGCGGGCACCTCGTACGCGATGGGCAACGCCCACCCGGAAGCGGTGGCCGCCGCTTCGGGGCGGACTCTGACGAACAACGAGGACGGCGTCGCGGTCATCATCGAGCAGATCCTCAAGGCCCGCTGACACCTGGCGCCTCACCACGAGTCCCGCTGACACCGGCGCCGCTGCTGCCCGGCGGTCCGGCGCGGTCCCGGCCCGGCGCAGCTACAGCGGGGCCTCCCACACCACCGTCGTGCCGCCGCCCCCGCCGCCGAGTCCCGGACCGTGGCTGCTCGATCCGCCCAGCGACTCCGCGCGCCTGTCGAGATTGCGCAGCCCGCTGCGGCGCCCGCCCTCCGGAATGCCGACACCGTCGTCGGCAACGGTGAGACGCACCGCCGGACGGCCGTCGTCCAGGTGCGCGGTAGCGTCGACGACCACTTCGATACGGGAGGCACGGGCGTGCCGGAAGGCATTGGACAGCGCCTCCCGCAGCGCAGCAATCAGGTTCTTCCCCGTCAGTTCACCGACGGCCGTGTCGACCGCGCCCACAAAGCGGTGTTCCGGCTTGAACCCGAGTGGCACGGCCGCCATGTTGATCTCCCGCAGCACCCGCTTGCACAGCCCCGAGGGCGCTTCGGCGGGCCCCTGCTGGAGCGCGAAAATGGCGGTGCGGATCTCCTGGATCGTGACGTCCAGTTCGTCCACGGCCTTCCCCACACCGTCTCTGACCTCGGGCATCGCGGACTGCCGGTGGGCGCCCTCCAGCATCATTCCGGTGGCGAACAGCCGCTGGATGACCAGGTCGTGCAGATCGCGGGCGATCCGGTCGCGGTCCTCGAAGACCGCGAGGCGCTCCCTGTCCCGCTGCGCGTCGGCCATCATCAGTGCCAGCGCGGCCTGTGAGGCGAACTGCGCGGCCAGCGAGCGCTCGGCCGCGCTGAACGGCCGGGCGCCCCGCTCGCGCGGAGTCGCCAGTACGCCCAGCAGACGGCCCCCGCTGTGCAGCGGCAGCAGCATGCTCGGCCCGTACTCCCTGCCGAGATCGGTGATCATCCGCGGGTCGGTGGCCGAGTCGTCCACGAACACCGGGGAGCCCGAGAGCAGCGTCGCCACGATGCCGCTCTCCGGCGGGGCGATCATCCCCAGCGCGGGGCCGGGCCGGTCGGTGGAGGAGAGGGCGACGACCTCAAGACCGCCCTCGGTGGCGGGCAGCATGACCACCCCGACCGCCGCGTCCGCGAGCCGGCGCGCCTGCTCGGCGACCACCGAGAGCGCGTCATCGGCATCGCCACCGGCCAGCAGCGCCGTGGTGACGGCCACCGAGCCGTCGATCCACCGCTCACGCTGCCGGGCGGCCTCGTACAGCCGCGCGTTGTTGATCGCGATGCCCGCCTCGGTGGAGAGGACCCGGACCATGTGGAAGTCGGCGTCGGTGAATTCGGCCCCGCCCTTCTTCTCGGCGACGTAGAGATTGCCGAAGGTCTCCCCCTGTACCTGGACGGGTCCCCCCAGGAAGGTCCGCATCGGCGGATGGTGCGGAGGGAACCCGCCCGCGCGCGGATCCTCCGTCAGATCGGTGAGCCGCACCCCGTGGGACTCGTTGATCAGCGCGCCCAGCAGCCCGGTCCGCCCGTCGGGGATCCGGCCGATCCTGGCCGCGTCCTCGGGTGCGATGCCGTACGTGACGAAGTCGCTGAGGCCGCCGCGCTCCCGGTCGACGACCCCGATGGCCGCGTACCTGGAGTCCGTCAGCCCCGCCGCGGTCTCGCAGATCCTGTTCAGGGTGGAGTGCAGTTCGAGCCCCGTGCCGATGGTGCGCATGGCGTCGAGCAGCTGCGGCACACGCTCGGTGAGTTCGGCGGAGAGCCCGCGCAGGCTGTGGTTCGCGCCGGTGGGGGGCTTCGGGGGATCGGTCGGATCCGGAGCTGGCATACCCCGAAGCCTAGTTAGTCCCATTTGGAGTGGAAAGTCAGATTCTGTCGGCTCCGAGGAGATCACCGGCCTCTTCCCGCTCCAGCATCCGCCGCAGCGGGCCCTCCGAAGCGGCCAGCTCGGCGTACGGTCCGCGCTGCACCACCCGGCCGCCGTCCAGCACGATCACCTCGTCGACGGCGTCCAGACCCCGGAGCCGGTGCGTGATGAGCAGCGTGGTGCGCCCTTCGGTGGCGGCCAGCAGATCGGCGGTCAGCGCGTCGGCGGTCGCCAGATCGAGATGCTCGGCCGGCTCGTCCAGTACGAGTACGGGGAAGTCGGCGAGCAGCGCGCGGGCCAGTGCGAGGCGCTGGCGCTGGCCGCCCGAGAGCCGGGCACCGTGCTCGCCGACCGGCGTGTCGAGCCCCTCGGGCAGCCCGTCCACCCACTCCAGCAGCCGGGCGGCGGCCAGCGCGTCGCGCAGGTCCTCCTGCGAGGCCCCGGTGCGGGCCAGCCGCAGGTTCTCCCGGAGGGAACTGTCGAAGATGTGCGCGTCCTGGGCGCACAGCCCGACGAACCCGCGCACCGCGTCACCGTCCATCGCACCGGCGGCCACCCCGCCGAGGGTGTACGTCCCGGTCTCGGCGTCCAGGAAGCGCAGCAGTACCTGCGCGAGCGTCGTCTTGCCGGACCCGGAAGGGCCGACGACAGCGACCCGCCGGCCGGCTTCGAGACGGAGAGCTACCCCGTCGAGCGCCTTCCGCCGCTGTCCCGGGTAGCGCGCGCTCAGCCCGCGCACCTCCAGCGGGAACGGCAGGTCCACCGCCGTCCCGACCGCCACCGGGTGCTGCGGTTCCTGTACGGGGACGGGCGCGTCCAGCACCTCGTACACCCGCTCCGCGCTCCGTCGCACCCGCTGCCGGTACTGCACGGCGAGCGGCAGCCCGGTGACCGCTTCGAAAGCGGCCAGCGGCGTCAGGACCACCACGGCGAGTTCCACACCTGCGAGCCGCCCGTCGCGCACGGCCTGCACTCCGACCACCGCGGCAGCCGCGACGGTCAGCCCGCACACGAGCGCGGTCAGCCCGCCGCCGAGCGCGGTGGCGGTGGCTCCCCGCGAGGCGATCCGGGTCAGCGTCCGGTCGGCGTCCCGGGTCGCACGCAGCCTCCCGCGCAGCGCACCGGCGACCGTCAGCTCTGCGGTTCCGGAGAGCAGATCGACGACGCGGGTGGCCAGCACTCCGCGTGCGGGGGCCAGTTGACGCTCGGCCCGTCGGGCGAAGGCGCCGCTCAGCACGGGCACCCCGATCCCGGCGGCGAGCAGCCCCACGGCGAGCACGGCGCCCGCGGCGGGCAGCAGCCAGGCGGTGAATCCGACCGCGCCCGCGCCCACCACCACGGCGACCGCCGCCGGGAGCAACCAGCGCAGCCAGTAGTCCTGGAGCGCGTCCACATCAGCCACCAGCCGCGACAGCAGATCCCCGCGGCGCACCCGGCCCAGACCGGCCGGGGCGATCCGCTCCAGCCTGCGGTAGACGGCGACCCGCAGGTCGGCGAGCATCCGCAGCACCGCGTCGTGCGACACCAGCCGCTCGGCATAGCGGAAGACGGCCCGCCCGGTCCCGAAGGCCCGCGTCGCCGTGACCGCGACCATCAGGTACAGCACCGGCGGCTCCTGGGAAGCCCGCGAAATGAGCCACCCCGAGGTCGCCAGGAGACCCACGGCGGACCCCAGGGCGAGACTCCCGAGCAGCAGGGCCAGCAGCAACCGCCCCCGCAGCGCACCGGCCGTGTCCCGCACCCGCGCCAGCGGACCCCGTCCCGACCGTCCTGAGCGGGGAGCGTCAGAAGCCGGAGCCTCGTCGGCCGCTGCCTCCTCGGCAGCGCGCGGGGCGGGCACGGTGGTCCGGTCGTCCGGCCCGTCCGTGACGAGCGTGCCGGACGGCCGGAGCGGCCCCGGAGCCAGCGCCACGACCCGGTCGGCCACGGCGAGCAGCGCGGGGCGGTGCACCACCAGCACCACGGTCCGGCCCACCGACAGACGCCGCACCGCGTCGACGATGCCTGCCTCCGTCTCGCCGTCCAGCGCCGCCGTGGGCTCGTCGAGCAGCAGGACCGGCCGGTCGGCGAGGAACGCCCTTGCCAGTGCGAGCCGTTGGCGCTGTCCGGCGGAGAGCCCCGCACCGCCCTCTCCCAGCACCGTCTGCACGCCGTCCGGCAGCGCGGAGACAAAACCGTGGGCTCCTGCCTCCCGCAGGGCGTCGTGCACCGCGGACTCCTCCGCATCGGGCCGCGCCAGCCGTACGTTCTCGGCGATCGTCCCCGCGAACAGGTACGGCTGCTGCGGTACCCATGCGATCTGCTCCCGCCACCGCTCGGGCGAGAGCGAGGCCAGTTCCACGGAGCCGACCCGTACCTGTCCCTCGTCCGGGGGCGCGAAGCCCAGCAGGACGTTGAGCAGCGTCGACTTCCCGACTCCGCTCGGTCCCGTGACCGCGACCGTCTCCCCGGCCTCCACGATCAGCGAAGCCGAATCCAGTGAGGGTTCCGTGCGGCCGGGGTGGCGTACCGTCACCTGGTCCAGTTCCAGCCGGAGCGAGTCCGGAAACTCCCGGTCACCACCCGTCGGCAGCGGTGTCTCCAGAACGGCGAAGATCTCCTCGGCGGCCGAGAGCCCCTCCGCCGCCGCGTGGTATTGCGCCCCCACCTGCCGCAGCGGCAGATACGCCTCGGGAGCCAGCACGAGGATCACCAGCCCCGTGTACAGGTCCAGTTCCCCCTTGACCAGCCGCAGCCCGATGCCCACGGCAACCAGGGCCACCGAAAGGGTCGCCAGCAGCTCCAGGGCGAACGACGACAGGAACGCGATCCGCAGCGTCCGCAGCGTGGCCTTCCGGTACTGGTCCGTGATGGCCCTGATCGATTCGGCCTGGGCCTTGGCCCGCCCGAACACCTTCAGCGTCGGCAGCCCGGCGACCACGTCCAGGAAGTGCCCCGACAGCCGGGACAGCAGATGCCACTGCCGGTCCATCCGCGCCTGGGCGGCCCAGCCGATGAGCATCATGAACACCGGAATCAGCGGAAGCGTCACCACGATGATCGCCGCCGACACCCAGTCCTCGGTGACGATCCGCGCCAGCACCGCCACCGGCACCACCACCGCGAGCCCCAGCTGCGGAAGGTAGCGCGAGAAGTAGTCGTCGAGCGCGTCGACACCACGAGTGGCGAGCGCGACCAGCGATCCCGTCCGCTGCCCGGTCAGCCACTGGGGCCCCAGCTCGGCAGAGCGCTCCAGCAGCCGGCCGCGCAGTTCGGACTTGACCGCCGCACTGGCCCGGTGCGCGGCCAGCTCGGTCAGCCAGGACACCAGTCCCCGGCCCAGCGCGACCGCCGCGAGCAGCAGCAGGGGTGTCCGCAGCCCGGCCCCGTCGAGACCGTTCTGGAACGCCCCCACCACCACATCGGCGATCAGCATCGCCTGGGCCACGACCAGGCCCGCGCCGGCCAGCCCGAGGACCACCACCGCCCCCAGGAAGAGACGGGTGGCGCCGGCGTACCGGAGCAGACGCGGGTCGATCGGTTTCACGTGAAACATCCCCCACTAGTGGGCATCGGCGATGTGCTGCGTGCCCAGCCGCTTGCGGAACACCCAGTAAGTCCAGCCCTGGTAGAGCAGGACCAGCGGCGTCATGATGCCCGCCACCCAGGTCATGACCTTGAGCGTGTAGTGGCCGGACGCCGCGTTGTCGATCGTCAGATTCCAGGCCGAGTTGAGCGAGGACGGCATCACGTCGGGCGCCAGCGAGAGGAACAGCGCCGCCACCGTGGCGGCGATGGCCACCCCGGTGAAGGTGAAGGCCCAGCCCTCCCGCTCCCGTGCGTTCATCACGAACGCCACGACCAGCGCGGCCAGTGCCACGCAGAGCGCGATCAGTGTGGAGCCGTCTCCCCGGTCCGCCTGCAGCCAGATCAGGAAGGCAGCCGCGAGCGCCACGGTGACGACCGCGGCCTTCGCCGCGAAGGCCCTGGCGCGTACCCGGATGTCCCCGACGGTCTTGAGCGCCGTGAAGACAGCCCCGTGCAGCGTGCACAGCGCGGTGAAGGCGAATCCGCCGAGGAAGGCGTACCCGTTCAGCAGGTCCCCGAAGGAACCGGCGTAGTCCTGATGGCTGTTGACCGGCACACCGTGGACCAGGTTGGCGAAGATCATCCCCCAGAGGAAGGGAAGCAGCAGCGAGGTGGTGAAGAGCGCCCACTCCCAGTTGCGCTGCCAGCTCTCCTCGGGCCGCTTGTGTCGGTACTCGAAGGACAGCACCCGCACGATCAGCAGCAGGAGGACCAGGACGAGCAGCAGATAGAAGCCGCTGAAGAAGGTCGCGTACCAGACCGGGAAGGCGGCGAACATCGCACCGGCCGCGGTGATCAGCCACACCTCGTTGCCGTCCCAGACGGGACCGATGATGTTGATCAGTACCCGTCGCTCCCGGCGGTCCCTGGCCAGCAGCCGGGTGAGAATGCCGACCCCGAAGTCGAAGCCTTCGAGGAAGAAGTAGCCGGTCCACAGAACGGCGATCAGCAGAAACCAGAAGTCGTTGAGGCCCATGACGTCTCTCCTCTCAGTACGCGAAGGTCAGGGGTTTGTCGGCGTCCTCGTCCGGACCGCCGGATCCACCGGGTCCGCCGGACGAGGGCCCGCGCAGCCGTGGGTCCTTGGCCGGTGGCTGTTCGTCGGTGTCGGGGCCCATCACCGCGTACTTCTTCATCAGCCGGACGTTGATCCAGCCCAGCACCGTGTACAGCGTCATCAGGACGATCAGCGAGATCAGCATCTCCGTCTGGGAGACCCCGGGAGAGACCGAGTCGGCCGTCTTGAAGAGGCCGAACACCGCCCAGGGCTGCCTGCCCATCTCGGTGAAGACCCAGCCGATCGAGTTGGCGATCAGCGGGAAGACCAGTGAGGCCATGCCGACCCGCCAGCCCCACTTCGTGAAGAAGGGGTTGAGCTCCCGGCCCGCAGTCAGCATCAGCTTGGGCGCCTCGTCGTCACCGGTGCGGTGCTCGGGCAGCAGCCACTTCTTCTTCCGGGTGAGCCAGAGTCCGGCGGCTGCGGCCACGGAGGCCGTGAGCCCGATGCCGATCATGAGCCGGAAGCCCCAGAAGGTGACGAAGATGTTGGGTACGTAGTCGTCGGGCTTGCCGCCGTACTTGGCCGCCTCCGCCTTCGCGGTCTCATGGATGCCGGGCACCGCGGTGTGGAAGTCGTCATGGGCGAGGAACGACAGTATCCCCGGGATCGACAGCTCCACGGAGTTGTGGCCCGCTGCCACGTTGCCGACCGCGAAGATCGAGAACGGCGCAGGTGCCTCGGTGTCCCAGAGCGCCTCGGCAGCGGCCATCTTCATGGGCTGCTGCTCGAACATCACCTTGCCCAGCTGGTCGCCGGAGAGTGCGGTGAGGATGCCCGCGGTCACCGTCATGACCAGGCCCATGCGCAGCGAGGTGCGCATCATGCCGGTGCGCTTCCGGTCGGTCGCGGTGCCCGCCGCCCTGGCCCGCCTGATCTTCCACAGGTGGTAGCTGGCGATCCCGACGACGAAGGCGCCGCCGGTGAGGAAGGCCGAGGTCATGGTGTGGGTGAAGACGACCAGCGCGGTCTTCTGGGTGAGCACCCCCCAGATGTCGTTGAGGTGGGCCACGCCGGTGGCGCGGTCGATGCTGTACCCGACGGGGTGCTGCATCCAGGAGTTGGCCGCCAGGATGAAGTACGCCGAGAAGGTGGTGCCGATCGCCACCATCCAGATGCAGGCGCAGTGGAGCTTCTTCGGCAGCTTGTCCCAGCCGAAGATCCACAGTCCGATGAACGTGGACTCGAAGAAGAAGGCGATCAGCGCTTCCATCGCGAGCGGGGCACCGAAGACGTCACCGACGAACTTCGAGTAGTCGGACCAGTTCATCCCGAACTGGAACTCCTGGACGAGGCCGGTGGCGACCCCGATCGCGAGGTTGATCAGCAGGAGCTTCCCCCAGAACTTCGTGGCGTGGAAGTACTTCTCCTTGCCGGTCCGCACCCAGGCGGTTTCGAAGCCCGCGGCGATCGCCGCGAGGGAGATCGTGAGGGGGACGAACAGGTAGTGGTAGACGGTGGTCAGCCCGAACTGCCATCGCGCCAGGGTATCCGGCGCCAGAGCTAGTTCCACGTCGTCACTCTCCTTACGTGGCTGTGGTCACAGCGGCAGTCTGCCCCTTTGATCCCACCCAGCCCGGATGAAAAGGGACACGCTTGTGAAAGCGTTCACATTCACAAGCAATATTACGTAAGCACTTTTGACATGACGAAGGCGGGGTGCCTTTACGGCACCCCGCCCTGTTTCGACCCTGTTCGGAAGGGCCTCCCGCCCTCTGCCCGAAGAGCTACAGCTCCTTGCGGAAGGCCGCCGCCGCCTGCAGGAAGAGATCGTTGCCCTCGGCCTCGCCGATCGTGACGCGTACGCCCTCGTCCCCGAAGGGACGCACGACCACGCCGGCCCTGTCGCAGAACGCCGCGAAGTCGCCGGTGCGCTCACCCAGCCGCAGCCACACGAAGTTCGCCTGCGTCGCGGGCACCTTCCAGCCCTGGCCGACCAGGCCCTCGTACACCCGCTCCCGCTCGCCGACCAGCGCGCCGACCCGGCCCAGCAGTTCGTCCTCGGCCCGCAGCGAGGCCACCGCCGCGTCCTGTCCCAGCTGGCTCACGCCGAAGGGCAGCGCGGTCTTGCGCAGCGCGGCGGCCACCGGCTCATGGGCGACGGCGAAGCCGACCCGCAGCCCGGCCAGGCCGTACGCCTTGGAGAAGGTCCGCAGCACCGCCACATTGGGGCGGTCCCGGTAGAGCTCGATGCCGTCGGGGACATCGAGGTCACGGTTGAACTCGCGGTACGCCTCGTCCAGGACCACCAGGATGTCGGACGGCACCCGGTCCAGGAATCGCTCCAGCTGCGCCCTGCGCACCACGGTGCCGGTCGGGTTGTTGGGGTTGCAGACGAAGATCATCCGGGTGCGCTCGGTGATCGCGTCGGCCATCGCGTCCAGGTCGTGGACCTCGTCGGAGTCCAGCGGCACCTGCACCGCGGTCGCCCCGCTGATCCTCGTGATGATCGGGTACGCCTCGAACGACCGCCAGGCGTAGATCACCTCGTCGCCCGGCCCCGACGTCGCCTGCAACAGCGACTGCGCGACACCGACGGATCCGGTGCCGGTCGCCAGATGGGAGACGGGGACCCCGAAGCGCTCGGCCAGTTCGTTCATCAGGCCGGTGCACGCCATGTCCGGGTACCGGTTGAAGGTGCCGGCTGCGGCGATCGCGCTCTCCATCACACCGGGCAGCGGCGGATAGGGGTTCTCGTTGGAGGACAGCTTGTACGCGACCGGACCGTCGGCAGCGGCCGGCTTGCCCGGTACATAGGCGGGGATGCTGTCCAGTACGGCGCGCAGCTTGGGGCTCTTCTCGCTCACAGCGGGTCCTCCTCGGCTCGGATAGGCACACCTTATGAGGGCCGGCGGCTGCTGCGAATGGCGGGCACGGGAAGGGGGAGCGCTGCCGCATCCGGCGCGCGCCGGTGGCTTGCGCCGTGGCGCGCGTCCCTCGAACCAGTGAGTTGAGACCTCATCGCAACATCAGCCATGGGGCAGGTTCAGGTCGATCGACACCCGAGACTCCCATGACCAAGGGGCCAACTCCCGTGCATTCCAAGGCGATCGGCTCTAAATGATCATGCAGAAACGTGCCTGTCAACGGATGCATATGCGCTCAGTCCCACCCCCCTCCATCGACCTACTATCGGCTCGCCATGACAGCAGCAGGGAAGCACCAGGTGAGCCGGGCGGAGACTCCCCGCAGGGCCAACCGGCAAGGACGAGCGGGCATCCGGGACGTGGCCGCCGCAGCCGGTGTCTCCATCACGACCGTCTCCGACGCGCTCAACGGCAAGGGCAGGCTCCCGGACGCCACCCGCCGCCATGTCCGCGAGGTCGCAGACCGGCTGGGCTATCGCCCTTCCGCCGCGGCCCGAACCCTCCGTACCGGCAAGTCGGGCCTCATCGGCCTGACCGTGACGACCTACGGGGATGAACCTTTCACCTTCACCGAATTCGCGTACTTCGCCGAGATGGCCAGAGCCGCCACCTCCGCCGCGCTCGCACGCGGCTATGCCCTCGTCATCCTCCCCGCCACCTCACGCCACAGCGCGGTCGACGTCTGGTCGAACGTCGCCCTCGACGGCACCGTCGTCATCGACCCCTCCGATCACGACCCGGTCGTCAGCGAACTCGTACGCCAAGGGCTCCCCGTCGTCTCCGACGGACGCCCGGCGGGCTCCCTGCCCGTCACGGCCTGGGTCGACAACGACCACGAAGCCGCGGTCCTCGATCTGCTCGACCACCTGGCCGCCGCCGGAGCCCGCCGTATCGGGCTGCTGACCGGCACCACCACCGACACCTACACCCGCCTCTCCACCACCGCGTATCTG
Source organism: Streptomyces sp. A 4/2 (assembly GCF_940670765.1). Lineage (GTDB taxonomy): Bacteria > Actinomycetota > Actinomycetes > Streptomycetales > Streptomycetaceae > Streptomyces. Next base: position 104,923 of record NZ_CALNVW010000025.1, read on the forward strand.
CACTGGTGCGAGCGGGTCGGACAGGACCCGGTCTACGAGTCCTACCCCGCCCACGACCCCTGCGCCGGAGCCGTCGCGGCCGACCGGCTCCTCGCCCGCCCCGACCGGCCCGACGCCGTGTACGGGCTCTTCGACCCGAACGGCACCGACCTGCTGGCAGCGGCGCGACGGTACGGACTGCGCGTCCCCGAGGATCTGCTGCTGGTCTGCTGCAGCGAATCCACCGTGTACGCCAGCACCGAGCCGCCCATCACCACCCTGTCCCTCAAGCCCCGCCGGATCGGCACCGCGGTCATCCAGTTACTCATCGACGCCATCGAAGGCATCAACGACGACCACCCGGTCGAGCAGGTGATACCGACCGAACTCATCGTCCGGACCTCCTCGCAGCGCCGTCCGCCGCGCACCACGGTGAGCGCACCGCGCTCTCCCGCCCCGGACTGATCGCCTCATTAGGCGCGAAACGGTCAGTCGACCCCAGGAGCGCACGGATTCAGCCCCCCTGGTGCGTCACACATACCGAGTCGCATTCCTATGATGGGCGGACGACACCGCGGACCCCCCGACCAGGCAGGTCCGACCGGTGCACGGCGGCGCGACGGTGGTGGAGGGGTCGATGACTCAGGGGGCCGGTCTGGAACCCGCGATGCGGACGGCGACAGTGCGGGACTTCCGCGTACCGCCTCTGCCCGCGCCCGAGCACGTCCACGACGCCGGGAGGCCGCCTCGGTACGCCGCCGGTGAGGAGCCGGACGGATACACGCCGACCCAGCGGGACCTCCCGGTCATCGGCCGCGGCGCCCCCGCCGACACGCTCGTCGTACGGACCGTGCCCGACCCCGCGGCGGCCGACGCCGCCGAGACGGCCGTCGCCGATGCCGACGGGGGCCCCGGGCCGCTCTTCGTCGTCGGTGACGTCCACGGGTACCTCGACGAGCTCCTGGCCGCCCTGCGCGCCCAGGGGCTCATCGACGCCGAGGGCAACTGGTCCGCGGGCAACGCCCGGCTCTGGTTCCTCGGCGACTTCACCGACCGCGGACCCGACGGCATCGGCGTCATCGATCTCGTCATGCGGCTGTCCGCCGAGGCCGCGGCCTCGGGCGGCTACTGCAAGGCCCTGATGGGCAACCACGAACTGCTGCTGCTCGGCGCCAAGCGTTTCGGCGACACCCCCGTCAACTCCGGTGCGGGTACCGCCACTTTCCAGGCCGCCTGGCTGCTGAACGGCGGCCAGAAGGCCGACATGGACCGGCTCCAGGACGTTCATCTCCAGTGGATGTCCCGGCTCGACGCCATCGAGCTGGAGGACGACCACCTCCTGGTGCACTCCGACACCACGGCCTATCTCGACTACGGCGATTCCCTCGAAGCCGTCAACGACACCGTCCGCGAGACACTCACCCGCAACGACGCCGACGAGTGCTGGGACCTGTTCCGCAAGTTCACCAAGCGCTTCGCGTTCCGCGACGAGTCGGGGCCGCAGGCGGTCCGGGAGCTCCTCGGGGTCTTCGGCGGCCATCGCATCGTCCACGGTCACAGCCCCATTCCGTATCTGCTGGGCGAGGTCGGGGCCGAGGACGGCGAGGACGGACCGCGCACGGTCATCGAGGGGCCGCACGTGTACGCCGACGGGCTCGCCATCGCCATGGACGGCGGCGTGACCATGGCCGGAAAGCTGCTCGTGGTCCGGCTTCCGCTCCCCAACTGATCGGCGGACCGAGAGGCGATTTACGGAAACCCTCTGTTACCCCGTGCCATTACCGCTCTACCATCGGGTTATCCGTAGCAGGCTCTCCTCCGTTCACGTCCGACCGCCCGTCAGAAGGCGGGCGGTCCAGGCCAACGGAGCATCGGGGGATGCACATGAACAGCGATTCGCACCTGCGGACCGAAGACCGCCCGGAGTTCGAGCGAGTTCTCGACGACGCGCTGCGCGCCGCACCGGACCGACCGGACCTCGCCGCAGTGGGACAGCGGCTCAACAGCGAACAGCTGCGCACCATGGTGCTCAACGCGGATGCCCTCGTCACCACGGCCGCGGCAGCCGAGTACGAGCACTTCGTGAAGATGCGGGCCGAGCTGCGCGCACCCGCCGCGGCCTCGGTACGGACCGCCGTTCTCACCCCGGGCCGGGGCGGGACCGGTTCGGGCGCCGGGCTCACCGCCGTCGTCGCCGTGCTGGCCCCCGTACTGGCGGGCACCGCAGCCGCGATCTTCCTGCTGGTGGGCTATCTGCTGAAGGCTCTCAGCGCACCGCCCGCCTTCGCCGACACCATGGTCACCGCGGGCTGGGCCTTCGCCGCGCTCACCGCTGCCGCCATCCTGTTCGCCGCGATCGGGCTGCTCATCACCGCCCTGCGCAACAGCTCGAACGAGGTGCACCGGGAGGCCGAGGAGGAGAACGGCGACGACGAACTGTCCGAGGAGGTCGCCCGCGCCCGTGACGCCTGGCGTCACGCGCTGCTGGAGCGGGGCATCGTCCCGTTCCTGCGCAACGCCCTCGCCGACCCCAGCGCCGACCCGGCGGCCCCCGCCCCGTACCGTCCGGCGGGCCGCATCCCCAGCCTCGGCTACAGCCGGCCCGACTTCACCGGCCCGGACGAAGGAACGGCCGCCCACGAGCGTCCCAGTTTCACCAGCCCGGACTTCACCAGTCCGGACTTCGGCGGCCCCGACCACCAGCCGGAGTAGGACCGCCCCGGACCGGCAGGCCCCCTGGACTTCGCCGAAGCCGGGGGGGGGCTGCCGGACCGGTCGGCTCAGTCGGCCAGCGGCAGATACACCCGGTTCCCGCTCGCCGCGAACTCCTCGGACTTCGCCGCCATCCCCGCCTCGATCTCCTCCTGGCTGCCGCCGTGTTCCCGGCGGATGTCCTGGGAGATCTTCATCGAGCAGAACTTCGGCCCGCACATGGAACAGAAATGCGCGGTCTTCGCGGGCTCCGCGGGCAGCGTCTCGTCGTGGAACTCCCGTGCGGTGACCGGGTCGAGCGCCAGATTGAACTGGTCCTCCCACCGGAACTCGAAACGCGCGTCCGACAGCGCGTCGTCCCACGCCTGCGCGCCGGGATGCCCCTTGGCGAGGTCCGCCGCGTGCGCCGCGATCTTGTACGTGATGACACCGGTCTTCACGTCGTCACGGTTGGGCAGGCCCAGGTGCTCCTTGGGCGTGACGTAGCAGAGCATGGCCGTCCCCCACCAGGCGATCATCGCCGCCCCGATGCCGGAGGTGATGTGGTCGTACGCGGGGGCCACATCCGTGGTGAGCGGGCCGAGCGTGTAGAACGGCGCCTCCTCGCAGATCTCCTGCTGGAGGTCGATGTTCTCCTTGATCTTGTGCATCGGGACGTGCCCGGGGCCCTCGATCATCGTCTGCACGCCATGGCGTTTGGCGATCGTGTTCAGTTCCCCGAGGGTGCGCAACTCCGCGAACTGCGCCTCGTCGTTGGCGTCCGCGATCGACCCGGGCCGCAGCCCGTCGCCCAGCGAGTACGTCACGTCGTACGAGGCCAGGATGGAGGAGAGTTCCTCGAAGTTCTCGTACAGGAACGACTCCTTGTGGTGCGCCAGGCACCAGGCGGCCATGATCGAGCCGCCGCGCGAGACGATGCCCGTCTTCCGGCGTGCGGTGAGGGGCACGTACCTGAGCAGCACCCCCGCGTGCACCGTCATGTAGTCGACGCCCTGCTCGGCCTGCTCGATGACCGTGTCCTTGTAGATCTCCCAGGTCAGCTCCTCGGCCCGGCCGTCGACCTTCTCCAGTGCCTGGTAGAGCGGGACCGTGCCGATGGGGACGGGGGAATTGCGCAGCACCCACTCGCGGGTGGTGTGGATGTTGCGGCCGGTGGACAGGTCCATGACGGTGTCCGCGCCCCACTTGGTGGCCCAGGTCATCTTGTCCACCTCCTCCTCGATGGAGGAAGTGACCGCGGAATTGCCGATGTTGGCGTTGACCTTCACCAGGAACCGCTTGCCGATGATCATCGGCTCGATCTCCGGATGGTTGACGTTGGCCGGCAGCACGGCCCGGCCCGCGGCGATCTCTTCGCGTACGACCTCGGGGGAGACGTTCTCGCGGATCGCGACGTACTCCATCTCCGGGGTGATCTCCCCGCGCACGGCGTACGCGAGCTGACTCACCGCGCGCCCCTCGCGCCCCCTACGCGGCTGGCGGGGCCGGCCGGGGAAGACCGCGTCCAGGTTGCGCAGTCCTCCGCGGGGTGAGGTGTGCTTGATCCCGTCGTCCTCGGGGCGGGCCGGGCGGCCCGCGTACTCCTCGGTGTCGCCGCGGCCGATGATCCAGTGCTCCCGGAGCGGGGCGAGCCCGCGCCGTACGTCGGTCTCGACGGTGGGGTCGGTGTACGGGCCCGACGTGTCGTACAGCGTCACGTCCTGCCCGTTGGTGAGGTGCACTTGTCGGACGGGGACCCTGATGTCGGGGCGCGAGCCCTCCGGGCCCCCGATGTAGCCCTTGTGCCAGCCCGGCTCGCGCTCGGGCCGATCTGTGGCAGGCGTGCGTGCATCCACTGTGGTCATGAGACCTACTCCCTACGCCGGCATTACCCGGTAACAGGTTCGGCGGTCGGCGCAGCTTCAGCGATGTGCTGTCAGCGCCCTCTCAGCCCGGTGCTCCGAGCTCCCGCGTGTGCAAAGGTGCCCCCACGCTAACGCCATCCCCCGGGCGCTGAACAGAGGGCCCCCGCCCGGCCCCCTCGGTTCTTGCGATGATCGGCCGGTGACCTCGCTCCAGGAACAGCACAGCCACACGCACGGCCACGGCCCCGCCGCACCGGTGTCGACGCATCTGCGCAAGGTCGTCGCGGCGGTGCTGATTCCCTTCGGTGCGGCGGTGATTGTCGGTCTTGTGGTGCTCTGGCCGGGCGGTGCGCCTCCGCACGCACGCAGCGGTGTCGGCTTCGACCGGCAGACGCAGCAGGGCAGGGTGGTGGCCCTGACGCCGGTCAACTGCCAGGACGTGCAGGCCGGTCAGCCGTCCGCGCCGCCGGGCGGGTCCTCCGCCACGGAGCAGCCGACGAGCCAGGGCGGGCAGGGCGGGCAGGGCAAGCTGTGCAAGAAGGCCAAGGTCGAGGTGGCGAGCGGCAAGGACAAGGGACGTACGTTCACCGAGCTCGTCCAGCCGGACGCACCGCGGCAGTTGCACCAGGGACAGGGCGTGATCGTGGCGTACGCGCCCGACGCACCGCGTGATCTCCAGTACTCGGTGTCCGACGTGGACCGGAAGTTCCCGATGGCGCTGCTGGCCGGCATCTTCGCGCTGGTGGTGGTCGCGGTGGGCCGGATGCGGGGGCTGATGGCGCTGGTGGCCCTGGCCGTCAGCTTCGCCGTACTGACGCTGTTCATCCTGCCCGCGATCCTGCAGGGTTCGAATCCGCTGGTCGTGGCGGTCATCGGGGCGAGCGCGATCATGCTGATCGCGCTCTACACCTGTCACGGGCTGACGGCGCGCACCTCGGTCGCGGTCATCGGCACGCTGATCTCGCTGATGCTGATCGGGCTGCTCGGCTCGCTGTTCATCGGCTGGGCGAGCCTCTCCGGCAACACCGACGACAGCACCGGACTGATCCATGGCCTGTACCCGCACATCGACATGAGCGGGCTGCTGTTGGCGAGCGTCGTCATCGGCTCGCTCGGAGTGCTGGACGATGTGACGGTCACCCAGACCTCCGCCGTCTGGGAACTGCACCGGGCGGACCCCACGATGGGCGCACGCGGGCTCTACCGCGCCGGGATCCGGATCGGCCGCGACCACATCGCGTCGGTCGTCAACACCCTCGTCCTGGCGTACGCGGGCGCCGCCCTGCCGCTCCTGCTGCTGTTCTCCATCGCGCAGAGCAGCGTGGGTACGGTGGCCAACGCGGAGCTGGTGGCCGAGGAGATCGTACGGACCCTGGTCGGGTCCATCGGCCTGGTCGCCTCGGTGCCGGTGACCACGGCGCTCGCGGCGCTGGTGGTGGCCGCGGACCGGCGGAGCGGGGGAGAGGGGCACGCCCCGCCCGGCCGGGCGGTGCGGGGCGGTGGGGGCCGCCGCCGCAGACGCTGATCCAGGTCCGTACCGGGAGGTATCGCGGTCAGCCCGCGTTCTCCTCGGCCAGGATCCGGCCGAGCGCCTCGTCCAGGTTTCCGTCGAAGTCGCCCAGGCTGCGCTCCTGTCCGAGCGGGACGAGCTTGTCGGTGCGGTCGAGGAAGGCGATCAGCGGCGCGCTGCCCGCCCGGAAGAGCGCGCGGTCGGCGCCGACCTGGAGCCGCAGATGGACATCGGACAGTCCCGTCGGCTCGCTGGGTGAGATGTGCACATCGCCGTCGCCCGTGGGGGCGTTGATCCCGTCGAGGAGCAGTTCGCGACCGAACGTCCAGGTCACCGGTGCGTCTCCGGGAAGGTGGAAGGTCATCCGGATCGCATACGGGTCACCCACCTCGTAGCGGAGTTCCACCGGAATACGGAACGAGAGCTCCTCGGAGACGAGGAAGCTCATCATGACCTCTGCCTGGACCGATTCGCGCATGTCCCTACCCCGCAGTAGACGCCGTGTTGGATCGCAAGATGGCCGGGACTGTTCCCTCAGGCCCTCTTGACGTAATCGTGCTGTAAGCGCTAGCGGATCACAAGGAGTGATATTTCAGATACTGATAGAGAACGCGAGCGAACCGAGTAAAGCGCCAACCTCGGACCGTAGCGTTTCGACTGCGGAGCGCAACCGTTCTTCCTCGTTCGCAGGGCCGGAAATGGCCATCGCGGCGGCACCCGATCCGGCCGTGATCGGGATGGCCGCGCAGACCGTTCCGAGGGCGTACTCCTGCTGCTCGACGATCGGTTGCATACGTTCCGCAGCGGCCAGTCGCCGCAGCAGGATGCCCCGGTCACGCACCGAATGGCGGGTCAGCGGACGGACCGGATAGCGGTCCAGATGGTCCTCGCGCGAGGCCGCGTCGAGCTGGCTCAGCAGACACTGACCAAGGGCGTGTGCATGACCGGTTTCACGGAAGTCCGCCCATTCCTCGACAGCGGGCGCGGCGGGTGTGTCGGAGACCGCGACGAGCTCGATCTCGCCCTGGCGGTAGACCGCAAAATAAACCGGAACCCCGAGCGCGTCACGCCAGTGGGTGAGTGAATCGACCAGCGTGGCCCGGCGGTTCTGCACCGCTCCGCCGCCCGCCAGCCGCTCGGCTGCGGGTCCGATGACGAACACGCCGCGCTCGCGGCGCAGATATCCCTCGTGCGTCAGGGTCCGCAGCAGGTGATAGGCGGTGGGGAGGGGGAGTCCCGCCTCCCGGGCGAGCTGTTTGGCGGGGGCTCCGTCGGTGTGGGAGCCCACGGCCTCCAGCAGTCTGAGCGCTCGCTGCACCGAGCCGATCAGCGTGGGAACAGCGGTACGAGGCGTTGTCGCCAAGCGGTCACCCCCAGCATGCGGACGGACACGCCACCCGCCGCGGGGGCTCCCCCGCAGGCCCCGCCCCGCACAAACCGCAGGTCAGAGCGGTTTCAGGCCATTTTTCCCGAGGAGGCGGCAGAGCTTTCCACTCTAATCACAGCCTCCGTCCGGGCGGGGACACAGCTGTCCCCGTTCCCCCGGCCGGGCTAACGGCCGCAGGGGCTACCAGTCGTTCCGCGAGGACGACGAGGAGGTGAACTTCCGTACGACGTAGATGAGTCCGCCGACGAGCGCGACGAAGACCAGCGCCTTGAAGAGCAGCCCGATCACGAACCCGACGACCGTCGCGATGAGGCTGCCGAACACGACCAGGGCGATGACAGGCACCGCGACCCACTTCACCCACCACGGCATTCCCGCGTAAATCTCTCGGACCGCCATCGCCCTTACCTCTTCCTGGGTCTTCCTGGACCACGCCGGCCACTCCGGGTGCTCTGCTTCCGATGCTAAAGGCGCCCGGGGCAGCGGCGGGGGCCTCGCAGCCCTTGAACTCCCCTGAGCCTCCCCCTACGGGACTCCGGGAGATCCCGGCCGGTCCTCAGCCCTCGGGCGGAGAGAAGACCACGAGAACCCGCAGGTCCTCCGAGATGTGGTGGAACTTGTGCGCCACCCCGGCCGGTACGTACACCACACCGCCGCGCGCGACCTCGGTCGTCTCCGTCCCGACGGTGATCGAGGCCCGGCCGCTGACCACGAAGTACACCTCGTCCTGTCCGTGCGGCTGCTGCCGGTCGGTCCCGCCCGCGTCCAGTGCGTACAGCCCGACCGACATGTTCCGTTCGCGCAGGAACTGCAGATACGCGCCGTCGTTGGCAGCGCGCTCCGCCTCCAGTTCGTCCAGCCGGAATGCTTTCATCGCTCTTCAGCCCCTGCACTCGTACCGATCGTGTCTGCCACGATCAGACACATGAAGAATTTTGTAGTCAAGACGGTCGCCAATGCCGCGGCCCTGTTCGTAGCTGTCTGGCTACTCCAGGACATCACGCTGGGGGGCGACTCCACCGGTCGCAAGGCCGTCACGCTGGTCATCGTCGCGCTGGTCTTCGGCGTGGTGAACTTCGTGGTGAAGCCGATCGTGAAGTTGATCTCCTTCCCTCTGTTCATCCTCACCCTCGGGCTGATCACGCTGGTGATCAACGCCCTGATGCTGCTGCTGACCTCCTGGCTGGCGGGCACGCTGAACCTCGCCTTCCACGTCCACGGTTTCTGGACGGCTGTTCTGGGCGGCCTGATCATCTCGATCGTCTCGTGGGCGATGAACCTCGCCCTGCCCGACGAGGACTGAGATGACCACGACGCCCGAGATGCCCGGGACGGCCGCCGGAGACGGAACACGCGCGGTACGGGCCGGGCTGCCCACGCCGGTCAAGTACGAACCGACCCTGCCGGGGCCGGTCTTCGCCGCCCACTACCACCTGCCGGGCGAACCCATAGGGCCGTACACCTACGGCCGCGACACCAACCCGACCTGGACGCACCTGGAAGCGGCCATCAGCGAGCTGGAGTCCCCCCGGGAGCCCGCCGAGACGATCACCTTCGCCTCCGGCATGGCAGCGGTCTCCGCGGTCCTCCTCTCCCAGGCCCGCGCCGGGGACACGGTGGTCCTCCCCGACGACGGGTACCAGGCACTGCCGCTCGTACGCGAACAGCTGGAGGCGTACGGCATCACGGTGCGCACCGCGCCGACCGGTGGCGACGCGCAGTTGCGCGTGCTGGACGGCGCCCGGCTGCTGTGGATCGAGACCCCGTCCAACCCGGGTCTCGACGTCTGCGACGTACGGCGGCTCGTGGCTGCCGCGCACGCGGGCGGAACGCTGGTCGCCGTCGACAACACCCTCGCGACACCGCTCGGGCAGCAACCGCTGGATCTCGGCGCGGACTTCGCCGTGGCGAGCGGCACCAAGGGCCTGACCGGACACGGGGACCTCCTGCTCGGTTACGTGACCTGCCGCGACCCGGAGCTCGCCGCCCGGGTCAGGAAGTGGCGCAAGGTGGTCGGGGCGATCCCCGGACCGATGGAGGCCTGGCTCGCGCACCGCTCGCTCGCCACGATCCAGCTGCGCGCGGACCGGCAGTCGGCGAACGCGCTGGCGCTCGCCGAGGCACTGGGCGAGCGCACGGAGATCACCGGACTGCGCCATCCCGGACTGCCGTCGGACCCCGCGCACCGGACGGCGGCGGGGCAGATGCGCCGCTTCGGCTGCGTGGTCTCGTTCGTGCTGCCCGACCGCGAGCACGCCGAACGCTTCCTGGACGCACTGCGCCTGGTCGACGACGCGACCAGCTTCGGCAGCGTGCGCTCCACCGCGGAGCGACGGGGGCGCTGGGGCGGCGACGCCGTGCCGGAAGGCTTCGTCCGCTTCTCCGCGGGCGTCGAGGACACCGCGGATCTGGTGGCCGACGTACTGCGGGCGCTGGACGAGGCCAGGCTGGAGCAGCCCGCTCCGTAGCCCGGCTACGCGCGACGGACGGTCCGAGCCTCCCCCCTCATGGCTCGGACCGTCCCGGTTCCACGCGCGAAGAACCGTCCGGACAAGGCTAGTTGACCCAGCGTCAGTGTCCAATCACAGGAGCGACAGGGACCTATCGACATATTTATAGTTGTACCCGGGCGGGGATGCCTTCGACGCAGCCAGACAGGAGGGCACGGCCATGGACCTCGCCCTGCTCCGCACCTTCGTCACCGTGCACCGGGCCGGATCGTTCACCCGGGCCGCAGCGCTCCTCGGTCTCTCCCAGCCCGCGGTGACCAGCCAGATCCGCACCCTGGAACGGCAGTTGGGCCGCCCACTGTTCCTGCGACGGGCCCGCGGGGTCACCCCGACCACCATCGGTGACGAACTCGCCCACCGCGCCGCTCCGCACCTGGACGCCCTCGTCGAGATCACCGGGACCGGCCTCGACGAAGAGGCGGGCCCGCGCACCCTGCATCTCGCGGGGCCTCCCGAATTCGTCGCGCTGCGCGCTCTGCCCGCGCTCACGCCTCTCGTTCCGCAGGGCATCGCCTTGCGGGCCTCTTTCGGCCATGCCGAAGAGACGCTGGACGGGCTGGCCGCCGGACACCACGATCTGGCGGTCACCACGGTCCGGCCACGCGGCGGGCTGCTCACCGCGACCGCCCTCTGCGACGAGGAGCACGTCCTGGTCGCCTCGCCCCGCTGGGCCGCCCGCATCGGCCCCGGCACACTGCTGCGCGAGGGACCCTCCGTACTCGAAGACCTGCCGGTGGTGGACGTCCACGAGTCGCTGCCTCTCGTCTCCCGTTACTGGGCCGCCGTGTTCGATACCCGCCCGGCTGCCACGGGGGCCGTCGTCACACCCGACCTGCGCGCTGTCCTGCAGGCCGTCGCCGCAGACGCCGGGCTGGCCGTACTGCCGCGATATCTGTGCGAGGAGGCCCTGGAACGGGGCGGGTTGACGGCTCTGCTCAGCCCTCCGGTGCCGCCGCTGCGCACCTACTTCCTCACCGTGCGCACCGGCACTCTGGCCCTCCCGCACCTGGCCCGTGCCCATGAATGGCTGTTACGGGCTGCCGCCGACTGGTCCTGAAGGGACCTCCTGCTGTGGGAGATGCGTTTCAGAGGGGTGTCCGCGGGCCAATCTCCTTCCATGACCGAACGTCCAGTGGTCAAGCGCACCGCCCGCGCCGTCCTCCTCGACGGCGACCATCTGATCCTGATCAAGCGGACCAAGCCCGGCGTGGACCCGTACTGGGTGACCCCCGGCGGCGGGGTCGAGGCCGAGGACTCCACCGTCGTCGAAGCCCTGCACCGCGAGGTCGACGAGGAACTCGGCGCCAAAATCGTCGATGTGGTTCCCTGCTTCGTCGACACCGTCGAGCACGTCCCCGACGACGGCGGAGTGGCGGGCGTGAAGGTCCAGCACTTCTTCGTCTGCCGCCTGGCATCGATGGACCTGGCTCTGCGGCACGGGCCGGAGATCGAGAAGCCCTGCGGCGACTACGAAATCGTCCGGGTCCCCTTCAGCCGGGTCGGCATCGCCGCCGTCCATCTCGTACCGCTCTCGCTCCGGCACTACCTCGACGGCAACATCGAAGGCGTACGGGCGCTGCAGGCACCCGACCTGGGCTGAGGCAGTCGGCGCCCGCCGCCCGCTCGCTGTCGCGGGTGAGGTCGTCAGCCCTCGGCCAGCAGCCCGTACGCCTCGCGCAGATCTCCGCCCGCGTAGCGGTGCGTGGCCAGCCCCGCCAGCCGGCCGTCCGCGTTCACCGCGACCGCCTCCGGCACCGCGGCGAAGAGCTCCACGTCGGACATCGAGTCCCCGTACGCGACGCAGTCCGCCCGCCCGACGCCGAACTCCGTACAGAGCCGGTCCGCGATCCGTACCTTCGCCGCCGCGCTGAGAATCCCCGCCGGGTCCACCGGCTGTGTGAACGGCACGTCCGGGAAGCGCGAGCCGTGTGCCGCGTGCGCGCCCCAGCCGAGCAGCCGCTCCACGAAGAACGACGGCGAGAGCGAAATGACGGCGCAGTAGTCGCCGCGCTCCCGGATCTCCCGCCAGACCTCCCGGATCCCGGCGAGCCACGGCGCGGCCTCGAAGGCAGCCGTCACGTGGTCCACGGTCAGCCCCGACCACAGGGCATGGACCCGCACCGCGTACTGCGGCGGGCCGATCCGGCCCGAGACGAACTCCCTTTCCAGCACGCCGATCTCGTCCAGCAGCCCCAGCTGCCGGGAGATCTCCACCGGCGCGGCCGAACCGCGTATGAGCGTTCCGTCGAGGTCGAAGAGATGCAGACGTGTCATGTACGCCGAGGCTAGTACAGCCGGTTACTCCCCCTGTCGGACGCCGGAACGGCCGAAGCACGACACCGTGTTTCACGTGAAACCTCTGACCCGTCCCGTACGCCGGGGCGCCCTCGTGATCCATGTCGCCGTCTCGGTGGGTTGGCTGGGCCTCACCGTGGGGCTGCTCGCGCTCGGCATCACGGCGTACACCTGCGACAGCGCGGCCATGACGCAGGCTGCGTACCGCTCCATGAAGGTCTTCGGTGACTGGCTGGTCGTCCCCATCGCCCTGCTCACCCTCATCTCCGGTGTGGTTCTCTCCCTCGGTACGCGCTGGGGCCTGGCCCGCTACCACTGGGTCTGGATCAAGTTCTGGCTGACCCTCGTCACGGTCACTGCCTCGACCTTCGCCCTCCGCCCCACCATCGACGCGGCAGCCGCCTCCGGAATCCCCCACCACAGCCTGGTCGCCGCCCCCGTCGTCGCCTCCACCGCGTACTTCTTCATGACGGCGATCTCCGTGCTGAAGCCGTGGGGCCTGACCCGGTGGGGGGAGAAGAGGCGTGGGGAGAAGAACCGTCAAACATCACGGAAAACGGTGGACGGAGCACCCGCACATCAGCGAGCCTGACCCCCATGCCCTCACCCCTCGACGCGTTGCCCATCCGCCGTCTGACCACCCACGACCTCGTCTCCTGCGCGGACCTCTCCGAGAACCGTGGTTGGCCGCGCGAGGAGCACAAGTGGGGCCTGTTGCTCACGGCGGGAACGGGCTACGGCATCGACGCGCCGGGCGGCAACGGGCTCGCGGGCGCGTGTGTGGTCACCTCCTACGGCCCCGGACTCGCCGCCATCGGCATGCTCCTGGTCGCCAAGGAGTACGTCCGGCAAGGCGTCGGGCGGCGTATGATGCAGCACACGATCGCTGAATTCCAGGACACCGCACTCACCTTGTACGCCACCGAGTCCGGACAGCCGCTGTACGAACAGCTCGGCTTCAAGACCACCGGCAAGGCCACGCGGGTCCTTGGCCGCTTCCAGCCGCACGGGCTGGCGCCGACGGTGGCCACCCGGCCGGCCACGGCGAGCGACCTGCCCGTGATCGTGCGCCTGGACAGTGAGGTGTTCGGCGAGGACCGCACCCACATGATCACGCGGCTGCCCGCCTTCGCCGACCAGCTCCGGGTCGCCGAGGACGCCCACGGCATCACCGGTTACGCGGCGGCCTGGCCCAACATGGACACCCATGTGGTCGGCCCGCTGATCGCCCGCGACACAGCGACGGCGAAGGCTCTGATCGCCTCACTCGCTGCGGGCACCGAGCGCCCGCTGCGTTCCGACATCGACGTCCGTCACGACGAACTCCTCGACTGGCTCAAGAACAGCGGCCTGGAGCCCGTGGGCTCCACCGCAGTGATGGTGCACAAGATCCGCGACCTTCCTGGCGACTGGACCCGGCGCTTCGCACCCCTGACCGTGGCCGCCGGGTAGCCGGGAGCCGGACCGGTCGGCAGGTCAGTGGTGCGCGGGTACCGCGGGCCGCTGCTCGGTCTGCCCGGCCGGCTCGACCTGCTCGGTCAGCGGTGACTGCTCGGCCGCCGTCTCCGTACCGGAAGGGTGCGTGGAACGGCTCCGTCGCTCCAGTGCGCCGGAGACGAGCGCGAGGACCAGTGCCGATCCGGCGAGTACCGCACCGACCCAGTTGGGGGCGGTGTAGCCGAGTCCGGCCGCGATGACGATCCCGCCGAGCCAGGCGGACAGCGCGTTGCCGAGGTTGAAGGCACCGATGTTCAGGGCGGAGGCCAGGGTCGGTGCGCCCGCCGCTCGGTCCAGCACCCGCTTCTGCAGCGGCGGGACGGTCGCGAACCCGAGCCCGCCGATCAGGAAGATCGTGACGGCCGACGCGATCCTGTCGTGCGCGGTGAGCGTGAACAGGGCCAGCACCAGCGCCAGTCCGCCCAGTGACACGTAGAGCATCGGCATCAGCGCCCGGTCCGCGAACCTGCCGCCGATCAGATTGCCGCCGACCATTCCGAGACCGAAGAGCACCAGCAGCCACGTGACGCCCGATTCCGAGAACCCCGCGACCGTGGTCATCATCGGGGAGATGTAAGTGATCGCCGCGAACACCCCGCCGAACCCGAGAACCGTCATCGCCATCGCGAGCAGCACCTGCACATCACGCAAGGCGGCGATCTCGTGGCGCAGCCGTACGCCCTCCGGCCTGGGCTGCTCCGGTACGAGCCTGGCAACGCCGACCAGCCCCAGGACACCGAGCCCGGCGACGAGCAGGAACGTCAGCCGCCAGCCGATGTCCTGGCCGATGAGCGTGCCCAGCGGTACACCGATGACATTGGCCAGGGTCAGCCCGGTGAACATCATCGCGATGGCGCCCGCCTTCTTGTGCGGTGCGACCAGGCCCGCGGCGACGACCGAGCCGATGCCGAAGAACGCCCCGTGCGCGAGCGAGGCGACGATCCGCCCGGCCAGCATCACGCCGAAGACCGGCGCGGTCGCGGAGACGACATTCCCGACGATGAACAGGCCCATCAGCAGCATCAGCATGTTCTTGCGGGAGATGCGGGTGCCCAGCACGGTCATCAGCGGGGCACCGACGACGACCCCGAGGGCGTACCCGGTGACGAGGAACCCGGCCGTGGGGATCGATACCTGGAAGGAGGCCGCGACCTGAGGCAGCAGCCCCATGATCACGAACTCCGTGGTTCCGATACCGAACGCCCCGATGGCCAGGGCGAGGAGCGCGAGTGGCATGGGGTCTTCACCTTCAGAGGAAGCACAGCTTGATTGATTGCAGAAGCGCTTTACTTGCGCAGACAATACTTGCAGGCGCCGATTAATTGCAAGCGCCGACTATCGCGGTTATGTCCTATCCTGGATCTCAGCCGCGCCGGGGCGCAGGACGACGGAGGAGAACACCCATGCCAGCGACCGACCCCGCACTCACCGCCCTCGCCCACGGCTGGTGCGCCCTCTCCCTGCTGCACGGCCGCATCGAGGCCCACACCGAGAAGGCCCTCCAGCGCGGCCACGGGCTCAGCGTGCGCGAGTACTCCCTCCTCGACGTGCTCAGCCGCCAGCACGACGGGCCGGGCGGCCACCTCCAGATGAAGCAGGTCGCCGACGCCGTGGTGCTCAGCCAGAGCGCCACCACCCGGCTGGTCACCCGGCTGGAGGACCGCGGGCTGCTCACCCGCTACCTCTGCGACACCGACCGGCGCGGCATCTACACGGACGTCACCGAGGCCGGACTCGCTCTCCTCGGCGAGGCCCGCCCCACCCACACCGCCGCACTGGGCGAAGCCCTCACCGAGGCCGCCCGGAACCCCGAACTCGCCCCGCTGGTCAGGGCCGTCGAAGAACTCAGGCCGACCGCCCGACCCGTGCGGACGCACCCCACGCACGAGTAGCCTCCGCACCATGAGCGACCTGGAGATCCGCCGCGCGGACGAGAACGACATCCCGGCCATCGTGGCGATGCTCGCCGACGACCCCCTCGGCGCCCGGCGCGAATCCCCGGACGACCTCACCCCGTACACCGCGGCCCACCGACGGATCGCCGCCGACCCCCACCAGCACCTCGTCGTCGCCGTACGCGATGGGCGCGTCGTCGGCACCCTTCAGCTCACCGTCATCCCCGGCCTCTCGCGCCGGGGCGCCACCCGCGCCCTCATCGAAGGCGTACGCGTCCATGCCGACGAACGCGGCAGCGGTCTCGGCACCCGGCTCATCGAGTGGGCTGTCGACACCTCCCGCAGCCAGAACTGCCGGCTGGTCCAGCTGACCTCCGACACCACCCGCACCGATGCCCACCGCTTCTACGAACGGCTCGGCTTCACCGCCACGCACCTCGGCTTCAAACTCCAGCTCTGAGCCGGACCGGCGAAGGCCGGCGGGCTGCGGCCCGGCCCGTGGCACCGGCCCACCGAACCACGGACGCACATCGGCCGGCCGCACACCCACACAGCCGCACCACCGAAGACCGCACCCACGGAACGGACGACCAGGGCCCATGCACCGGATCAGCAACGAACAGCGCCGCACCCGTCTGGGCCGCCGTCACCGCCTCGTCCCCTCCGCACGGGCCACCACCCCCGTCGAAGCCGCGGACGCCGTCGTCGCCCTGCACGCCACCGACGCCGCGACCCTCTACCTCTCCGTCTGCGCACGGCTGACCGACGCCGACTCCGCCACCGTCGAGCGGGCCCTGTACGACGACGTCGCCCTCGTCCGGCTCCTCTCGCTGCGCAACACGCTCTTCGCCATGTCGCGAGAGGTCGCCCCGCACGTCGACGCGTCCACCGCACGCGCCATCGCGGCCAAGGAGCGCAGAACGTTCCTCAAACACCTCGCGGACGACAGCGGGGACCTCGACGAACGTTGGCTCGCCGAGACCGAGGCCGCGACACTCGCCGCGCTCACCACCCGCGGCGCCGCCACCGGGAGTGAACTCTCCGCTGCCGTCCCCGCGCTGCGCACGAAGATCACGGTCTTCCCCGGCAAGAAATGGCAGGCTGAACAGGGCGTCGCGTCCCGTGTCATCCGCCTCCTCGCCGCCGACGGCCACATCCGTCGCGACCGCCCCCGCGGCTCCTGGACATCGAGCCAGTTCCGCTGGACGGCCGCCACCCCCTGGCCCGCCGTCCCGGTCCCCGAGGCCAAGGCGGAAGTGGCCCGCCGCTGGCTCCACTCGTACGGACCGGCCACCGAGGCGGACCTCGCCTGGTGGACGGGGTGGACCCTGACGGACAGCCGCAGAGCGCTCGCGGTGATCGACGCGGAGGAAGTCCAACTCGACGACGGGGTAAGCGGATTCGTCGTCCCCGGCGACACCGCTCCCGAACCGCCTGTCGAACCCTGGGCCGCCCTGCTGCCCGCCCTCGACCCCAGCGCCATGGGCTGGGCGGACCGCACGTTCCACCTCGACGCGGAGCACCGCTCGGCCCTCTTCGACCGCGCGGGCAACATCGGCCCGACCGTGTGGTGGAACGGCAAGATCATCGGCGGGTGGGCACAGCGCGCCGACGGCGAAGTGGTGTGGCGCCTGCTGACGGATCCGGGCCAGGAGGCCGTGGCGGCGATCGGAGTGGAGGCGGCGCGGCTGTCGGAGTGGGTGGGGGACACCCGGATCACGCCGCGGTTCCGGACTCCGCTGGAACGGGAACTGACGAGCTGACCTGTTGGACGCACAGCGCCCAGGACGCCGGATCGCGGGCCGGCCGACCGGGCCCGGATCCGCACATCGAGAGCGCTGATCCGGGCCCTTGCCGCAGCCTTTGCCGCAGCCCTTGTCGCACTACCGGGGAAGGCCGCGCCAGCCTCCCTCGTCGACGCCGCCCGGCACCACCGACGCGGGCTCGTACGGCTGCCGGGTGAACACGAAGGAACCCAGATCCAGATGGCTCACCTTGCCGTCCCGCCGTACGACGCGCAGCGTCTCCCCCGCGTAGTAGCCGTCGAGCCCCGTCCAGGTCCCGTCCTTCTCCGCACGGAAGCTGGAACTCCGCCCGCCGCCCGCCAGCGGGCCGAACTCCACCCCGCCGTCCGCCACCAGCCGCAGACCGGCCACCGTCGTCCCCCAGTACCAGGGCCCGGCCAGCTCCAGCAGCTCCGCGTCCATCTCCGGGAGCGGGCGCCACGGTTGCGGCAGTCCCGGTTCCGCGTCCGCGACGATCCGAACGAGATCAGCGGCCACCGACGGGGTATCGGCCCCCGATGTGGCATTCGCCAGCGCCACCCCGGCCACACCGTCCTCGACGCACACCCACAGCCCGGCGGTGAACCCGGGCAGCGAGCCCGTGTGCCCGACGAGTGTCCGGCCGTCACGGCGGACGAGCTGCACCCCCAAGCCGTAGCCGCCGTCCCACTGACCGGCCTCCGGCGCAGCCGCCGGCGCGCGCATCTCCCGTACGGATTCCGCGCTCAGCACCCGGTCGTCGCCCTGGGCCAGGAACGCGGCGAACCGGCACAGATCCGCGGCCGTCGACCACAACTGCCCCGCGGCTGCCATCAGCCCCAGGTCCTCCGACGGCTCGGGCAGCATCACATCCGCCCACGGATGCACCGCCCATCCCCCGGCATGCGGTGCCTGCGGCTGCGCAGTCGTACGGTCCATCCCCAGCGGTACGCAGATCTCCCGCCGCACCACCTCCGCCCAGGTCTCACCGCGCAGCGCCTCCACCACCGCGCCGAGCAGCGTGTATCCGGGGTTGGAGTAGTGATGGCGCCGCCCCGCCGGATGCAGCGGCGGACCCTCACCGAGCACATCCGCCAGCTCCGGCCGCAGCTCGCTCGACGAACGCTCCCACCACTCGCCCGGCGTCTCGGCCGCCAGACCGGCGGTGTGACCGAGGAGTTGAGCGATCGTCACCGCGCCCACACCGGTGCCCGGGAGGTGCTTCTCCAGCGGGTCCGCGAGATCGAGCAGCCCCTCGTCGCGCAACCGCATCACCGCCACGGCCGTGAACGGCTTGGTGATCGAGCCGATCCGGTACTGCGTGTCCGCGTCCGGCGCGTGCCCGTCCACGCAGCTGCGCGCCCCCGACCACACCAACTGTCCGTCCCGCATCACCGCCCCCACCAGCGACGGCGCACGCCCCTTGGACTGAGCCGTGGCAACCCGGTGCAGGAGAGCCCGCCGGGTACCGGGGAGGAGATCTGTAAAGGAATCCGAAGATGTCATGGTCGAGACCTACCCGATGATCCGGTCCCGGTCGACCCCGTACCCGGCAGGCAGCCCGCACACCGACAAGTCTCGACGGCGCACCACCGGACCGGACCTGATCTCGCGGGCGATGCTCGCAGAGTGGTAGGTCAGGTGACTTCCCAGGCCGCCTCGACCATCTGGAAGATCTCGTCCACCGCGGCCTGCGGATCGTCCGCCTCACGGGCCAGCGAATAGGCGTCGATCACGAACCTCGCGATGGTCCGGCAGGCCGTCGTGGTCTGTGACAGGCCGGGATCGGCAGCGATGGCCGTTGCCAGCGCCTCCGCATGACGCAGCCGCATCGACTCCTCGTACTCCCGCAGGGCACGTGACTCGTCGATCATGCGGTAGATCGGGACGGTGCCGTCCGCCGTGCAGTGCCGGACCATCTCCTGGATCTCGCGGCGCAGCACGGGAATGAGCGGTTCGTGCGGCGCGCGGGTGGTGACCGCCTGCGTGAGGCGTTGCTCGAAGTTGTCGTCCTGCTCGAACACCAGGGCCTCTTTCGAGGCGAAGTGGGAGAAGAGCGTGGTGACGGCCACGTCGGCCTCGGCGGCCACATCGCGGATGCCCACCGCGTCGTACCCGCGATCCAGGAAGAGCCGCAGGGCGGTGTCGGCGATCTTCTGCCGGGTCGCGGCCTTCTTGCGCTCACGGCGTCCGGGCGGCTCGGTCATGCCGCTGACACTATCAAATCCAAAGGAGTAACCGTTTCTAAACAATAACCGTTAGTGCTACGGTCGACCGCATGAAGAGAGTGAGCTTCGCCGAGTTCGGCGGTCCCGACGTTCTCCGCCTCGAAGGCGCCGAGGAGCCCCACGCGGGCCCCGGCCAGATACGCGTCGCCGTGCGGGCGGCGGGCGTGAACCCCGTCGACTGGAGAATCCGTGAAGGCCAGTTCCAGAAGGTCCGCCCGGTCGTCCTGCCCGCCGGAGTCGGGCAGGACGCCTCCGGGGTGGTGGACGAGGCCGGCGAGGGCGTCGAAGGAGTCGAGGTCGGCGACCACGTGTTCGGGCGAGGCTCAAGCACCTATGCCGAGTTCGCCGTGCTGTCGGCCTGGGCCCGGATGCCCGAGGGGCTGACCTTCGAAGAGGCGGCCGGATACCCCTCCGTGGTGGAGACCGCGCTGCGCATCATCCGCCAGGCAGGTGTGCGGCCCGGCCAGACGCTGCTGGTCAGCGGAGCGTCCGGGGGCGTCGGATCGGCAGTACTGCAGATCGCCCGCGACCGCGGCATCACGGTGATCGGCACGGCCGGAGCCGCGAACCAGGACTACCTGCGCAGCCTGGGTGCCCTCGCCACGACGTACGGCGAGGGCTGGTTCGAGCGGGTGCGGCAGCTCGGCCGTGTCGACGCAGCGCTCGATCTGACCGGCTCCGGCGTGATCCGCGAACTCGTCGGACTGACCGGGGACCCGCGGAAGGTGATCTCCATCGCCGATCTCGGCGCGCCGGAGCACGGTGTCCGGTACTCCGGCGTGACCGGGAACGTACCGGAAGCCCTCGCCGAGGCCGTCGGCCTCATCGCACGGGGAAAGCTCCACATCCCGGTCGAGAAGTCGTACACGCTCGCCGAGGCCGCGGCCGCGCACATCGACAGCCGGGCCGGTCACACACGCGGGCGCCGGGTGATCGTCGTCTGAGCCGTTTCCTGCCCGAGGGCACAGCCCGGCAAGCCGCCTTCCTTCCAGCGATCCTGCCCGGACCCACCCGGCGGACGGACGACACGCAAGGAGCTTCATGCACACTCCTGTCACGATCATCGGCGCCGGACTCGGCGGCCTCGTCCTGGCCCGCGTCCTGCACCTCCACGGCATCCCCGTCACGGTCCACGAGGCGGAGTCCTCCCCGACGGCGCGTTCGCAGGGCGGGATGCTCGACATCCACGACCGCAACGGCCAACTCGCCCTCAAGGCTGCCGGTCTGACGGACGAGTTCCGCGGCATCGTCCTGGAGGGCCGCCAAGCTATACGGATCCTCGGCCGAGACGGGACCGTCCTGTTCGACAAGGCCGACGACGGCACGGGCGGAAGTCCCGAGGTACAGCGCGGCGAACTGCGACAGATCCTGCTCGACTCACTCCCCGCCGGCACCGTCCGATGGGGCCACGCGGCCACCGGCGTCCGTGCCCTCACCCAAGGCCGTCACGAGGTGACCTTCGCAGGCGGCACCGCCGTCGTCACGAGCCTGCTGGTCGGCGCGGACGGTGCATGGTCACGAGTGCGACCGCTGCTCTCCGACACCACGCCCGCATACGTGGGCCGGTCCTTCGTCGAGTCAACACTGCACGACGCCGACACCCGACACCCGGCCACCGCGAAGGCGGTCGGCGACGGGACGCTTGTCGCGCTCGACCTGGACGGGAACGGGAAGTGGTTCGTGGCGCACAGGGAGAGGGGCGGGACCCTCCACACCTACATCACGCTGACCAAGCCACAGGACTGGTTCGAGACCATCGATTTCACCGATGCCGCCGCAGCCGCCGCGCGGATCGCGGAGGAGTACGACGGCTGGGCACCGGAACTCACCGCCCTGATCACCGCCGGCGATACCGCGCCGGTCCTGCGCCCCCTGCACGCCCTGCCGATCGGGCAGCGCTGGGACCGGGTGCCGGGAGTGACCCTGCTCGGCGATGCCGCCCACCTCTCGACCCCCAACGGCGAGGGCGCCAGCCTGGCCATGCAGGACGGCGCCGAACTCGGCGAGGCCCTCGCCGCACACCCCGATGACATCGAAACCGCCCTCACCGAGTACGAACGAGGGCTGTTCCCCCGCAGCGCCGCGGCCACGGCCGCGGTCGCCCACAACCCCACGCCCCAGGAGGTGATCAAGTTCTTCACCGGACGAGAAGCAGCGGGAATCTGACAGTGCCGCAGAGGTGAGCGACTTCAAGCTCTCCCGCTGAACGACTCGCCACGTATGCGGAGTTAGCCCGTGTTCACGGCCATGCGGGTACTGGAGGCCCTGGAACCACTGCTTCCTCGACCAACTCGGCGTCGCACCGGTCGCCTACGGGAGGGTCGATCGCCTTGCCCCACTGGTTCCGACGCGGCGTCGACGTGGTTCTGGACGCGGCCGGGAAGGGCTCTCTGGCCGAACTGGTGGCCATCGCCGGCGATCCGCATCGCGTGTGACCATCGCGGACTTCTACGCCGCCCGACACGGAGCGCGGTTCTCCCGCTCCGAAGCAGGGGAGTCGCCGGGCTGGGCAGGGCTGCCACTGGCATCAGATCTCGCCGGCCAAGGCCGCCTCACCGTCCCGCTGCACGCCGTGTTCCCGCTGAAGGAGACCGCCGCGGCTCACGACGTCAGCGCCACCGGCCATGCGCGCGGGCAAGATCGTCATCATCGTGCCCTGACAGCCGTGGGCATGGTCGGGCTCACCGCCTACCGCCCCTTTCCGTCAGTACCTGGAAGAGGAGCTCAGCGCCCCGGCGATCAAGCCGGGGCGGGCCCGGTAGTCGCGGCTTCCTCGGTCAGCGACAGGAGAGGCACAGTTCTCCCCTCCAGGTCCTAATGGACACCCGGTGGACATCCCGGACGAGAAAAGAAAACGGATCCGAGAACCTGCAGCAACAGCGGGTCACGTCTGCGCCATGTCCACGAACCGCGAGTAATGGCCCTGGAACGCCACCGTGATCGTCGCCGTCGGGCCATTACGGTGCTTGGCCACGATCAGGTCCGCCTCGCCCGCTCGCGGCGACTCCTTCTCGTACGCGTCCTCACGGTGCAGCAGGATCACCATGTCCGCGTCCTGCTCGATCGAACCCGATTCACGCAGGTCGGACACCATGGGCTTCTTGTCCGTACGCTGCTCGGGGCCACGGTTCAGCTGCGAGAGCGCGATGACCGGAACTTCGAGTTCCTTCGCCAGCAGCTTCAGGTTTCGCGACATGTCCGAGACCTCTTGCTGGCGGCTCTCGGGGCGCCGTGACCCACCGGACTGCATCAGCTGCAGGTAGTCGATCACGACCAGTTTCAGATCCTGCCGCTGCTTGAGCCGTCGGCACTTCGCCCTGATCTCCATCATCGACAGGTTCGGCGAATCGTCGATGAACAGCGGCGCGGCGGTGACGTCCGGCATCCGCCGCGCCAGCCTCGTCCAGTCCTCGTCCGTCATCGAGCCCGACCGCATGTGGTGCAGCGCCACTCGCGCCTCCGCCGACAGCAGACGCATCGCGATCTCGTTGCGCCCCATTTCGAGGGAGAAGATCACACTCGGCAGTCCGGACTTGATCGAACAGGCCCGCGCGAAGTCCAGTGCCAGCGTCGACTTACCCATGGCGGGGCGCGCCGCGATGACGATCATCTGGCCCGGGTGCAGTCCGTTCGTCAGCGCGTCCAGGTCCGTGAAACCGGTCGGCACCCCGGACATCTGGCCGCTGCGCGAACCGATCGCCTCGATCTCGTCGAGTGCCCCTTCCATGATGTCGCCGAGCGGCAGATAGTCCTCCGAGGTCCGCTGCTCGGTGACGGCGTAGATCTCGGCCTGGGCGGAGTTGACGATCTCGTCGACATCCCCGTCGGCCGCGTATCCCATCTGCGTGATCTTGGTACCGGCCTCGACGAGCCTGCGCAGGACCGCCCGCTCATGGACGATCTCGGCGTAGTACTCGGCGTTGGCGGCCGTCGGAACCGACTGGACGAGGGTGTGCAGATACGGCGCCCCGCCGACCTTCTTGATCTCGCCACGCTTGACCAGTTCCGCGGCGACCGTGATCGGGTCGGCCGGTTCGCCCTTCGCGTAGAGGTCAAGAATGGCCTGGTAGACGGTCTCGTGCGCGGGACGGTAGAAATCCTGGCCCTTGATGACCTCGACGACATCGGCGATGGCGTCCTTGGAGAGCAGCATGCCGCCGAGCACGGACTGCTCGGCGTCGATGTCCTGCGGGGGCACCCGCTCGAACGCGGGAGAGCCCCCCTCCCAGGAACCGCCTTCACGGTCCCGGTCGTGCTGTTCACGTCCGCCACCGCCGTCACCACGACGCTGCCGGGAGACGGGCAGACGATCACCCGGACTGGTCTCAGCCCAGGGGTCGTCCAAGGGCTCGGGAATGCTCACCGGGCCGCCTCCTCCCGTCCGCTCCGCGGACCTAGCCATGCCACTCTTTCTTACGGCACGGCACCGACAAACAAGGGGCCCGACTCCGCGAACGGCGCGTCGGGCGCCGGTCCACGTTAGGCCCGCAGACACCGTCAGCCAATCTTGTTATCCACAGGGCCTGTGGATGAAGGACCACATGCTGTGGGTAACTCGCCGAAACCTGTGCACGGCTCGGGGGACAGCGCTGTGGACAAAGTCATAGCACCACCCTCACCACCACCCTGACCTGCACTTTCATCGTCCACTGGCTGTGGGAGAGAAAAACTTTCCCGACTGGACCAAGATCACGACAAACAGCGCACGACAAGAGCCGAAGCGGGATCTTCAGTAAGGGTTGCAGACACATTGCATCTCTTACCTGTGGAAGATTAGATTGACCCCCATGACACTGGCCCCCACGGCGTCCAAGCCGAGCCGACGACGACACGACCGCGAGATCATCTCGCTCGCCGTCCCCGCCTTCGGCGCTCTTGTCGCCGAGCCGCTCTTCGTCATGGTCGACAGTGCCATCGTCGGCCACCTCGGCACCCCCCAACTGGCGGGCCTCGGCGTCGCGGCAGCCCTGCTGAGCACCGCCGTGAGCATCTTCGTCTTCCTGGCCTACGCCACTACGGCGGCCGTCGCCCGACGGGTCGGAGCCGGAGACCTCCAGGCCGCCATCCGCCAGGGCATGGACGGCATCTGGCTGGCCCTGCTGCTCGGCGCCCTTGTCATCGCCGTGGTCATGCCCACCGCGCCCTGGCTGGTGGGCCTCTTCGGAACCTCGGCCGACGCGTCCCCCTACGCGGTCACCTACCTCCGCATCTCCAGCCTCGGCATCCCCGCGATGCTGGTGGTCCTGGCAGCAACCGGGGTTCTTCGCGGCCTCCAGGACACCCGGACTCCGCTGTACGTCGCGATCGGCGGCTTCGCCGCCAACGCCGCACTCAATGCAGCACTCGTCTACGGAGCCGGTCTGGGCATCGCGGGATCCGCCTGGGGCACGGTGATCGCCCAGTTCGCCATGGTCGCGGTCTATCTGATGGTGGTCGTACGAGGGGCGAGAAAGCACGGTGCCTCGCTGCGGCCGGACACTGCCGGGATACGGGCCTGCGCCCAGGCCGGAGTGCCTCTGCTGGTCCGCACGCTCTCGCTGCGCGCCGTCCTGATGACCGCCACCGGCGTGGCGGCCCACCTCGGTGACACCGATGTGGCGGCGCACCAGATCGTCCTCTCGCTCTGGAGTCTGCTCGCCTTCGCTCTGGACGCGATCGCCATCGCCGGGCAGGCGATCATCGGCCGCTATCTGGGGGCGGGCGATACCGAGGGCGCGAGACAGGCCTGCCGCCGCATGGTGCAGTGGGGGATCGCTTCCGGAGTAGTACTGGGCGCACTGGTGGTGGCTTCCCGCCCACTCTTCGTTCCGCTCTTCACCGGCGACCAAGCAGTACGGGACGTTCTGCTCCCTGTGCTGTTGGTCGTGGCCGTGACCCAGCCGGTCTCAGGGATCGTCTTCGTCCTGGACGGCGTGCTCATGGGCGCGGGCGACGGGCGCTATCTGGCGGGAGCGATGGTAGTGACGCTGGCCGTGTTCGCCCCTGTGGCACTCCTGGTACCGGCGATGGGCGGCGGGCTGACCGCACTGTGGTGGGCGATGGCTCTGATGATGGCGGTACGGATGATCACGCTCTGGCTGCGGGCCCGCTCGGGCCGCTGGATCGTCACCGGCGCCACCCGCTGAGCACTGTCGGCTCACGGTCGAGCGACGCGACGTTCTGCCGGCCGACCAGCGAGCAGACCAACAAACGCTGGCCATCGGTGCGTGTTTCACGTGAAACGGCGAAAGGGCCGCACCCCGGAGGGTGCGGCCCTTTCCATGCTCTGCCGAGCGCAGCGATTACGCGGCGACGACCTCGATGCCGAGCTTCGCGGCAACGTCGGCGTGCAGACGCACGGACACCTGGTGGGCGCCCAGGGTCTTGATCGGCGAACCGAGCTCGACGCGACGCTTGTCGACGACGGGACCACCGGCAGCCTTGATCGCCGAGGCGATGTCGGCCGGAGTGACGGAACCGAAGAGGCGGCCGGCGTCGCCGGAGCGAACGGCCAGGCGGACCTTCACGCCTTCGAGCTTGGCCTTGACCTCATTGGCCTGCTCGATGGTCGCGATCTCGTGGATCTTGCGGGCGCGGCGAATCTGCGCCACGTCCTGCTCGCCACCCTTGGTCCAGCGGATCGCGAAACCACGCGGGACCAGGTAGTTGCGGGCGTAACCGTCCTTGACGTCAACGACGTCACCGGCGGAACCGAGGCCAGCGACCTCGTGGGTGAGGATGATCTTCATTTTTCGGTCACCCTTCCCTTATCGCGCAGTGGACGTGTAGGGCAGCAGCGCCATCTCACGGCTGTTCTTGACAGCCGTGGCGACGTCACGCTGGTGCTGCGTGCAGTTGCCGGTAACGCGGCGGGCACGGATCTTGCCACGGTCGGAAATGAACTTCCGCAGCATGTTCGTGTCCTTGTAGTCCACGTACTGGGTCTTGTCCTTGCAGAAAGCGCAGACCTTCTTCTTAGGCTTGCGCACAGGCGGCTTCGCCATGGTGTTTCTCCTGTGTGATCAAGAAGTGGGGTACGAGCTGCCTCAGAAAGGCGGCTCGTCCGAGTAGCCGCCGCCCGAGCCGGAACCGCCGGAGCTTCCGCCCCAGCTGCCCCCGCCCTGCTGCTGGCCACCGCCGGACGGTGCGCTGGAGGCCCACGGGTCGTCGGCGGGTGCACCGCCACCGCCCTGCTGGCCTCCGCTGGGGGCTCCGCCCCAGTTGCCGCCGCCCTGCTGCTGGCCACCGCCGCCGTAACCACCCTGGCCGCCCTGACCGCCTCGGCCGGTGGTCTTGGTGACCTTGGCCGTGGCCGTCTTGAGGCTGGGGCCGACTTCCTCGACGTCCAGCTCGTAGACCGTGCGCTTGACGCCCTCACGGTCCTCGTAGGACCGCTGCTTCAGCCGGCCCTGCACGACAACGCGCATGCCTCGCTGAAGCGACTCCGCGACGTTCTCCGCCGCCTGACGCCAGACCGAGCAGGTGAGGAACAGGCCATCGCCGTCCTTCCACTCATTGGTCTGCTTGTCGAAGATGCGGGGAGTGGACGCGACACGGAACTTCGCGACCGCCGCACCGGACGGGGTGAAGCGCAGCTCGGGGTCGTCGACGAGATTGCCGACGACCGTGATGACGGTCTCGCCTGCCATGGGTGAACCTCTCGGCGGGGATTGCTGGGCTGCTTGTTGCTACTCGAACCCGATGACTACTGAGCTAGTTGCTCAGTGGGTCTCGGGGCGGAGGACCTTGGTCCGGAGGACCGACTCGTTCAGGTTCATCTGGCGGTCGAGCTCCTTGACGACCGCAGGCTCGGCCTGCAGGTCGATGACCGAGTAGATGCCCTCGGGCTTCTTCTTGATCTCGTAAGCGAGACGACGACGGCCCCAGGTGTCGACCTTCTCGACCTTTCCGTTGCCCTCGCGGACGACGGAGAGGAAGTTCTCGATCAACGGGGAGACAGCGCGCTCCTCGAGTTCGGGGTCGAGGATGACCATCACTTCGTAGTGACGCATGTGGAACCCACCTCCTTTGGACTCAGCGGCCACGGTCGTTCCGTGGCAGGAGGGTCGTGATGCGTACGCAACGGTATCGGCAGCCACTGACAATCCACTTTCACCGGGGAGAGGGATTGCGACCTGGCCTGGGCAGACACCGGTGCAGACCGTACAGACTACCCGCAGACCCGCTTCCGGTTGAAATCCGGCGGTCAGGGGGCAGAATCTCTATGCGTGGGATGTGTGCGGCGCTACTGTGCGCCGCCTTATGCCAGGAGGTGCCTGATGGCTCAGGCAGCGCGACACAGTCACGGATCTTCGGTCTCTCTCTTCGCCACGGACGGCAAACCACACCCGCTGCAGGACACCCTGGTCGCTGTGACCCTGGTGCTCGGTCTGCTGGCCGTCTTCACGTCGATATTCCACAACCTGCACCTGCTCAGTTCCTGGGCCGGGCTGGTGGGAATCCTCACCGGTGGCTACGGGATGTTCATCTCGGTCACCACGCGTGAACGGTTCATCGTGATCCTCGGGCTGGGCACCGCGGCGGTGGGCTTCTTCATCGCCATGGCGCACGGTGGTCTCTTCGGTGGTGTGGTCGGCGGCTAACTGCGTCCGTACCACTTGTCCCATACGGCCAGTCGGGGCGATTCTCGGTCGCAGTAGGCTTCGGCGGGAGAGCCGACGCCCCTGTACCCATGGGGACACGCCTGCCGAGGAGCGCCCCGAATGAGCCTGACCCTGAGGACCATCAGCCGCGAGCAGCATCTGGCGTACATCCAGAGTCTGCCCGCGGCGAGCCACTGCCAGGTCCCGGCGTGGGCGGATGTGAAGACGGAGTGGCGCTCGGAGAGCCTCGGCTGGTTCGACAAGGACGGCCAGATCGTCGGAGCCGGCCTCGTGCTCTACCGGCAGCTCCCCAAGATCAAGCGCTATCTGGCGTACCTCCCCGAGGGCCCGATCCTCAATTGGTACGCACCCAATCTCAATGAGTGGCTTCAGCCGATGCTGGCCCATCTCAAGGAGCAGGGCGCGTTCTCGGTGAAGATGGGCCCGCCGGTCGTCATCCGCCGGTGGAATGCGGCTGCGATCAAGTCGGGTATCCAGAACCCGGATGTGAAGCGTCTGCGCGATGTCGAGGCGACGCACATCGAGCCGCGTGCCTTCGAAGTGGCCGACCGGCTGCGCAAGATGGGCTGGCAGCAGGGCGAGGACGGCGGCGCCGGTTTCGGCGATGTGCAACCGCGCTACGTCTATCAGGTGCCGCTGGCGAATCGCTCGCTCGATGATGTCCTCAAGGGCTTCAACCAGTTGTGGCGGCGCAACATCAAGAAGGCCGAGAAGGCCGGTGTCGAGGTCGTCCAGGGCAGTTACGAGGACCTGGCCGAGTGGCAGCGCCTGTACGAGGTCACGGCGGAGCGCGACCACTTCCGGCCCCGCCCGCTCTCGTACTTCCAGCGCATGTGGTCGGTCCTCAACACCGAGGACCCCAACCGGATGCGGCTGTACTTCGCCCGTCACGAGGGGGAGAACGTCGCTGCCGCGACGATGCTGATCGTCGGCGGCCACGTCTGGTACTCCTACGGCGCTTCCGCCAACCACAAGCGGGAGGTCCGCCCGTCGAACGCCATGCAGTGGCGCATGCTCCGCGATGCGTACGCGATGGGCGCCACTGTCTACGACCTGCGTGGCATCTCCGACACACTGGACGAGACCGACCATCTCTTCGGTCTGATCCAGTTCAAGGTGGGCACCGGCGGCGAGGCCGTCGAGTACATCGGTGAGTGGGACTTCCCGCTCAACAAGCTGCTGCACAAGGCGCTCGACATCTACATGTCGCGTCGTTAAGAGGGATGATGATGCCGTCGTCCCGTTCGGCCAGTTCACAATCACGTTCGTCCCGTTCATACCTCAGATACACCGCAGCTCCGAGAAAGGTTCCGGTCCGGCCATGGCGCTGACCCTCTACGTCGACACCGCGCGCTGGCGGGCGCACCAGAAGTCCGTGCTCGATCAGTTCCCGGGAATCGTTCCGGTCTGCAAGGGCAACGGGTACGGCTTCGGTCATTCCCGGCTCGCGGACGAGGTGACGCGCTTCGGTTCCGAGATCATCGCCGTCGGCACCACGTACGAGGCCGCTCGGATGAAGGACTCGTTCGGCGGTGACCTACTGGTCCTCACACCCTTCAGGCGCGGTGAGGAACCGGTGCCGCTGCCGGACCGGGTGATCCGTTCCGTTTCCTCGGTCGACGGTGTGCACGCGCTGGTGGGCGCCCGTGTGGTCATCGAGTGCATGAGCTCCATGAAGCGCCACGGTGTCGCCGAGGCGGATCTGGGCCGGCTGCACGCGGCGATCGACGACGTACGTCTCGAAGGTTTCGCGCTGCACCTTCCGCTGGACCGTACGGACGGTTCCGACGGGGTCGAGGAAGTCATCGCCTGGATGGACCGGTTGCGTAGCGCCCGGCTGCCGCTGCACACCATGTTCGTCAGTCATCTGAGGGCCGAGGAACTGGCGCGGTTGCAGCAGCAGTTCCCGCAGACCCGGTTCCGTGCGCGGATCGGCACCCGGCTGTGGCTGGGCGATCACGAGGCGACGCAGTACCGGGGTTCCGTCCTGGACGTCACGCAGGTCGTGAAGGGGGACCGGTTCGGCTACCGGCAGCAGAAGACCGCCTCGGACGGCTGGCTCGTGGTGGTCGCGGGCGGTACGTCGCACGGGGTGGGCCTGGAGGCGCCGAAGGCCCTGCACGGGATGATGCCGCGTGCGAAGGGCGTCGCGCGGGCGGGCCTGGCCACGGTGAACCGCAACCTGTCGCCGTTCGTGTGGGCGGGCAAGCAGCGCTGGTTCGCCGAGCCCCCGCACATGCAGGTGTCGATCCTCTTCGTGCCTTCGGACGCGCAGGAGCCGAGGGTGGGCGATGAGCTGGTGGCCCATCTGCGCCATACGACAACGCAGTTCGACCGCCTCGTGGATCACTGAACCGATCACCGAGCGGGCCGCCGGACCGGGAACGGGCCGGGCGGCAGAGCATCACGGCGGAGGCGGGTTCCGGTTGCCGGAACCCGCCTCCGCTGTGTCTATTCGTCTGCCGCGCTGCTGCCCCACTCGACATGCGCACCTTCGTGGTCGCGTGCGGCGTACCGCGCCGACCGGGCGGCGGGGCCGAGTACGAACACGTCCCGGGCACCGTCCAGCACACCCCCCGACGGATCGTCGGAGCCGTCCTTGCGCACGACGTCCCGTTCCGGCATGAGGATGTCCCGCACGATCACCGCGCAGATGTAGAGCGTTCCGAGCAGATGCAGTGCGATGGCGAACTGGTAGCCCTCGGGCGGCAGTCCCTTGGGTTTGTCGCCGCTCATCGTGTACGCGAGGTACATCCAGATGCCCAGGAAGTACATGACCTCGCAGGCCTGCCAGATGAGGAAGTCACGCCAGCGCGGCCGGGCGAGGGCGGCGAGGGGGATGAGCCACAGGACGTACTGCGGTGAGTAGACCTTGTTGGTCAGGATGAACGCGGCGACCACGAGGAAGGCGAGCTGCGCGAAACGCGGGCGGCGCGGGGCGGTGAGCGTGAGAACCGCGACGCCGCCGCACAGCAGGACGACCAGCAGCATCGCCCAGGTGTTCACGTGGCCGATGTCGAGCGGCTTGCCGGTGCGCTGGGTGATGATGAGCCAGAAGGAGCCGAAGTCGACATTCCTTTCCTGACTGAAGGTGTAGAACTTCTTCCATCCCTCGGGGGCGAGCAGCATGACGGGCAGGTTCACGACGAGCCAGGACGCTGCGGCGCCGAACACGGCCACCCGGCACTCCCGCAGCTTCCCGGCGCGCCAGCACAGCACGATGAGCGGGCCGAGGATCAGTACGGGATAGAGCTTCGCGGCGGTGGCGAGGCCGATGAGGATACCGAAGGCCAGGGCCCTTCCCCTCGACCACATGAGCAGGGCGGCTGCGGTCAGGGCGACGGCGAAGAGGTCCCAGTTGATGGTGGCGGTGAGCGCGAAGGCCGGCGCGAGGGCGACCAGCAGGGCGTCCCAGGGGCGACGCCGGTGGGTCCGTGCGACACAGACAGCCATGACTGCTGTGCAGATCATCAGCATGCCCGCGTTGACCATCCAGTACACCTGTTCGCGGTGCTGCATGGCGCCGCCGTGCGGCGTCAGCCAGGAGGCGACCTCCATGAACAGCCCGGTGAGTACCGGGTATTCGAGGTACGGCATGTCGCCGTTGATCCGGTCGAAGTACGGCACGAGGTCGTCGGCGAAGCCACGGCCGACGTAGAGGTGCGGGATGTCGGAGTAGCAGGCGTGGTTGTACTGGGAGGTGGCTCCCTGGAACCAGGCCCAGTCGTAGCAGGGCATTTTCTGCACCATGCCGAGTGCGAACATTCCGATCGCGACCAGGGCGATGACGCGTACCGGCGTGAGCCGGCTCGCGCCGGTGCGCGCCCAGCGCCCGATGGGTCCACCGATCAGCTCGCTGCCCGTCGCGGCGATCTCGTCCTGCTGCGTGGGCCGCACCACTGACTCTGCGGTCTTCTGTGCGGGCCGGTCCTCGTGCACGCTCGTCATGGCGGCCATCCTGCCGTACGCGGCTGTGCACGCGAGGAGGGCCGCCACAGCCGGGAGACTGTGGCGGCCCTCGTCGTACGGATCGACCCGGTCAGCCGACGGGGTTCACGCGGCGGTCACCCGCCCATCCCGCCGAAGAAGCCGCCGCCACCACCGTTGGCTCCGTGGCCGCCGCCGTTCTGGCCACCCGGAGGCGTCTCGCTGGGCCCCGGACTGGCTCCGCCGCCGGTTCCACCGTCGGCCGTACCCCCGTCGGTCCCTCCGGGGTCTCCGCAGGTCCAGTCCTGCCACTTGTTGCAGGACTCACTCGGGGACGGAGTCGTGGAGGGCGTGTCGGACGGGGACGGCGACGGAGCGGACGGCGTCGGGCTCGGCGACGAGGGCAGGACCGGGGTCGGCTTCGGGGAGGACACACCGCCGCCGTAGACGACCTTCCCGATCGGCTCGGGTGCCGGGAAGTCCACGGCCTTCGTGCCGCTGAGCGCCTGCGACATGTAGTCGTGCCAGATCTGCGCCGGGAACGAGGCACCGTGGATCTTGTCCTCGCCACCGGTGCCGTACATCTTCTCGAACGTGCGGTTCTTGCCCTTGGCGTCGTCGTCGAAGCGGTACATGTCGATGGCGGTGGAGAGCTGCGGGGTGTACCCGATGAACCAGGCGGACTTGTTGCCGTCGGTGGTACCGGTCTTGCCGGCGACTTCCCGGTCCGGAAGCCGTGCGGCGGTTCCGGTGCCCTTGTCGACCACGGTCTTCAGCACATCGGTGACGTTGCTGGCGATGGCCGTCGAGAACGCCATCTTCTCCACCTGCTTGTGCTGGTAGACCGTCCTCCCTTCATTCGTCACCTCGGTGACGGAGAACGGTTCGTTCTGACGGCCGTTGTTGGCGAAGGTGGCGTAGGCGCCGGCCATCCGGATCGCGCTCGGGCTGGAGGTACCGATGGAGAACGAGGGAAAGTTGGAGCTGGCCATGCTCTGCTTGTCGTCGCGCAGCCCCGCGGCGATGGCCGCCTCACGCACCTTGTCGGTGCCGACGTCCATGCCGAGCTGGACATACGCGGAGTTCACCGACTCCCTCATGGCCTCGCGCAGGTCGATCGCGTAGCTCGGAGGGGCACCGACAGAGTCCTTGCCGTCGTTCTCCTGCAGCCACTGCTCTCCCTTCTCGTTCTGCCAGACGGTGCCGTCGTAATTCTTGATCTTCAGGTCGTTCTGCCCGCTGTAGAGGCTCTTCGGCGAGACGATCGTGCGGTCCGAATCGGGTTGGTCGGATCCGAGGGAGGGGTCGCGCTTTCCGTACTCGAGCGCGGCGGCCAGGACGAAGGCCTTGAACGTCGATCCGACCTGGGCTCCGGTGTAGTCGGCGTTGTTCATGTAGTGCTTGGTGGCGTCCTCACCGCCGTAGATGGCGGCGATGGCGCCGGTCTGCGCGTCCACCGACGCTCCGCCGAACTGGACGTGGGTGTCCGTCTTCGGCCGCAGACCGGGCTTGATCTTGGCCTTGCGGACCTTCTCCACCGCCGCTTCCAGCTCCTTGACCTTCTTCTTGTCGAAGGTCGTATGGATCTGGTATCCACCCTTGGCCAGCCCCTCGGCCGTGACGCCCTGCTTGTTGTTGTTGATGAAGTACGAATTCGCGAGGTCGACGAGGTAGCCGGTCTGCCCGCCCAGCTGGGCGGTCTTCTTCCGCGGGTCCACCTTCGGGAACGTCGTGTACTTGTCACGCTCGGCCTTCGGGAGACGACCGTCCTTGACCATCTCGTCGAGGATCCATTTCCAGCGCTTGGTGGCCCGCTCCGTATTGTCCGCCGGAGTGGCTGCCGGATCGATCTCGACGGCACCCGCGGGGTCGTAGTAGCTGGCGCCCTTGAGGAGCGTGGCGAGGAACGCGCACTGGCTCGGGTTGAGCTTGTCGGAGTCCACTCCGAAGTACGTGCGTGCCGCGGCCTGGATGCCGTAGGCGCCGCGCCCGTAGTACGAGGTGTTGAGGTAGCCGCTCATGATGTCGTTCTTGTCTATCTTGGCGCCGACCTTGATGGAGATGAACAGCTCTTTGAACTTACGGCTGAACGTCTGCTCCTGATCGAGCCGGGAGTTCTTCACATACTGCTGGGTGATCGTCGAACCGCCCTGGGTCTGACCGCCCTTGGCCATGTTGAGCACGGCACGGGCGATACCCATGGGGTCGATGCCCTTGTCCTTGTAGAACGTCTTGTTCTCGGCGGAGACCACGGCGTTCTGCATCGCGACGGGGATCTTGCTGAGCGGCACGATCTGCCGGTTGATCTCATTGCCGGCGGCAACCATCTGACTGCCGTCGGACCAGTAGTAGACGTTGTTCTGCGCCTGCGACGTCTTGCTGGCGTCCGGGATGCCCACCATGGCGTACGCGATGGTGGCGGCCGCCAGGATGCTGCCGGCGAAACCGATGAAGAGACCGGTCACCAGCCGCCAGGACGGCGCCCAGTGGCGCCAGCCGGTCAGATTCGCGCGCGGGTAGTCGATGAACCGCTTCTTCCCGGGGCCACGGCCTCCACCGGAACCGCTGTCCCCATGGCCACCGCGACCGCCCGCACCGCGTCGGCCACCGCGGCCACCGCCCGCTTCGGCGGCTCGGCGGCGCCCGCCTCCGCTGCGCTGGGCAGCACGTCTGGCCTCGGCACGTCCGCCGTACGGGCGCTCCTCCTCGTCGTAGGAACCGGAAGGTGACTCAGTGGTGGTTCGCGGGGGAGCTGCGCGGCGGCCGGGAGGCTGCTGGGCGACTCGCCTGGCCGCGGCACGTCCACCACTCTGTGGCTGTGGCGGTTTGCGACGGTGCTCGCTCATCGAACGACTACTCCTCGGGCAGGCGCTAACGCCTGGAAACGGCAGTTGAGTTCCGGTCCCCCCGACACACGGACAGCCCCTCGGACGGGCACATCCGCGGCACGGACAGCCCCCTGGCCGGGCCCGTCCGCAGCGCATTCCGTGGGCCGAGACAACTGACGTCCCCTGGTGTCACTCGGCCCCCGGCGGTCTGCATGCCGCACAGACTACGCACGCTCAAAACCCTCTCAGTGCCGAGGTTCGCCTCAAATCAGGCAAGTTGCCGCCTATGAATCCGCGATGTGACGCCGCTCACGATGGCTCCCCTTGTCGCGGGCGCAAGGTCGTTCTATCGTGCTGATGTATCGACTCGATACATCAGCACGGCATAAGTGACCGGACCAGCAGAGGAGGCGAAGGTTGAGCAGGCGCTCAGGCATCCTCGAATTCGCCGTACTCGGCCTGCTCCGTGAGTCGCCGATGCACGGCTATGAGCTGCGCAAACGCCTGAACACCTCGCTGGGGATCTTCAGGGCCTTCAGTTACGGGACCCTCTACCCCTGCCTCAAGACGCTGGTCGCCAGCGGCTGGTTGATCGAGGAACCGGGCAGTGCCCCGGAGGACGCTCTCGCAGCTTCACTCGCAGGACGCCGCGCCAAGATCGTCTACAGGTTGACCGCGAACGGCAAGGAGCACTTCGAAGAGCTCCTTTCGCACACCGGCCCCGATACCTGGGAGGACGAGCATTTCGCTGCACGTTTCGCCTTCTTCGGGCAGACGGAACGCGAGGTGCGGATGCGGGTGCTCGAGGGCCGCCGGAGTCGGCTGGAGGAGCGTCTCGAAAAGATGCGCGCCTCTCTGGCCCGTACTCGCGAGCGGCTGGACGATTACACGCTTGAGCTGCAGCGGCACGGCATGGAATCCGTGGAGCGCGAAGTGCGCTGGCTGAACGAGCTCATCGAGAGCGAGCGGGCGGGACGGGATCAGCGACGATCCCCCGACGCCGGCGCCGCTCAGCAGGACATATCAGGAGATACGGGCGGCCTGCCCCGGCATCGGGGTACCACCCCGCCGGATCCGTCCGATGACACCGCTAAGTGAAGCTCTGCGTCCGCAGGGCTTCGTCGAGAACACACAGGGAGCAACCGGAATGGGTTCGGTTCGCGTAGCCATCGTCGGCGTGGGCAACTGCGCCGCCTCGCTGGTGCAGGGCGTCGAGTACTACAAGGACGCCGATCCGGCCGGCAAGGTGCCCGGTCTGATGCACGTCCAGTTCGGCGACTACCACGTAGGTGACGTCGAGTTCGTCGCCGCCTTCGATGTCGACGCGAAGAAGGTCGGTCTCGACCTCGCGGATGCCATCGGTGCCAGCGAGAACAACACCATCAAGATCGCCGACGTGCCGAACACCGGCGTGACGGTCCAGCGTGGTCACACCCACGACGGTCTGGGCAAGTACTACCGCGAGACGATCGAGGAGTCCGGCGAGACCCCGGTCGACATCGTCCAGATCCTCAAGGACAAGCAGGTGGACGTCCTCGTCTGCTACCTGCCCGTCGGTTCCGAGGTCGCTGCCAAGTTCTACGCGCAGTGCGCCATCGACGCCAAGGTCGCCTTCGTCAACGCTCTCCCGGTCTTCATCGCCGGCACCAAGGAGTGGGCGGACAAGTTCACCGAGGCGGGCGTCCCGATCGTCGGTGACGACATCAAGTCCCAGGTCGGTGCCACCATCACGCACCGCGTCATGGCGAAGCTCTTCGAAGACCGCGGTGTCCGCCTCGAGCGCACCATGCAGCTGAACGTCGGCGGCAACATGGACTTCAAGAACATGCTGGAGCGCGACCGCCTGGAGTCCAAGAAGATCTCCAAGACGCAGTCGGTCACCTCGCAGATCCGTGACCGCGACCTGGGCGCCGACAACGTCCACATCGGTCCCTCGGACTACGTCGCCTGGCTGGACGACCGCAAGTGGGCGTACGTGCGCCTTGAGGGCCGCGCCTTCGGTGACGTCCCGCTCAACCTCGAGTACAAGCTCGAGGTGTGGGACTCCCCGAACTCCGCGGGCGTCATCATCGACGCCGTGCGCGCCGCGAAGATCGCCAAGGACCGCGGCATCGGCGGCCCGATCCTCTCCGCGTCCTCGTACTTCATGAAGTCCCCGCCGGTGCAGTACTTCGACGACGAGGCCTACGAGAACGTCGAGAAGTTCATCAAGGGCGAGGTCGAGCGCTGAAGCTCACTCTGAGAACGATCGTCCTCGGTCGTTGAGGGCCCCCGGGCATACTGCCCGGGGGCCCTTTCCATGCCCGCTCACCTCTGTGTGACGCTTGCCCACATGCCTGTTGCCCGTGATCTGTGCGCGCTTCTGCGCCTGACCGGCTTCCGGCGACTGCTGGCAGTGCGGCTGCTCTCCCAGTCGGCCGACGGCGTCTATCAGATCGCACTCGCCACGTATGTCGTCTTCTCCCCTGAGGAGCAGACCTCACCGGCCGCCATCGCTTCGGCGATGGCGGTACTGCTGCTGCCGTACTCCCTGATAGGCCCGTTCGCCGGAGTTCTACTGGACCGCTGGCCACGTCGGCAGGTCTTCCTGTACGGGAATCTGCTGCGGGCCGTCATGGCCTCCGCGACCGCGTTGCTGGTACTCACCCGCGCACCCGACTGGCTCTTCTACACGTCCGCTCTCTGCGTCACAGCGGTCAACCGCTTTGTGCTGTCCGGGCTTTCGGCCGCGCTGCCACGCGTCGTCGACCCCGGGCGACTGGTCATCGCGAACGCGCTCTCCCCCACAGCTGGGACGCTCGCCGCGACGGCAGGAGGCGGATTGGCCCTGGCTGTACGGGTACTCACCGTGGACTCCGATGCCGTCGTCGTCCTGCTGGGAGCTGTCCTCTATCTGTGCGCCGCGGTTGCATCCCTGCGAATAGCCCGCGATGTGCTCGGGCCGGAGCTGGTGTCGGATCAGCCGAAGCTTGCTGCTGCGCTGGCCTCGACGGTACGGGGGATGGTCGACGGACTGCGTCATCTGGCCGAGCGGCCGACGGCGGCGCGGGCGCTGACCGCGATGACACTGCTGCGATTCTGCTACGGGGCGCTGACGGTGATGCTGCTGATGCTCTGTCGATACGCCTGGTCCTCGCGTGAGTCGGACGGCCTCGCACTCCTCGGAATCGCGGTCGGAGTCTCGGGTGCCGGGTTCTTCGCGGCGGCAGTGGTAACGCCCTGGGCAGTGGGGCGCCTTGGCCCGTACGGCTGGACAGCGGTCTGCTCGGGCTCAGCTGCCGTGCTGGTCCCAGCTCTCGGCCTGCCGTTCGCTCCCGTCCCGACCCTCGTCGCCGCGTTCATCCTGGGGCTCGCGACCCAGGGAACGAAGATCGCCACCGACACAGTGGTGCAGTCCTCAGTGGCTGACGCCTTCCGTGGCCGGATCTTCTCGGTGTACGACGTGCTGTTCAACGTCGCCTTCGTAGGGGCCGCCGCAGTCGCTGCACTGATACTGCCCTCGGACGGCAGGTCGGTCCCGCTCCTGGGCACAGTTGGCGTCATCTACGCAACAGTTGCTGTATTTATGGCCCGTTTTCGGCGCACGTGAGTGTCACATCAGAGCCACAGAAGCGCCCTCGGTTCCAGAAACGTCAGAGCGGCCCGCTACTTTACGGGCGTCGACGACGCGCACACGCGCATCAATTCAAGGGGGATCCCAACCCATGTCCACTCCGCCGCCCCAAGGCGAGAACCCGTACGCCCAGCAGCCCACCCCGCCCCACGGGCCGCCTCAGGGCGGCAACCCGTACGGCCAGCAGACGCCGCCGGGTCCGTACGGTCAACCGGGGCAGCAGGGCGTCCCGCAGCAGCCGTCGCCGTACTTCAACCAGGGCGGCGGCCCGGTCCCACCGGCTCCGGTCGCTCCACCTCGCCGTGGCGCCATGAAGTTCGTCAAGATAGGAATCGCCGTGGTCGTCGTGGGCCTCATCGCCTTCGGCTGGTTCGCCAGCAGGCATGACGCCAACACGGCCAAGGTCGGCGACTGCATGAGCATCGGCAACCCGGACAGCACGACCAACCCCGATCTCAAGGTTGTGGACTGCA
The DNA here is from genome assembly GCF_940670765.1 of Streptomyces sp. A 4/2. Lineage (GTDB taxonomy): Bacteria > Actinomycetota > Actinomycetes > Streptomycetales > Streptomycetaceae > Streptomyces. The sequence continues at coordinate 143,987 of NZ_CALNVW010000025.1, forward strand.
GCGACGCCAAGGCCAAGTACAAGGTCGCCGAGAAGAAGGACGGGACCAGCGGCGAGTGCGACCGCAGCAAGTATTCGCAGTACACGGAGAGCGGCGACAAGGACTTCACGCTCTGCCTGTCGGACTACAAGAAGTAGCCCCCTGCAAGGCATGACGGAGGGGCGGTGTTTCACGTGAAACACCGCCCCTCCGTCATGCCCGCAGGTCATGTTTCACGTGAAACATGACCTCAGCCCTGCGCGGCCCACCACTCCTTGAGTTCCGCAACGGCCTCATCACGCTCCATCGGGCCGCGCTCCAACCGCAACTCCAACAGGAACTTGTACGCGTTACCGATCACCGGCCCGGGACCGACGCCCAGGATCTCCATGATCTGGTTGCCGTCGAGATCGGGACGAATCGAGTCGAGTTCCTCCTGCTCCTGCAGGTGGGCGATGCGCTCCTCAAGTCCGTCGTACGCACGAGAGAGCGCATTGGCCTTTCGCTTGTTGCGCGTGGTGCAGTCCGAGCGCGTCAGCTTGTGCAACCGCTCCAGCAGCGGCCCGGCGTCACGCACATAACGCCGCACAGCCGAGTCGGTCCACTCGCCGGTTCCATAGCCGTGGAAGCGCAGATGCAGCTCGACAAGCTTGGTGACGTCCTTGACCATGTCGTTCGAGTACTTCAGTGCCGTCATGCGCTTCTTGGTCAGCTTCGCGCCCACCACCTCGTGGTGATGGAAGGAGACTCCGCCGTCCTTCTCGAAGCGGCGTGTCCGCGGCTTGCCGATGTCATGCAGCAGGGCGGCCAGCCGAAGTACCAGGTCGGGGCCGTCCTGTTCCAGGTCCATGGCCTGCTCCAGCACGGTCAATGAGTGCTCGTACACGTCCTTGTGACGGTGGTGCTCGTCGCTCTCAAGACGTAGAGCCGGAAGCTCGGGAAGTACCCGCTCGGCGATGCCCGTCTCGACGAGCAGCGCAAGCCCCTTGCGTGGATTCGCGGACAGCAGCAGTTTGTTGAGCTCGTCGCGTACCCGCTCCGCCGAGACGATCTCGATGCGCTCGGACATGGCCGTCATCGCGGCGACAACCTCGGGCGCCACGTCGAAGCCCAGCTGGGCGGCGAAGCGCGCCGCCCGCATCATGCGCAGCGGATCGTCAGAAAACGACTCCTCCGGAGTGCCCGGAGTACGCAGCACCCGACCGGCAAGGTCATCCAGGCCTCCATGCGGGTCGATGAACGTCTTCTCCGGAAGGGCCACCGCCATCGCGTTGACGGTGAAGTCGCGGCGCACGAGATCTTCCTCGATGGAGTCGCCGTAGGACACCTCCGGCTTGCGTGAAGTCCTGTCGTACGCCTCCGAACGGAACGTCGTGACCTCGATCAGATAGCCGTCCTTCTGGCAACCGACCGTCCCGAAGGCAATTCCGACTTCCCACACCGCGTCGGCCCACGGCCGGACGATCTTCAGCACGTCTTCGGGGCGGGCGTCCGTGGTGAAGTCCAGATCGTTGCCGAGCCTGCCGAGCAGTGCATCCCGGACCGATCCTCCGACCAGTGCGAGGCTGTGTCCGGCATCCTGGAATCGGCGGGCAAGGTCATCGGCGACCGGGGACACCCGTAGCAGTTCGGTGACCGCTCGGTGCTGCACCTGACTCAGTGCACTGGGGTTGTCATCATTGGCTTTCGGCACAACAGAAAAGGGTACGTGCCCGAGCTGGCCGGAGCGTCCCGATTTCCCGGCTCCGCGAACACTCTTCTGATCTTGAGGAGCAGTCCGCGGCGCTCAGCCCTGGAACACATCGTTACCATGCGTGGACGCAGCAACCGAGAAGCACCGAATCAGCGACGAAGACGAGGGACGGGCAAGCGCGTGGCCGAGGCGGCACACTTCCAGGAGATGACCCCCTCTCCTGCCCGCCGGTGGCTGCGGCGCTCCGCGTCGCTGCTCGCCGGGGGAACGCTCATGGCGGGCCTGTTCTGCGGCCCGGCCGCGGCTCCGGCACAGGCTGCGGTAGCCACGACAGGTACCGGCGATGTGGCCGTCAGCCTGGATGCGCTGACGCCCAGCGCTCCTGTGAAAGGCGACACAGTCACCATCTCGGGCACGGTGACCAACAAGCGCAAAGAAACCATCACTGACGCTCATGTCGGCGTACGGGTGGGTCCACGTCTGGTCGGGCGGTCCGCGATCGATGACGCGGCAAAGCACGCGTCGGACCTGACGGGCAACGACCCGCTGGAAATCGGCGACAAGTACACAACGAAGTTCGCGAAGCTGCCCGCGGGCATCAGCGAGGACTTCTCCATCTCCGTCCCGGTGAGCAAACTGGACCTCGGTGCGGACGGGGTGTACCAGCTCGGTGTCTCCTTGACCGGCCAGACCGCCAACGCCGGGTATCAGCAGATGCTCGGTATCCAGCGGACGTTCCTCCCCTGGCAGCCCACGGCTCTCGATAAAAAGACACAGGTCACCACTGTGTGGCCGCTCATCTCAAAGGTCCATCTGAGGTCGGAGACGGGCTCCGACGCCCAGCAGACGCCGGTCTTCGAGAACGACGAACTCGCGGAAGAGCTCGCTCCTGGCGGGCGGCTCGAGCAGATGGTCTCGCTGGGCCGCTCGCTGCCCGTCACCTGGGTCATCGACCCGGACCTGCTGGCCGGTGTCGACGCGATGACACGGAACTATCAGATCAAGGTCGGGAACACCGAGGTCGCGGGCAAGAATCAGGCCGTCGCAAAGAAGTGGCTGAGCGAGCTGGAGGACGCAGTCCAGGGACAGCAGGTCGTCGCCCTGCCGTTCGCCGATCCCGATCTGGCTTCCCTGGCGCATCGCGGCAAGAACGTCCCCGGTGCACTGAGCCACCTGCAGTCAGCCACGGAGATCGCCGCCACGACGGTGCAGACCATCCTCCATGTGAAGCCGTCCACCGATTTCGCCTGGCCGGCCGATGGTGCGATCGACCCTTCGATCGTCGATGTGGCCACTTCCGCCGGCGCACACAACGTGATCGCCAGCAGCGACAGCATGGAGGAGACGGCAGGGCTGCCGTACACACCCACCGCAGCCCGCCCGATCGGCGGAGGCACCACAGCCGTGGTCTCCGATGCCCGGCTCTCCAACGCCTTCCAGGGCGATATGACCGAGGCGGGATCCTCCACGCTCGCCGTTCAGAACTTCCTCGCCCAGTCCCTCGCACTAACCCTTCAGGACACGTCCAAGCAGCGCAGCACGGTCATCGCCCCACAGCGCATGCCGTCCACCAGCCAGGCGCAGTCGATGGCGAGCGCGCTTCGCGCCCTGGACGCACAGCGATGGACGCAGCCGCTCAACCTGGTCGAAGCGTCGAAGGCCAAGGCAGACCCGGATGCCACAACCACGGTGCCCAGTGCCTCCGCCTACCCGAATTCCCTGCGCCGCCAGGAACTGCCGACGCAGGCGTTCCAGGACGTCAGAACCACACAGACCACACTCGACAACTTCAAGATCATTCTGACTCAGCCGGACCGGGTGGTGACCCCGTTCAGCAACGCCATCGACCGGTCGATGGCCACTTCCTGGCGCGGCGACGCCAAGGGAGCACGCACCTACCGGGACGAGGTGCAGGACTATCTGCTGAGCCTCACCGGCCAGGTGCAGATCGTCCAGAAGTCGGCCATGACCCTGTCCGGGCGCAGTGCGACGATCCCGGTGACCGTGCAGAACAAGCTGCTCCAGCCCACCCAGCACCTGGTACTGCAACTGCGCTCGACCAGCCCCACTCGCCTGCAGTTGGGCAACGACAAGGCTGCTATCGCCGAACAACCGCTGAAGATCGCCGGCGGACACAGCCAGACGGTGAAGTTCACGACGTCGATCAATGCCAACGGACCCGTTCAGGTGTACGCCCAGCTCTTCACTGAGGACGGCACGCCGTACGGCACTGCGAAGGCGATGCCCTTCACAGTGACGGTCTCCGAGATGACACCGACTGTGATGCTGGTCATCGCCGGTGGCGTACTGCTCCTGGTGCTCGCCGGGATCAAGATGTACACGCACCGCAAGCGCACGGCCGCTCGGGCGGCCGGCACAGGGGACGATGATCCCGAGCAGCCGAGTGACCCGGCGGCGGACACCGGAGCAGAAAGCGGGAACCCGCCGGGCACGGGTGAGAAAGTGGACCGTTGAGCGATGTCGTGGCAGGCCGGCCGGGGACGATGAGGTGGGGTAACCAATGAACGCGCCGTACGACGGTGACCGCGACCAGGGTGCTGGGGGCGGGGCTGCGTATTCCGGTGGGACACCCCCCGAGCCCCCTGTGGCGGGCCAGGCCCCGCCGCCGCCTGATCCCTATGTCCAGGACGCGTACACCTACAACCCCTACGCGGCGCACGATCTCAGCGCCCAGGACCCGGTGACGGAGGCGCTCTACGACAGGGCGTCCCACCCACCGCCGCCCCCCGGTACGTACGCCGAGCCGCAGCCGATGTATCAGCAGCCGCCCGCTGCGCAGTACGCCCCCGATCCGCGGGTGTGGGCGCAGACACCACCGCCCGAGCCTGCGGGCCCGTCCCGCTACCTGCCGTACGGTGACGACGCCACGACACAGTTCGTCGGGGTGGACGACCTGGTCACCCAGGCCGCCGACGAGCCGGAACAGCAGGACGCCTTTGCCCATCTCTTCCGGGACCAGCAGGGCACCGCAGCAGTCCCGGCCCCCGGTCAGGCACCGGAACCGGCCCCGGCCCCTCCTCCTGAGAAGTCGGGCGGCGCTTCGGGCCTGCTGAAGTCGAGTGCGGTGATGGCCGCGGGCACTCTGGTCTCCCGCCTCACCGGCTTTGTCCGCACCATGGTGATCACCGCCGCACTGGGCGCCGCAACGCTCGGCGACTCGTTCACCGTCGCGTACACCCTGCCGACGATGATCTACATCCTGACGGTCGGCGGCGGCCTGAACTCTGTGTTCGTGCCGCAGCTGGTCCGCTCCATGAAGGAGGACGACGACGGCGGCGAGGCGTACGCCAACCGCTTGCTCACCGTCGTCATGGTCGCGCTCGGTGTCATCGTCGGCATCGCGGTCTTCGCTGCCCCCTTGCTGATCCGGCTGATGTCTCTGCCGATCGCGGACGACCCGGCAGCCAACAACGTGGCCGTCACCTTCGCCCGCTACTGCCTGCCCACCATCTTCTTCATGGGCGTGCACGTGGTGATGGGGCAGATCCTCAACGCCCGCGGGAAGTTCGGCGCGATGATGTGGACCCCGGTCCTCAACAACATCGTCATGATCTTCACGTTCGGCCTGTTCATCTGGGTCTACGGCACCTCAGCCGACTCCCACATGAAGGTCACGACCATCCCGGCCGACGGGGTACGGCTGCTCGGCATCGGCACGCTGCTGGGCCTGACGGTCCAGGCCCTATCGATGATTCCGTACCTGCGCGAAGCAGGATTCCGCTTCCGACCCCGGTTCGACTGGCGCGGCCACGGCCTCGGCAAGGCCGTGAAGCTCGCCAAGTGGACGGTCCTGTTCGTCCTCGCCAACCAGGCGGGAGTCCTGGTGGTCACCCAGCTCGCCACCGCGGCGGGCAAGGCCTCCCACCGGGACGGCGCCGGCATCATGGCCTACTCCAACGCCCAGCTGATCTGGGGAATGCCACAGGCCATCATCACCGTCTCGGTCATGGCCGCACTGCTTCCGCGTATCTCCCGCGCCGCCAACGACGGCGACGTCGGTGCGGTCCGTGACGACATCTCGCAGGGGCTGCGGAACTCCGCCGTGGCAATCGTCCCGGTCTCCTTCATGTTCCTGGCTCTGGGCGTCCCCGTCTGCACCCTGCTCTTCGCTTCCAGTGGCGTGGAGGCCTCACAGTCCATGGGATACGTCCTGATGGCTTTCGCTCTGGGCCTGATTCCCTACTCGGTGCAGTACGTCGTCCTGCGTGGCTTCTACGCCTACGAGGACACGCGTACCCCCTTCTACAACACGGTCATCGTCGCCGCGGTCAACGCTGCGGCCTCCGCCCTCTGCTACGTCGTTCTTCCCGCCCAGTGGGCAGTCGTCGGCATGGCGGCCTCGTACGGCCTCGCCTATGCCGTCGGTGTCGGCATCGCCTGGCGGAGACTGCGCAAACGGCTGGGAGGCGATCTCGACGGCACTCACATCCTGCGCACGTATGCACGCCTCGCTCTGGCGTCCGTCCCGGGGGCCGTCGTCGGCGGCGCTGTGGGTTACGCCATGATCCGGGTGCTGGGGCAGGGCGCGTTCGCTTCGCTGGCAGCATTGGTCGTCGGAGGCGTTGTGCTTCTCGGTGTGTTCTTCATCGCTGCGAAGCGGATGCGGATCGCAGAGCTCAACTCAATGGTGGCCATGGTGCGTGGGCGCCTCGGCCGCTAGGCATCGGCGGGATCGCACAACCATCGTCCGTCGCCGCGTGTCGTGCATAGCGCCGGACTGTGGGCACAATTGGCATGGCTCTGCAGACTGGCCGACAGCGCGCAACGGATGGGGAGGCAGGAACGACGGTGGCGGAACGTAGCACGGCTGCCGTCGACGTGGCCGACAACAGCGGCGACAAACCGCTGTCCGCCAAGGCGGACAAGGCCACGGCCGACGGCACGGTAGAACCTCAGGAAACGGCTGACACCACGGCCGGTGAAAGCCCCCAGGACGACGACAAGAGCGAGCGGAACCACGACGAGACCGTCGTGCCCCCCGAGCTGCACAGTGGGCACAAGCTCGCCAGACGCTACCGGCTCGAGGAGTGCGTCACCCGTCTGGACGGTTTCAGCAGCTGGCGCGCGGTCGACGAAAAGCTGCGGCGCGCAGTCGGCGTGCACCTGCTTCCCGCAGAGCACCCGAGAGCCCGCTCCGTACTCGCGGCGGCCCGCTCCTCGGCTCTACTGGGCGACCCGCGCTTCGTACAGGTCCTGGACGCCGTCGAGGAGGACGACCTCGTCTACGTCGTCCACGAATGGCTGCCCGACGCGACAGAAATTACCGCGCTGCTCGCCTCCGGTCCCCTGGAGTCCCACGACGCCTACCAGCTCGTCAACCAGGTCTCCCAGGCCATGGCCGCCGCTCACCGGGAAGGCCTGGCCCATCTCAGGCTCACCCCCAGTGCCGTACTGCGTACCTCCTCGGGGCAGTACCGCATCCGCGGCCTCGCAGTGAACGCCGCGCTGAGGGGTATCACCTCCGACACCCCTCAGCGCACCGACACCGAAGCGATCGGCGCCCTGCTGTACGCGTCGCTGACTCAGCGCTGGCCCTACGAGACCGACGCCTACGGTCTCTCCGGCCTGCCCAAGGGAGTCGGGCTGATCCCTCCGGACCAGGTGCGGGCCGGCGTCAACCGCGGACTGGCAGAACTCGCCATGCGCGCTCTGGCCAACGACGGAGCAACCGCCTCCCGCCAGGAACCGCCCTGCACGACACCGGACGAGCTCGCCAAGGCAGTGGCGGCGATGCCCCGCATCCGCCCTCCGGAGCCTGCCTACACCCCTCCACCCGAGTACCAGCGCACCACCTATCAGCAGGGCACCTACGGCCGTCCTGCTCCCGATGCCAGGGTCGCTGCGACCCAGCCCGTGGTCACTCCGCCGCCCCCGCTCCAGGGCCGCACCGGCAAGGCCTTGAAGTGGGCCGTGTCCGCCCTCCTGATCGCAGCGCTGGGCCTGGGCAGCTGGCAGCTCGCCGACAGGCTCCTCCGCGACAAAGATTCGGACAGTCCCGGAACGAGCCAGACGCACAACGGCAACAGCAACGGCACCACCGAGGAGAAGGCTCCCAAGGCGCTCACCATCAAGGACGCCGCGGAGTACTACCCGGACGGAAAGCCGCAGCATCCGGCAGACGTCGGAGACACCTACGACGGCGACAGCTCGACCTACTGGCGCACCTTCTCCTACAAGGGCGGCCCGACTCTGGCCCCGTTCAAGCAGGGCGTCGGAATCGTGTATGACCTGGGCTCGGCGCAAGACGTATCGGCCGCCTCCATAGGGCTCCTTTACCCGGGAAGCGAAACCGCGATCTCCTTGTATGCCGCAGGGTCGCTCTCCTCGTCCGCTCCACTCAGTTCGATGAAGAAGATCACTTCTACGAGCACCAACGGCACCACGGCTCAGCTCAAGGCCGACAAACCAGTCAGCACGCGATACGTACTCGTCTGGATCACGGCCATGCCTAACTCCCCCGGAGATCAGTACAGCGGTGCCGGGTACAAGCAGGCTGTGACGGATGTGAAGTTCACAGGCTGATCAGGGCCGACAGGGGAGGGGCACTCACCGTTGGACGACGACGCCGAACACTGCGCCATGGATGACCAGGAACTGCTGGCTGCCCACGTCGCAGGTGATCCCGACGCCTTCGGTGAGCTCGTGCGTCGCCACCGCGACCGGCTCTGGGCCGTCGCCCTGCGCACCCTCGGAGACCGAGAGGAAGCCGCCGACGCCGTCCAGGACGCACTGGTCTCCGCCTATCGCGCCGCTCACACGTTCCGTGGCCAGTCAGCCGTCACTACCTGGCTGCACCGCATCACCGTCAATGCCTGTCTCGACCGGGCTCGCAAAGCCGCCTCCCGTAAGACCTCACCCGTTGACACCGCCGAACGTCTTGATCAACTCCTTGAACCCCATGAGTCTGCCGAGGCACCTGCTGAGCGCCAGGACCTCCACCGACAACTCATCAAGGCCATGAGCACCCTTCCCCCTGAGCAGCGAGCCGCCCTGGTTCTCGTCGACATGCAGGGCTATCCCGTGGCTGAGGCAGCCCGCATCCTCAATGTTCCGAACGGGACTGTGAAGAGTCGCTGTGCGCGGGGCCGAGCGAGGCTCCTGCCGCTACTCGCTCATCTACGCCCGGCCCTGCCCGACTCGGAAGACAGCACCGGGCCCGACAGAAGACGGAACCGGATGTCAGGGGCATCCGTCCCACCTGCGCCGAGACCGAAGGACGCAGAGCCACATGATCCTGCTGCAGCGAAGGGCGGAGGTGGACGCACATGACATCGAGGACCGACGCGGCACAACACCCTGATGCCTCAGAGATCTCCGACCTCAGCATCCTCGCTCCGTCCCGTGCCGCATCCGTACGCAAGCACCTAGGCGGGTGCTCTTCGTGCGCCGAAATCAAGGACTCTCTCGACGAAATCCAGAAGCTGCTCGGCCGCCTGCCGGACCCGGTGGAGATGCCGTCCGACATCGCGGACCGCATCGATGCTGCTCTGGCTGCGGAAGCACTGCGCGATGTCGATGGAGGAGAGAAAACGACGCATGTTTCACGTGAAACATCGCGCGCTTCCCTGGCTGCGGAGTCAGCCCGCACAAGCCGCCCGTCAGGGCACCCCCGTGCCGGCACAGGGCCCGGCCGCACCCGCACAGTGCGGCGCCGACGGCACGTCGCCGCACTCAGCGCAGCCTTCGGCGCCGCTGTCATCGGCGTCAGTGTGTTCTTCCTGCAGTCGTCACTTGCCCCGTCCCATGGCGACACCAGGGCCGCTGAGAACACATCGAAACGTGGAGAGGCGCCCGTCTTCGCTGAGTCTGCGCTCCGCGGGCAGGTGCACTCTCTCCTGGCCACAGATACACCGCCGGCGTCAGTGGCTTCTCCGCACGAGAAGGAAGCGCCCTCCGTTCATCTGGACTCCAGCCCGAAGGCCCTCAAGAAAGGCCTTGCAGTGGTGGTGCCTCCCTGTGTGGAGAGTGGCATCGGCCGTGATGAAAGCCCGCTCGCCGCGCAGAAGGGGACCTACAAAGGCGTAGATGCCTTCCTCGTCGTGCTACCGCACCCTACTGACAGCAGCCGGATTCAGGCATACGTCGTCGATGCGGCCTGCGTCGACGCTGTGCCACCCGTCCGCGGCAAGGTTCTGTTGACGCACGTCTACCCCCGCGGCTGACCCTGTCGGGAATGCACGCCCCGTAGGATCCGTTGGGTGGGTTGAGAGTCCATTGGACCTGGCCCAGTAGGCAGTAAGCAGTCCGCAGAGACGAGGAAGAAACCCGTGAGCGACGTCCGTAACGTGATCATTATCGGCTCCGGGCCCGCCGGTTACACCGCCGCGCTGTACACCGCACGCGCGTCACTGCAGCCGCTGGTCTTCGAAGGCGCCGTCACCGCCGGTGGTGCGCTCATGAACACCACCGAGGTGGAGAACTTCCCCGGATTCCAGGACGGCATCCTGGGACCGGACCTGATGGACAGCATGCGCGCCCAAGCCGAACGCTTCGGCGCCGAGCTGGTTCCTGACGACATCGTGGCCGTCGACCTGACCGGCGACATCAAGACCGTCACCGACACTGCGGGCACAGTGCACCGTGCCAAGGCTGTCATCGTCACGACCGGCTCGCAGCACCGCAAGCTCGGTCTGCCCAACGAGGACGCGCTCTCCGGACGGGGTGTCTCCTGGTGTGCCACCTGCGACGGCTTCTTCTTCAAGGACCAGGACATCGCCGTCATCGGCGGCGGAGACACCGCCATGGAGGAGGCCACCTTCCTTTCCAGGTTCGCCAAGTCCGTCACGATCGTCCACCGCCGTGACACTCTGCGGGCCTCCAAGGCAATGCAGGAGCGCGCCATCGCGGATCCGAAGATCAAGTTCGCCTGGGACAGCGAGGTCGCCGTCATCCATGGTGAGCAGAAGCTCTCCAGCCTGACTCTGCGCAACACCAAGACCGGTGAGACCTCTGAGCTGGCGGTTACCGGGCTGTTCATCGCAGTCGGCCACGACCCCCGCACGGAGCTGTTCAAGGGCCAGCTGGACCTGGACGGCGAGGGCTATCTGAAGGTCGATGCACCTTCCACGCGGACGAACCTGACCGGTGTCTTCGGCGCGGGTGACGTGGTGGACCACACCTACCGGCAGGCCATCACTGCCGCCGGCACTGGATGCTCCGCCGCTCTGGACGCCGAGCGCTTCCTGGCCGCCCTGGCCGCCGGTGAGAAGGCCGCAGAGCCCGAGAAGATCGCCAGCGCCTGATCCCCTACGAACCTCACCCCCATACACCCCGCCAAGAAAGAGGAGCCCGCCGTGGCCGGCACCCTGAAGAACGTGACTGACGCCTCCTTCGAACAGGACGTGCTCAAGAACGACAAGCCCGTACTCGTCGACTTCTGGGCCGCCTGGTGCGGTCCGTGCCGCCAGATCGCCCCCTCCCTTGAGGCGATCGCGGCCGAGTACGGCGACCAGATCGAGATCGTGAAACTCAACATCGACGAGAACCCGGGTACGGCCGCCAAGTACGGCGTGATGTCGATCCCGACTCTCAATGTCTACCAGGGCGGCGAGGTGGCCAAGACCATCGTCGGTGCCAAGCCGAAGGCCGCGATTGTCCGCGACCTTGAGGGTTTCATCGGTGGCGAGGCCACGAAGGCCTGACTCCACTGACGTTTCACGTGAAACAGGGCTGCCCTCCGGGGTGGCCCTGTTTCACGTTGCGGCGAGATCTGTGAGAGCGCGGGCCTCACAGCGGACGCAACACCGGGTCCTTCTTCACCACGCCCAGCAGACGGTCGAGGGCAAGCTCCACGTCTTCCCTCCAGGACAGAGTGGTGCGCAGTTCAAGCCTCAGCCGAGGGTAGTTCGGATGCGGCCGTACGGTCTTGAAGCCGACTGCCAGAAGATGGTCCGCCGGAAGCACGCAGGCCGGCTCTTTCCATCGGGCATCGCCGAAGGCCTCGATCGCCTTGAAGCCCCTCCGTAACAGGTCCTTGGCGACCGTCTGTACCAGCACCCGTCCCAACCCCTGCCCCTGGTATCCAGGCATGATCCACGCTGTCATCAGCTGAACGGCGTCGGATGAGACAGGACTGGTCGGGAAGGCCGTGGAACGCGGTACATATGCCGGAGGCGCGTAGAGAACGAAGCCCACCGGCACACCGTCGACGTAGATGGCCCTGCCGCACGATCCCCACTCCAGGAGTACGGCGGAGATCCAGGCTTCCTTTGCCAGCTCGGGCGTACCCGCCTTTATCGCGGCTTCCCCAGTGACTGGATCAAGCTCCCAGAAGACGCAAGAACGGCAGCGCTTGGGGAGGTCCGGAAGGTTATCCAGTGTGAGCGGTACAAGCCGACGCCCCATGAACGGTGCTCCTCACTTCCTCCGCCTGGCGCTGCAAGCGCGGCACTCAGCACATCCCGGTCCAGGGCGCTGACGAACTCGCTGACCACTCCGAACTCAGAACAAGAGACCTCCCCTGGTTGCCGTTCATACAGCCCCAGCCGCCGCTCCAAGGTGGACCAAAATGGATGCGCCGTAACAGAACGCATCGTATCCATCCGGCCGATCTAACGGACACCGCGAGAAAGCAAAGAGGCGGGGCATGTTCCGGCTCACCGGACATGCCCCGCCTCGCTACCCGACTACGGACTCAGCCCTCGTCGTCTTCCGCTGCTTCCTCCGTGAGCCGCTTCTCCAGCACACGTCCCTCACCTGGGGCAAGCGAACCAAGAATCCGGTCCAAATCATCCATGGAAGCGAACTCGACGACGATCTTCCCCTTCTTCTGACCCAAGTCGACCTTCACTCGCGTCTCGAAACGATCCGAGAGTCGTGACGCAAGATCAGACAGGGCGGGTGAAAGACGGGCACCTGCCCGCGGCCCCTTGGACTTGGGAGTGCTCTGTGGCCGCGACTGCATCAAGGTGACGATCTCTTCGACCGCACGCACCGAAAGCCCCTCCGCCACGATGCGATGGGCCAGCCGGTCCTGCTCCTCGGAGTCATCCACCGAGAGCAGAGCTCGGGCGTGCCCCGCAGACAGCACACCCGCAGCAACCCTGCGCTGCACCGGGGGCGAAAGCCTCAGCAGTCGCAGCGTGTTGGAAACTTGAGGACGCGATCGGCCGATTCGATCGGCCAGTTGATCGTGGGTGCAGCTGAAATCCTGAAGCAACTGGTCATAGGCAGCCGCCTCTTCCAGCGGGTTCAACTGAGAGCGGTGCAGGTTCTCCAGCAGTGCATCCAGAAGCAACTTCTCATCGTCCGTCGCCCGGACAATCGCCGGGATGCGCTCCAGCCCTGCCTCACGACAAGCCCTCCAGCGCCGCTCACCCATGATGAGCTCGAACCGCTCAGTCCCCACCTGCCGTACAACGACGGGCTGGAGAAGGCCCACTTCCTTGATAGAGGAGACGAGCTCAGCCAGAGCATCGTCATCGAACACCTCTCGTGGCTGACGCGGATTGGGTGTGATCGCATCCAGCAGCAGCTCCGCGAAGTAGGCGCTCGCGGGCTCTGGTGCCTCTGCCTTAGGTGCCGACTCCTGAGCAGGCACCACCGTTTCACGTGAAACGGTGCTTGGCGGAAGCGCGGCCAACTTCGCGGCAGCCACTCCCCTCTCCGCCGTCAGTACCGAGGCCGCCCCTGGGGAAGCAGACCCCTCCCCGCCGACCAGGCCTGCCTTCTCCTGCGGTGCAGCAGGGATCAGCGCACCGAGCCCACGCCCCAGGCCTCTACGTCGCTCACTCACTGGATCCCCTCCGGCATGCTTTGCTGGCTATTTTGACTGCCCGTATGCGCGTGCCGGGCGTCGTAGTGCATATCGACGCCGCGCAGCGCGATCTCACGAGCCGCTTCGAGATACGACAGCGAACCGCTCGATCCCGGATCATAGGTGAGGACCGTCTGCCCGTAGCTCGGGGCCTCAGAGATGCGCACAGACCGGGGGATGCTCGTCTTGAGCACCTCACGGACGAAGTGACTTCGCACCTCATCTGCCACCTGCGACGCTAGCCGGGTCCTGCCGTCGTACATGGTGAGCAGAATCGTCGACACATGCAGTTCGGGGTTGAGATGTCCCCGCACCAGATCGACATTCCGCAGTAGCTGGCCCAGGCCCTCAAGGGCGTAGTACTCACACTGAATCGGGATCAGCACTTCGGCACCGGCGACCATCGCATTGACTGTCAGCAGCCCCAAAGACGGCGGGCAGTCGATGAGGATGTAGTCCAGCGGCTGTTCGTAGGCCTGGAGAGCCCGCTGCAGTCGGCTTTCCCGAGCCACCAGAGAGACCAACTCGATCTCAGCACCAGCGAGATCAATGGTTGCCGGAGCGCAGAAGAGGCCTTCAACATCTGGGACCGGTTGTACGACCTCGGAGAGCGGCCGACTCTCTACCAGAACATCGTAGATCGACGGAACTTCAGAGTGATGGTCGATCCCCAACGCCGTAGAGGCGTTTCCCTGAGGGTCAAGGTCAACCACCAGCACACGCGCACCGTGCAGCGCGAGTGAAGCGGCAAGGTTGACCGTTGTGGTGGTCTTACCGACGCCGCCCTTCTGATTGGCGACCACGATGACACGTGTCCGCTCCGGCCGTGGCAGACCCTCACCGGCACGGCCGAGAGCTTCTACTGCCAGCTGGGCAGCGCGACCAATAGGGGTGTCGTCCATCGGGGGCGGTGTTTCACGTGAAACATCCTCTCCCGCCGACTCGGTACGGGGACCGGGGACCGGATCGGTCATCGGTCCCGCGATGTTGGCGTCGGACCGCAAGGATTCACCCTCCTCGACTTCAGGCTCGCAATGCACAGAGCCTGCCATGCTTTCGGGGGTGTGAACCAACGAGGCATGTTCTTCTGTGGATGAATCCACCTTTGTGGACAACTTCGTGACCCCAAAGGGCCTACGATCACGCGGCGTGGATGCCGCACGACTGCGATTGATGATCCCATGCAGCAGAGAGCGACGTTTCACGTGAAACACGATGCCTGGGTCGCCGCATCAGGTCGTCACGACACTCCGAAATGTGCATATTTGACAGCTTTCGGGGAGCTTGTAAGGCAACCGCGTCGCTAGCGACGTCGACGGGTTCGGCTCACCCGGGCAGCCTTCGCTCGTTTCGCCGCGAAACGCACACCTCCAGGGCTCTCACCCACCTCGACGCGCACCACCGTGGACAACGGGTCGACGATTCCCTCTCCGACCTGGAGCACCGATGTCTCTACGACACCAAGCTTGCTCAGAGCCGCCCTCGCCCCCTGAATCTCCTCTTCGGCCGTGTCTCCCTTGAGGGCGAGCATCTCTCCGTAAGGGCGCAGCAACGGCACCCCCCACCCGGCCAGGCGGTCCAGGGGGGCCACTGCGCGGGCCGTTACCACGTGCACGGGCGGCAACTTACCGAGGACCTCTTCGGCCCGCCCCCGAACAACCGTCACGTGGTCCAGGCCCAGCAGCTCCACAACCTCTTGAAGGAAGTTCGTCCGCCGCAACAGCGGCTCAAGCAGCGTGATCTTCAAATCCCTGCGCACCAGGGCAAGTGGAATCCCCGGAAGTCCAGCTCCCGAACCCACATCACAGACCGTAACGCCCTGCGGAACCACTTCGGAGAGCACCGCGCAGTTCAACAGATGCCGCTCCCAGAGCCTGGGTACCTCACGCGGTCCGATCAGCCCCCGCTTGACCCCCGCGTCCGCAAGCAACTCTGCGTACCGGACAACTTCCGGGAAGAATTCACCGAAAACCTCATGCGCCACTTCCGGCGCCTCGGGCAGCTCCGCTGACTCCGTCACGGGGACCGTCCTTCCGTACCGCATTACCGCATGGATGGCTGACATATCAGGCTGACAAAGATCGGCCCCGCCTGCGAACAGACGGGGCCGAGAGAACAACGTACCGGTCAGGCCGGGAGCACGACGACGAAGCGCTGCGGCTCCTCGCCCTCGGACTCGCTGCGCAGCCCGGCGGCGGCAATCGCGTCGTGTACAACCTTGCGCTCGAACGGCGTCATCGGGTCGAGCCTCACCGGCTCACCGGAGCTCTTCACCTCGTCGGCGGCCTTGGCCCCCAGCGCAGCGAGTTCCTCACGCTTCTTGGCCCGGAACCCGGCAATGTCCAGCATCAGACGGCTGCGATCTCCGGTCTCCCGGTGGACTGCGAGCCGGGTGAGTTCCTGAAGCGCTTCCAGTACCTCACCGTCCCGTCCCACGAGCTTCTGAAGATCACGGCTGCTCGCATCACTGATGATCGAGACAGCCGCGCGGTCGGCCTCGACATCCATGTCGATGTCGCCGTCGAGGTCCGCGATGTCCAGCAGGCCTTCGAGATAGTCCGCCGCGATCTCGCCCTCCTGCTCAAGGCGGCTCAGCGTGTCGCCTTCAGCGGCGGCGGAGGTGGTGGTGCCTTCCGTCACGGGATGGACTCCTTCTTACTTCTTGGACGGGTGCTTGGGGCGCTGCTGGCCCTTACGCTGCCCGGACTTGGCTTGACGTGCGGTACCGGAAGCAGACTTACCGTCCGGCTTGGGCTCGGCGTCCTGCGACTCGTCCTTGGCCAGCGAGGTCTTCTCGGCGTCATCGGCCTTGTCGGTCGCCCCTGGCGTCTTGGCCCCGCCGGTCTGAGCAGCGCCCGCGTGGCCGGCGCCCGTCTGACGCTTTGCCTTGGTCTGCCGCTTGGGCTGCTGACGCTTGGGAGCAGCGTCCTCCAGGCTGACGCCTTCCGCCTCGGCGGCCACCGCGGCGTCGCTCTTCTCCACGGTGCCATCGGCCTGTGCCACAAGGCCGGCCTTGCTCAGCGTGGTGATGAACTTCCGCTCGGCATCGTTGCGGTCCTTCGTCTCCTTGGACGCGATGCCCTTGATGATGTTGCGCTGGTGACGCGTCCGCGTCGCACCGTGTGTGATGAGGTGCTTCTGCATCCGCTCCAGCAGACCCGACTGAGCCTGGCTGCCGGGGGTGGGGTTGCGGTGGATCACGAACATCTGCTGGCCCATGGTCCATACGTTGGTGGTCAGCCAGTAGACGAGGACACCGACCGGGAAGTTGACACCCATTACGGCGAACATGAGCGGGAACACGTACATGAGCATCTTCTGCTGCTGCATGAACGGCGTCTTGACGGACATGTCGACGTTCTTCGTCATCAGCTGGCGCTGCGTGTAGAACTGCGACGCCGACATCATGATGATCATGACCGCGGTGACGATCCGGACATCGGTCAGTGAGGCGCCGAGCGCCGCCACCTTGTCCGAGCTGTCCATGAACTTCGCAGCCAGCGGGGCGCCGAAGATGTGCGCCTTCTGCGCGCTCGCCAGGAGCGGCTCGTCGATGTACCCCTTCGTCTGGCCATTGGCGATGGCCGAGAGCACGTGGTACAGCGCAAAGAAGAACGGGGACTGCGCGATGATCGGAAGGCACGAGGAGAGCGGGTTGGTACCCGTCTCCTTGTACAGCTTCATCATCTCTTCGGACTGACGCTGCTTGTCGTTCTTGTAGCGCTCCTGGATCGCCTTCATCTTCGGCTGGAGCGCCTGCATGCCACGGGTCGACTTGATCTGCTTCACGAAGAGCGGGATCAGGCAGATCCGGATCAACACCACCAGGGACACGATGGACAGGCCCCAGGCCCACCCGGTGTCAGGACCAAAGATCCACCCGTACAGCGTGTGGAACTGGACGATGACCCAGGAAACTGGGGTAGTGATAAAGCTGAACAGACTGGCAATCGTGTCCACTAATCAGGCTCCTTGAGCATTGGGCGAGGTCTCTGCGGCCGGGCCCGTCTCCTGACCGGAGTGCCCGCCCTTGCTTGTCCGCCACGCATTGCGCAGCAGTTCGTGCCAACGCGGACGTTTGCGCGGCGGAACGTGGTCCACGCCACCTGGCGACCACGGATTGCATCGCAGGATGCGCCAGGCCGTCAGCGCCGTTCCCTTCACCGCACCGTGCCGGTCGATAGCCGTATATCCATAGTGGGAACACGACGGGTAGTACCTGCAGACAGGCCCCAGGAGCGGGCTGATCGTCCACTGGTACAGCTTGATGAGAGCCAGCAGCGGGTACTTCATCGCGCGCCCCCTCCCAGTAGCCGCCCCAGGGCGGCATCCAGGTCTCGGGCCAGCTGTGCATGGTCGGCGGTGCCCGCGCCGGGCAGCGCCCGTACGACAACCAGGCTACCGGGGGGCAGCTGTGAGAGCCGATCCCGCACCAGATGGCGAAGCTTCCGCTTCACGGCGGTGCGGACGACGGCTCCGCCCACGGCCTTGCTTACGACGAAACCCGCACGTGTCGGGGGAGTGCTCTCCCCAGGCACATGCGGGTCCGTTGTAGCGCTGCGTAGATGGACGACGAGCAGCGGGCGACCTGCCCGGCGCCCTCGTCGTACTGCGGCTGCGAAGTCCTCGCGCCGCCTCAGCCGATTCTCGGTAGGCAGCACGTCATGACCTGTACGAGATCAGGCGGACAGGCGGGAGCGACCCTTGCCACGGCGGGTCGCCAGGATTGCGCGACCGGCACGCGTACGCATACGGAGACGGAAGCCGTGGGTCTTCGCACGACGACGGTTGTTCGGCTGGAAGGTGCGCTTGCTCACTCGGGGGCTCCAGAAATGAATCGGGTGATGGCGGGACATCGCCTGGCTGTCACCGTGCGCCCACGAGTAGCTCGCGAATACGCCCGTGTGCACCGCTTCACGACCACAAGATCATGATCATTGCCCATCGGAGGCAGGCGGCAGCAGCCATCGACAACTCGACCTGGTCACGGTACGCGCGGCTACGCCATCCGGTCAAACCAGCCCTTTCACCGGACCTAGCTGTGCACAGGCTGTGGACAACAACTTGAACCCTGCGGGTCGCCCTGACTACCGTGGCGGGACTCCGAAGTCTTTTTCCTGCCTGTCTTCACCCCCCGTCCCGAGAACCACACATTCGTGGGACCTGCGAGAGAGCGTGCCCTGTGGCTGATGTACCTGCCGATCTTGCCGCAGTGTGGCCACGAGTACTCGAACGTCTCCTCGGCGAGGGCCAGCAAAATATCGAGCCGAAGGACAAGCAGTGGATCGAGCGCTGCCAGCCGCTGGCCCTGGTGGCCGACACCGCCCTGCTCGCCGTTCCCAATGAATGGGGCAAGCGCGTCCTCGAGGGCAGGCTCGCACCGCTCATCAGCGAAACGCTGAGCCACGAGTGCGGTCGCCCGATCCGCATCGCCATCACTGTCGACGACACCGTGGGTGATTCCTCCCCTCCGGCTCCGCCGATGCAACAGGCACCCCAGTCTCAGCAGCAGCCGCGCTACCAGCATCCGCAGCACGACGAACCGCGGCACGGCGATACGTACGACGGATACGGTCGGCGCCCCTCCGACGACGGAATGCCTACGGCACGCCCGGCCTACCCCGACTACCAGCAGCAGCGCCCCGATCCGGGCGGCTGGCCGCGGCCCCAGGAGGACCTTTCCTGGCAGCAGCCGCGGCTCGGCGGTTTCCAGGAGCGCGACCCCTACACCGGCCCCCGCTCGCAGCAGCCGCAGCACGACTACCGGCAGCCGGAGCGTCAGGAGTACGAGCAGCAGCGCCCCGAGCGGCACGACCTCCGGGATCCCCAGTCCTCGCAACGCCATCTGCCCACCCCCAGCGGGGCCCCCGGACCGCTGGCCGCGCAGCCGGCTCCGGCACCGGGGCCGGGCGAGCCGCAGGCCAGGCTGAACCCGAAATACCTCTTCGACACCTTCGTCATCGGCGCGTCCAACCGCTTCGCGCACGCCGCCGCCGTCGCGGTCGCCGAGGCGCCGGCCAAGGCGTACAACCCCCTGTTCATCTACGGGGAGTCCGGGCTCGGCAAGACCCACCTGCTGCACGCCATCGGGCACTACGCCCGCAGCCTCTACCCGGGTACCCGGGTGCGCTATGTGAGCTCCGAGGAGTTCACCAACGAGTTCATCAACTCGATCCGCGACGGCAAGGGCGACACGTTCCGCAAGCGCTACCGCGATGTCGACATCCTCCTCGTCGACGACATCCAGTTCCTGGCGAGCAAGGAGTCGACGCAGGAGGAGTTCTTCCACACCTTCAACACACTCCACAACGCCAACAAGCAGATCGTCCTGTCCTCGGACCGGCCGCCCAAGCAGCTGGTGACTCTGGAGGACCGGCTGCGCAACCGCTTCGAGTGGGGTCTCACCACCGACGTACAGCCGCCGGAGCTGGAGACGCGGATCGCGATCCTCCGCAAGAAGGCGGTCCAGGAGCAGTTGAACGCGCCGCCGGAGGTCCTCGAGTTCATCGCCTCCCGCATCTCGCGCAACATCCGGGAGCTGGAGGGTGCGCTGATCCGGGTGACCGCGTTCGCCTCGCTCAATCGGCAGCCGGTGGATCTCGGGCTCACCGAGATCGTGTTGAAGGATCTGATCCCCGGTGGCGAGGACTCGGCACCGGAGATCACCGCGAGCGCCATCATGGCGGCGACGGCCGACTACTTCGGCCTGACCATCGAGGATCTCTGTGGATCCTCACGCAGCCGCGTGCTGGTGACGGCCCGGCAGATCGCGATGTACCTCTGCCGTGAACTCACCGATCTCTCACTGCCCAAGATCG
Source organism: Streptomyces sp. A 4/2 (assembly GCF_940670765.1). Classification (GTDB taxonomy): domain Bacteria; phylum Actinomycetota; class Actinomycetes; order Streptomycetales; family Streptomycetaceae; genus Streptomyces. Next base: position 164,253 of record NZ_CALNVW010000025.1, read on the forward strand.
GCGCGCAGTTCGGTGGCCGTGACCACACGACCGTGATGCACGCCGACCGGAAGATCCGCGCGCTGATGGCCGAGCGGCGCTCCATCTACAACCAGGTGACCGAGCTCACCAACCGCATCAAGAACGGCTGACACAGCACTTCCAGAGCCTGTGAAGGGCGCCCCGGGATCGGATCCCGGGGCGCCCTTCGGCGTTCCTCGGCGGGTCCGGCCGGTCCGTCGCAGCGGGTCGGGTCCGGCTCGCTGCCAGCTGTCCGGTGAGTTGTCCGGCTTCCCGGTGTTCGAATACGGGCGGCACGCGTATCTTCTCCACAGCATCGGGGAAGATCTTCCGTCCACACCCTGGGGACTGTTGAGTTGTCCCAAAAGTGTCCACAGGGACGGTTGCTGAGACTCCATCACCCCAGGTCAGACGGCTGTGGATTTGTGATCAACTTTCATCCACAGGCTGTGGACAGAAATCTTGACCGCTGGTCGCCGATCACGTTGTCCACCGGCGGCCCACAGGGAGCGCCACGTTGTCCCCAGCTTCTCCACACCCTTGTCCACTGTTCGGCAACGAAACACCCGGGCTCACCGGGTCGAGTGAAAGCCGTCACACCAAGGAGGTCGGTTGGGCTGTGGGGAAGATGGGTAAAGCTGGGGACAGACCTGGGGAGAAAGTGGCCTCCCCTGTGTATCGGGTGTGCAGAACTTTTCGCCGTCCACAGAGCCGAGCAGTTTTCCACCGGCTCCACCCACAGGCGTGGTGGACAAAAAAGTGGGTCTGAGCTGCGAAAACGGGGTTATCCACGGTTTCCACAGCCCCTACTACTACTGCCTCCTATAGTTACCGGGGAATTGGCTTCGAAGTGGGCGCTGTGCACAACTCGCCGCCGGAGCCCCCGGCACCGCTCGGCACGACTTGACCCCGACTCGCACCGACTGTCGGTGGCGTAGGTCAGACTGGTCCCCGGCGACAAGCCGACGACGAAGGCCAGCAGGGCGAGCGAGCAACAGCAGGAGGCGGTTCCGGTGAAGATCCGGGTGGAGCGCGATGTACTCGCGGAGGCGGTGGCCTGGGCGGCCCGCAGCCTTCCGGCCCGTCCGCCGGTGCCCGTCCTTGCGGGCCTGCTGCTGAAGGCCGAGGAAGGCGCTCTGAGCCTCTCCGGCTTCGACTACGAGGTCTCGGCGCGGGTCTCGGTGGACGCGGAGATCGAGGAGGACGGCACCGTTCTCGTCTCGGGCCGGTTGCTCGCCGACATCTGCCGGGCTCTCCCCAACCGCCCCGTGGAGATCTCCACGGATGGTGTGCGGGCGACCGTGGTCTGCGGTTCCTCACGGTTCACACTCCACACGCTGCCTGTGGAGGAATACCCGACGCTGCCCCAGATGCCGACCGCCACCGGCACGGTTCCGGGTGAGGTGTTCGCCTCGGCAGCCGCCCAGGTGGCCATCGCGGCCGGCCGCGACGACACACTGCCCGTCCTCACCGGCGTGCGCATCGAGATCGAGGGCGACCGGGTCACCCTGGCGTCCACCGACCGCTACCGCTTCGCGGTCCGCGAGTTCCTGTGGAAGCCGGAGGACCCGGAGGCATCGGCGGTCGCGCTGGTGCCCGCCAAGACGCTCCTGGACACCGCCAAGTCGCTGACCAGCGGTGACACCGTGACCCTGGCGCTGTCCGGATCCGGGGCGGGCGAGGGCCTGATCGGCTTCGAGGGAGCGGGACGGCGTACGACCACGCGGCTGCTCGAGGGCGACCTGCCGAAGTACCGGACGCTCTTCCCCACCGAGTTCAATTCGATCGCTGTCATCGAGACCCCCGCTTTCGTCGAGGCCGTCAAGCGTGTGTCCCTGGTCGCCGAGCGGAACACCCCGGTTCGACTGAGCTTCGAGCAGGGCGTGCTGATCCTGGAGGCCGGGTCCAGCGACGACGCACAGGCTGTGGAGCGGGTCGACGCCAAGCTCGACGGTGACGACATCTCGATCGCCTTCAACCCGACCTTCCTGCTGGACGGTCTCAGCGCGATCGACTCCCCGGTCGCCCAGCTCTCCTTCACCACGTCCACCAAGCCCGCGCTGCTCAGCGGACGGCCTGCTGTCGATGCCGAGGCGGACGACGCGTACAAGTACCTGATCATGCCGGTGCGCCTGTCGGGCTGAGGCCCTTGCCAGGCCCCGCTGACGCCGTACGTCTGAGCGGCTGACCCCGCAGGTGTGTGCCTGCGTCCCGGCGTACGCTCGGACGCGGGTACGAAACGCCACCACGTCACTAAGGATCTTCTGATGGAGCTCGGTCTCGTCGGCCTCGGCAAGATGGGCGGGAACATGCGCGAGCGCATCCGCCGCGCTGGTCACACCGTCATCGGTTACGACCGCAACCCGGACGTAGCCGATGTCCACAGTCTGGAAGAGCTTGTGGGCAAGCTCAAGGGCCCCCGCGTCGTATGGGTCATGGTGCCGGCCGGTGCCGCGACCCAGTCCACCATCGACGAGCTGGCCGAGCTGCTCTCCCCCGGCGACATCGTCGTGGACGGTGGCAACTCGCGCTGGACCGACGACGAGAAGCACGCGGTCGAGCTGGGGATCAAGGGCATCGGCTTCGTCGACTGCGGTGTCTCCGGCGGGGTCTGGGGCCTGGAGAACGGCTACGCGCTGATGTACGGCGGCGACACCGAGCACGTCGCGAAGGTGCAGCCGGTCTTTGACGCGCTCAAGCCCGAAGGCGAGTTCGGCTCGGTCCACGCGGGCAAGGTCGGCGCCGGTCACTTCGCCAAAATGGTCCACAACGGCATCGAGTACGCCATGATGCAGGCCTACGCCGAGGGCTGGGAGCTCCTGGAGAAGGTCGACTCGGTCACCGACGTGCGCGAGGTCTTCCGCTCCTGGCAGGAGGGCACGGTCATCCGTTCCTGGCTGCTGGACCTGGCGGTCAACGCGTTGGACGACGACGAGCACCTGGACCAGCTCCGCGGGTTCGCCGCCGACTCGGGCGAGGGCCGCTGGACGGTCGAGGCCGCGATCGACAACGCGGTGCCGCTGCCCGCGATCACCGCATCCCTCTTCGCGCGCTTCGCTTCGCGGCAGGACGACTCCCCGCAGATGAAGATGATCGCGGCGCTGCGCAACCAGTTCGGCGGCCACGCGGTCGAGAACAAGAAGTAAGCCAGCAGCAGGGAAGGTCGGCGCACGGTCATGCACGTCACGCACCTGTCGCTGGCCGACTTCCGCTCGTACGCCCGGGTCGAGGTTCCTCTCGACCCGGGCGTCACCGCGTTCGTGGGCGCCAACGGCCAGGGCAAGACGAACCTCGTCGAGGCGGTCGGGTATCTCGCGACGCTCGGCAGTCACCGGGTCTCCTCGGACGCGCCACTGGTGCGGATGGGCGCCGACCGGGCTGTCATCCGCGCCGCTGTCACACAGGGCGAGCGCTCACAGCTCATCGAGCTCGAACTCAATCCCGGCCGGGCCAACAGGGCTCGGATCAACAGGTCGTCGCAGGTCCGACCGCGCGATGTGCTGGGGATCGTGCGCACCGTACTCTTCGCCCCCGAGGACCTGGCCCTGGTCAAGGGCGACCCGGGTGAGCGGCGGCGGTTTCTGGACGAGCTGATCACGGCGCGCTCGCCGCGGATGGCCGGGGTGCGGTCCGACTACGAGCGGGTTCTGAAGCAGCGCAACACCTTGCTGAAGTCCGCGGCGATGGCGCGCAGGCACGGTGGCCGCTCCATGGACATGTCCACACTCGATGTGTGGGACCAGCACCTGGGCCGGGTGGGAGCCGAGCTGCTGGCACAGCGGTTGGATCTGATCGCGACGTTGCAGCCGCTCACGGACAAGGCGTACGAACAGGTCGCGCCGGGCGGGGGTCCGATTGCGCTGGAGTACCGGAGCTCGCTGGGCGAGGGAATCGAGGCGGCTCAGTCGCGGGACGAGCTGTACGAGCAGTTGATCGCGGCCTTGGTGGGGGTCCGTAAGCAGGAGATCGAGCGGGGGGTGACCCTCGTTGGGCCGCACCGTGACGATCTTGTCCTGAAGCTGGGGCGGCTGCCCGCGAAGGGCTATGCCAGCCACGGGGAGTCGTGGTCCTACGCCCTGGCGCTGCGGCTGGCTTCGTACGACTTGCTGCGGGCCGAGGGCAATGAACCTGTGCTGGTGCTCGACGACGTGTTCGCCGAGTTGGACGCGCGCCGCCGGGAACGGCTGGCCGAGCTGGTGGCTCCGGGTGAGCAGGTGCTTGTGACGGCGGCTGTGGACGACGATGTTCCGGGTGTGCTGGCCGGCGTGCGGTACGCCGTTTCGGAAGGGGCGGTGGAACGCGTATGAGCGGGCCCTCGGCCGATGACACGGGTGGCGCGGAAGGTGCTTCGCAGGGGCCTGAGGCTCCGAAGGTTCCTGAGTCCTCCGGTATTGATCTGGCGCGGGTCGCGTTGCGGGCGGCCAAGGAACAGGCGAAGGCGCGAGGCGCTGCGGCCCAGCAGAAGAAGCAGGCCAAGCGGGGTGGCCTGCGGTCGGGGGCGCGGGCGGACGGACGGGATCCCCTGCCGCTGGGTGCGGCGATCAATCGGCTGATTACCGAGCGCGGCTGGGAGACACCGGCTGCGGTGGGCGGGGTGATGGGCCGCTGGCCACAGATCGTGGGCGACGATCTGGCCAAACACTGTGTGCCTCAGCGTTATGACGAGGATGCGCGGGTGCTGACCGTGCAGTGCGATTCAACGGCCTGGGCGACACAGCTGCGGTTGTTGGCCCCGCAGTTGGTGGCTCGGCTGAATACGGATCTGGGCCACGGCACGGTGAAGCTGCTGAAGGTCTTGGGGCCCGGTGGGCCGCCCCGCCGGTTCGGGCCACTGCGGGCGCCGGGCAGCAAGGGGCCGGGCGACACGTACGGCTGATGCCCGGACCGAAGTCGCTGCCGGATGCGGCCTTCGAGGACGCTCCGCCGCGCCTCGCACATGCCCCTGCCCGCCCTCCTTGCTCCTGTCTACTCCCGGGCTCGCGCTCGGCTGTTTTTCCTGCTTCCTCCGCGTGTGTGCGTTGTTTCACGTGAAACAACGCACACAGTGCTGACGTCTTACCGGGTGAGGCGGGAGGCAGGTCGCTCACCTGTCCCTCACCGTAGCGGGAGGTTGACAGGCCGAAGCGCTTAAAGCCCGTGTGAGCCTCCTGGAGCCCCTTCCCGAATATGGGGAGTCGGACGGCGCCGGTTCAGGGCGGCACATGTGGACTCAGGTACCGGCAAACCCCCATTCACGTCTGCGCTACCGGTAGACTGAGTGACAATCCCGCTCCGCGGAACAAGTCGAACGACGCAGCCGCTCCTGCCTGCCCTGGAGAGGCCTGTGCTGTGCCAGAAAGGGCGCTTCGTGGCCGATTCCGGCAACCCCAATGAGATCCCCCCGTCCACTGTCGGCGAGCACGGCGAGGTAACCGCCTCGTACGACGCCAACGCGATCACCGTCCTCGAGGGTCTGGACGCGGTTCGCAAGCGGCCCGGCATGTACATCGGCTCGACCGGTGAGCGCGGACTCCACCACCTGGTGCAAGAGGTCGTCGACAACTCGGTCGACGAGGCCATGGCCGGGCACGCGGACAGGATCGACGTCACGATCCTTCCGGACGGCGGCGTTCGCGTGGTCGACAACGGGCGCGGCATCCCCGTCGGCATCGTGCCCTCGGAGAACAAGCCGGCCGTCGAGGTCGTCCTGACCGTGCTGCACGCCGGCGGTAAGTTCGGCGGCGGCGGTTACGCCGTCTCCGGCGGTCTCCACGGCGTGGGTGTGTCCGTCGTGAATGCCCTGTCGCAGAAGCTCTCGGTCGACGTCAGGACCGACGGGTACCGGTGGACCCAGGACTACAAGCTCGGTGTGCCGACGGCGCCCCTGGCCCGCAACGAGGCCACGGAGGACACCGGCACCACGGTCACCTTCTGGGCCGACGGTGATGTCTTCGAGACGACCGAGTACTCCTTCGAGACGCTGTCGCGGCGGTTCCAGGAGATGGCCTTCCTGAACAAGGGCCTCACCCTGACGCTGACGGACGAGCGGGAGTCGGCGAAGGCCACCGCGGGTGCGGACACGGTCGACGAGGCGGCGGGCGAGGAGCAGGTCCGTACGGTCACGTACCACTACGAGGGCGGCATCGTCGACTTCGTGAAGTACCTCAACTCGCGCAAGGGTGAGCTGATCCACCCGACCGTGATCGATGTCGAGGCCGAGGACAAGGAGCGTCTGCTCTCGGCCGAGATCGCGATGCAGTGGAACTCGCAGTACAGCGAAGGTGTGTACTCCTTCGCGAACACGATCCACACGCATGAGGGCGGTACGCACGAGGAAGGCTTCAGGGCCGCGCTGACGGGCCTGGTCAACCGGTACGCGCGGGACAAGAAGCTGCTGCGCGAGAAGGACGACAACCTCTCGGGCGAGGACATCCGTGAGGGTCTGACGGCGATCATCTCGGTGAAGCTGGGCGAGCCGCAGTTCGAGGGGCAGACGAAGACCAAGCTGGGGAACACGGAGGCGAAGACCTTCGTGCAGAAGGTCGTCTACGAGCACCTCACGGACTGGTTCGACCGGAACCCGAACGAGGCCGTGGACATCATCCGCAAGGCCATCCAGGCGCAGACGGCACGGGTCGCGGCGCGTAAGGCGCGTGACCTGACCCGGCGCAAGGGGCTGCTGGAGAGCGCGTCCCTGCCGGGCAAGCTGAGCGACTGCCAGTCGAACGACCCGACGAAGTGCGAGATCTTCATCGTCGAGGGTGACTCCGCCGGTGGTTCGGCGAAGTCCGGGCGTAACCCGATGTACCAGGCGATCCTGCCGATCCGGGGCAAGATCCTGAACGTCGAGAAGGCGCGGATCGACAAGATTCTGCAGAACACCGAGGTACAGGCGCTGATCTCGGCGTTCGGTACCGGGGTCCACGAGGACTTCGATATCGAGAAGCTGCGCTACCACAAGATCATTCTCATGGCGGACGCCGACGTCGACGGCCAGCACATCAACACGCTGCTCCTGACGTTCCTGTTCCGGTTCATGAGGCCGCTGGTCGAGGCCGGGCACGTGTATCTCTCGCGTCCGCCGCTGTTCAAGATCAAGTGGGGCCGGGACGACTTCGAGTACGCGTACTCGGACCGGGAGCGCGACGCCCTGGTCGAACTGGGCAAGCAGAACGGCAAGCGGATCAAGGACGACTCGATCCAGCGGTTCAAGGGTCTCGGTGAGATGAACGCCGAGGAACTGCGGATCACCACGATGGACGTGGACCACCGCGTGCTCGGACAGGTCACTCTGGACGACGCGGCGCAGGCCGACGACCTGTTCTCGGTGCTGATGGGTGAGGACGTCGAGGCGCGGCGCTCCTTCATCCAGCGCAACGCCAAGGACGTCCGCTTCCTCGACATCTGAGTCGGCCGTACAAGCCGTAGCTCGAAAGGACTTTGACCAGCAATGGCCGACGAGAATTCCCCTGTGATGCCCGAAGCGGTGCCCGTTGTCGAGGGCGTGGGTATGCGTGTCGAGCCCGTCGGGCTCGAAACGGAGATGCAGCGCTCCTACCTCGACTACGCGATGTCCGTCATCGTGTCGCGTGCGCTGCCGGATGTGCGGGACGGTCTGAAGCCCGTGCACCGCCGAGTGCTGTACGCGATGTACGACGGTGGTTACCGGCCCGAGAAGGGCTTCTACAAGTGCGCCCGTGTCGTCGGTGACGTCATGGGCACGTACCACCCCCACGGTGACTCCTCGATCTACGACGCGCTCGTGCGGCTGGCGCAGCACTGGTCGATGCGTATGCCGCTGGTGGACTCGAACGGAAACTTCGGCTCTCCCGGCAACGACCCGGCTGCCGCCATGCGGTACACCGAGTGCAAGATGATGCCGCTGTCCATGGAGATGGTCAGGGACATCGACGAGGAGACCGTCGACTTCCAGGACAACTACGACGGCCGTAACCAGGAACCGACGGTTCTGCCGGCGCGGTTCCCGAACCTGCTGGTCAACGGCTCGGCCGGTATCGCGGTCGGTATGGCCACCAACATCCCGCCGCACAACCTGCGTGAGGTGGCGGCCGGCGCCCAGTGGTACCTGGAGAACCCGGAGGCCTCGCACGAGGACCTCCTGGACGCTCTGATGGAACGGATCAAGGGTCCGGACTTCCCGACCGGTGCGCTGGTCGTGGGGCGCAAGGGCATCGAGGAGGCGTACCGCACCGGACGCGGCTCCATCACGATGCGCGCGGTCGTGGCGGTCGAGGAGATCCAGAACCGTCAGTGCCTGGTCGTCACGGAGCTTCCGTACCAGACCAACCCCGACAACCTGGCGCAGAAGATCGCCGACCTGGTGAAGGACGGCAAGGTCGGCGGCATCGCGGATGTCCGCGACGAGACGTCCTCGCGTACCGGTCAGCGGCTGGTCGTCGTGCTGAAGCGCGACGCAGTAGCCAAGGTCGTGCTGAACAACCTCTACAAGCACACCGATCTGCAGTCGAACTTCAGCGCGAACATGCTGGCGCTCGTCGACGGGGTGCCGCGCACGCTGTCGATCGACGCGTTCATCCGGCACTGGGTGACGCATCAGATCGAGGTCATTGTCCGGCGTACGAAGTTCCGGCTGCGCAAGGCCGAGGAGCGGGCGCACATCCTGCGTGGCCTGCTGAAGGCGCTGAACGCGATCGACGAGGTCATCGCGCTCATCCGGCGCAGCCAGACGGTGGAAGTGGCGCGTGAGGGCCTCATGGGCCTGCTGGAGATCGACGAGATCCAGGCGAACGCGATCCTGGAGATGCAGCTGCGCCGACTGGCCGCACTGGAGCACCAGAAGATCACGGCCGAGCACGACGAGCTGCAGGCGAAGATCAATGAGTACAGGGCGATTCTGATCTCGCCCGATCGGCAGCGGCAGATCGTCAGCGAGGAACTCGCGGTGATCGTCGACAAGTTCGGCGACGACCGGCGCTCCAAGCTGGTGCCCTTCGACGGTGACATGTCCATCGAGGACCTGATCGCCGAGGAGGACATCGTCGTCACCATCACCAACGGTGGTTACGTCAAGCGCACCAAGACCGAGGACTACCGGTCGCAGAAGCGTGGCGGCAAGGGTGTGCGGGGCACGAAGCTGAAGCAGGACGACATCGTCGCTCACTTCTTCGTTTCGACGACCCATCACTGGCTGCTGTTCTTCACGAACAAGGGCCGGGTCTACCGGGCGAAGGCGTACGAACTGCCGGATGCGGGCCGGGATGCGCGCGGGCAGCACGTCGCCAACCTGCTGGCGTTCCAGCCGGACGAGCAGATCGCACAGATCCTGGCGATCCGGGACTACGACGCGGCGCCGTATCTGATCCTGGCCACCAAGGGCGGCCTGGTGAAGAAGACTCCTCTCAAGGACTACGACTCGCCCCGTTCCGGCGGCGTCATCGCGATCAACCTGCGGGAGACCGCGGACGGCAGCGACGACGAGCTGATCGGTGCCGAGCTGGTCTCGGCGGAGGACGATCTGCTCCTGGTCAGCAGGAAGGCGCAGTCGATCCGGTTCACGGCGACGGATGACGCGTTGCGCCCGATGGGGCGTGCGACTTCCGGCGTGAAGGGCATGAGTTTCCGTGAGGGGGACGAGCTGCTCTCGATGAATGTCGTGCGGACCGGTACTTTCGTGTTCACTGCCACTGACGGTGGGTACGCCAAGCGGACCCCCGTCGACGAGTACCGCGTTCAGGGCCGCGGCGGCCTCGGCATCAAGGCCGCCAAGATCGTGGAGGACAGGGGCTCGCTGGTCGGTGCTCTGGTGGTGGAGGAGACGGACGAGATCCTCGCCATCACGCTCGGCGGTGGTGTGATTCGTACGCGAGTCAATGAAGTCAGGGAGACCGGCCGTGACACCATGGGCGTTCAACTGATCAACCTGGGCAAGCGCGATGCCGTGGTCGGTATCGCTCGTAACGCCGAGGCAGGCCGTGAGGCCGAAGAGATTGACGCGGTCGACGGCGACGCGGTCGACGGTGAACCGGTCGACGGCGATGCGACCGAGGCGGTAGTCGAGGGCACCGAGCCTTCGGCCGGGGAGCACGAGGAGTAGAACGTGAGTGGAGCCACGGGCGCCGGAGCGGCCGCTTCCGGAGCTGGAGCACACGGTGCCCGTGGCCCTGCCGCGGACTCTCAAGGGGGAACGGTGACGGACACGCGTGGGGCGCAGCCGCAGTTCGAGGCGCAGCCGTATCAGCCGCCGCAGGCCTACCCGTCGCCGGGCGCCGGCGGCACGCAGGGCGGACAGCAGCGCCCGGCGGGTGGTACGCAGGCCGGCGTGCGCAAGGCACGCACAGGGGCGCGTACGACGCCCCGTACGCGCAAGGCAAGGCTGCGGGTCGCCAAGGCCGATCCGTGGTCGGTGATGAAGGTCAGCTTCCTGCTGTCCATCGCGCTGGGCATCTGCACGATCGTGGCGGCCGCGGTGCTGTGGATGGTCATGGACGCGATGGGCGTCTTCACCACGGTGGGCGGGACCATCAGCGATGCCACGGGCTCCAGTGACGGAAGCGGCTTCGATCTTCAGTCGTTCCTCTCGCTGCCGCGGGTGCTGCTGTTCACGTCGGTCATCGCGGTGATCGACGTGGTGCTGGCCACTGCGCTGGCGACGCTCGGGGCTTTCATCTACAACCTGTCGGCCGGGTTCGTGGGTGGCGTCGAGCTGACGCTGGCCGAGGACGAGTAGGACCTCGGCTATCGATTTTGGGACTGGCCCTGGAGTGCGCTAATCTTCAGGGGCAGCGCGGGGCTATAGCTCAGTTGGTTAGAGCGCATCCCTGATAAGGATGAGGCCACAGGTTCAAATCCTGTTAGCCCCACCGCGAACATCGGCCCGGACGGTTTCCCGTCCGGGCCGATTGCATTCCCGGGGCCGATAGTTGGGTGGGGAACTAGGTCACCGATCGGTATCGGCCGGTGTGTATAGTCGGGCGCCAGAAGTCCCTTACGTCAAGGAAAGACGAGGTCGCGCGGTGAAGAAGCTTCTCCTGGTCGCACTGGCCGCCATCGGCGGGCTCCTCGTGTACCGCCAGATCCAGGCGGATCGCGCCGAGCAGGATCTGTGGACGGAGGCGACTGACTCCGTGCCCGCAGGTTCGGGTGTGTGAGACCCAGCGTCGTACCCACAGGACCCCGGCCGCTTCTGCGGCCGGGGTCCTGTGGTGTCCGGGCCCCAGGTGTCCGGCGGATGTTGCGGGACCGTGACGCCCCATCCCTTGAGTTCACCCTCGCAAATCATTAGCTTGCAAGAGCAAAGCTTGTGACTGTGAGGGGGACCACAGATGACAACTCGACTTCTGGCCGGTGCGGCCGTGTCGGCGCTATTGGCGCTGTCGGCCGGGCCGCTTCAGACGGCACAGGCCGCAGGGTCGGCGAGTACGGGCGGCGGCAACAGCCTGGTGATGGTGCTGGATTCCTCCGGCTCCATGGCGGATGACGACGGCTCGGGACGTACGCGGATGGAGACCGCCCGACGGGCGGTGGGCACCGTGGTGGACGGTCTGCCCGACGGCTACCCCACCGGGCTGCGGGTGTACGGGGCCGACCGGTCCAGCGGGTGCACCGACACCCGGCTGGCGCGCTCCGTGCAGCCGCTGGACCGCGCCGCGCTGAAGAGCGCCGTGGCGGCCGTGCGGCCCAGAGGTGACACTCCCATCGGCCTGTCGCTCCAGAAGGCGGCCAGGGACCTTCCACGGCCGTCCGGAGGGGCGACCGGGACGCGCACGATCCTGTTGATCTCCGACGGCGAGGACAACTGCGGTACGCCCGCACCGTGCGACGTGGCGAAACAGCTCGGCAGGGAGGGTGCGGACCTGCGGATCGACACCGTCGGATTCCAGGTGCGCGGCAAGGCCAGGCAGCAGCTCGAATGCATCGCGGGGGCGGGGAACGGGCGTTACTACGACGCGCCCGACGCCGAGGCACTCGCCCGGCAGCTCCAGCGCGCCTCGCAGCTCTCCGCGGACGGCTACCGCACGAAGGGCGAGCGGGTCGCAGGAGCGGCCGGCCGGGGGAAGGCTCCGGTGCTTCCGCCCGGCCAGTACCTGGACACCGTCGGGCCCGGTGAGAAGCGGTACTACGCCGTCGAGCTCGATGCCGCGTCCACCGTGGACTTCTCGGTGACCGCGGTCCCGCAGGCCGGTGCGGCGGTCGGCTCCCTCGACGCGCTGCGCACCCGGCTCCTGTACGCGGCCGACGGCTCCTGCGACACCGGCACCGTGCACTTCTTCCAGAACGAGGGTGCGACGCCGCTGACTTCGGCCCTGGCCCGGATCCCGAACGAGGAGGGGACCGGGATCTGTGACAGGGCCGGCCGGTACTGGCTGGAGGTCGAGCGGGAGAGCGCGCCCGGTTCGGACGCCGGTCGCTGGCCGCTGGAGCTGACGTACGACGTGGAGGAGCCCCTCGCGCAGGGGGTGACCCCCGCTCAGTCGCGGCCGGAGTACGGGAAGGGCGACAAGAACGCCGTGCTGCCCACCGGGACTCCGCAGGACGTGACGGGCGGTACCGGGTTCAACGATGCGCGGGTGCTCGGCCAGGGCGTCTGGCGCGATCGGATCCTGCCCTCCCAGACGCTCTGGTACAAGGTGCCCGCGGGCTGGGGTCAGCAGGTCCGCTACGGCGTGGAGTTCGCCAACGAACCGACGGTGTCGGGTGCTTCGCCGGTGCTGTCGTACGGCGCGACGCAGGTCTACACCCCGGCTCGGGCGCCCGTCGGCACCGGCACCACGGAATTCAGCCCGAAAGCCGTCTACAACGGCCGTCCCGCCGCGGTGGACATGGGAACGGTGCCGGTCGCGTGGACCAACAGGTACGAGTCGCACTCCGATGTGATCCCGGTCCATGCCAAGGGGGGTTTCTACATCGCGGTGACGCTCGGTGCGAAGGCCGCCGAGATCGCCGCGAACCCGCAGATCGGTGTGGTGCTGAGGGTGGCCGTGCTCGGTGACGAGCTGGCGGGGCCTCAGCACGGTGCTCCCGCGCTCGCCAAGGACGCGGGAGGGCAGGGGGCGGCCGGCCGCGGCCAGGATTCAGCCGCGCGCGCAGACAGTGGTGCGAGTGCCGGGGCAGGATGGAGCGGCACCAAGACTGTTGCTGCAGTGGGCGGTGGGGCTGTTGTGGTCGCTGTGATCGCGGGGGCGGTCTTTGTACGGGGGCGGCGCCGGGTTGCCGCGAGGACGACGAGGGGTAACGGGTGATGAGACAGCGCAGCAGGGGACGGATCGTGCTGGCCGCGGTGGTGGCGACGTGCGCCGTGGGGGCACTGCCGGGGCAGGCCCTGGCAGTGGGCGACCCCGATCCGTACGTCTTCGACTCGCACGCGAAGAGGGTGGCGGGCGCGCCGGCCAGCACCGACGCGCAGGAGCTCAAGGCCGGTTCGACGTACCGGTCCGCCATCAAGCCGGGCGGCCAGCTCTACTACCAGGTGGAACTGGACGCCGATTCGAATGCGTACGTCTCGGCGGTCGCCGTACCGAAGCTGGGGCCGGAGGCGAAGGTCGGCTACGCCGACGGCATCAAGGTGACGCTCCAGGATCGTGAGGGCGACTCCTGTGACTACAACGACGATGCGGTGTTCGGCTCGGCCCAGTACCCCCGTCCGATCGCCGCCTACGCCTCCCGCACGATCAAGAAGGGCAGCACTTCCTGCCGCACGGCCGGCCCGTACTACGTGCTGATCGAGCGGACGACCAAGGCCACGTCCGCGCAGGAGGAGTGGGACCTGGAGATCCGGTTCGACACCGAGCCCGGTCTGAAGGCCGGGTCGGGCGGCCCGACGGAGGCACCCTCCAGCTGGCCATCGGCGACGCCCGTGCCGCCCTCCGGGAAGTCCGGACGGGCACAGGGAGGGACGGGGTTCAACGACGCCGCCGCGCTGAAGGGCGGAGTGTGGGACGACCGGATCAAGCCGGGACAGACCCTCTTCTACCGGGTGCCGGTCGACTGGGGACAGCAGCTCTTCGCCACGGCCGACCTCGGCAGTTCCCCGGGCAACGGCTATGTCGGGAGCGCCCTCACGGTGCAGTTGTACAACCCGGTGCGCGCCGCGGTCACCAGTGGGGACACCGCGTACGACGGGAAGCCGAAGTCGGCCGCGCCGGATCCGGTGGCGCCGGTGGCGTACGAGAACCGGTACAGCACGAGCGACGCGGTCAACGGGGCGCGGATGGCCGGTGACTACTACCTGGCGGTCACGCTCAGCCCGGAGGTCGCGAACAAGTTCGGGGAGAAGGAGTACGGGCTGACGCTGCGGACGAGTATCAAGGGCACCGCAGGGTCCCCGCCCGCATACGCGGGGGCCGTTCCGGACTTCAGCGCCGGCGGAGGCGACGGGACGGGGAACGGCACCATGAAGCTGGTGGGGGTCACCGGGATCGGCGCGGGGGCGGTGCTGGTGCTGGGCCTGGGGGCATGGACGGTGGGCGCCCGGCGGCGGGCGGGAGCACCGACGGCACAGCAACAGGCTCGGACGCAGGGCCGGCCGCAGGTCCAGGCGCAGGGAAGCCAACCGCAGGGAAGCCAACCGCAGGGGCCCTCGCAGGCCTCGCAGTCTCAGCAGCAGTACGGGCCGCCTTCGGCCTGGTAGCCCCTGGCCGTCGGTCGGGATTCAGCTCTGGGTCAGCGCCCAGATGCCCACCGCGAAACAGATCAGCGCGAGGACCAGAACCGGGACCGCCACCTTCGGGGGCGGTCCCGGCCGCTTCCGCGGCACGGGTACCGACTGGGTGGGAACCTGCGAGGGCTGAGCGGTGTACGGATGAGTGTGGGGTTGTTCGTAGGGGGTCTGAACTTCGTACGGGGTCTGAACAGGGAGGGGGGCGGCCACATGCGCAGCTGTGACGGTGTGGGCGGGCTCGGGTACCGGTGCAGGAGCGGGGTGAGCGGTGGCCGATCGGGGCGGCGGCGCCAGATGGAAGCTGCCCGTTTCCGACATCGCGGCCGACAGGGGGTGGGGCTGCTGCTGGTGCTGCTGCGATGCGGGCGGGGACTGCGGTGGTACGGCGGCCTGTTGGGGGATGGCCTGAGGCGGGTCGGTCTGTTGGGGGTTGGTCCGAGGCGCGGCGTGCAGGGGAGACTGCCGCGGGTCGGCGGGTCCGTCCGGGCCGAACCCGGTCGGGAGCGGGCCGATCTGGTCGAAGACTTCGACGGGCTCCTCGTCGGGGCTCGTCCCGGACAGCAGCTCGGCGGCCGTGGTCAGCGCTTTTCGCGCGCCCGTCGCCGTACGGAACCTGGCCTGCGGGTCCGGCTGGAGCAGCCCCGCGAGCACTTGCCACAGCGGCTCGGGGATGCCCTGGGGAGCACCGGGCGTGCCATGGGCCGCGAAGTGTTCCACGAGGGCCCTGGAGTCGGGCCGGGCACCCTGGAGCAGATAGAGCGCGACCAGGCCGACTGCGAAGAGGTCAGCCGTGAAGTCCGGCTCGGCGCCGAGCATCTGCTCGGGCGCGAAGTAACCGGGCGTCCCCACCACGTAGTTGGTCTCGGTGAGGCGGGGCTCGCCCTTGCGCATCGAGATGCCGAAGTCGGACAGCCGCAGATGCGGCCGTCCGGTCCCGGTGGCTTCCAGCAGGATGTTCGCCGGCTTGATGTCGCGGTGCACCACCCCCTCCGCGTGCACGGCGGCCAGCCCGGCCAGCAGCTGATCGAGCAGGGTGCAGACGAATCGCGGGGGCAGCGGTCCGTAGTCACCTATGACGTTGACGAGGGAACCGCCACTCACCAGTTCCATGGTGAACAGCACCTTGTCGTCGTCGGCGGCCCAGCTGGCGGGGGCGAGCACATGCGGGTGATCGATCCGCAGGGCCTGTTCGCGGACGAAGCGCAGCAGGGTGTGCGCGTCGCTCTGCTGAAGCACCTTGGCTGCCACATACCGACGTCGACGGTGGTCCCACGCGCGCCAGACGGCGCCGACGCCCCCGCGCCCTATCGGGTCGACCAGTTCGTACCGCCCGGCGAAGACCTCACCCATGCGCTGTGCCCGCTCCCCGTCTCAGCTGTGTCAGATGCGTCCGAGTCTCAGCTCTGGTGGGCCTCGTAATGCGAGACCGCTTCAGCGGTGCGCCCGGCGCCGTACACCCTCAGGAACTCTGCCAGTTCAGGGTGGGTCGGGGCGAGGGTGTTCGCCGCATCGATGATGTCGCCGGCGGCTGAGACGGAGCGCAACAGGGACTGGATCTCGCGCACCACGCGGCGCACGGTCGGTGCACCCGTGGTGGACGTGGTCTGGCCGGTGTTGGAGAGGACCGAGCCGCCCTGGGACTTCTTGATCTCCTCCATCCGGTCGGTGGCCTCGCCCGCGCTGACGCTGCCGTCGGCGACCAGGCCGGAGAGTTCCTGAAGTGCCTGGACGCGCTGGACCACAGCCGGGTTGCCGATCTTGGCGCGCTGGCCGCTCATCAGCTGGGAAAGCATCGGAGCGGACAGTCCGAGCACCGCGGCGAGGCGGGCCTGGTTCAGGCCCAGGTCATCGATGAGACGGCGGAAGAGCGCCCCCAGCGGCTCTCCGTACCAACTGCGCTGGAGGTCCCTCGCTCTCGCGGTGGCCTCTTGTTGTGCTGCGTCCATTGCGTCTCCCCATCGCTACCCCAGTGCGGCGGTTCGCTGCCGCGAACCCCGTCTGCATCTTACGGAGCGTGGTCGCGGACCGGGAGTCCCAATCCTTTTGTGAGATACCCCCGGTCACCCGCTACTCTTGTCTCGCACCAACCCGTTCCGGGGCCTTAGCTCAGTTGGTAGAGCGCTGCCTTTGCAAGGCAGATGTCAGGAGTTCGAATCTCCTAGGCTCCACTTGCTAAATGCCCTCTGACCTGCGGAAACGTGGCTCAGAGGGCATTTTTTGTGCCACTGGCGGGCGTGGTGGTGCCAGGGCCGGTGACGGAGCCCCGAAGAAGGCGGCCTCGCCTCCGGCATCGTCGGCACCGGCTACCAGGTCCCGCCCTCGCCGCCATGACCGCCATCGCCGCCGCCCGCGGCGCCAACCGGCTCGGGCAACCCGGCCAAGGGGAACGGAACGCCAGAGCGCGGGGTGCCAGGAGATCCGAGTCTCCTGGCACCCCGCGCTCTGTTCTGTACCGCTGTTCTGTGCCGCTGTTCTGTACGACTGTTCGTGTTGCTCTTCTGTAAGGCTGTCCCGTACCGGCGTCCGGGCTGTTCCGCCGTGGTGGGCGTGGTGCTTGCGCTCTTACGGCCGGTTGTCGCGCTTGGTGTCGTCCGCTTCTGCCTTGGCCTGCTTGGCCTTCACCTCGGGGTCCAGTGCTCCCGGGCTGCCGTCGACCGCGGTCAGCGTCGGGCGGTCCGAGACCTCGGTGGGGGCGGGCGGTTCGACCAGCCAGTCCGGGTTCGCCTGCTTGTCCCACCACTTCCAGGCGGCGAAGGCGCCACCCGCGAGTACGCCGAGTACGACAACGCCCTTGAACAGGCGGCCCGTCGTCGCGCAGCGCTGGTTCTTCCTGGCCAGCTTCTGGATCTGCTTCGCGGAGACCTGCCCGCGCAGCGCCGCCACCGCCGCCGCGCTGCGGGCTGCCGCTTCCTCGCGTACGGGCTGGGCCGCTGCCACGGCCTGCTCGACCCGGGGGGCGAACTGGCTCTGTGCCTGGCGGGCCGCCTTGGCGGCGCGCTGTGCTGCCGCGTCGACCTTCGGCGGAACATGAGTGAGGGCCTGGTCGACATGCGGTGCGAGACGCGCGTCGTACTGGGTCCGGGCCTGCTGCGCCGCGAGCGAGACCTTGGGGGCCAGCCGTACCCGAGCTTCGTTGGCGTAATACGTGGCCTGTCCCTTGGCCGTACCGGCGTAGGGCGCCACCACTTCCGCGGCGTGCAGCACGCTTTCCTTCGCCGTACCGGTCGCGGCGCGCACGCTGTCCATGCGGGTCACAGTTCCTCCTCATCGGTGGCGTTCTCTAATTCGCCTTTCCACCCTTTTCGAAATCATGCCTGCCCCCGGCCGTCACGGCACGTGAGGGCGGGCATCCGGGTCAAGAAAGGCAAGATCGGTCATTGTGGTGCAAGGGGAGCTTGCGGTCGACAATGCCACGGTTCGGTGCGGTGCGTGCCGGTTCAGTGGTGACTCGGGTGCTTTTCTCTGTACGGGGTAGGTCCGTGCGAGGATCGGTCATCGTCAGAGAAGACTTACGGAAGGCACATCGTGGCCGAGCAGCTTTACGCCACCCTGAAGACCAACCACGGCGACATCGTGATCCGGCTGCTGCCGAATCACGTGCCGAAGACGGTCAAGAACTTTGTGGAGCTTGCCCAGGGCGAGCGTGAGTGGACCCACCCGGCCACCGGTAAGAAGTCCACGGACAGGCTCTACGACGGCACTGTTTTCCACCGGGTGATCAGTGGCTTCATGATCCAGGGCGGCGACCCGCTGGGCAATGGCACGGGCGGTCCGGGATACGAGTTCGCGGACGAGTTCCACCCCGAGCTGGCCTTCGACAAGCCGTATCTGCTGGCCATGGCCAACGCGGGCCCGGGGACCAACGGCTCGCAGTTCTTCATCACGGTGTCGCCGACGGCCTGGCTGACCCGTAAGCACAGCATCTTCGGCGAGGTCACCGACCCGGCCAGCCAGAAGGTCATCGACGAGATCATCGCCACCCCGACCAACCCGCGCACGGACCGCCCGGTCCAGGACGTTGTCATCGAGACGGTCGTCGTCGAGACTCGCAACGGCGTCGGCAAGGGCTGAGCCACCCGAGACATTCCGTATGCGGTACGGGCCCGTCCCCGTTCGCGGTACGGGAACCACCCGCCCCGTTCGTCCGTATGACGAGCGGGGCGGTGCACTGCGTACGCGACCCGTACGAGACGAGGGAACCCGATGGAACAGGTGCCAGGAGGCCCGGAGCGGCAGGCCGGGGCGAGCGGTCTGCCCAGTTGCTACCGCCATCCCGGTGTGGAGACGGGCATCAGCTGCGTCCGCTGTGAGCGGCCGATCTGCCCGCAGTGCATGGTGAGTGCCTCGGTCGGCTTCCAGTGCCCGGAGTGCGTGCGCGGTGCCGGGAGCACCGGCAGTGCCCCGGCGGCGACCCGGCCACGCACGGTGGCGGGCGGGGCGATCACGGCCGACCCGCACATGATCACCAAGATCCTCATCGGGATCAACGTCCTGGTGTTCATCCTGCAACTCGCGAACGGCTACAGCTTCAACCCGTCCTACGAGATGCTGGGCCGGGCTCGGATCACGCCGTTCGGGCCGGTGGAGGGTGTCGCCGAGGGGCAGTGGTACCGGCTGCTGACCGCGATGTTCATGCACGGCGGCTATGTGCACATCGGGTTCAACATGCTCAGCCTGTGGTGGATCGGCGGGCCGCTGGAAGCGGCGCTCGGCCGGGCGCGCTACCTCGCGCTCTATCTGATCTCGGGGCTGGCGGGCAGCGCGCTCACCTACCTCATCGCCGCGCCGAACGAGGGCTCGCTCGGGGCTTCCGGCGCCATCTTCGGGCTGCTGGGCGCCACCGCGGTGCTGATGAAGCGCATGAACTACGACATGCGCCCGCTGTTCGGCCTGCTCGTGGTCAACGTGATCTTCACCTTCAGCGGTGGCATCGCCTGGGAGGCGCACCTGGGCGGCTTCGTCGCCGGGATCATCGTGGCGATCGGCATGGTGCACGCCCCGCGCGACCGGCGGACGCTGCTGCAGTTCGGGACCTGTGCCCTTGTTCTCGCGGCGACGATCGCCATGGTGCTGATCAGAACCGCGATGCTCACCTGAGTCCGAAGGCCCGAAGGCCCGAAGGCGGGCCGCCGGGCCGGTTCTGAGCCGGTCCGGGGCCGAGTTGTCCACAGCGAGTGGCGGATCCTGTGCACCCTGTGGGGAACGGGTGTGCCCCTCGTCCCTGAGCTGGGTTTCCCCAGGAGGGGCAAGGGGCGGGCCGTTGCTGTGGTATGGCGTCAAGTAGTCACACCGGCGTCAACACCCGAAAGTTATCCACAGATCTTCTGAGTTTTCCCCGGCTGTGGATAGCGCTGTGGATAACTCAGGGCAAGGCTTGACGGGCGCGGGGCGATGTGGAGGGAGGGGAGAACTACTTCCACTGGGTCGAGACGCCGAAGCCGGCGGCGATGAAGCCGAAGCCGACCACGATGTTCCAGTTCCCGAACGGCTTGATGGGCATATCGCCCTCCGTCACATAAAAGACAACGATCCAGGCGAGACCGATCAAGAAGAACGCCAGCATCACCGGAGCCACCCAGCCGCGATTCGTCAGCTTTATGGCAGTCGCCTGCTTCGTCGCGGGCGGCGGTGTGAAATCGGCCTTCTTGCGGATACGTGACTTCGGCACGAGGGACTCTCCTGTCGATGCGCTGCGTGACCGCGCAGGGGGAACTGTGTGGGAAGTGCTCGGGAGCGGATGCGACGGGGCGCATTGCCTCCCCCTGGCGTCCGTTAGCGTAGTGCTTCCGGGGTGTGGAAGGAGATAAGGGTACGTTGAGCAATTCTGGCGACTCTCCCGCAGGGGCCGCGCGCAGCCGCGGACGGCGGCCCGTCCGTGTGCTCACTGCCGCTGTCTTCGCGCTCGCCGGTCTCATCTTCGTCACCAGTTTCAACACGGCCAAGGGCACCGATATCCGGACCGATGCGTCGATGCTGAAACTCTCGGACCTCATCCAGGAACGCAACGAGAAGAACAAAGAGCTCGACGAGTCCACCGCATCGGTGCGCGGAGACGTCGACGCGCTCGCCCGCCGTGACGGCGGGAGCACGAAAAAAGAGGACGCCGATCTCAAGGCGCTGGAGAAGTCGGCCGGTACCGAGAAGCTCAGCGGCCCCGCGGTGACCGTCACGCTCGACGACGCACCGCCCAACGCCACCGCCAACCCCGGCTACCCCGACCCGCAGCCCAACGACCTGGTGATCCACCAGCAGGACCTCCAGGCGGTCGTCAACGCCCTCTGGCAGGGCGGCGCCAAGGGCATCAAGGTCATGGACCAGCGGCTGATCACCACCAGTGCGGTGCGCTGCGTCGGCAACACCCTGATCCTCCAGGGCCGCGTCTACTCGCCGCCCTACAAGGTGACGGCCGTCGGCGACGTGGACAAGCTGAAGCGGGCGCTCACGGCCTCCCGGTCCATCCAGAACTACCTGCAGTACGTGAAGGCGTACGGGCTCGGCTGGAAAGTCGATGCGTACAGAGCGGTGACTCTTCCCGGGTACTCGGGCACAGTGGATCTCCATTACGCGCAGCCCGTGAAGTAGCGGGGTCTGTGAAGGAGCAGAGCCTGTGGGGCGGCCGGACAGCTCAGGGGAGGCGGCGGGCGGTGACCGTGCGACTGGTCGTCAGAAGCTTCAGTGAACTCTGCATCACCGTCGGCGCCCTGATCGTGCTGTTCGTGGTGTATCTCCTCTTCTGGACGGGGATCAAAGCGGACAGTGCCGCTGACCACCAGATCGATGACCTCCACCGTCAGTGGGCCGGCGCGACCGCCTCTCCCGGTGCCGCGTCCGGGGCGGGCGGCACGTCGTCGAAGCCGGGGCGGACCGCGTCGCCCGCCCCGGTGGCGTACCGGGCGGGAAAGCCCTTCGCGGTGATGTACGTCCCACGGCTCGGCCGGAGCTGGTCGCGGCCCGTGCTGCAGGACACCGCCGTCGGGACGCTCCAGAAGGGGCTCGGCCACTACGCGGGCACCGCGCGGCTGGGCGACACGGGGAACTTCGCGGTCGCGGGTCACCGGCGGACGTACGGCGACCCGTTCAAGGACTTTCCGGAACTGCGGCCCGGGGACGCCGTGGTGCTGACGGACGGGACCACCTGGTTCACGTACCGCATCGACAAGAAGCCCTATCTGACCGTCCCCTCGGACACCGGCGTCATCGATCCGGTGCCGGTGAAGTCGGGTTTTCAGGGACCCGGCCGCTATCTCACACTGACCACCTGCGACCCGGAATGGGGCAGCAGTCACCGGCTGATCGCGTGGGGTCACCTCGACTCCACCCAGCCTGTGACCAAGGGCAAGCCGGCCGCTTTGCTCAGGTGACCCACCAGCGCCTGCCCCCGCCCTTTAGTCTGGTCCGGTACCACGAACGGAAGGGACAGCATGTACGGCTGGATCTGGCGGCATCTGCCGGGCAACGTATGGCTGCGGGCGGTCGTCTCGCTCGTGCTGGTGCTCGCGGTCGTCTACCTGCTCTTCCAGTACGTCTTCCCGTGGGCGGAGCCGCTGCTTCCGTTCAACGATGTGACGGTCGACCAGGGCTTGGGGGTCATCCGATGAGCGCCCGCATCCTGGTCGTCGACAACTACGACAGCTTCGTGTTCAACCTGGTCCAGTACCTGTACCAGCTGGGCGCCGAGTGCGAGGTCGTACGGAACGACGAGGTGACCCTCGCGCACGCGCAGGACGGCTTCGACGGCGTACTGCTCTCCCCCGGCCCCGGAACGCCCGAACACGCGGGCGTCTGCGTGGACATGGTGCGGCACTGCGCCGACACCGGGGTGCCCGTCTTCGGTGTCTGCCTGGGCATGCAGTCGATGGCGGTGGCGTACGGCGGTGTCGTGGACCGCGCCCCCGAGCTGCTGCACGGCAAGACGTCCTCGGTCACGCACGAGGGGGCCGGGGTGTTCAGCGGGCTGCCCTCGCCGTTCACCGCGACCCGGTACCACTCGCTCGCCGCGGTGCCGCAGACGGTGCCGGCCGAGCTGGAGGTCACGGCGTGGACCGCGGACGGCATCATCATGGGGCTGCGGCACCGTGAACTGCCGGTCGAGGGCGTGCAGTTCCACCCCGAGTCGGTACTGACCGAGCACGGCCATCTGATGCTCGCCAACTGGCTCGTCCAGTGCGGGGACACGGGGGCCGTCGGCCGGTCGGCGGGCCTGGCACCGGTGGTGGGCAAGGCCGCGGCGTGACAGAGCTGCGCCCCGGACACGACGGTTCGGGGGCATCGGAGCCGCCGGAAGGGGCCGGGACCGCCGGGCGGGCGTACGACCCTCTGACGGACCCGCTGCCGCCCGGAGCGCCCGGCGAACACCCTTCGCCGTGGTTCCGCACCGAGGAGGCGCCGTCGGGGGCGCACAGACGGCCCGAGCCCGTGGTGCAGGACCCGCCGCAGGACTGGTACGGGCGCGAGCCCGCGTACGAGCCGGAGGCGGCGCGGATTCCTGCGCCGGGTGCCACGGTTCAGGATCCCGCGAAACCGGGTGCCGAGCGTCCGGGTGCTGAGCGTCGGGGAGCCGAGCGTCCGGGAGCGGTGGATCCCGGTGCGGGGATTCGGGGTGCCGCGAATCCGGTGACTGTGAATCCGGTAGTCGTGAATCCGGTTGTCACGGATCCGGTTGTCCCGGATCCGGCTGTCCCGGGCCGAAGTGCCGCGAATCCGGTGCGCGTTGAGCCGGTGCCCGCTGACCCGGTGCCCGCTGGCCCCGGCTCCGCGCACCGGGCGATGGCGGATCCGCCCGTGGTGGATCTGCCGCCGGAACCGGTCACCCAGGTTCTTCCCGGACCGGTCCCCGCCTTCGACCCGGAGCCGGACGACCGGACCGTCCTGCTCCGGAAGACCGAGCCGGCGCCCGAGCCGCCCGTGCCGACCGGGGGCCGCGCGGAGCGCCGTAAGGCCGCCAAGGGGCGGGGCCGTAAGGCCGCCGTGCCCGCCGAACCCGTCATCCCGGCCATCCCGCGCACCCGCATGGAGGCCCGTGCCGCGGCCCGTGCGCTCAAGGACAGCCCCGCGGTCATCGCCAGCCGGGCCATCGGTGAGATCTTCATCAGCCTCGGTGTGCTGATGCTGCTGTTCGTCACGTACCAGCTGTGGTGGACGAACGTACGCGCCCACCAGGAGGCGAACGGCACCGCCCACAGCCTGCAGGACGACTGGGCGAAGGGCGGGGACAAGAAGAGCGGGCCGGGCGCGTTCGAGCCGGGGCAGGGGTTCGCGATCATCCACATCCCCGAGCTGGACGTGGTCGTGCCGATCGCGGAGGGCGTCAGCAAGACCAAGGTCCTCGACCGCGGCATGGTCGGCCACTACAGCGAGGGCGACCTGAAGACGGCGATGCCGTCGGCGAAGACGGGCAACTTCGCGCTGGCGGGGCACCGCAATACGCACGGGGAGCCGTTCCGGTACATCAACAAGCTCAAGGACGGCGACAAGGTCGTCGTCGAGACCCAGGACGACTACTACACGTACGAGGTGACGAGCCACCTGGCGCAGACGTCCCCGTCGAACGTGTCGGTGATCGAGCCGGTGCCGGTGGGGTCGGGGTTCACCAAGCCGGGGCGGTACATCACGCTGACGACGTGTACGCCGGAGTTCACCAGTACGTACCGAATGGTCGTCTGGGGCAAGATGGTTGACGAACGGCCACGGAGCAAGGGGCTGCCCGACGCCCTGACCACGGGCTGAGCGTACGGACTACAGGGGACGGGTGCGGTGGCATCGACGACCGAGCAGGACGAGCAGACGACCGCGCCCCCCGCACGGCGCGGGGGGCGCGGCCCGGTCGCCACGGCGATCAGCGTCTTCGGTGAACTGCTCATCACGGCGGGCCTGGTGCTCGGGCTCTTCGTCGTCTACTCGCTGTGGTGGACGAACGTCGTGGCCGACCGGCAGGCCTCGAAGCAGGGCCACAGGATCCGCGACAACTGGTCGCACAGCGCCGGCACCGGTCCCGGCGAGCTGAACACCAAGGACGGCATCGGGTTCCTGCACGTGCCGTCCATGAAGAACGGTGAGGTGCTGGTCAGGAAGGGCACCAGTACGAGCGTGCTGAACGAGGGCGTCGCGGGCTACTACGTGAAGCCGGTCAAGTCGGCGCTGCCGGAGGACAGTACGGGCAACTTCGCGCTGGCCGCGCACCGCGACGGGCACGGTGCGAAGTTCCACAACATCGACAAGGTGCGGACCGGCGATCCGGTGGTCTTCGAGACGAAGGACACCTGGTACGTCTACAAGGTCTTCAAGGAGCTGCGGGAGACGTCGAAGTACAACGTGAGCGTGCTGCAGCCGGTCCCGAAGGAGTCGGGGAAGAAGAAGCCGGGGCGGTACATCACGCTGACGACCTGCACGCCGGTGTACACGTCGAAGTACCGGTACATCGTGTGGGGCGAGCTGGTGCGCACCGAGAAGGTCGACTCGAAGCGGACGCCGCCCGCGGAGCTGCGCTAGCGGGATCCGGCGGGACACGCGAGACCTGTTGTACGGGGGAAGCCCCGGCCCCGGAAGTCGATGGGGCCGGGGCTTCCCCCGTACGTACCGCTGTTGCGGCCGGTGCGCCGCTATCCGTGGTGCCCGTGTCTGCCGAGTCCGCCGAGGGTGGTGTTGCCACCCGCCGTGGTGAGGGTGATCTGGGTGCTGCCCGGGTCGTCCACCGGGGTGCCGGGGGCGGGGTCGACGTTGGTGACGAGGGCGCTGTCGTCACCGTTGCTGCCGCCCGCGATCTGGACGTTGGTGAACCCTGCCTGGTTCAGCATCTGCCTGGCGTCGGCGACGTTATGGCCCCGGACCTCGGGGATCGGGGTCTGCTGCGGGGTGGCCTTGGCCTTGGCGACCGTCAGGGTGACCGTCGAGCCCTTCTTCGCCTGGCCGCCGTCGGGCGACTGGGCGATGACCGTGCCGGGGGTCTGGTCCGACTCCTGGTCGGCGCCGCGGACGACCACGAATCCCACGTCGGTGAGCTGCTTGTTGGCGTCGTCGAACGTGTGGGTCTTGACGTCCGGTACATCGACCTTGTTCGAGGTCGCGATCTTGATGGTGACCTCGGAGCCCTTCTGGGCTTCGGTGTTGCCCTTCGGGGACTGGTCGAAGACCTTGCCCTCTTCGTTGTCGGACTCGACCTGCTGCGGGTTCACCTTGAAGCCCTTGCCTTCGAGGAGCTGTGTGGCCTCGTCCTCGGTGTCCCCGTTGACGTTGGGAACCTCGATCTTGGGGGCGCCGGTGGACACGACGACCGAGATGGTCTCGCCCTGCTTGATCTTCGGGCTGCCGAACTTCGGATCCTGGCTGCACACATTGCCCTTGGGCGCGTTGTCGCAGGGCTTGCTCTCGGCGACGGCCAGCTTCACTTTGGCGTTGACCGCGTACTCCTTCGCCTTGGCCAGTGGCTGGCCGACGAGCTGCGGTACGTCGACCTTGTCGCCGTCGCTGCCCGAGCTGGGGAAGAACGACTTGCCGATGAGGATCGCGCCGACCAGGACCAGGACGCCCGCCGCGACGAGCAGGATCGTCGAGGTGTTGGACTTCTTCTGGCTGCCACGGCCGCGGCGGCGGTCGGGGCGGTCGTCGTACCCGTAACCGCCGTCGTCCGGATTCATCGGGGGCAGCATCGAGGTCTGGCCGCCGTCGGCCTGGTCCTGCTGGCGTATGGCGGTCGTGGGCTGCTCGGCCTCGTACCCGCCGTACCCGACCCCGGCCATGGCCGCGGTCGCGGCGACCGGCTGGCCGTCGAGGCAGGCCTCGATGTCGGCCCGCATCTCGTCGGCCGACTGGTAGCGGTAGTCGGGGTCCTTGACCAGGGCCTTGAGGACGATGGCGTCCATCTCGGGCGTGATCTCGGGGTCGAAGTTGCTCGGCGGCTGCGGCTCTTCGCGTACGTGCTGATAGGCGACGGCGACCGGGGAGTCCCCGATGAACGGCGGCCGTACCGTCAGCAGCTCGTAGAGGAGGCAGCCCGTGGAGTACAGGTCGGAGCGGGCGTCGACCTGCTCGCCCTTGGCCTGCTCCGGGGAGAGGTACTGGGCGGTGCCGATGACCGCGGACGTCTGCGTCATGGTCATGCCGGAGTCGCCCATGGCGCGGGCGATGCCGAAGTCCATGACCTTGACCTGGCCGGTGCGCGTCAGCATGACGTTGGCCGGTTTGATGTCGCGGTGGACGATGCCGTTGCGGTGCGAGTACTCCAGCGCCTGGAGGATGCCGATGGTCATCTCCAGGGTGCGCTCGGGCAGCAGTCTGCGGCCCGAGTGCAGGAGTTCTCTCAGCGTCGATCCGTCGACGTACTCCATCACGATGTACGGGAGGGAGATGTTGTCGACGTAGTCCTCGCCGGTGTCGTAGACAGCGACGATCGCGGGGTGGTTGAGCGAGGCGGCCGACTGGGCCTCACGGCGGAACCGGGCCTGGAAGGACGGATCGCGGGCGAGGTCCGCCCGCAGCGTCTTCACGGCGACGGTGCGGCCGAGCCGGGTGTCGTGCGCGATGTGGACCTCGGCCATGCCACCACGGCCGAGCACCGAGCCCAGCTCGTACCGGCCGCCGAGGCGACGCGGCTCTTCCATAGCTAATCCAGCCCTCTCCGTATGTCCCGACCGCACCCTGGGGTGGTCCGGCGGTGTGCTGTTCGCGGATACGCTACCGGCCGCGGACGGCTGTTCAGGGCGCAATCGTCAGCTGATATCGGACCGGTATCGGGTCGGTATCGTGCAGGTTCCGGCACAGCCGTCACTTCTCGCTGTTGATGACGGCCTGCATCATCGCCTTGGCGATCGGAGCGGCGAGACCGCCACCGGAGATGTGTTCGCGGGTGGCGTTCGAGTCCTCGACGACCACGGCGACGGCGACCGGGGAGCCCTGGGCGGTCTTGGCGTACGAGATGAACCAGGCGTACGGGTTGCCGCTGTTGTTGATGCCGTTCTGCGCGGTACCGGTCTTACCGCCGACGGTCGCACCCGGGATCTTGGCCATGGTGCCGGTGCCCTTCTCGACCACCGTCTCCATCATCTGCTGGATCATCTGCGCGTGTTCCTTGGACATCGGCTCGCTCATCTTCTGCGGCTCCGTCTTGGCGACGGTGTCCAGATTGGGCGCGGTGAGCCGGTCGACCATGTACGGCTTCATGAGCGTGCCGTCGTTGGCGACCGCGGAGGCGACCATGGCCATCTGGAGCGGGGTGGCCGCCGTGTTGAACTGCCCGATGGAGGAGAGCGCGGTCTGTGCCCCGTCCATGTTCTTGGAGAAGACGCTCGCGTAGGCGCGGGTGGGGGTGAACTGCTCGCTGTTGAAGCCGAACTTCTCCGCCTCCGCCCGCATCTTGTCTTCACCGAGGTCGGCGCCGATCTTGCCGAAGACGGTGTTGCAGGAGACCTGCAGCGCCAGACGGAGACTCGCGTTCTTGCAGGGGAGGGGGCCCTCGTTCGGCAGGTCCTGCGTGGAGAGAGGCAGCTTCCACGGGAGCGGGGAGTCGGTCGGGGAATCGATGTTGCTGTACAGCCCGTTCTCCAGGGCGGCTGCCGCAGTGACCACCTTGAAGGCGGAGCCCGGCGGGTAGGTCTGGCGCAGCGCCCGGTTGAGCATGGGCTGGCTCTTGTCGTCGAGCAGCTTCTTGTAGTTCTTCGAGTCCGTGTCGGTGTTCCCGGCGAAGGACGAGGGGTCGTACGACGGCGTCGACGCCAGCGCGAGGATCGCGCCGGTCTTCGGGTCGAGGGCGACCGCCGCGCCCTTCTTGTCACCGAGGCCCTTGAACGCGGCCTTCTGGGCGTCCGCGTTCAGGGTGGTGACGACGTTGCCGCCCTGCTTCTTCGTGCCGGTGAACATGGAGAGCGTGCGGTCGAAGAAGAGCCGGTCGTCGTTGCCGGTGAGGATCGAGTCGTTCAGCTTCTCCAGCTGGGTGGCGTCGAAGACCTGCGAGGAGTACCCGGTGACGGGCGCCCACATCGGGCCGTCCTTCCAGGTGCGCTTGTACTTGTAGTACGTGCTGTCGCTGACGACGGACCCGGTGATGGGGTTGCCGTCGACGATGATGTTGCCCCGCTCGTGGGCGTACCGCTCGATGCCGATGCGGAGGTTCTGCTTCTTCGCGTTGAGTTCGTCGGCCTGGCCGTACTGGAGCCAGTTGGTGCGGACGATCAGGGCGAGGATGAGCACACCGCAGAAGATGGCGATCCGGCGCAGGGGCTTGTTCACGGTCGGACCACCTGGGTCATCTCGGCGTCGGGGGACGGGGCGGGGGCCGGTGCCGGGCGGCGGGCGGTGTCGCTGATGCGGATCAGGATGCCGATCAGTGCCCAGTTCGCGAGCACGGAGGAACCGCCGTACGCCATGAACGGCATGGTCATACCGGTCAGCGGGATGAGGCCCATGACACCGCCGGCCACGACGAAGACCTGGATGCCGAAGGCGCTGGAGAGGCCGACGGCGAGGAGCTTGCCGAAGGGGTCGCGGGCGGCCAGCGAGGTGCGGATGCCGCGCTCCACGATCAGGCCGTACACCAGCAGGATCGCCATCATGCCGGCGAGGCCGAGCTCCTCACCGGCGGTGGAGAGGATGAAGTCGGCGTTCGCGGCGAATCCGATGAGGTCGGAGTTGCCCTGCCCGAGGCCGGTACCGAGGGTCCCGCCGGCGCCGAACGACATGGCGGCTTCGGAGATCTGCCGGCAGGCGCCGCTCGGGTCGGTCGCGTAGCAGCTGAACGGGTCCATCCAGGCGGTGACGCGGTCCTGGACGTGCGGTTCGAAGGTGGCGACGGTGACCGCGCCGACAGCGGACATCAGCAGACCGAACACGATCCAGCTGGTGCGCTCGGTGGCGACGTACAGCATCACGACGAAGAGCCCGAAGAACAGCAGCGAGGTGCCGAGGTCGGTCTCGAAGACCAGGATGAGGATCGACAGGGCCCAGAGGGCCAGGATCGGTCCGAGGTCACGGCCACGCGGCAGGTACAAGCCCATGAAACGGCGGCTGGCCAGGGCCAGGGCGTCCCGCTTCACCATCAGGTAGCCGGAGAAGAACACCGCGATGATGATCTTCGCGAACTCGCCCGGCTGGATCGAGAAGCTGCCGATCCTGATCCAGATCTTGGCGCCGTACACGGAGGGGAAGAACATCGGCGCGATCAGCAGGACCAGCGCCACCACCATCGAGATGTAGGTGTAGCGCTGCAGGACGCGGTGGTCCTTGAGCAGCACCAGTACGGCGACGAAGAGGGCGACGCCCAGCGCCGAGTACAGCAGCTGCTTGGGGGCGTCCGGGCTGAAGGAGTGGTACAGCGCCTTGGACTGCCGGATCAGGCGTGGTGACTGGTCCAGGCGCCAGATCAGTGCCAGGCCGATCCCGTTGAGGAGCGTGGCCAGTGGCAGCAGCAGCGGGTCGGCGTACCGCGCGAACTTGCGGACCACGAGGTGGCCGACGCCCGCGAGCAGGGTGAGACCCGTGCCGTAACCGAGCATGCCGGAGGGCAGCGAACCGTTCATCGCGAGGCCGACGTTGGCGTACGCGAACACCGAGATGAAGACGGCGAAGGCGACGAGCATCAGCTCGGTGTTGCGGCGGCTCGGTGCTTCGATCGCGCCGATCGTGGTCGTGTTGGTGACAACGCTCATGGTGGTGAAAGGCCCCCTACGGCTCTACTGCTTACCGCACAACGGGACCAGCTTCTGTTCATCCTCCGAGAGGCTGGGGCCGGGCGTGGGTTTGTCGCTGGGCTTGGCGTTGGGCGAAGGCGTCACGGTCTTGGTCTTGGGGGACCCGACGGTGGTCGCGCTGTGTGTGGTGCGGGTACCCGGCGCGCTGGTGGTCTTGTTCTCGTCCTCGACCTTGCGGCGTTCCGCGTCCTTCTTGCAGGCGTTGGCCTGGTCGGCGAGTTCCGTGATCTTGCGGTTCGCCTGGCTGAGGCTGCCTGCGGTGATGGTCGCGTCGACCTGCTTGCGCTGGTACGGCGGGAGGTACTTGAGTTCGATCTCGGGGTGGTCCTTCTCGACCTTCGAGAGCGAGATCCAGGCGAGGTCCTGGCTGATGCCCTGGTAGAGCGCGACGTGCTCGTTGTTGGAGCCGACGTAGTACTGGTTCTGGGTCCAGCGGTAGCCGCCGTACAGGCCGCCGCCGACGACCGCGAGGACGAGCACGGTGTACAGCGAGCGCTTGAGCCACTTACGGCCGCCGGACGGCTTGGTGAAGTCCTCGTCGCTGTAGGAGCCGAAGCTGCCGTCGGGGGCCGCGCCGTATCCGTCGCCGCTTCCGGGCGGGCCGAAGCCGCCGGGCGCGGGCGGCGGGGACGCCTGACGGCCGAGGCCGGACGCGCGCCCGGCGGGGGTCTGCATGGCCCCGCCGTCGTGCTGGGCCGCCTGGTTCTCGGCGACCGCGCCGACGACGACCGGGGTGTCGTTGAGCTGCTGCGCCAGGGAGTCGTTGGAGTCGACGTCGAGGACGTCGGCGACGATGCAGGTGATGTTGTCGGGACCGCCGCCGCGCAGGGCGAGCTGAATCAGCTCCTGGATCGTCTCCGCGGGGCCCTGGTAGCTGGCGAGGGTGTCTTCCATCGTCTGGTGGGAGACGACGCCGGAGAGCCCGTCGGAGCAGATCATGTAGCGGTCGCCGGCCCTGACCTCACGGATGGAGAGGTCGGGTTCGACGTGTTCGCCGCTGCCCAGCGCGCGCATCAGCAGGGAGCGCTGCGGGTGGGTGGTGGCTTCTTCCTCGGTGATGCGGCCTTCGTCGACGAGGCGCTGCACCCAGGTGTGGTCCTGGGTGATCTGCGTGAGGACGCCGTCGCGCAGCAGGTAGGCGCGGGAGTCCCCGACGTGGACGAGGCCGAGCCGCTGACCGGTCCAGAGGAGGGCGGTGAGCGTGGTGCCCATGCCTTCGAGCTGGGGGTCCTCCTCGACCATCATGCGGAGCTGGTCGTTGGCCCGCTGCACGGCGGTGCCGAGCGAGGTGAGGATGTCCGAACCGGGGACGTCGTCGTCGAGCGTGACGAGCGTGGAGATGACCTCGGAGCTCGCGACCTCACCGGCGGCCTGGCCGCCCATTCCGTCGGCGATGGCGAGGAGCCGGGGGCCGGCGTAGCCGGAGTCCTCGTTTCCCTCGCGGATCATGCCCTTGTGCGAACCGGCGGCGAAGCGCAGGGACAGACTCATGCGCACCTCGCCCGTCGGCTCCGGGTACAACCGGTCTCGAGCCACACTGCCCACCCTCCGGTCGGGAGCACGCCCCGGCCCGTTGCCGGGACCGCTGCGGCTCGCTCGCTCCGCTCGCTCATTGTCGTACTACTTCCGCAGCTCGATGACGGTCTTGCCGATGCGGATCGGTGCGCCCAGCGGGATCGGTGTCGGGGTGGTCAGCCGGGTCCGGTCGAGATACGTGCCGTTGGTGGACCCGAGATCCTCGACGATCCACTGGCCGTCACGGTCGGGGTAGATCCTGGCATGCCTGCTGGACGCGTAGTCGTCGTCCAGCACGATTGTTGAATCATGTGCCCGGCCCAGCGTCACGGTCTGGCCCTGCAGGGCGACCGTGGTGCCGGTGAGGCTGCCCTCGGATACGACGAGTTTGGTGGGTGCGCCCCGGCGCTGGCGGCCGGTGGCCGGCTGCTGGCGCTGTTGCGGAGGCGCGGTGGCCTGCCGCGCGGTCTGCTGGGGTCGTGTGTCGGTGTTGCGGCGTGAGCCGCGTTGTGTGACACGCGTTCCGAACAGATCGCTGCGGATGACCTGGACGGCCACGATCACGAACAGCCACAGAACAGCTAGGAAACCTAGCCGCATGACCGTCAGGGTCAGCTCTGACATTGCCCCCGCTTCACCCTTCGGCTTGCCGGTAAACGATGGTGGAATTGCCCACGACGATCCGCGAGCCGTCGCGGAGCGTAGCGCGGGTGGTGTGCTGTCCGTCTACCACGATGCCGTTGGTGGAACCGAGATCCTGGATCGTCGAGGGGGAACCGGCGCGGATCTCGCAGTGCCGGCGGGATACGCCGGGGTCGTCGATCCGCACGTCGGCTTCGGTGCTGCGGCCGAGGACCAGAGTGGCGCGCGAGATCTGGTGGCGGGTGCCGTTGACCTCGATCCAGCGCCGGGTCTGGGTGCTCGGCATGGGGCCCGGCGAGGGTGTCCGGCCCGCGGGGCGATTGGCTCCGGGCGGCGGTGTGGCCGGCATGGGCGGGGCGGCCGAGGGCGGGTAGCCGTAGCCGCCTGCGCCGGGGCGCTGGGGGGCCGGGGGCGCCGCGGGACCGCGGTCGGCGCTCTGCTGGTTGGTGCTGGAGGCGAGGGTGCGGCTGCGGACGCGGTAGAGGCCGGTGTCGAGGTCGTCGGCCTTCTCCAGGTGGACCTTGATGGGGCCCATGAAGGCGTACCGCTGCTGCTTCGCGTAGTCGCGGACGAGCCCGGACAGTTCGTCGCCGAGCTGACCCGAGTACGGGCTGAGGCGCTCGTAGTCCGGTGTGCTCAGTTCGACGATGAAGTCGTTGGGTACGACCGTCCGTTCGCGGTTCCAGATCGTTGCGTTGTTGTCGCATTCGCGCTGGAGCGCGCCGGCGATCTCGACGGGCTGGACCTCGGACTTGAACACCTTCGCGAAGGTGCCGTTGACCAGACCTTCGAGACGTTGCTCGAACTTCTTCATGACTCCCATGAGGCACCTCCTCCGTCGTTGCCGTCCTGGTACTGCTTACTGATCGTATCCACGCGTGGGGAAAACGGCTGGTTCCCCTTGTCCGGCCTGTGGACGAGTGTCACCTCTCACACGGATCGTAGAGGTGGCTCCTCTCCCAGTGTCCCGCACGCATGGTTCACGTAGGAGGAGTGGGTGTGAAGGCCCCTCGTTCCACGAGGTGGGTGCCGGTCGCCTCCCCTGCGGAACGGATGTGAATCCACCCTGTCCAGCGTGCTAATCTTCCGGATGTCGCCAGGGAAACGCACCAGCCGGTGCGGGTCTCGGATACACCACTTGCGCGAGTGGCGGAACGGCAGACGCGCTGGCTTCAGGTGCCAGTGTCCTTAGGGACGTGGGGGTTCAAATCCCCCCTCGCGCACCATCGGAAACCGATGAACGGGTTCCCGGCAGTGATGAAAATCGCTGTCGGGGGCCCGTTTCTCGTTGGCGGGGATACACGGTCCGAGGCTCCAGGAGGTTCCGGCCTAGACTGGTGCGGTTCGGAACACGGTCCAGGCGGTTGGGGAAGGCGTAGTGGCGGCAGGCGTCGACAGGTTCGAGGATCCTTCCGCCGAGGTGCTCGCGGAGGCAGCCGCCGCTTTCGGTCTGCTGGCCTCGTCGGCCCGGCTGCACATCGTGTGGGCGCTGGCGCAGGGCGAGAGTGACGTGACCGGGCTGGCGGAACGGGTGGGCGGTGCGCTGCCCGCGGTGAGCCAGCATCTGACGAAGCTGAAACTGGCCGGTCTGGTGCGTTCCCGGCGGGAGGGGCGGCGGCAGGTGTACTTCGTCGACGATCCCGAGGTCGTGACGGTGGTGCGGCTGATGGTCGGCCAGCTGTCGGCGCGCGCCGGGGGAGGCACCTCCCGGGTGGATCACCTCCGTGGGACAGGCACCTGAGGCCGCCACGGCCCCGGAGCCCGGTCCCGCGGTCTCCGGTCCTTGGGCCGTACCGGCGCCCGGGGATGCGCCGACGGCGGTCGACGCGGGGCGGGAACTGGGTGCGCTGACCTCGCTCCAGGTGCTGCGGGCGCTCGACAGCGGGCCGCGGGGTCTGACGGATGCGGTCGCGGACGCGCGGCTGCGGGAGTGCGGCGAGAACACCCTGCCCGCCCGGCGCTCCGTTCCGTGGGCCGTGCGTTTCCTGCGCAGTGTGCGGGACCCCTTCACCGCTGTACTGCTCTGTCTCGGGCTGGTGTCGGCGCTCGTCGCCTCGTGGGGCACCGCGTCGGTGATCACGGCGCTGGCCGTGGTGAGCTGTGTGCTGCGCTCCACGGGCGAGCACCGTGCCGACCGGTCGATGGCGGCGCTGCGGGAGCTGGTGGCCACCACGGCCACCGTGCTGCGGCGGACCGGCGACGACGCGGCTCCGGTGGCCCGTGAGGTTCCGGTCGATCAACTGGTGCCGGGAGACGTGATACGTCTCGGTCCGGGGGATCTCGTGCCCGCCGATGTGC
The DNA here is from genome assembly GCF_940670765.1 of Streptomyces sp. A 4/2. Taxonomy (GTDB): domain Bacteria; phylum Actinomycetota; class Actinomycetes; order Streptomycetales; family Streptomycetaceae; genus Streptomyces. Next base: position 199,002 of record NZ_CALNVW010000025.1, read on the forward strand.
GGCTGCTGCGGGCCGTCGGGATGAGCGTGAACCAGGCGGTGCTGACCGGGGAGTCCGCCGCGGTCGCCAAGTACGCCGTCGATGTGCCGGAGACGCCGGGGGGCGATGCGTTCGAGCAGGCGCAGCTCTGCTTCCAGGGCAGCAGCATCGCGTCGGGCAGCGGCAGCGCCGTGGTGGTGGCGACCGGGGCGCGTACCCGGTTCGCGGCCGGGCAGGGGGCTGTCGGGCCGCGCGGGCCGAGCTCCTTCGACCGGTCGGTGCAGGGTATTTCGTGGATCCTCATCCGGTTCATGCTGCTGACTCCGCCGCTGGTGCTGATGGCGAACGCGGCGCTGCGCGGGCGCGGCCTGGAGACGCTGCCGTTCGCGGTCGCGGTGGCGGTCGGGCTGACGCCGGAGATGCTGCCGGTGATCGTCACCAGCTGTCTGGCACGTGGCGCTTCTCTCCTCGCCCGGCAGCACGGGGTGATCGTCAAGCGGCTGCCCGCGCTGCACGATCTGGGCGCCCTGGAGGTGCTGTGCCTGGACAAGACGGGCACCCTCACCCAGGATCTGCCCCGGGTCGACCGGGCGTTGGACGCGGAGGGCCGGGACGACCGCGAGGTGCTGCACTGGGCGGCGGTCAATGCCTGGTGGGCGCTTCAGCTGGCCGATCTCCCGGCGCCCGAGGTGCTCGACGAGGCGCTGCTGGACGCGTCGGACGGTGAGGAGTTCCTGCCGTACGACGGCATCGCCGCCCTGCCCTTCGATCCGGTGCGGCGGATCGCGACCGCCGTCGTCCGCGGTCCCGGCCGGCTGGGGGTCGACACCCTGGTGGTGAAGGGGGCCGTCGAGAACGTACTGGAGCGGTGTGCGCTCGACGACGCCGAACGGGAGCGGCTGCTGGCCTCCGCCGCCGTTCTCGCGCGGGACGGTGCGCGGCTGCTGGCTGTCGCGACCGCAGAGCGACCGGCGCGCAAGCGGGCGTACACCGTGGCCGACGAGCGCGGTCTGACCTTCCGGGGGTTCGTCACCCTGCGGGACGCGCTGGTGCCCAGTGCCGCCGCCGCGCTGTCCGCGCTGGCCGGGACGGGCGTCGCCGTGAAGGTCGTCACGGGGGATCATCCGGGGACGGCGGCCCGCGTCTGCCAGGACCTGGGCCTAGACCCGGGGAAGGTCCTCACCGCGCGGGACATCGACGCGCTCACCGACGCGGAACTGGTCGACGCGGGGCGCCACACGGTCGTCTTCGCGCGCTGCACCCCGGAGCACAAGGCCCGGGTCGTCCGTGCGCTGCGGGCGGACGGGCGTGTGTGCGGCTTCCTCGGGGACGGCGTCAACGACCTGCCCGCGCTGTACGCGGCGGATGTCGGGATCTGCCCGCGCGACGCCGTGGACGTGGCGCGGGAGGGCGCGGACGTGGTGCTCACCGAACACGCGAAGGACCTGTCGGCCGTCGAGCACGCGCTCGCGGCCGGGCGGCACAGCAGTGGCAACATCGCGACGTATCTGCGCATCACGCTCTCGTCGAACCTCGGCAACGTCATCGCGATGCTCGGGGCGGGGCTGCTGCTGCCGTTCCTCCCGATGCTTCCGGTGCAGGTGCTGGTGCAGAATCTGTGCTTCGACGCGGCGCAGCTCGCGTTCGCGTACGACCGCCCGTCAGTCGGCGTGCTGAAGCGCCCGTCCGCGCTGCGGGCGCCCGACTTCCTGCGGTTCATCACGGGTTTCGGCGCGCTGAACGCGGTTGCGGACCTGGCGACGTTCGCGGTGCTGGCGTACGCCGTGCACGGCCCCGGGGGCCCGGACAGCGAAACGGTTTTCCACTCGGGCTGGTTCGTGGAGAACCTGCTGACCCAGTCGCTGGTGATGCTCCTGCTGCGTACGGGCCGCCGCGCCGCCGAGGACGGCCGGACCAGTCCGGTCCGCTGGGCGGCGGGCGCGCTGGCCGCTGTCGGTCTGCTGCTCCCGGTCTCGCCGCTCGGCCCACTGCTGGGGATGGCGGCGCTGCCGGGCTTCTCCTATCCGCTGCTCCTGGTGGTCCTCGGTCTGTACGCGGTGGGGCTCGCGGCGGCTCGGCGCCGCTACGACAGCCGTTGTACGAGGCCGTGGTGACGGCCGTCCGCTGTCATCCGTAGGACAGGTCGCTGCACGGGCCGTCGTCGCCGGATCTGGCGCCGGAGGCCACGGACGAGGGGACCGATGAGGGGGCGCTGCTCGCGGTGGCCGTGGGGTCGGCGGCGTAGGACGTGCCCACGGTCACGGTGATTCCCGGGGCGGTGGATTCCTGGAGTTCCGCCCCGGCGAAGAGCCGGGCCACGGTCCGGGCCTTCGCCTCCTGGCCGGGTCCGTAGTCGATGACGGTCGAGGTGTGGTCCTGGCTGCCCGCCGTCCCGGTCCCGGTCACGGTGAAGCTGTGGTCCTTCAGGGTCTGCGCGGCGCGGCCGGCCAGCCCGGTGACGGTGGTGCCGTTCTGGACGGCGACGGCGATGCCGGTGCCGGACACGGGGCCCTCGGCGCTCGGCGAGGGGGACGGCGCCTTGTCGCCGTTCTTGCCGCTCGCGTCCTTCCCGTCCAGGGTCCGGTCCTCCCGGAGGGTGGACCACAGGGCGTCGGCGTCCGGTTCCACGATGGCGACGCGGGAGCCCTGGTACCGCCAGGGGACGGTGATGAACTTGACGTTGTGCAGGTCGATGCCCTTCATGGACATCACGAAGGAGAGCAGCTTGTCGGCGCTCGACAGGCCGGGGTCGACGGTCAGCGAGTGGGTGGCCGCGTCGGCGAGCGGCAGCAGTTTGGTGGGCGTGAAGCCGTCGTCCTTCACCTTCTTGAGCAGGGCGGAGACGAAGGCCTGCTGGCGTTTGATCCGGCCGATGTCCGAGCCGTCCCCGATGCCGTGCCTGATCCGTACGTAGTCCAGTGCCTGCTGCCCGGACACGTTCTGCTCGCCGCGGTGGAAGAGGAGCTTGCCGCGGGCGGTCTGGTTCGGGTTGAGGTCCCGCTGGTAGATGTCCTGCGGCAGGCAGACCTGGACGCCGCCGACGACGCCGGTGAGTCGTGAGAAGCCCTCGAAGTCGACGACGACGGTGTGGTCGACCCGTAGTCCGGTCAGCTTCTCCACGGTGTTCTGGGTGCAGGCCGGGTTGCCCTTGGCGGTCTGGCCGACGGAGTACGCCGCGTTGAACATGGTGGCGGACTGCGGCTGGGTCCAGCTGCCGTTGGGCAGTTTGCACGACGGGATGGTGACGAGGGTGTCGCGCGGGATGGACACGGCGAGCGCGTGCTTGTGGTCGGCGTAGATGTGCAGCAGGAACGCGGTGTCGGAACGGCCCACGTCGTTCTTGTCGCCGCCGCCCAGTGCGCTGTTCCCGCCGGTTCGCGCGTCCGAACCGATGACCAGCACGTTCTCGCCCTTGGTGGAGGCCGCCGGGCGGTTCACGGCGACTCCGTCCGAGCTGAAGGAGTTGATGTTGCCGCTCAGCCGGAGGTAGAGCCAGCCGGCTCCGGCGGTGGCGAGCACCACCACGGACACGGCTATGGCGAGTACGAGCCGTACCCGGCTGCGTTTGCGCCGCTTCCCGCGGTTCTGCGCGCGGCTCGCGCCGTGAGCCCGTCGGTCGTGGGCGGGTGTCGTCCTGTCGCTGGATTTCATCTGCGTGCTTTCATTCGTCCGTCCGTACAGAGGGGACGAACGGCCCCACCCCATGGTTGTACAGTTGCGCAATGTAGCAAGCTTTTCTGAAGATGCATCCGGCGGTGTGTGCCGTCGGCCGACGAGAAGAAGGGTGGGGTGGACATGCTCCGCAACGGACTGGAGCCCTGGCACCTGCTCATCGTGGCGATCGTGGTCATGGTGATGTTCGGCTCGAAGAAACTGCCCGACACGGCCCGCGCGCTGGGCAAGTCGATGCGCATCCTCAAGAGCGAGGCCAAGGCGATGAAGGAGGATGCGGCGGCGGGCCCCGCGTCCGGCACCCAGACGGCGGAAGGGGCTGTGCCGTCCGTGGAACCGGCCGGCGTGAAGCTGTCCACGGAGCAGCAGGTACCGAAGAGCGCCGGCACCGCCGCCTGACCAGCGGCGGGTGATGGCCCGGTCCGGGGAGCCTGTTCCCCGGACCGGGCATCTCGGCGTGTCGTCGTCGGCGGGGCGCTGCCGTTACGGCCGAGTGGCTGTCGGAGCGGTGTGGCCGTGACGGCCGGGTGCCGTCGGAGCGGTGTGGCGTGCAGCGGTGTGGCTGTACAGCTGTGTGCCCGTCAGAGTGGTGTGGCCGCTTCGAGTACGAGGAACAGCGCGAAGGCCGAATTGAGCGCGGACAGTGTCGACGCGGCCGTCCCCGCTGCCGCGACCAGCGCGGCGAACCCCGCTGTCGTCAGGGCCGGTGGCCAGCCACTGGTGGCGGGCGGGGGTCCCAGCAGGGCCGCCACCCTGCGCGGGACCGGTCCCGCTCCCGCGAACGCGGCCAGTCCGGGGGCGGTGGCCCGGCGGCTGACGAGCGCCGCTCGGCCGACGGCGCGTGCGGTCATCCGCCGGTCGCCGGTGACCTGCGCCGCCTCCTCGTCGGCCCACCGCTCGGTGCTGTACGCGACGGCTTCCCGCAGCGGTCGCAGCAGCGGATTCGCGCAGCCGGCCAGCCGCGACGCGAGCAGCAGCCGGTGGTGGTGGCCCGTCAGATGCGCGCGCTCATGGGCGAGCAGCACTCCGCGCTCCTCCTCGGTGAGGCAGGAGGCCATGCCGGTGGACATCACGATCCGGCCGGGCGATCCGGGCAGGGCGTACGCGTACGGGGTGTCGTCGGGCAGGACCGCGACCTCGGACGGGGTCGGCAGCAGGGCCAGCGTCCGGTGGGCCCCGGCCCGGAATCCGAGGTGGCGGTACAGGGTGAGTGTGCAGCCGGCCGCTACCAGGGCGAGGGCCACGATGGCGGCCTTGCCGACCACCTCGAAACAGGGGACGGCGTCCCGCACTTCGGGGTCGGACCAGCCGTCCGGGAGGGGATTTCCCGGGAGTTGGGCGGTGCCCACGACCATCAGCAGTCCCAGACAGAGCGTGCTGCACGCGGCGAGGATCACCGCGACCAGGGTGAGCAGCCGGGCGGCGCTCCGTGGATGCAGATGCTGTTCGGCCAGGCGCGCGATGGGCAGGGCGGTCAGCGGCAGAACCAGGGGCAGGAGGACGAACACGCCCATGGGTCAGCTCTCCGCTTCGTCCGTCGGGGCGTCGGAGGTCTCGTTGAGAAGCGAGCGCAGCAGATGCTCGTCGTCGAGGGAGAGGGCGGAGACGAAGCTGGAGAGCACCGCGCCGCGGTTCTCCTGCTTGTCGAGCAACTGCCGCATCCGCAGGGCCGTGAGACCGGACTCGTCGGCCACCGGCTCCCAGAGGATGGGGCGCCCGGTACTGGTTCGCCTGACGGCCTTCTTCTCGTGCAGCCGCGTCAGGATGGTGATGACCGTGGTGTAGGCGAGGCCGCCGCCCAGCTGCTCCTGCACCCAGGCGGCCGTGGCGGGTTCATGGGCCGTACCGAGCACGGACAGGACCTGGGCCTCGAGTTCGCCCTGTCCTCGTCTGCGGGCACGCGGGCCGGGGGCCCGGCTGTCCTTCTCTCCGCCCATGCCGCGGACTCCTTCGCTCGGTGCCTCGCCGGGTGTTCGGCCATCGTATCCAGCGGGGGTAGCGGCAGTGCGGCCTTCCCGACGTGAAATCTACAGTGCTGTAGATTTCAGATGCTGGTCCGGGAATCGGAACGGGGACCGGAACCAGTAGCGGAACCGGCAGCGGATGCCGGTGGTTCCGGACGGGTGGATTCGTCGGCCTGTGGATTCGACCGGCTGGTGGATCGCCGGCTTGTGGATCGCCGGCTTGTGGATTCGACCGGCTGGTGGATCGCCGGCTTGTGGATCGCCGGCTTGTGGATTCGAGAAGGGAAGCAACATGGGTGTGAGCCTCGCCAAGGGCGGAAACGTCTCGCTGAGCAAGGAGGCGCCCGGCCTGACCGCCGTCGTGGTGGGCCTCGGCTGGGACGTGCGTACGACGACGGGTGCGGACTACGACCTGGACGCCAGTGCGCTGCTGTGCAACGACTCCGGGAAGGTCGTCTCCGACCGGCACTTCGTCTTCTACAACAACCTGACCAGCCCGGACGGGTCCGTCGAGCACACGGGCGACAACCTCACCGGTGAAGGTGAGGGCGACGACGAGTCCATCAAGGTCAACCTTGCTGCGGTACCCGCCGAGGTCACCAAGATCGTCTTTCCGGTCTCGATCCACGAGGCGGAGGGGCGTGGCCAGAGCTTCGGTCAGGTCCGCAACGCGTTCATCCGCGTCATCAACCAGGCGGGCGGGGCCGAGATCGCCCGATACGACCTGAGCGAGGACGCCTCCACGGAGACGGCGATGGTCTTCGGCGAGCTCTACCGCAACGGTGCGGAGTGGAAGTTCCGTGCGGTGGGCCAGGGTTACGCCTCCGGCCTGGCAGGCATCGCCGCTGACTTCGGCGTCAGCGTCTGATCCAGGGGGCCCGGACGCCAGGCCGCCGGCGGTTCCGACGACGCCGCTGATGGAGTCGGTGCTGCTGGCGGAGCAGATGCTGCGCCACGGCAGCTCACTCCACCGCTCGCCACCCGGCTTCACCGCTCGCCACCCGGCTTCACCGCACCGTACTCAACTTCACCGCACCGCACCGAAAACAGGAGTAATTCGTATGGCTCTCTGGGACCGCATCAAGGACTCGGCGTCGACGATGCAGACGCAGCTCAATGCCAAGAAGAACGACCTCAAGAGCGGGGCGTTCCGCGACGCGAGCATGGCGATGTGCGCACTGGTCGCTGCGGCCGACGGATCCATCGACGCCTCCGAGCGTCAGCGCGTCGCTTCCCTCATCGGGTCGAACGAGGTGCTGCAGAACTTCTCCGCTGACGACCTTCAGCAGCGCTTCAACGATTACTGCCAGAAGCTGACCGCCGACTTCGACTTCGGCAAGGTCAGCATCCTGCAGACCATCGGCAAGGTCAGCAAGAAGCCGACCGAGGCCCGCGCTGTGATCCAGATCGGCATCGTCATCGGCGGAGCCGACGGCGACTTCGACGCGACCGAGCGGGCTGTGGTCCGTGAGGCGTGCTTCGCCGTGGGGATCGCCCCGGCCGAGTTCGACCTCTAGGACCTGATCGGTTCGGTCTTTTCCGGGCAGGCCGGAATCCGGAATGAGGCAACGGGCCAACGGGCAACGGGTCAAAGCGCCAACGGGCCTGATCCTGAGGCGATTTGACCACTACGTTTCACGTGAAACCTCCGCCTGGCCCGAAGGCCGCGCGGAGGTTTCACGTTTCCCGGCCTGTTGCGTGGGCCGGTCCGTCAGGCGGCGAGGCGTGAAGCGAGCGCCTTGGCCTTCGAGGCGGCGTCATCGAGGGCCTTGGCGCGGGAGGCCTCGGCGAGCGGGATGAGGTCGGCCATGGCGGGCTGCGAGGCAGCAAGGGTCAACTCGGGCACGATGAAGTCGACTTCGGCGCCGAACATGCCCGTCAGCAGCTTCTCCAGGTAGTTCTGCACGAACTCGAAGCCCTCGCGGGGCGTGCCGGGCGCGTACGAGCCGCCACGGCTGGCCACCACGGTGAACGGGGTGCCGGCCAGCGGGCTCTCCGCGCCGCCCGCGTTGTGGCCGACGATGATCACGTGGTCGAGCCATGCCTTGAGGGTGGAGGGGATCGTGAAGTTGTACATGGGGGCGCCGATCAGTACGGCGTCGGCTTCGGCGAGTTCGGTGGCGAGCTCGGCGCGGAGCGGGGCCTCGGCGCCTGCGGCCGTACTGGCGGCGTCCAGGTGCGGCAGCGGGTCGGCTGCCAGATCGCGGTAGACGACCGTGCCGTCGGGGTGCTGCTCGCGCCAGGCGTTCACATAGGCGGCTGTGACCTCTCGGGACACGGAACCCTGCGGAAAGACGGCGGAGTCGATATGCAGAAGGGTAGCCATGAGGTTCTCCGTGGATGCGTCGGGAAGCATGGTCCTAAAAATCATGCGTACCTATAAATAGCATAGTCCCTTACTTTTCCGCAGCCCTTCGAGGAGGGGTCGGCACTCAGTACTCTGAAGACATGGCGGAACACGGTGAGAAGGCGTGCCAGCAGGTCGGCGGGGCGATCACGCGCGTCTTCGAACTGCTGGGCAAGCGCTGGACCGGCCTGATCGTGGCCGTGCTGATGCAGCAGCCGGTGTACTTCGCGGATCTGCGGCGGGCGATCCCGGGGATCAGTGAGCGGATGCTCTCCGATCGGCTGACCGAGCTCGCGGTGGCGGGACTGCTTGTGCGCGAGGTCGACGAAGGGCCTCCGCTGCGGGTCTCGTACCGGCTGACGGAGGCGGGCCGGGCGCTCGGGCCCGCTCTTCATGAGCTCGGTAAGTGGTCGGAGGCGTATCTGCCGGTCGGGAAAGGCCCCTGCTAGGGGAGGTCGGTCCGGGGGCGGCAGGCCGGGGTAGTGGGTCGGGGTCGGTGGGGCTTCAGCCGTAGGCGCTATGGCAGGTCCTGGCTCAACTCCGCCGAGTTGTAACGCAGTAGATAGGCCGCGAAGCGATCGAGGTCCTCCTCGCTCCAGTCGGCCAGGCGGTCGCGTACGGCCGCGCGTCGGCTTCCCTGGGTCGAGGCGAGCATCTTGGTGCCCGCCTCGGTGGGATGGAGGACCTGGACGCGCTGGTCGTCAGGGGCGGGGCGGCGTTCGACCAGGCCGAGCTTCTCCAGGCCCGCGAGCTGTCGGCTGATCGTGGACTTGTCGAGCATGTAGTGGGCCGCGAGGTCGGTCGCACGGCAGCCCTGGCTGTCGTCGATGTGCGCCAGCAAGGTGTACGAGACCAGCGGAAGCTCCGGGTGGAGGCGGGCGGCCGTCGCGCGGGCGCGCCGGGCGAACGCGGTCAGTTCGCGCTGGATGGTGTCGACGGACGCATCGTGTCCCTGCGGATCTTTGCCGGTCATGGTTTCCCCTCCTGAATATTGGTTGTATAGTACAACTCAATTAAGAGTTGTAAAAGCCAACTACCTGGAGAGGTGTCCGATGTCCGTAGGCCCCACGAACGGAGCCGTCAGTACGGGGGCCGCGCTGCGCCATGTCCTCGGCCATCTCGTCACACCGCTGCTGATGTGCATCGGGATGGGACTCGCGTACCTGGGGGCCTTCCACGCCCCGCAGCCGCACGACCTGCGCGTCGCCGTGGTGGGCTCGGGGCCGAGCGCCCAGGTCCTCGCGCAGACGTTGCAGGACAAGGGAGACGGCGCGCTCACCGTCCGTACGGTCGCCGACCGCGACTCCGCCGTCCAGCAGCTCAAGGACCAGGACATCTACGGCGCCTTCGTGCCGAGCGGCAAGGCACCCGAACTGGTCGTCGCGTCCGCGGCGTCCGACACCACGGCCACCGTGGTGGAGAAGGTGTTCACGCAGGTCGCAGCCGAGCAGGGTGAGCCGCTCGAGGTGACCGACGTGGCGCCGACCGCGAACGGCGATCCGACCGGACAGGGCATCTTCTTCCTGCTGGTCGCGCTGAGCATCGGCTCGTACGCCTCGGTCGCCGTGATCGGCGGAGCCGGTGCGGTCCTGCCACTGCGTGTCAGGGCGCTGCTGGCCTTCGGGATGTCTCTGGTGGTGAGCGCGATCGGTACCGCCTTCGCAGGTCCGGTGTTCCACTTGGTCGACCACGGGCTGGGGGGCCTCTGGGCCATGGCATGGATCTACTCTGCGGGCATTCTGCTCATCGGCGTGGGCCTGCACACCTTCCTGAAGCGGTGGACGACGCTCGGCGTGATGGTGCTGTTCGTGATGCTCAACTTCACCAGCTCCGGCGGGATCTTCCGGCCCGAGCTCCAGCCGGGCTTCTTCGGGGCGTTGCACTCCTTCTGGAACGGTGCGGGCTTCGTGGAGGGCGTGCGCAGCCATGTGTACTTCGGCGGGCACGGGCTCGGCGGCAACGTGCTGGTGCTGGTCTTCTGGCTGCTCGCCGGTCTGGTCGTGACGGGCGCGGCAGGACTGGCCGAGGCGGGTCGGCGGAAGGCGGTCGTCCGACCGGCTGCGGGAGCGGGTGGTGCCGGGCAGCGGGAAGAAGTGGCGGCGAAGGAAGCCGAGGTCGCGACCGAAGCCGAGGAAGAGGAAGAGCTGGGGGAAGCGGTCGCGGTGTGAGCCGCCTTGGCCGTGGTGGTGTTCGCGGGCGGGGTGCCCCGGGCGCAGAGGTACGCGGTCCGGCGGTGACCGGGTACGCGCGGCAGGGGCGGACGCCCGCCGGACCGGGACTGTGACGGGTAAGCGGAGGGCGCCCGTAGGCTGGCCGGGTGACGGAGGATGCCACCGGGGGAACGACGACCCGGAACGACGAGCAGAGCGAGCAGCCCATGGGCGAGCAGCGGCCGGAGGCGCGGCTGGAGAAGGCCGTGCGCGCCGCCGAGCAGGCGCTGATCGAGTTCGAGATCGCGGTGGAGACGTTCCGGGTGGAGGTGGAGAACTTCTCCCGGCTGCACCACCAGAGACTCGGTCCCATGTACGCGCGTCTGGACGAGCTCGATGCGCAGCTCGCCGAGGCCAGAGCGGCGCGCAGCGGTGACCCGGAGGATCTGCGCAAGGCGCAGGAGGCGCGGGCGATCGTGATGCCCATGCCCGGTGTCGACGAGCTGTTCCACGACTGGATCGACCCGGACGGGATGTCGCCCGAGGCCCAGGCCATGCTGAACGAGCAGCCGGTGCAGCCGCCCAAGCGGGTACGGCCCAGCGAGGAGGCCCGCAAGCTCTATCGCGAGTTGGTCCGCCAGGCGCATCCCGATCTGGCGCAGGACGACGCGGAACGGAACCGGCGGGACGAGTTCATCACGCGGGTCAACGCCGCGTATGCCCGTGGGGACGAGGCCGTACTGCGGGAGTTGGGTGAGGAGTGGGCGGCCGGTCCGGTCCAGGAAGCTGCCGCGCCCAGCGAGAGCGAGGAGCTCTACGCCCGGCTCGAATGGCTCTCCCAGCGCAAGGAGCTGCTGTCCCTGGTCGCCCATGAACTGGAGGAGAGTGCGATCGGAGCGATGCTCCGGATGGCGCCCGACGACCCCGACCGGTTGCTGGAGGAGATCGCCGAGCAGTTGCTGGCACAGGTCTCCGAGCGAGAGGCCGAGCTGGCGGAGATGGTGCAGTAGCGTTCCCGGTGACCCTGCCGTGCATGTACGAGAGAAGGCATGACCCATGAATTTCGCCCCGCTGCCCCAGGTGGATGTCGCGGCGGTGCCGGCTGACGGGCTGGTACTGGATGTCCGGGAGGACGACGAGTGGGCGGCCGGGCATGCCGAAGGGGCCCTGCACATTCCGATGAGCGACTTCGTGGCGCGCTTCGGTGAAGTGACGGAGGCCGTGGCCGAGAACGGCAAGGCCTTCGTGATCTGCCGGGTCGGTGGCCGTTCCGCGCAGGTCACCCAGTACTTGGTGCAGCAGGGCATCGACGCGGTGAACGTCGACGGCGGGATGCTTGCCTGGGAGAGCGCCGGGCGTCCGATGGTGGCGGACGGCGGAGGCCCGGCGTTCGTGGTCTGACCAGAGGACTTCGTGGTCTGGCCGGGGCCTCGTGTTCTGACTGGGCCCTCGTGGTCTGACCGGGGCTTTCTGGTCTGGCCGGGGCCCATGAGGTCTGGGGCCGATGAGGTCCGGGACCGCTGGATCAACCGAGGGGATGGGCGGCCAGCAGATCGCCCAGCGCTTCTTCGTGGGCCGCGGCGGGGCCGAGTGAGAGCTCCAGCTGTTTGGCCCAGGCGTGATAGCGGTGCAGCGGGTAGTCGGTGTCCGCGCCGAAGCCGCCGTGCAGATGCTGCGCGGTCTGGACGACCCGGCGTACGCCTTCGGATGCCCAGATCTTGGCCACGGCGATGTCACCGGCCGCGGGAAGCGCCCCGCTCGCACCGGTGGAGATGCGCCAGGCGGCCTGCCAGAGCGTGACCTCCATGGCGCGGAGGTCGATGTACCGGTCGGCGGCCTGGACAGCGACCGACTGAAAGGTGGCGACCGGGAAACCGAACTGCTCCCGTTTGCTGGTGTAGGCGCTGGTCATGGTGAGCACGCCCTCGCCCAGGCCGAGCGCGAGCGCGCAGGTCCCGGTGGTCAGCAGGTCTCGCAGGGACTCCCAGGCGCCGTCGGCGTCGATGACGTCGCGGTCCGCGAGGCGCACGGATTCCAGCCGGACCTCGGCGAAGCGTTCTCCGTTGGTGGAGAACTGCTCGGCCAGAGTGATCCCCGGCTGATCGGCTCCCTGCGCGGAGCGGGGGACGAGGGCGATCACCGGGTGGCCCGCGCCGGTGTGGGCGGGTACCGCGACGCGGTCCGCGGTCTGCGCCCAGGGAACACCTGTCTGCACTCCGTCGAGTACCCAGCCGTCGTCCTCCCGGCGGGCGGTGACGGCCAGTTCGGCGGGGTCGTGGCCGGTACGGCCGTTGGCCCCGACGGTGAGGACCAGCTCGCCGCGGCCGACGGCGGGCAGGATCTCACCGCTCAACTCGGCGTCTCCGTATCGCTGTACGGTCATGGCGACCGCGCTGGTCTCCAGCAGGGGCACCCGGGCCAGCACCCGGGAGGCCTCGCGCAGTACCAGGCAGAGTGCGATCGGTCCGAGTCCTGCCCCGCCGTACCCGGGGTCCAGCACGAGGCTCAGCAGGTCGGCCTCCGCCAGCTTGCCCCACAGTGCCCGGTCGAAGTCCTCGGCCACTGCCCCGGCGCTGAGCGCGGGGCTGGGCACTCCGTCGGGCGCGACGCCCGAGAAGACTGCCTTCGCCGCCTCAACGGCCGCCTGCTGCTCCTCGGTGAAGGTGAAGTCCACAGCTCTGTCCTCCCGCGCCGACCATTTCTGATGCGGCGTCAGATTAGGTCAGGGAGGCGCTGAGCGGAACACCGTCGACGCACGGAATGCGGTCAGCGGTCGAAGTCCAGCTCCACTTCCGGTGTGAGCGGGTGCGATTGGCAGGCCAGTACGTATCCCGCTTCGGTCTCCTCCGGCTCCAGCGCGTAGTTGCGGTCCATCCGCACTTCGCCCGAGACCAGGAAGGCTCTGCAGGTCCCGCACACCCCGCCCTTGCAGGCGTACGGCGCGTCCGAGCGACTGCGCAGGACCGTTTCGAGAAGCGAATCCCCGTCCCGGACCGGCCAGTTGCCCGAACGGCCGTCGAGCGTGGCGGTCAGCCTGCTGTGTGACGGGACCGCTGCCCCGGGCGGGGCGGCGGTGACGGCCGCTCCGTCGTCGACATGGAAGATTTCCTGATGGATACGGGTCTTGGCCACGCCGAGCCCGCGCAGCGCCCGCTCGGCGCCCTGCACCAGGCCGAAGGGTCCGCACAGGAACCAGCCGTCCAGCTCCGTGACCGGGAGCAGCGCGGGCAGCAGCCCGGTCAGACGCTCCTGGTCGAGCCGCCCGGAGGGCAGCCCCGACTGCTGTTCCTCGCGGGACAGCACGGTCACCAACTGGAAGCGGTCGGGCCAGCGGTCCTTCAGATCGGCGACCTCGTCGAGAAACATCGTCGACGCCGCCGTCCGGTCGCTGCGTATCAGGCAGAACCGCGCCTCCGGCTCACGTATGAGCAGGGTCGCGGCGATCGAGAGGACCGGGGTGATGCCGCTGCCGCCGACGATCGCCGCGAACCTTCCCGGGCGGGGCTCGAAGCTGAAGCGTCCCATCGGTTCCATCACTTCGACGGTGTCGCCGACGGCCAGCTCCTTGAACGCGTACGTCGAGAACTCACCGCCCTCCACCAGCCGCACCCCCACCTGGACGACGGGTTCGTCGGCCCGCTCGGGCGCCGGGGTGCAGATCGAGTACGTACGCCGGATCTCCGTACCGCGCACGATCCGACGCAGCGCCACGTGCTGGCCGGGTGTGTGGCGGAACGTCTCGCGCAGTTCCGGCGGTACGGCGAACGTGATGGCCACCGCGTCGTCCGTGAGCTGTTCGACCGCGCTGACCCGGAGCGGATGGAACATCTACAACTCCTTGAAGTGGTCGAAGGGTTCATGGCAGGAGGTGCAGCGGCGCAGTGCTTTGCACGCCGTGGAGGAGAAGCGGCTCAGCAGCTCCGTTTCAGTCGATCCGCAGTTCGGGCAGCGGATGGACAGGGCGACTCCGACCGGGGCGCCCGGACCGGTCGGACGCGGGGGAGCGATCCCGAACTCGGCCAGCTTGCGGCGTCCTTCGGCGGTGATGTCGTCCGTCGACCAGGCGGGGGACAGGACCTTGCGGACCGAGACCTCCGGTATGCCGTGTTCGTGCAGCACCCGCTCTATGTCCGAGGACATCGCCTCGATCGCGGGGCAGCCCGTGTACGTCGGGGTGAGTTCCACCTCGACCCGGCCGGGGCCGAGGATCTCGACCCCGCGCAGTACGCCGAGTTCCTCCAGCGTCAGGACCGGAAGTTCGGGGTCGGGGACGGATCCGGCGAGACGGCGCAGGTCCGCTTCGAGCGGTGTCGTGGTCACCATGTCGCCCCCGGGTGGCTGCGGTGCAGATGCTGCATCTCGGCGAGCATCCGCCCGAACGGCTCGGTGTGCAGTCCCTGCCGGCCGGCCCCCGCGGACCAGGCCCCGCTCCGGGGCCCCGCCGGCACCGTCAGCGTCGCCCGCTCCAGTACGGAGGTCACGGACCGGGACCAGTCGGCTGCCAGTGCTGTCCAGTCCACGTCCAGCCCTTCGACGGGTTGGAACATTTCCCCGGTGAAGCGCCACAGGGCGTCCAGGCCTCGCTGCATCCGCTCATGGCTCTCCGCTGTCCCGTCGCCCAGTCGCAGCGTCCACTGTTCGGCGTGGTCCTGGTGGTAGGCGACTTCCTTGACGGCCTTCGCGGACAGCGGGGCGAACGGGCCGTCCCCGGCCGCCAACTGCTCGTACAGCAGGCGCTGACAGGTGGAGAAGAAGAGCTGACGGGCGATGGTGTGCGCGAAGTCGCCGTTCTCCTGCTCGACCAGCTGGAGGTTGCGGAAGGCACGCTCCTCACGGAGATAGGCGAGCTCGTCCTCGTCGCCGACGAGGGAGAGCAGCACCCGCGCCTGCCCCAGCAGGTCCAGTGCGATGTTGGCGAGGGCGACTTCCTCCTCCAGTACCGGCGCGTGTCCTGCCCACTCCCCCAGCCGGTGGGAGAGCACCAGTGCGTCGTCGCCCAGGGCGAGAGCCGCGGTCACAGGTGCCGCACCCCTTCCGGGATCTTGTAGAACGTGGGGTGGCGGTAGGGCTTGTCGCCGGCGGGCTCGAAGAAGGAGTCCTTCTCGTCCGGCGAGGAGGCGGTGACTGCGGTCGAGGGGACCACCCAGATCGAGACGCCCTCGTTCCGGCGGGTGTAGAGATCGCGGGCGTTGTGCAGGGCCATCTCCGCGTCCGGGGCATGCAGGCTCCCGGCGTGGGTGTGGGACAGCCCGCGGCGTGAGCGTACGAACACCTCCCACAGCGGCCAGTCCCCAGCGCCCGTGGCGCTCTCGGATGCGGCGGTCATGCGCGTGCCTTCCCTGGTGCTCCGTGGCGTGCGTGGTCCTTCGCGGCGTACGCGGTCGCCGCCTCCCTGACCCAGGCGCCCTCTTCGTGGGCCCGGCGCCGCTGGGTGATCCGCTGTTCGTTGCAGGGCCCGTTGCCCTTGAGGATTTCCTTGAACTCGGTCCAGTCGATGGCGCCGAAGTCATGCTGCCCACGTTCCGCGTTCCACCGCAGATCCGGGTCGGGGAGCGTCAGCCCCAGCGTCTCGGCCTGTGGGACGCATATGTCCACGAATCGCTGGCGCAGCTCGTCGTTGGAGTGCCGCTTGATCTTCCAGGCCATGGACTGGGCGGAATGCGCCGACTGGTCGTCGGGCGGACCGAACATCATCAGCGACGGCCACCACCAGCGGTCGACGGCGTCCTGTGCCATCGCGTGCTGCTCCGGTGTGCCACGGCTGAGGGTGAGCAGCAGCTCGAAGCCCTGGCGCTGATGGAAGGACTCCTCCTTGCAGACACGGACCATGGCGCGGGCGTAAGGGCCGTAGGAGCAGCGGCAGAGCGGCACCTGGTTGGTGATGGCGGCGCCGTCCACCAGCCATCCGACAGCGCCGACGTCCGCCCAGGTCAGCGTGGGGTAGTTGAAGATCGATGAGTACTTCTGGCGGCCCGAGTGGAGCTTGTCGAGCAACTCCTCACGGCCCGTGCCCAGGGTCTCGGCCGCGCTGTAGAGGTAGAGGCCGTGTCCCGCTTCGTCCTGGACCTTCGCCATCAGGATCGCTTTGCGGCGCAGAGAGGGTGCGCGGGTGATCCAGTTCGCCTCGGGCTGCATCCCGATGATTTCCGAGTGTGCGTGCTGCGCCATCTGGCGGACGAGTGAGGCGCGGTAGGCGTCCGGCATCCAGTCGCGCGGCTCAATCCGCTCGTCCGACGCCACCGCGGCGTCGAATGCGGCCTGAGACGCCGTTGCTTCCCTTGGGGCCGCCGGGGTCTGTGGTGCCCCGTCCGTCCCGTACGCCACTGTCGCCATCGCGAGCCCCCTACCGACCGATCGTTCGGTTCATGGACTTCAATGGTGGGGCGAGGGCCCTTAGGGTGTCAACCCTGTGGATAACTGACCTGGGGACCGTCGGGCGTCAAAGAGGATCGGGGCGGGATGGATTCGTACGACAGTGGGGTGCCCGAAGCGAATGGGCCACGTGCGTCCCATCAGCCATGTGAGCCGGTGTCGAGACCTGAGCCGGTGTCGTCACGTGAGCCGGTGCAGCGGCCCGAGGCGCGTGGCATCGTCGCGCTCTCCTTCCCGTACCAGGTGGCAGCAGCCATCGCGCTCGGGATGATCGGCGTGCTGACCGCCGTCCACCTCGCCATGGTGTTCCTGCACGTGGCGCCCTCGAACACGGTGAGCAAGCAGTACGGCAAAGCGGTGGACGACTGGATCTATCCCGAGTTCGAGCAGAACTGGAAGCTCTTCGCGCCCAACCCGCTCCAGCAGAACATCGCGGTCCAGGCACGTGCCGAGATCCGTACGAAGGACGGCGGTGTCAGTACCACCGGCTGGACCGACCTCTCGGCCGAGGACGGGGCCGCGCTGCACGGAAACATCCTTCCGAGCCATGTCGATCAGAACGAACTGCGGCGCGCCTGGGACTTCTACACGAACGCGCACCCCAACGACAATCAGGCGGGCGGCCTGCGGGCGGACCTCTCGGAGCGTTACATCCGCCGCATCGTGGTGATGCGACTGGGCGACGGACCGAAGAAGGCGGGTTCCACGGTGGAGCGGATACAGGTCCGGTCGGCCACTGCCTCGCTCAAGGCTCCCCCGTGGAGTCACGAGAAGATCGACACAGGCACCTCCTACCGGGTTCTGCCCTGGTGGACGGTCGTCCCAGCGGACCGTACGGAGGCCGACCGGTGAGCTCAGCAGTCAGCAACAAGATCGCGGGCGGTATCCAGCGCATCACCTCCGCCTCGCTCGGCCGCTATCAGACCGCCGTGGTCCGGATCGGTTTCTCCGGCACCTGGCTGCTCTTTCTCCTGCGGGAGCTGCCGCACCGCCGCGAGTTGTACGGGCCGCACGCCCCGTGGGACTGGGGCATGGCGAAGCAGTTGATCGACGGGAACCACGCCTTCACGCTGCTCATGTGGTCGGACTCCACCCTGTGGTTCGAGCTGGTGTACGCCGTGGCCGTCCTCTCCAGCCTGCTGCTGCTCCTGGGCTGGCACACCCGGGTCGCTTCCGTACTGTTCATGATCGGCGTGCTGTCGCTGCAGAACCGGTCGATCTTCGTGGGCGACGGCGGTGACAACGTCATCCACATCATGGCGACGTATCTGGTGCTGACGCGCTGCTCACAGGTCTGGTCGCTCGACGCGCGCCGTGCCGCGCGTGCCGCGCGTGCCGCAGGGAAGGCTGCCGACGGCGCCGACTCCGACCGCACCCTGCCGGGAGCCCCGGACCGGGTGGGACCGCTGCTGTGGGTCGTGCTCGGTGCCGCGCTCGCCGCCGCCACGCTTCTCGGCAAGCTGAGCGGCGGGTGGCAACTGATCTTCTGGGGAATGTGGCTGGTCCAGGGGGTGTGGTGGGCGGTGTGCCGGTATGCCCCCGGTGAGCCCCGGACCTTCCTCGATGTCGTTGCCAATCTTGCCCACAATGCCACCCTTGTCGTGATCATGGCCGAGGTCTGTCTGATCTACTCCACCGCCGGCTGGTACAAGATCCAGGGCTCTCGCTGGCAGGACGGCACCGCCCTCTACTACCCGCTGAATCTGCACTACTTCGCGCCCTGGCCCGGTCTGTCCTCGCTGCTCGCGACCAGCGGCGTGATGGTGATGGTGCTGACGTACGGCACGGTCATCGTGCAGGTGGCCTTCCCCTTCACACTCTTCAACCGGCGCGTCAAGAACCTCCTGCTGGTCGCGATGATGCTGGAGCACGCCGGTATCGCGGTGATGCTGGGGCTGCCGTTCTTCTCCATGGCGATGATCGCCGCGGACGCGGTCTTCCTGCCGACCGGTTTCCTGCTGTGGCTGGGCGGCCGGGCGGCGTTGCTGACCTCGCGTACGAGAGCGGGTGCGCGGGCGGGTGCCACCGTGGTCGGGCCGCGGCGTACGGCCGAAGGGGAGCAGGGCGATCAGCCCCGTACGCTCGTGGGGTGACCAGCGAGATCTCCCCCGAAGAACCGGTTCCGTACGAGGAGCCGGTGCGGCCCCAAGAGCCCGCGCAGTACGACGAGGGCTTCACGGCCGAGGTCGGCGTCGGGCCGCATCCACTGCCCTGGCCGGAGGGCGAGTGGTACGACCCGGAGCTGCTGGCGGGTGGGGACCGGCGCAATGTGGTCGACGCCTACCGGTACTGGACGCGTGAGGCGATCGTCGCGGACCTGGACACCCGGCGCCACGATTTCCATGTGGCGGTCGAGAACTGGGGTCACGATTTCAATATCGGTTCAGTCGTCCGCACCGCCAACGCCTTCCTGGCGAAGGAGATCCACATCGTGGGGCGCCGACGCTGGAACCGGCGCGGTGCGATGGTGACCGACCGCTACCAGCATGTGCGGCACCACCCGGACACCGAATCGCTGACGGCGTGGGCATCCGCCGAGAACCTGCCGATCATCGGGATCGACAACCTTCCGGGAGCGGTGCCGCTGGAGCGGACCGAGCTGCCGCGGCGGTGTGTGCTGCTGTTCGGGCAGGAGGGACCGGGGCTGACGGAGGAGGCACGGAGGCACGTGTCGGTGGTCTGCTCGATCGCGCAGTTCGGCTCGACGAGGTCGATCAACGCGGGCGCAGCCGCAGCGATTGCCATGCACGCCTGGGTCCAGCGGTACGCCGAGATCGGCTGAGCCGCTTGTCCCGGGCCGTGCCGAGCCGAGACAGGCCCGGGGCACGGCTGCGGGCGTCTCCCACCGCCCGCAGCCAACCGCGCCCGCCTCCACCGCCTCCACCGTCTGTCCGGAGGCGCTACGCCTGCCTGCGTACCTCCACTGTCCGGAACCTGTTCGCCACGAACGCCCCGTCGCACAGCGCCGCGTTCGCCGCCGGGTTGCCGCCCGAGCCGTGGAAGTCCGAGAACGCCGCGGTCTGATTGACGTAGACCCCGCCGGTCAGATTCAGCGACAGCTGGGCGCACTCCTCCAGGCAGACCTCCTCGACGGCGTGCTCCACCTCGGCCGAGGTGGTGTAGGCGCCGACGGTCATCGCTCCCTTGTCGCGGACCGTGCGGCGGAGCAGATCGAGGGCGGCCTCGGTGGAGTCGACGGCCACCGCGAACGAGACCGGGCCGAAGCACTCCGACAGATAGGCGGCATCGGCGTCCGCCCCGTCCCAGTACTTCCGGGCGCCGTCCAGCTTGACGATCGCGGGCGTACGCACCACCGCGTCCGGGAAGTCGGGGTTGACGATCTCCTGTGATGCCAAGGCCACTTCGCCCAGTCCGGCCGCCGCGTCCAGGCGCGCCTTCACATCCGGATTGACCAGTGCGCCCAGCAGCGCGTTGGCACGGGCGTCGTCGCCGAGGAGTCCGGCCACTGCTGCCGCGAGATCGCTGACGACCTCGTCGTACGTCTTGTGCCCGGCGTCCGTGGCGATGCCGTCCGCCGGGATCAGCAGGTTCTGCGGGGTGGTGCACATCTGGCCGCTGTAGAGGGAGAGCGAGAAGGCCAGGTTGGAGAGCATGCCCTTGTAGTTGTCGGTGGAGTCGACGACGACCGTGTTGACCCCGGCCTTCTCCGTGTAGACCTGTGCCTGGCGGGCGTTGGCCTCCAGCCAGTCGCCGAAGGCGGTCGATCCGGTGTAGTCGATGATCCTGATCTCCGGCCGTACGGCAAGGGACTTGGCGATTCCCTCCCCCGGCCGTTCGGCGGCCAGGGCGACCAGATTCGGGTCGAAGCCGGCCTCGGAGAGGACCTCGCGGGCCACCTGGACCGTGAGCGCGAGCGGCAGGACCGCACGCGGGTGCGGTTTGACGAGGACCGGGTTTCCGGTCGCCAGGGAGGCGAACAGGCCGGGGTAGCCGTTCCAGGTGGGGAAGGTGTTGCAGCCGATCAGCAGTGAGATGCCGCGACCGACCGCGGTGAAGGTCTTCCGCAGCTCCAGCGGATCGCGCTTCCCCTGCGGCTTGGACCAGTCGGCGGCCGACGGTGTCCTGACCTGCTCGGCAAAGGCATAGGCCACGGCCTCCAGGCCGCGGTCCTGGGCATGCGGGCCACCGGCCTGGAACGCCATCATGAAGGCCTGGCCGCTGGTGTGCATCACCGCTTGCGCGAACTCGGGCGTGCGGGCGCTGATCCGCGCCAGGATCTCCAGACAGACCATGGCTCTGGCCTCGGGTCCTGCCGCGCGCCAGGAGCCTGTCGCGGCGCTCATCGCGGGCAGCAGGACGTCCAGGTCCGGGTGCGGATAGCTGATGTCCAACTCGATTCCGTACGGCGAGACTTCGCCGCCGGTCCAGTCGTCGGTGCCCGGCTGGCCCAGGTCGAGGCGCTTGCCGAGCAACGCGTCGAATGCGGCCTTGCCGTCACCGGCATAGGCCTTGGGGTGCTCGGGGTGCGGGGACCAGTACGCACGCGTACGGATCGCGTCGAGGGCCTGGTCGAGCGTGGGCCGGTGGGTCTGGGACAGCTCGGTCAGCTGCATCTCGGAACAACTCCTCGTCGAGCTGCGCAGGACAGGTGGTCAAAGTTAGAGTAACCGAACGATCGGTCGGGACAAGGGGGTCCGGGCAGACTGTGGACAACTCAGTACGGGAAGATCGCCCCATGACCGCCACCGCACACACGGCCGCCCTGTCGCAGAGCCGCACCGTCGCAGTCGTCGGCACCGGCACGATGGGTCAGGGCATCGCGCAGGTCGCCCTGGTCGCAGGGCATCCTGTGCGTCTCTACGACGCCGTTCCGGGCCGCGCGGAGCAGGCCGCCGAAGCCATCGCCGCGCGGCTGGACCGGCTGGTCGAGAAGGGGCGCATGGGCGAGGCGCAGCGCGAAGCGGCCGGCGCCCGGCTGCGCCCGGTGGCGGAGCTTGCCGACCTCGCCGACGCCGCGCTGGTCGTCGAGGCGATCCTTGAACAACTTCCCGTCAAACAGGAGCTCTTCGCAGCTCTGGAAGAGTTCGTGGCCGACGACTGTCTGCTCGCGACCAACACCTCTTCCCTCTCGGTCACCGCCGTCGCGGGCCCCCTGAAGCACCCCGGCCGCTTCGTGGGGATGCATTTCTTCAACCCGGCGCCGCTGCTCCCGCTCGTGGAGATCGTCAGCGGTTTCGCGACCGACGAATCGAGCGCCACGCGCGCGTGGGCGACAGCCGCCGCCTGGGGCAAGACCCCGGTGCGCTGCGCCGACACCCCTGGTTTCGTCGTCAACCGCCTGGCCCGCCCCTTCTACGCCGAGGCCTTCGCCGTGCACGAGGAGCGGGGCGCCGACCCGGCCACCATCGACGCGGTCCTCAGGGAGTCCGGAGGTTTCCGGATGGGCCCCTTCGAGCTGACCGATTTGATCGGCCAGGACGTCAACGAGGCGGTCACCCGCTCGGTCTGGGAGTCGTTCTTCCAGGACCCCAAGTTCCGGCCGTCGCTGGCGCAGCGCCGCCTGGTCGAGTCCGGCAGGCACGGGCGCAAGAGCGGCCGGGGCTGGTACGCGTACGGGGAGGGCGCCGTACGTCCCGAGCCGCACACCGCCCCGGCCACCGAGCCCCCGGCCGGTATCACCGTGGAGGGCGACCTCGGACCGGCCGGGGAGCTGGTCGCGATGTTCCGCGAGGCCGGAATCGCTGTGCGTGAGGAGGACGAGGACGGCGGGAGCCGGATTCTGCTGCCCAGCGGCGGTCAGCTGGTGCTGGCCGACGGCCAGACGTCCGCCGAGTTCCGCGATGTCGTCTACTTCGACCTGGCACTGGACTACCGGGCGGCGACGAGGGTCGCGCTGTCCGCGTCCGAGGTCACCGGATGGGAGACCCTGAGGCAGTCGATCGGCCTTTTCCAGCGCCTCGGTAAGAAGGTCAGCGTCATCGGTGACGTCCCGGGCATGATCGTCGCCCGCACCGTGGCGATGATGGTGGATCTGGCCGCCGACGCCCTGGCCAAGGGGGTCGCGTCCGCGCAGGACATCGACACGGCGATGCGACTGGGGGTCAACTACCCGCTGGGTCCGGTCGAGTGGGGCCGCAAGCTCGGCCGCGCCTGGGCGCACGAGCTGCTGGACGAGCTCCACGCGCGCGTGCCGAGCGGGCGCTATGCGCCGTCGCTGGCTCTGTACCGGCAGTCGTACGTCCATCAGGAGAAGGGCGGGACAGCCTGATGAGCACACCCAAGCGGGACACCTACACACCGGAGACCCTGCTGACGGTCGCGGTGCGCGTCTTCAACGAGCGCGGCTACGACGGCACGTCCATGGAGCATCTCTCCAGGGCCGCGGGGATCTCCAAGTCCTCGATCTACCACCATGTGGCCGGTAAGGAGGAGCTGTTGCGGCGGGCGGTCAGCCGCGCGATAGACGGGCTCTTCGGCGTACTGGAGGAGCCGGGGGCGGCGCGGGGGCGCGCGATCCAGCGGGTGGAGTACGTCACGCGCCGTACCGTCGAGGTGCTCACGGCCGAACTGCCTTACGTGACGCTGCTGCTCCGGGTGCGCGGCAACACGAAGACCGAGCGCTGGGCGATGGAGCGGCGCCGTGAATTCGACCAGCGGGTCGCCGATCTGCTCAAGGCGGCGGTGTCCGAGGGCGATCTCCGTTCCGACGTGGACATCAGGCTCGCGACCCGGCTGCTCTTCGGGATGATCAATTCGCTGGTCGAGTGGTACCGCCCGGCGCAGGGGACAGGTCCCGACGCGGAGCAGCTGGCCGAGGCGGTCGTACAGCTCGCGTTCGAAGGTCTGCGGGTGGGGCCGGCCCGCTGACGCCCGATCGGCCGGATCCGTCGGCGAGGTGACCGGCAGTGTGAGGTGTCAGGGCCTGGGCAGTGGGGGCGGCCCGCCCGCAGGACCGGGCGGGCCGGAGGTGTCCGTGGGTTTCGCCGGATCGAGATCGGTCTCCTCGAACACCAGCAGCGTCCGTGTCGACAGCACCTCGGGGATCGCCTGGATCCTGGTCAGGACCAGCTCGCGCAGCGCTCTGTTGTTCGCGCTGTGCACGAGCAGGAGTACGTCGAAATCGCCGCTGACCAGCGCGATGTGGGCGGTGCCCGGCAGCTCCGTGAGCTGCTTGCGGACCGTGCGCCAGGAGTTCTGGACGATTTTGAGCGTGATGTACGCGGAGGAGCCCTGGCCCGCGCGTTCGTGATCGACCCTGGCGCTGAACCCGCGGATCACGCCGTCGTCGATGAGCCGGTTGATACGGGCGTACGCGTTGGCGCGAGAGACATGGACGCGATCGGCCACGGACCGTATCGAGGCGCGGCCGTCCTTCTGCAGGAACTGCAGGATGTCCCGGTCGATGGCGTCGATCGGGCGGGCCGGAGGGCGGTCGCCCTCGTCGGCCATTTGTTCAGCTGGCACCTGCCCCCACCTTTCCGTCATGGACGACCTGCTCCTATCCCAGGCTGTGGAGAACCGTTTGTCCACAGGCTGAAGGGGTCAGTAGCCAAAATGCGCTTTCGACCGAACAATCGGTAGGTGAGGCGCATCACACATCGCTGCGCCGCCCCGCTCCGATGAGGAGGTGTTTGGCATGACGGTCCAAGAGCTGCCCGGTGCTACTGCCTACCCCGCATGGAAGCTCCGTACCGATCCCGCGCCGCTGCTCCCGGACCCCGAGCCGTACCGCGTGCTCGGTACGGACGCTGCCGACGCGATCGGTCAGGAGCTGCTCCTCCGGCTGTACGACGGGTTGGTGCACGGCAGGCGTTTCAACGTCCAGGCGACCGCGCTCACGAAGCAGGGCAGGCTCGCCGTCTACCCGTCCTCCACCGGGCAGGAGGCCTGCGAGGTGGCCGCCGCGCTCGTGCTGGAGGACCGGGACTGGCTCTTCCCGAGCTACCGGGACACCCTCGCCGCGGTGGCCCGCGGCCTCGACCCCGTAGAGGCGCTGACGCTGCTGCGAGGCGACTGGCACACCGGGTACGACCCGCGTGAGCACCGCATCGCCCCACTCTCCACCCCGCTCGCCACCCAGCTTCCGCACGCCGTGGGCCTGGCGCACGCCGCGCGGCTGGCCGGGGACGACGTGGTGGCACTGGCCATGGTCGGCGACGGCGGCACCAGCGAGGGCGACTTCCACGAGGCGCTGAACTTCGCCGCGGTATGGCAGGCCCCGGTGGTCTTCCTCGTTCAGAACAACGGCTTCGCGATCTCCGTACCGCTTGCCAAGCAGACCGCCGCCCCCTCCCTGGCGCACAAGGCCGTGGGGTACGGAATGCCTGGTCGGCTGGTCGACGGGAACGACGCGGCGGCGATGCACGAAGTGCTGTCCGACGCGGTCCGGCGGGCGCGGACCGGGGGCGGTCCGACGCTGGTGGAAGCGGTGACGTACCGCATGGACGCCCATACGAACGCCGACGACGCGACCCGTTACCGGGCGGACGCCGAGGTCGAAGCGTGGCGTGCGCACGACCCGATCCGGCTCGTCGAGCGGCATCTGACCGGCCGCGGGCTGCTCGACGAGGGGCGGACGGAGGCCGCGCGGGAGGCCGCCGAGACGATGGCGGCGGATCTGCGCGAGCGGATGAACGCCGATCCGCTGCTCGACCCGATGGATCTCTTCACGCAGGTCTACGCCTCGCCGACGCCCCAGCTGCGGGAAGAGTCGGAACAGCTGCGGGCCGAGCTGGAAGCGGAGGACGGACGATGACCACTGTCGCGGTGAAGCCCGCCACGATGGCGCAGGCGCTCCAGCGGGCGATGCGCGACGCGATGGCGGCGGACCCCACCGTGCATGTCATGGGGGAGGACGTCGGGACGCTGGGCGGCGTCTTCCGGGTCACCGACGGGCTCGCGGAGGAGTTCGGCGAGGACCGCTGTACGGACACCCCTCTCGCGGAGGCGGGCATCCTCGGGGCGGCTGTCGGGATGGCGATGTACGGGCTGCGGCCGGTCGTCGAGATGCAGTTCGACGCATTCGCCTATCCGGCGTTCGAGCAGCTCGTCAGCCATGTGTCGCGGATGCGCAACCGTACGCGGGGTGCGTTGCCGATGCCGATCGTGGTGCGGGTGCCCTACGGCGGCGGGATCGGCGGGGTCGAGCACCACAGCGACTCGTCCGAGGCGTACTACATGGCGACTCCGGGGCTCCATGTCGTCACGCCGTCGACGGTCGCCGATGCGTACGGGCTGCTGCGGGCCGCGATCGCGTCGGACGATCCGGTGGTGTTCCTGGAGCCGAAGCGGCTGTACTGGTCGAAGGCCGACTGGTCACCCGACGCGCCGGCCGCCGTGGAGCCGATAGGCCGGGCCGTGGTGCGACGCAGGGGCACCAGCGCCACGCTTCTCACGTACGGTCCCTCCGTCTCCGTGTGCCTGGAGGCTGCCGAGGCGGCCCGCGAGGAGGGCTGGGACCTGGAGGTCGTGGACCTGCGCTCGCTGGTCCCGTTCGACGACGAGACGGTGTGCGCGTCGGTACGGCGTACGGGCAGGGCCGTCGTCGTCCATGAGTCGGCAGGGTTCGGCGGGCCGGGCGGGGAGATCGCCGCGCGGGTGACGGAGCGCTGCTTCCACCACCTGGAGGCGCCCGTGCTGCGGGTCGCCGGGTTCGACATCCCGTATCCGCCGCCGATGCTGGAGCGGCACCATCTGCCGGGTGTGGACCGGGTGCTCGACGCGGTCGCGCGGTTGCAGTGGGAGGCGACCAGCTGATGCCCCAGGTCTACGAGTTCAAGCTGCCCGACCTCGGCGAGGGGCTGACCGAGGCGGAGATCGTGCGCTGGCTGGTGGCGGTGGGCGATGTGGTCGCTGTCGACGAACCGGTCGTCGAGGTCGAGACGGCGAAGGCGATGGTGGAGGTGCCGTGTCCCTACGGGGGCGTGGTGACGGCGCGGTTCGGTGAGGAAGGGACGGAACTGCCGGTCGGGGCACCGCTGTTGACCGTGGCCGTGGGTTCTCCGGGAGCGGAGGACATTGCGCAGGCCGGTCCCACCGCGCAGTCGGCAGAGCCGGCGGGCGACGACGCGTCGGGGAACGTACTCGTGGGGTACGGAACCAGCGGGGCGGTCACCGCGCGGAGGCGCCGTGTACGGGTGAGCCGCGTTCAGGTGACGGAGGCGGCAGGTGCTGGGCCGGTGGCAGTTGCGGCGGCCGGGGTGACCGTTGCTCCGGGGCCTGCTCCTGTTCCCACTCCTGGGCCTGTTCCTGTTATTTCGCCGCTGGTGCGGCGGCTGGCGCGCGCGCACGAGGTCGATCTGCGGGCGTTGGCCGGGAGCGGTCCGGACGGATTGATTCTCCGGTCCGATGTCGACCGGGCGATCGAAGCGCTGCTGGATGAGCCCGCGACCGTACCTGTGACGTCGAAACCTGTGACGTCGAAACCGGTGAGCTCGACGGCGCCTGTTGTCGCCGCTGTGGCGCTCCAGGGCCGGGAGGCGGCGGCGGGGGCCGAAGCGAGCCGTGTCCCGTTGCGCGGTATGCGGGGCGCTGTCGCGGACAAGCTCGCGCGGAGCCGTCGCGAGATACCGGACGCGACGTGCTGGGTCGACGCGGACGCGACCGAGCTGATGGCCACGCGTGCCGCCATGAACGCGGCGGGCGGCCCGAAGGTCTCGGTGCTGGCGCTGCTGGCCCGTATCTGCACCGCGGCGCTGGCCCGCTTCCCCGAGCTGAACTCCACGGTGGACATGGCGGCCCGGGAGATCGTCCGCCTGCCGGCCGTTCACCTGGGTTTCGCGGCGCAGACCGAGCGTGGGCTGATGGTGCCGGTGGTGCGGGACGCGCACGGGCGGTCCACCGAGTCGCTGAACGAGGAGTTCATACGGCTGACGGAGGCGGCCAGGACCGGGGCCCTGACCCCGGCCGAGCTCACCGGGGGCACGTTCACGCTCAACAACTACGGGGTGTTCGGCGTCGACGGATCCACCCCGATCATCAACCATCCGGAGGCGGCGATGCTCGGGGTCGGGCGGATCGTGGCCAAGCCGTGGGTGCACGAAGGGGAGCTGGCGGTGCGGCAGGTGGTGCAGCTGTCGCTGACGTTCGACCACCGGGTGTGTGACGGAGGGACGGCCGGCGGGTTCCTGCGGTACGTGGCCGACTGCGTGGAGCGACCGGCGGTGCTTCTGCGCGGGGTCTGAGACCCGGCCGGACGGCTGCGGCTGTGTGCCGCGGGGCTGTGCGGGGGCGCCGTGGACGGCGCCGGACCGTTCCGCTGAGCCGTTGCGCGGCTCATACTCGCGGGATGACCTTGTATGACGCCGTCGTGCTCGCCGGAGGGGCTGCCAAGCGGCTCGGCGGCGCCGACAAGCCCGGTCTCACCGTGGGTGGCCTCGCGCTGCTCGACCGGGTGCTCGTGGCCTGCCGCGGTGCCCGGACCACCGTGGTCGTCGGGGGGCGGCGGGCGACCGTAAGGCCCGTCGCCTGGACCGGCGAAGAGCCGCCCGGCGGGGGGCCGTTGGCAGCGCTCGGGGCCGGGGTGCGGAAGGTGTCGGCCGAGATCGTGCTCGTGCTCTCCGCCGATCTGCCGTTCCTGGGGGAGCAGACCGTACCGGCGCTGCTGGACGCTCTCGGCGGGGGGCCACACGAAGGGGTGCTGCTCACCGACCCCGGAGGCCGGGACCAACCACTCGTCGCCGTCTACCGCACCGAACCCCTGCGCCGGGAACTCGCCCTGCTCGCCACCGAGCACGGTTCGCTCACCGGGCTTCCACTGCGGCTGCTCACCGCTGAACTCGACCTCGCCCGGATCGCTGCCGGACCCTCTGCCGCGTTCGACTGCGACACCTGGCAAGACGTTGTGTCGGCCCGGGCGCGTATCAGGGAGCATGGGCATGTGCTTGATGAATGGATCACCGCAGTCAAGGCCGAACTCGGCATCGACCTCGATGTCGACACCGGCGTTCTCCTCGACCTCGCCCGTGACGCCGCCCACGGTGTCGCCAGGCCGGCCGCGCCGCTGACCACGTTCCTGGTGGGGTACGCGGCGGCCAAGGCGGAGAAGGACGGTCCGCAGGCCGTTGCCGACGCGGCGCGCAAGGCCGTGGCGCTCGCCAACCGATGGGCGGACGAGACGGACGGGACGGAAGAGACAGCCAAGCCTGCGGGGACAGCCAAGCCTGCGGGGACAGTCAAGCCTGCGGGGACAGCCAAGCCTGCAGGGACAGTCAGGGCTGAAGGGACAGCAGGGGCCGACCGGGGCAGCAAGGCCGATGGGGCCAAGGGGACCGACGCCGGATGACCGAGCAGCAGGACCGAGATCTCGACGAAGCACTCGCGCTCGTCGGCAGGGAGGCGCCCACCGTGCCGCAGCCTGCTTCGTCGGAGCCGCACAAGGCCGCTCCCTGGGAGGCGGCCCGCGCCCGCGCCGCGCGGGCCGGCCGGACGGGAGCCGTGGCCCCCCGTCGTACGCCGCTGGACCGGGCGCTGGGGCTCGTCCTCGGCGAGCCTCTTGTCGCTCTTACCGATCTACCGTCGTTCGACACCTCGGCCATGGACGGCTGGGCGGTCGCGGGCCCCGGGCCCTGGCGGACCGACGGAGGCGGCGGTGGCGGCATCCTCGCTGGCCGGTCCGAGCCGGAGCGCCTCGCCGACGGTGACGCCGTACGGATCGCGACCGGCGCCCGGGTACCGCCCGACTCGACCGCTGTGATCCGCAGCGAGCACGCCCGTGCGGACGAGCACACGAATCAGCTGCACGCCCAGCGCGACATTCTTCCCGGGCAGGACATCCGACCCCGTGGCCAGGAGTGCCGTTCCGGCGACCTCCTGCTGCCGACGGGCTCCCTGGTGACGCCGGCGGTGCTCGGTCTGGCAGCGGCAGCCGGGTACGACGAACTGCTCGTGCTTCCCCGGCCCCGGGTGGAAGTCCTGGTCCTCGGCGATGAGTTGCTGGTGGCCGGACTCCCCCACGACGGACTGATCCGGGACGCCCTGGGCCCGATGATCGGCCCCTGGCTGCGAACCCTGGGCGCCGAGGTGCTGGCCACGCGCCGTCTCGGAGACGACGCCGACGCCCTTCAGTACGCCGTCACCACTTCCGAGGCAGACCTGGTCATCACCACGGGAGGTACGGCCTCGGGGCCCGTCGACCATGTCCATCCGATCCTGGACAAGGCCGGTGCCGAGCTGCTGGTCGACAGCGTCGCGGTGCGCCCCGGGCACCCCATGCTGCTGGCCCGGCTGACCGGCGGGCGGCATCTGGTCGGGCTCCCCGGCAATCCCCTCGCTGCCGTGTCGGGCCTGCTGACGCTCGCCGAACCGTTGCTGCGTACGCTCTCCGGCCGTGCTGCCGCAGAGGCCTACGCCGTACCCGTATCCGAAGAGGTGCACGGTCATCCGTACGACACCCGACTCGTGCCCGTGGTGCACCGTGCGGACACGGTCGTCCCGCTGCACTTCCACGGGCCTGCCATGCTCCGTGGCATCGCCGCAGCCGACGGACTCGCCGTCGTGCCGCCCGGCGGTGCGCGAACGGGGCAGATGTTGCAGATCCTTGATCTGCCGTGGGCGGGGGAGTGTTTCACGTGAAACTTCCCGGCCATGACGCCCTCGACCGACAGGCGGGCGAGCAGTCGGTGACCCGCCGCGTGAAGCTGCCGCGCCGAGTGGTCGAGCGCCCGCTCCGCCAGGTCGGCAGGCGGTTGCTGATCGCGCTGCTGGTGCTGGTGGTGACCGCCCTCATCGTCTGGTTCGACCGTGGCGGGTACCACGACGCCGCCGACGAGAAGGTCGATCTGCTCGACGCGTTCTACTACGCCACCGTCACCCTCTCGACGACCGGTTACGGCGACATCGTCCCGTACAGCGACGGCGCGAGGCTCACCAACATCCTGGTCGTCACGCCGCTGCGCGTGCTGTTCCTGATCATCCTGGTCGGCACCACTCTCGAAGTGCTCACCGAGCGCACTCGGGAGGAGTGGCGGCTGAACCGCTGGAGGCTCCGCTTGCGTGACCACACCGTCGTCATCGGATTCGGTACGAAGGGCCGCTCCGCGATGCAGACGCTGTGTGCGACGGGCCTGCGGAGGGAGCAGATCGTCGTCGTCGACCCCAACAGCAAGGTCATCGAGGCCGCCAACGCCGAAGGGTTCGCGGGGGTCGTCGGCGATGCGACCCGCAGCGATGTGCTGCTTCGCGCAGAGTTGCAGCGCGCCCGGCAGATCGTGATCGCCACACAGCGGGACGACACCGCGGTCCTGGTCACGCTCACGGCGCGTCAGCTCAACCGTGGGGCGAAGATCGTTGCGGCCGTGCGGGAGGAGGAGAACGCGCCGTTGCTGCGGCAGTCCGGCGCGGACGCCGTCATCACCAGCGCCAGTGCGGCGGGCCGTCTGCTCGGCCTCTCCGTGCTCAGCCCGAGCGCCGGCACGGTGATGGAGGACCTGATCCAGCAGGGCAGCGGCCTCGACCTGGTCGAACGGCCCGTCATAAAGGCCGAGGTGGGGCGGAACGTCCGGGACGCGAACGATCTGGTCGTCTCGGTGAAGCGGGGGCACCGGCTGCTCGGTTACGACAACCCCGAGGCCAGTCCTTTGCAGCTCACCGATCGGGTGATCGCGATCGTACGGGCGTCCCCCACCGCTGCCGGGTCCGGCACCGAGTAGCCGCACCCGGTTTGGCACCGAGTAGCCGCACCCGGTCCGGTACCGGTCAGCCGCACCCGGTCCGGCGTCGGGCAGCCTCAAACCCGGTCCGGCGCCGATCTCAACCGGTCCGGCTCCGAACGGCTGCTCGCCCGGTCCGGCGCCGAGTGGCCTCGCCGGGCCCGGTGCGGAGTAGCCTCGCGCTCATGCATGCGATCACGATCCCCGAACCTGGCGGTCCCGAGGCGCTTGTCTGGGCCGAGGTGCCTGACCCCGTCCCCGGCGAGGGCGAAGTCCTCGTCGAGGTGGTGGCGTCCGCAGTCAACCGCGCCGATGTGTTGCAACGTCAGGGCTTCTACGATCCGCCGCCGGGCGCGTCGCGGTACCCCGGTCTCGAATGCTCCGGGCGCATCGCGGCCCTCGGGCCCGGGGTCGCGGGGTGGGCCGTCGGTGACGAGGTGTGCGCACTGCTGGGTGGCGGCGGGTACGCGGAGAAGGTCGCCGTGCCGGTGGGGCAGTTGCTGCCGGTGCCGGACGGGGTCGACCTCGTCACGGCTGCCGGGCTGCCCGAGGTGGTCTGCACGGTCTGGTCCAACGTCTTCATGGTGGCTCATCTGCGGCCCGGCGAGACGCTGTTGGCGCATGGCGGGTCGAGCGGGATCGGCACGATGGCGATCCAGCTCGGCAAGGCGGTGGGGGCGCGGGTCGCCGTTACCGCGGGCAGCCAGGAGAAGCTGGCCCGCTGTGCCGAGTTGGGGGCCGACGTGTTGATCGACTACCGCGAGCAGGACTTCGTGGAGGAGATCAGCAAGGCCACCGGCGGCGCGGGGGCGGACGTCATTCTCGACATCGTCGGTGCGAAGTACCTGGACCGGAACGTGAACGCGCTCGCGGTCAACGGACGTCTCGCGGTGATCGGCATGCAGGGCGGTGTGAAGGGCGAGTTGAATCTCGCGACCCTGTTGGCGAAGCGCGGGGCAGTGACGGCCACGTCGCTGCGGGCACGGCCGCTCGGTGAGAAGGCGGCGATCGTCGCCGCCGTGCGGGAGCACGTCTGGCCGCTGATCTCGGCGGGACGGGTACGGCCCGTGGTGGACCAGGAACTGCCGATGGCTCTGGCGGCAGAGGGGCACCGGGTGCTGGATTCCGGGGTGCACGTGGGCAAGGTGCTGTTGCGGGCGTAACGGGCCTCGCGACCTCCGTACCGCGATCTCCGTACCGCCCGCCTCCGTATCGGCTGGGACCTGCCCGGGACCTGTCCGGTCGACTCCCCCTTCTGGAAGGGGGCGACACGGCCAGCACAGCCGAGGCCCGGCCCCCGCTCACGCGTAGGGGGCCGGGCCTCGGTGTCCGTGGCATCGGTTCGGGGTGGTGCCGCTTACAGGTAGGGGCCCGAGCGGATCGCTCCGTGGCCGCCTTCCTCGTCGTCGTCCTCGTGGCCGCCCGCGCCGGGCGGGAGGGCCCGGCGCATCTGCTCCAACTGCGCCCGTGCTGCCATCTGCTGGGCGAACAGGGCCGTCTGGATACCGTGGAAGAGACCTTCCAGCCATCCCACCAACTGGGCCTGCGCGATGCGCAGTTCCGCTTCCGAAGGGATGGTCTCGTCGGTGAAGGGGAGGGAGAGGCGTTCCAGCTCCTCCACCAGCTCGGGGGCCAGGCCGTCCTCCAGCTCCTTCACCGACGAGGCATGGATGTCCTTCAGACGGACGCGGCTCGCCTCGTCGAGAGGAGCCGCCCGGACCTCCTCCAGGAGCTGTTTGATCATGCTGCCGATGCGCATGACCTTCGCGGGCTGCTCCACCATTTCTGTCACTGGGACCTCGCGCGACTCGTCGTCACCGCCGGCGCCGCCGCCGAGTGCCATCCCGTCCTGTCCCACGACGAGGACTTGAGGGTGCTCCTGCGACTGTTCCGACCGTTCACTCCTCGGCATCTCCATGGGGACATTGTCTCGCACACGTACTCCATGAGCAGGTGGTGCCCCCGATCCCGGGTGATCCACCCCGCGTGTCACCATGCGTACCGTCCGTGCACCCCCCGTCACCCCGTCATCACCGTCCTCCCGTCACCCCGCGCGTCTGGCGAGGACCAGGCGGGACCGGACGAAGACACCGGCCAGCAGGCCGGCCAGGACCGGGACCGCCAGGGCGAGGATGCCGATGGTCTGCCACGGCAGCACGATCGGCGTGTACGCGGAGTCCATCGGGTGCAGCCGCATGTTGGCCAGCGCCCGGTGCATGTCGGTCAGCCGGACCGCGATGGCGGGCACCACGCCTGCCGCGGTGCCGAGCAGGACGCCCGTGCCCGCGACCACCGCGCACTGGAAGCCGCTGAGCGTGCGCCGTACGCGGGGCGGTGCGCCGATGGCGCTGAGCGTCGTCAGGTCGGCCTCGGCATCGGCCTTCGCCAGGCCGGTGGTGATGGCCGCGGCACCCAGGGTCACCACACCGGAGAACAGGGCGAGGATCAGCATGGTGATGTCGGTGGTGCCGGACGAGGTGTCGTTCTGCTGGAGGCTGACACCGTTTCCGGCCTGGGACACACCGTCGTTGAAGTGCTGCACCTGCGCGTCGGTCGGCGTCTGCGTCGTCGCGTAGACGTTGAGGGTGGGTCCGTAGTGGAGGCCCAGCCGGTCGGCGGTGGCCTGCGGCATGACCATGCGGATGCCCGGGGTCGCCGCGTAACGGTCGGCCGCCTTGTACACGGCGAGCCTGGTGACGGTGCTCCTGGCCTTGCCGGGGTGCAGCTTCCGGTTCTGCTTGTCCTCGGCGATGTAGCTGTGGAGGGCCTTGACGGTGGCCTTGCCGTCCGCGTCGGCGTACGCGTTGTTGAGGAGTACGGGCACGCCCGCAGCCAGCGCCTTCTCCGCCGCCGGGTCCTTCATGCCGGCGTAGACGCGCAGCACCGCAGCGTCCCCGACGACGATCTCGCCGTCATTGCCGAACATGGTGTCGGGGTACTCCGCGTCCTTGCACTTCGGCGAGTTCACCAGCTTCTTGTGCTCGTCGGCGGAGAGCTTGGCGGCGAGGGTCTTGCCGCCGGCCGCGAGGAGCGGGCAGTTGTTCGCCGCCGGCCTGACCAGGTCCAGCGCGCCGCAGTTCGAGGTGTCCGCGTCCGGGAAGTGGTTGCAGTCGCTGCCCGCCCACACCCGGTTGATGGTGGCGGGTGCGCCCTTCACGGGCAGGTCGCGTTCGGCGACCTTGCGGGCGAGCGCCAGTGCCCTGGCCGGGTCGGCGCGCTCCCCGTAGGTGTCGGCGTTGATCGAGACGACGCCCTTGGGAACCGACCGCTGCTTGCCGTAGTCCTGCTCGGCCTGGGTGCTCGCGGTGTACGTCGAGATCGCGATGGTGCCCGCGACCGCGGCCATCACCGCGGCGACCGCGGGCGCCGTACGGCCCCGGTTGCGGGCCGCGTCGCGCAGGGCGAGCCGCGGGGAGAGCGGGAAGAAGCGGCCGAGCTTTCCGAGCGAGCCGACGATGACCGGGATACAGGCGAGGACGCCGAGTTCGGCGATGACCGAGCCGACAGACACGCTCGTGGCGCGACCGCTGAGACCGCCGAGGACGGCCAGGCAGAGGCCGACCCCGATGGCGATGAGCCCGAGCACCGGCATCACGCGCGAGGAGCGGCGCACCCCGCGGCGGCCCGTGAGGGATTCGAGGATCGGCTGGCGGCCCGCCACGATCGCCGGGGCCAGCGCGGCCAGCACGCCGGTGACCAGGCCGATCACCGCGATGCCGAGCAGTTCTCCGGAGTGGAGCTCGATGGTGCCGAAGCGCTGGCCGGCCCAGCTCTCGATCAGCGGACGGAGCAGGTAGGTCAGGCCGAGGCCGACGATCGTGCCTGCCACGGCGCCCGCGGCGCCCAGGACGAGCCCTCCGGAGAGCACCACGGCGCGGATGTGCCTGCGGTTCCCGCCGCAGGTCCCGACGAGGCCGAGCTGGCGTCGTGAGCGGCGGGCGCCGACCGCGAAGGCCGGTCCGGCGAGCAGCACGATCTCCAGCATCGCCATGGCGACGACGGTCGCCAGCGCCGCGGTGACCTTCATGCCCTTGCCGGGCGCCTGGTAGCTCCCGTGCGAGGCCATCGGGACCTCGGAGAGCGGCGGCGGGTCGAGGAAGACCCGGCGGGACTCGACGAGGACGCCCTTCTTGTTGGCCGCCAGGACGTCCTTCCAGCTCACGCCGGTGCTTCCGGCGGTCTTGACGAGCAGGTCGACGGTGCCGGCCTGGGGCTCCTCCATGGTCCTGTCCTTGGCGGCGGCCTGCTTCCAAGGGGCGATGAGAGCACCGGGGTTGACGTACAGGTAGTCGTGCTTCAGATCGGCGGGAAGTTCCACCGAGCCGGTGATCGTGAAGGTCCTGCCGGCGCCGCGGACCGTGGTCTGCGAGCCGATGTGCAGACCGGACGACTTCAGGAAGGCCTCATTGGCGACCATCTCGCTGTCGGTCTTCGGGAAGCGGCCGTTCACCAGCTCGATCATGCCGCGCACCAGCGGGTCGGCGGTCTTCAGCTCGGTGAGTGCGGTGTTCTTGATGCCGTACTTGGTAGTGACGGTGGCATTCATGTACTGCTGCGTGATGCTCTTCGCGCCGGGCGGCAGCACGGCGGCGAGATCCACCGCGGAGTCGGGCTTCGTACCCGTCGAGTCCTGGTCGACCGGCTGGTACGGATCCATCTCCGGCATCTGCTCGATCGGACCACCTCCCATGGAGGGGTCACGGAACAGGGCGTCGGCGGAGCCCAGTTCGGCGCTCAGCTTCTCGGCCGTGGTCAGGGAGGCGCTGTGGTAGGTGATGTCGGCGGCCGTGACGCCGAGCACCGGCAGCGCGATCATGGCCACGACCAGGGCACTTCGGCCCTTGGCCCGTAGCGCGTCCCGGCGGGCGATACGGATGGCGGCGCGCCATCCCGAGAGAGCGCTCACTGGGCACCCTCGGCGGTGAGCAGCGAATCGGCGCCCACGGTCAGGGTCTGGTCGACCACCGAGCCGTCGCGCAGGAACACGACGCGGTCGGCCCAGGCGGCGTACCGCGGTTCGTGCGTGACCATGACGCCCGCCGCGCCCGCGTCGCAGCGGTTGCGGAGCAGGGCCAGCACGGTCTCCCCGGTCTCGGAGTCCAGGGCGCCGGTCGGCTCGTCGGCGAGTACGAGGCGCCGGTCGCCGACGAGCGCGCGGGCGATGGCCACCCGCTGCTGCTGGCCGCCTGACATCTCGTCGGGGAAACGGTCGGTCACGTCGGCGAGGTTCATCTCCGCGAGCGCGTCCCTGGCCTCTTTGCGGGCTTTGCGGACGGATATGCCGTCGAGTTCGCGGGGCAGCGCCACGTTCTCCGCGGCGGTGAGGGCGGGGATGAGGTTGTAGTCCTGGAAGACGTAGCCGACGCTGCGGCGGCGCAGCGCGGATATCTGCTTGTGGCTGAGAGCGCCGATGTCCTGGCCCTCGATGATCACTTGGCCGGAAGTCGCCGTGTCCAGACCGCCTGCCAGGGTCAGCAGGGTGGACTTGCCGGAGCCCGACGGGCCCATGACGGCGACGAGTTCGCCCGCGTGGACGGAGATGTTCACTCCGCGCAGGGCGTGTACCTCGGCGATTCCTGTGCCGTGGGTGCGGGTGAGGTTACGCAGTTCCAGTACGGGTGGTGTGACGGCTGGTGCGAGCACGGGTCCCCCTGGGGGTGGGTGTGTGGGTCACGGTGGTCGGTCGGCGCTGCCCTCGGGCCGGGTCCGTGCGCCGTCCGCAGGCGTTGTGCTGCGGCTCCGGGCGGGCCGGGCGGGGCTGGACATGCCGGGGCGTGCGTGGGATGTGCGGCCGGTGCGGGTCCGGTTCGGGTGGCCGGACAGCGCCCCGGTACGCGGCCCGGCGCGCTCGGTGCGCTCGGCGCGCGAGCGGGCGGGGCCGCGCGGCCGGTCAGCGCCGGGACTTGGCGCGCAGCTTCTTGGCTGCCGGCTTCTGTCCCGGCGCGGTGGGGAGCGGGTCCGTCTGCGCTGCTTCCGCGAGGCGGACCAGGCGGGACTCGCAGTGGTCGAGCCAGCGGGCCTCCGCCTCCGCCTGGAAGATCAGCTGTTCCAGGACGAGCAGCCAGGCCACCTCGTCGCGGTTGGCCGGGGCCGTCTCCAGGGCCTGGGCCTTGAGCCTGGTGTAGTCCTGCATCGCCTTCACCGTGTGATGGCGCTGGGCCTGGATCACCGCGCGGATGTCCACGCCGGGCGCCCCGACGGCCATGGCGAGCTTGATGGCCAGCTCGTCGCGGGCCGGACTGGTGCGGTCGACGGGGGCTCCGTACCAGCCCCGCAGTTCGGTACGGCCCTCGTCGGTGATGGCGTACAGCGCGTGGCCCGCGTCGTCCTCGGAGTCCTGGGAGACCAGTCCGTCGCGCTCCAGACGGCTGAGGGTCGTGTAGACCTGCCCGACGTTCAGGGGCCAGGTGGCACCGGTGCGGGACTCGAACTCGGTACGGAGTTGGGAGCCGTAGCGGGGGCCACGTTCCAGGAGGGCCAGTAGCCCGTGACGGATTGACATACTCAGTATGTATACCGAGTATGCCGGTGGATGCAAACTCCGTTCACCTGCGCAGTCGCATGCCCAGGAAGCCGAGGCCGAGCCCGACCAGGGTGAGTCCGGCCCCCAGCGCCCCTACGCGCGCCGGCAGTGAGCTGGACCGTGCGACGGTCTGGGGCGCGGACTCCTGGGCGGCGACCGCTGCGCCGCTGGGGGTGTGGACCGGGGTGGGGGTGGAGGCCGGTGTCCAGGCGTCCTCGGCGCTGCTGGGGGCCAGGGGCTGGTGTGCGGCCGTCCGTCGGACCGGTGCGGGCGCGGGCGGCGACACCTTCACCCGGGCCGCCGCGCTCGGGCGGGCGCTGAGTCCGGGCGAGGTGGAGGGCGGGACGGAGGGGCCGGTGGTCCGGCCCGGCCGGGTGCGCCCCACCCCGGCCCGCCCGCCGGCGAGCGAGGGCGCGGGGGTCGCGCCGGGCGCCGCGTGGGCGGAGGGGCGGCCGGTGCCGGGGCGGGTCTTCGCCGGGCCGTGGCCACCGTGCGGGCCACGGCTCGGTGCGACGCTCGGGGCGGCGCCCGGTACGACACCGGGGGCGACGCCGGGAACCGCCCGGGGGATCTCGCCGGGAACCGCGCCCGGGACCGCGCCGGGAAGCGCACCTGGAACCACCTCCGGCGCGGCGCCGGGAACCGCGTCCGCCGCCGCGCTCGGCGCCGTCGGCAGGCTGATTCCGGGCGAGGGGGCTTCGGCGTACACCGCCGCCGGGGACAGAAGCACGGCACACGCCACCAGACCGATCACTGGGGCCCCTCTTTCCCGGCGGAAGGCAGAAAGCAACAACGAATCCAGCGTCACATCCCAGAACATTTCCGGCATCTCAGGAACAGCAAAAGACCCCGCACACACCGAAATGTGTACGGGGCCCGCTGTTCTGCCGACCTACAGACCTACAGACCTACGGTGCGTCCCCTGTGGAGACCTGCACCGTGATGGTGAGGTCCTTGGGGTCGACGTTGGTGCTCGCCGCCGGGTACTGGCTGACGATGACGTCCTGCGCCCACTGCCCGTTGGGGACGTCCTGAATGGTGAGGTGCCAGCCCGCTTTCTGGGCGCAGTCCTTCACCGACCGGATGTCCTTGTACTGGAAGTTGGGCACCAGGATCTTGCTCGGATCGGTGGCGCCCGCGGACGGGGACGTGCACTTCGTCGGGTCGATCGTCCGGTTCCGCTCGGGTCCCCGGTGGCCCGGCTTCGCCGATGCGCCGGCGCTGGGGTCGCCGGCCGCGCTGTTGTCGTCCTTCTTGTTGTTGAAGTGCATCGTCGCGAGCACGCCGCCGACGACCAGCAGCACCACCACGACCGCGCCGACCATGACCGAGGTGTTCCGCCTGCCGCCCCCTGAGCCGTTCCGCGCGGGCGCGGCCGGCGAGATGGTGTACGGCGGCGGGGTCTGCATCCCGTACTGCGGCTGCGGTGCGTACGGCTGGGGCTGCGGTGCCGGTGCCGGGTAGCCGCCCTGCTGGGGGTAGCCGTACGACGGGTCCGGGGCGGGCACGGGTGCCGGGGTCGGCGGGCCGTACGGGCCCGGCTGGTACGGCGTCTGGACCTGGCCGCTCTGCGGCAGCGAGGAGTCCACCGGCGGGAAGACCGCGGAGCCGACACCCGCGCCGCTGGAGGCGGGGCCGCCCCCGATGATCACCGGGGCGGCGGCGGCCCGGCCGGCCGCCATCACCCGCATGCACTCGTCGCTCATGGCCGCCGCCGAGGGGAACCGCTCGTTCGGGTTCTTCTTCAGCGCCCGCGCGACCAGCGCGTCGACGGCCGGGGGGACCGAGTGGTTGATGGACGAGGGAGCGACCGGCTCCTCCTGCACATGCGCGTACGCGATCGCCAGCGGCGAGTCCGCGTCGAACGGCAGGCGGCCGGTCAGCAGCTGGAAGAGCATGATGCCGACCGAGTAGAGGTCGGACCGCGCGTCCACCCCGCGGCCCAGCGCCTGCTCGGGCGAGAGGTACTGCGGGGTGCCCACGACCATGCCGGTCTGTGTCATCGAGGTGACGCCGGACTGCATGGCGCGGGCGATGCCGAAGTCCATGACCTTGACCACGTTGCGCTTGGTCATCATCACGTTGCCCGGCTTGATGTCCCGGTGGACCAGGCCCATCTCGTGGCTGGCCTCCAGCGCGGCCAGCACATCGGCGGTGATCTTGAGCGCCTTGTCGGCGGGCATCGCGCCGTACCGGGTGATGTCCGCCTGGAGCACGGAGCCGAGCGGCTGCCCCTCCACGTACTCCATGACGATGTACGGCATCAGCGCGTCGCCGAGGGTGTCCTCGCCGGTGTCGAAGACCGAGACGATGTTGGTGTGGGAGAGCTTGGCGACCGCCTGGGCCTCGCGCCGGAACCGTTCGCGGAACGACTGCTCGCGCCCCAGCTCCGTATGGAGCGTCTTGATGGCGACCTGACGGTCCAGGGCCGCGTCGTACGCCAGGTACACGGACGCCATGCCGCCCTCGCCGAGCAGGTCCCGCAGCTGGTAGCGCCCCCCGGCGACGGAATCTCCCGCGTAGCGGCCCTGCGCGCCGTCCTGGCTCATGACGTGGCTCCCCCTCGGCGCACTGACGTGGCCCGATGTCGCGTGCGGATCGTTGCCTGCTGATCCTGACGTACGGGGAAAGTCTGCCCGAGGCCAGGGGGACGTCAAGCGGGGTGCCCGTTCCGTGACCGTACGCGTATCAAGCGTCTCGCAAGCGTTACAGGAAGCCCGTCGAATTTGCATGGGCGATGCGATTGCGGGTTTGATGGCCGGTCATTGCCGGACCGGGCCCTGCCGCCGAACCTGTAGCGTGACGTGGTACTGGGCCACACGGACCACCGAGCACCATGCGCGTACCACCGCTGACGCGGAACCGACACGACGGCGAGGACTGATGGCACCCGAATCCGAGGCAGGCGGCGGCGGGGTGTCGGACTCGCCGGAGTCGTGGGGCGTCGGCGGACTCGTCGGCGACGGCCGTTACCGGCTGACCTACCGGCTGGGCCGCGGTGGCATGGCCGAGGTGTTCGCGGCCGAGGACGTGCGGCTCGGCCGCACCGTGGCTGTCAAGCTACTCCGTTCCGATCTCGCCGAGGACCCGGTCTCCAAGGCCCGGTTCACCCGCGAGGCACAGTCGGTCGCCGGTCTGAACCACCACGCGGTGGTCGCGGTGTACGACTCGGGCGAGGACTACTGGGGCGGCAACACCGTCCCGTACATCGTGATGGAGCTGGTCGAGGGCCGCACCATCCGCGATCTGCTGATGAACGCCGAGGCCCCGCCGCCCGAGCAGGCGCTGATCATCGTCTCCGGCGTGCTCGAAGCGCTCGCCTACTCCCATCAGCACGGCATCGTGCACCGCGACATCAAGCCCGCCAACGTGATCATCACGGACGCCGGCGCGGTCAAGGTGATGGACTTCGGTATCGCCCGCGCCCTGCACGGGGCCGCGTCGACGATGACCCAGACCGGCATGGTCATGGGGACGCCGCAGTACCTCTCCCCCGAGCAGGCGCTCGGCAAGGCCGTCGACCACCGTTCCGACCTGTACGCCACTGGCTGCCTGCTGTACGAACTGCTTGCGCTGCGGCCCCCGTTCACCGGCGAGACCCCGCTGTCGGTGGTCTACCAGCACGTCCAGGACATGCCGGTCCCGCCGTCGCAGGTGGCGGGCGCGGTGCCGCCGGAGCTCGACGGGCTC
The DNA here is from genome assembly GCF_940670765.1 of Streptomyces sp. A 4/2. Taxonomy (GTDB): domain Bacteria; phylum Actinomycetota; class Actinomycetes; order Streptomycetales; family Streptomycetaceae; genus Streptomyces. The sequence continues at coordinate 240,308 of NZ_CALNVW010000025.1, forward strand.
GTCATGCGCTCCCTCGCGAAGGACCCGGACGACCGGTTCCAGAGCGCCGAGGAGATGCGGGCCCTGGTCGCGTACTCGCTCCAGATGCTCCAGCAGCAGGGCGGTCACACGGGGACGTGGAACACCGGCCCGGTGGCCATGCACGAGGGCAGCCACACCCCGGCGATGGGCACCGCGGCCACCACGGCGCTCGGTCACCCGCAGCACGGCGACACCTCGCAGGGCCCGATCCTGCCGCCGATGAACCCGGACGACGGTTCGTACGACGGTGACGGCAACGGCCGGGGCGGGCGTGGCTGGTTGTGGGTGGTCGCCGCGCTCGCGGTGATCGCCGTCGTGGCGGGCGTCGTCTTCGCGATGGGCGGCTGGGGCATCAACGGCACCGGTGGTTCGACCACCGACAAGTCGCCGTCGCCCACGCAGTCGGACACCAAGAAGCCGAGCGACACCCCGACGGACGACTCCAGCCCGGACACCTCGGCCCCCGGCACGTCGAGCGGCGGCCAGTACCCGGACCGGCCGTCGTACACCCCGTCGAACACCCCGAGCGAGTCGGACCCCGGGGAGCCCTCCTCGCCGCCGCCCTCGACGTCCGGTGGTTCGTCCAGCAGCGGGAGCTCGTCCACGGGCGGGAAGCAGAACGGCGGGAACCAGAACGGCGGTTCGGGGAGCGAGGGTTCCACGTCCTCGGGGTCCCAGAGCGGTGGAAACCAGGACGGTGGTGCGACGAGCACCGGGTCCACCACCGACGGGTCGACCACCGACGGCACCACCTCGGGCACGGGTACGACCACCACCGGCGCGGGCGGCGACCCGGCCGGCGGCGGTACGGCCGCTCCCGGCAACTGACCTGCCCGAACCGGGGATCCGCCCGAGCCGCCCTTCGCGAGCCGACCTGCCCGACCTGTCCGACCTGCTCGGTCAGCTCGGTCAGCTCGCGAAGGCCTCGCACACCGCCTCGTACTCGCGGGTCCACCACACCACCAGGGCCGACGCCGCGGGGAACAGCGGGTCGGCCCTGCGGTCGTGGAGCTGGTAGCGCCAGCGCAGTATCCAGAAGTCGTTCAGCCGCTCCCACCACACCCGGTGCACGGCCGCGGCCAGTTCCGTGGCGCAGACGGCGGCTGCCCGCCGGTACGCGCGGGCGTACGCCCGCACTTTGGCCAGTTCCAGTTCGCCGGTGGGCTGCACGAAGAAGATCACCGCGGCCCGCACCACTTCCTCGGCGCGCGGTTTCACGCCCAGTCGGTCCCAGTCGATGATCGCGGCGGGCTCGGCGCCCCGGTAGAGCAGATTCAGCGGATGGAAGTCCCCGTGCACCCAGCCGCGCGCGGTGCCCGGCGGCGGCCTGCGGTGCGCGTGCCGTTCCAGGAGCCTCCGGCGCTCCCGGAGGCGGTGCTCCGCCAGCTCGTCGAAGGTGTCCCGGGCGGAGCGCCCGCCTGCCAGACCCAGCAGCGCGTCGATGACGTCGAAGGTGTCCGAGGGGTCGGCACTCTCGTGCTCGGGCGGGGCCGTCTCGGCCTCCATCACCTGTTCCAGGCCGGTGTGCACCAGCCCCAGCAGCGCGCCGAGCCGCTGTGAACCCGCCGTGGAGAGCTGGGCGCCGTCCCGGTGCCGTCCGTCGATCCAGGGGTGGAGCGCGTAGCACCGGCCGCCGAGCACGGTGACGGTGTCGCCGTCCGTGTCGGCCAGGGGCGGGGCGACGGGGACCCCGAGGGCCTGCAGGCGCTGGGTGGCGCGGTGCTGGCGGCTGATCGCGGCCGGGTCGCCGTCGAGATGGTGCTTGAGGAAGAAGTCGCCGTGGGTGGTGGCAAGGCGGTAGCCGCGGTTCAGCAGGCCCTGGGCGACGGGTTCGCAGGAGAGTGGGGAGCCCGCGGATCCGTAGCGGCGCAGTAGATCCTTCACGGGCGGTGTTGCATATGAGCGCGGCACTCGCCAGATGTTAGATCACGCAGAGCGTGCGTCAGATCACGGAGAGGGGTGTGAGGGAGTCCGAAGCCGGGTACTCCATCCGGTCCAGCGTCGCGAACTGGGGCCTGATGCGCAGATAGACCGCCTCGTACGGTTCCCCGTTCACCTCCGCGGGGGCCGGTTCGAAGCGGGCGAACTCCTCCGGTGCGGGCTTGGTCAGTTCGGCGGTGCCGGTGAACTGGACCGACCAGAGGTGTGCGTCCCCGGAGCCCAGGTTGTCGGCCGCGTAGGCGACGACGCTTCCCGCGCAGGCATCGTGGTGCCCGTGGCCCGCGTGCATCCGCAGGACGACGCAGCCGTCCGACACGATGTGCTGGGCGACGGCCAGGAAGGGCAGCGCGCGCATGCTGGCGGAGACCCGGCCGTACGACACACGGCTGAGCAGGGCGATGGCGCGGAGTTCCTCGATGGGCATGGCTTCCACTGTCCGCCCCGGGCGCGATGCCCGTAAGGGGACAGCTGCCTCAGGATTCGGGACATAGGTCCCGAATAAGTTGCGCGGAACCGACTCGGTTCCGGGGCGGACCGACGCCGGTTCGGCGAGGAGCCGTCCGGGCCGCTGAGGGAGATCAGCTCGGTCCCGTACGGGAGACCGGCGCCGTCTCAGTTCCGTTCGGCCTGGATGCGGGCCACGAACGCGGCGGCCTGGGAGCGCCGTTCCATGCCCAGCTTGGAGAGCAGACTGGAGACGTAATTCTTGATCGTTTTCTCTGCGAGATGCAGCCGCTCGCCGATGACCCGGTTCGTCAGTCCCTCGCCGATCAGATCGAGAATCTTGCGTTCCTGGTCGGTGAGGCTCGCCAGCCGGGAGTCCCGTTTGCTGCTGCCACCGTCGCGGAGCCGCTCCAGCACCCGGGCGGTGGCCACCGGATCGAGCAGCGACTTCCCGGCCGCGACATCCCGTACGGCCGAGAGCAGCTCACTGCCGCGGATCGCCTTCAGTACGTAGCCGGACGCGCCCGCCATGATCGCGTCGAAAAGCGCCTCGTCGTCGGAGAAAGAGGTCAGCATCAGACATTTGATGTTCTCGTCGGCCGAGCGGATCTCGCGGCAGACCTCGACCCCGCTGCCGTCCGGCAGCCGTACGTCGAGCACCGCGACATCGGGTCTGGTGGCGGGGATCCGGGCGAGGGCGTCCGCCGCGGTGCCCGCCTCGCCGACGATCTCGATGTCCTCTTCGAGCGCCAGAAGCTCATGAACCCCACGACGGACCACTTCATGGTCATCAAGGAGAAATACACTGATTTTTCCGTCTTCGCGCACGGAAACCAGTTTCCCACACGAACTCTTCCCGTGCCCGGGGTGCGCGTTATAACGTGCCCCTGTTCCGGCGGCCTGCAAGGCTGTGACCAGTGATTGTTCGCCCATTTTTCGATTTACTTGGAAATCCAAGCAAAATCGCAGGTCAAATGGGGTTTCGCAGTTCCGCGACGCACTGGGTAACGTGCCTTTGACAGGGTGCTCGCCGGGGCACCTGTCACGCCTGTTCCGGCCTTTTCGCACCCACCCCGTGCGGGGGTACGGATCCAGGCGAGCCGCACTGGCCTTACCGGCAACCCCGGGGGCCGGACCGACGGAGGAGCACGCACGTGACCGTGGAGAGCACTGCCGCGCCGCGCAAGCCGCGACGCAGCAGCAAGCGAGCCGGCGCCGCGAAGACGCCGCAGGCGTCCGAGCCCCAGCTCGTACAGCTGCTGACGCCCGAGGGCGAGCGCATCGAGCACCCCGAGTACGAAGTGGATCTCACGCCAGAGGAGCTGCGCGGTCTCTACCGGGACATGGTCCTGACGCGCCGCTTCGACGCCGAGGCCACCTCCCTGCAGCGCCAGGGGGAGCTGGGCCTGTGGGCCTCGCTGCTCGGCCAGGAAGCCGCCCAGATCGGTTCGGGCCGGGCCCTGCGGGACGACGACTACGTCTTCCCGACCTACCGGGAGCACGGCGTCGCCTGGTGCCGTGGGGTCGACCCCACCAATCTGCTGGGCATGTTCCGCGGTGTGAATCACGGCGGCTGGGACCCCAACAGCAACAACTTCCACCTGTACACCATCGTCATCGGCTCGCAGACGCTGCACGCGACCGGCTACGCGATGGGCATCGCCAAGGACGGCGCGGACTCCGCGGTCGTCGCGTACTTCGGTGACGGCGCGTCCAGCCAGGGCGACGTGGCGGAGGCGTTCACCTTCTCGGCGGTCTACAACGCCCCGGTGGTCTTCTTCTGCCAGAACAACCAGTGGGCGATCTCCGAGCCCACCGAGAAGCAGATGCGGGTGCCGCTCTACAAGCGGGCCCAGGGCTTCGGCTTCCCCGGCGTTCGGGTCGACGGCAACGACGTCCTGGCCTGCCTGGCCGTCACCAGGTCGGCGCTGGAGCGGGCCCGCCGGGGTGAGGGCCCCACGCTGGTGGAGGCGTTCACGTACCGGATGGGTGCGCACACCACGTCCGACGACCCGACGAAGTACCGCTCGGACGACGAGCGGTCGGCGTGGGAGGCCAAGGACCCGATCCAGCGGCTGAAGACGTACCTGGAGAAGCAGAAGTTCGCCGACGAGGCGTTCTTCACCGAGCTGGAGAGCGAGAGCGAAGCGCTCGGCAAGCGGGTCCGTGAGGCCGTCCGGTCGATGCCGGACCCGGACACGATGGCCATGTTCGAGCACACCCATGCGGACGGCCACGCGCTGGTCGACGAGGAACGCGCGCAGTTCGCCGCCTACCAGGCGTCCTTCGCCGACTCGGCCGAGGAGGACAACTGATCATGGCCGCGAAAAGCATGAGCATCGCGAAGGCGCTCAACGAGTCGCTGCGCAAGGCGCTCGACACCGACCCCAAGGTCCTCATCATGGGTGAGGACGTCGGCAAACTCGGCGGCGTCTTCCGGATCACCGACGGGCTGCACAAGGACTTCGGCGAGGGCCGGGTCATCGACACCCCGCTCGCCGAGTCCGGCATCGTCGGTACGGCGATCGGTCTGGCCCTGCGCGGCTACCGCCCGGTCGTGGAGATCCAGTTCGACGGTTTCGTCTTCCCGGCGTACGACCAGATCGTCACGCAGCTGGCGAAGATGCACGCCCGTGCGCTCGGCAAGATCAAGCTCCCGGTCGTCGTCCGTATCCCGTACGGCGGTGGCATCGGCGCGGTCGAGCACCACTCCGAGTCGCCCGAGGCGCTCTTCGCGCACGTGGCGGGCCTCAAGGTCGTCTCGCCGTCCAATCCTTCGGACGCGTACTGGATGATGCAGCAGGCCATCCAGAGCGACGACCCCATCATCTTCTTCGAGCCGAAGCGACGATACTGGGACAAGGGCGAGGTCGATGTCGACGCGATCCCGCACCAGCTGCACAAGGCCCGCGTCGCCCGTGAGGGATCGGACCTGACGCTCGCCGCGTACGGCCCGATGGTCAAGGTCTGCCTGGAGGCGGCGGCAGCGGCGGCCGAGGAGGGCAAGTCCCTCGAAGTCGTCGATCTGCGGTCGATGTCCCCGATCGACTTCGACACCGTGCAGACCTCGGTGGAGAAGACGCGGAGGCTGGTCGTGGTGCACGAGGCGCCGGTGTTCCTCGGTACGGGCGCGGAGATCGCCGCCCGGATCACCGAGCGGTGCTTCTACCACCTGGAGGCACCGGTGCTGCGGGTCGGCGGATTCCACGTCCCGTACCCGCCGGCGCGCCTGGAGGACGAGTACCTGCCGGGCCTGGACCGGGTGCTCGACGCCGTCGACCGCTCGCTTGCGTACTGAGGAGCGCCGTGACCATGACTGATATTGCGATCCCGGTCCGAGAGTTCAAGATGCCCGACGTGGGCGAGGGGCTCACCGAGGCGGAGATCCTCAAGTGGTACGTCGCACCGGGTGACACGGTGACGGACGGCCAGGTCGTGTGCGAGGTCGAGACGGCGAAGGCGGCGGTCGAGCTGCCCATCCCGTTCGACGGGGTGGTGCGTGAGCTGCGGTTCGCAGAGGGCACCACGGTCGATGTCGGCCAGGTGATCATCACGGTGGGCGGGGCGCCCGGTTCGGAACCCGAGCCCGTCGCTGAGCCCGCGGCTGCTGTCGCGGACCAGCCGGAGGCGGCCGGCGAGGCGGCGAAGCCCGCCGCGCGGCAGCCGGTCCTGGTCGGGTACGGCGTCGCCGAGTCCTCCACGAAGCGCCGCCCGCGCAAGGGCGCGGCGCCGGAGCCGGAGGCCGCGCCGGAGGGGACGTACTACGCGCCGCCCGCTACTGCGCCCTCGCCGGTGCCCGCAGCCCCGGAGGTGCCCGTGAACGGTCACACTTCGGGCCGTCCGCTGGCGAAGCCGCCGGTCCGCAAGCTGGCCAAGGACCTGGGCATCGATCTGACGACGGTCACGCCGTCGGGTCCGGACGGGATCATCACCCGCGAGGACATCCACGCGGCAGCGGCGCCGGTCGCGCAGCAGCCGGAGCCGGTGGTGGTGGAGGGACAGGTGCAGGAGCAGGAGCGGGTGGCCGTGGTGGCCCCCGTTTCTCCGGACGCCCGGGAGACCCGTATCCCGGTCAGGGGCGTTCGGAAGGTGACGGCGCAGGCGATGGTGGACAGTGCGTTCACGGCGCCGCATGTGACGGAGTTCGTGACGCTCGATGTGACGCGGACGATGAAGCTGGTCGCGGAGCTGAAGCTGGACCGGGAGTTCGAGGGGCTGCGGGTGAACCCGCTGCTGCTGATCGCGAAGGCGGTGCTGGTCGCGGTCCGGCGTAACCCTGCGGTGAACTCGGCCTGGGACGAGGCGAACCAGGAGATCGTCCAGAAGCACTACGTGAACCTGGGCATCGCCGCGGCC
>NZ_CALNVW010000026.1 GCF_940670765.1 Streptomyces sp. A 4/2
CCAGGTCACCACCCTGGCGCTCTCCTTCGACCACCGCCTCATCGACGGCGAACTCGGCTCGAAGTTCCTCGCCGACATCGCAGCAGTCCTGGAACAGCCGAAGCGGCTGATCACCTGGGCGTAGCCGGGCGCAGTGGCCCGAGCAGCTGACCGGCCCCCGGACGCGAGACGCGTCCGGGGGCCGCGCTGTGTGCACGGCCCCGCGCACTCGACCAGGGCGCTCGGGACCACATCGGCCCAGGTCGGCGAGGCCCGTTGTCGCGTGGCGGACGATGGACGTGACGGGTCCCGCTGTCCGGATGACGCCCGCCGCGTGGGACGCGTTTCGTGTCCACATAGCGAGCTGCGCAACTTCCTGACCGCCGACGACCGGACACAGTGGTCGGAATCCTGCCCACTCTCCACAGATGTGGCGGACGGATTGCCCCGGAGGTCTGCCCTGGTGGACGGTGACAGGCCCCGCCGGAGTCCGTGATGATGGAAGGTCAGCCCGTCGTACGGCGGAGAAGGGGAGCGGTTGATGCGCCGGTCGGCTCGTGACGAGACATATGCGCGGGGGACAGCCCGCGTGCTGAAGCCCGCTCCGGACCGGGCGGGACACCCGACCGCGCGGCCGGGTTCCCCCCGGCCCACCCACCCCTCGGACGTGCCGGCGTTCGGGGGCAGTGCGGGCAATGCGGCGGTCAACGCGGTGATCCAGCGCATGCAGGCGCCGGGCGACAAGCGCAAGAGGTCCGGATCACCGGAGGGCCAGGAGCCGTCGAAGCAGGTGCGGGAAGCCGCGTCGTCCTCCTCGGATGTGGAGACTTCCTCCGAGGAGGAAGTGGAGGATCCGTTCTCGGCGCGGAACGTGCACCAGCTCGGCAACGAGCAGGACCGGTTGACCGGACTGCTGGAGCAGATGGACGAAAAGGGTGCTCCCGAGCACATCAAGCAGACCGTTGTGGACAAGCTGGCCATTCTTTCCCTGCTGCGGAACCTGGCTCCCATGCGGTCGGTGGAGACCGTGCACGAGGCCATCAGGCTCGTCAGCAGGAAACCGGACAGCCCGGCGAAGTCCAAGTATCTGGCGAAGCTCGACGATCAGCTCACCTTCCTTGCCGAGGAGCTTCCATCCGCAGGCCCTCCGAGCGCAAAGACCCTCCAGGACATGTGGCCGCAGCTTGCTCCCGCCTTCGGCAGCGGCGGTCAGGTGGGACAGGACGGTTGTGAGGACCGGGCCCACGCGATCTGCCTGGCCATCGCCCAGCGTTCCCCGGCGATCGCCGCCCACCAACTCTCGAAGCAGTGGGCCACGTCTTCAGGCGCCCGGCTGAACGCGAGTCACCAGTGGAACCACCACGTCGCGGCCTCGGTGACGACCACGGACGGGGTCATGGTCATCGATCCGATCTTCTCCCGCTCGGGTCCGATCGAGCTGAGCCAGTGGATCAACCGCGTTCAGGTGGACCGGAGGAACGTTCACCAGACCGCCTGGGGATTCCTCGGCAAACCGGGTCCGGACAACAAGCCGGACGAGAACAGCGCCGTGGAGTACGTGCCGATGTCCTGAATTCCGGCAAGTCCGGTGTGTGACGCCGCCACCTTCAACCGAGATCGAGGCCGAGGCTGACGGCCGTCGGGTTCAGTACGTACACCGGAGCCCCTTCCGGCGATGCCCCGGCCGGGTGGATGCAGGCGTGTTTGCGCATGAACCGCAGGCACTCGTTGACGCGGTGGACCGACAGGCCGGTCTTGGCCGCGATGGATTCCAGGGGCATCCGCAGCTCGCCGTCGTCGGCCAGGGCCGGGGCGATGGTGACGGCCACGGCCCAGACGTCCTCGGTCACCGACATACGCGTCTTCCAGCTCGCCAGTACGGCTTCCGCCGTGGGGCGTTCGGGGCGAGGGCCCGGTGCCGGTGCCGGTGTCGGTCCCGGTTGCGCTGGACGCCGTTCGCCCAGCCGGTCCGCGATCCGCCTGGTGGACTGAGCGGTGGCCTGCTGTGCGACGCCCAACTCCCGCTGGGCGAAGAGCATCTCCCTCTGCACGGAAAGGGTTTCGCGTTGCAGGGCGAGATGTTCTCGCTCCATCGCGAGGCGTTCACGCTGTACGGCTGCGAATTCTTCGTCCAGCCGCATGTTGCGTTCCTCCAGGCGGACGATCGCTTCTGCGACCTGTTCCGGTATGGCGTAGGTGACAGGACCGGACGTAGGTAGCGGCTCGGCCTCAACTGTGGGCAAGGAGTAGGACCCCTCCCGCTGGACTGTCCTGATCACTTCGGCGACCCACTTCTTGAACGGCCTGCACTCCGGCCGCCTGCAGGCGTTGACCAGGAGGATCACCCCTTGGAGATTGATGAGTTGCAGATCTCGTCGCCACTCTCTACCTGCGGGAATGCTGAGACAGTGTCGTCCCGACACTGTCTCAAGAAAGTCTCGATGTTCTTCGGGCACGTGGTCGACAAGCGCGTTCCGGGTTGTGGTGTACCCCAGGTGCTTGCAGACATCGACAGCCGGAAACCAGTGACTCCCGTCCGGCATCGTCAGCCGCCTGATCCGCGCCCCCGTCGCCCCGTACACGAAGTCGCTGATGTCGATCGCGTCGGGCCGCGCAGCCGGTTCCGACCGCTTGCTGTGATCGATGTTGTGATCGCTCATGCGAACCACCTCCACGCGGAACGTAGAGCCGGCCAAAGCGCATATGCCAGCGGACGCCGCAATGTTCATGATTGTGAGTGAAAGGGGCGGATTCTGCTGCGGAGGATCGCCATTAACCGTATGAAGAGCTGATTGGCCCCCGGTTGCGTCCGCGACGCGACCACCCGTCCCATCATCCGGACGGCCCTCCCCGACGCATACCTGTTGTATCTATGCTGTGCGCATGCCCATCGCTCCACTGAAACAGCCCCCCGCCGCCGAGCGCGTCTACGCGCACGTCAAGCAGGCCGTACTCGACCGTCACTACGAGGGCGGCACTCTCCTCACCGAGGGTGAGCTCGCCGAGGCCGTGGGGGTGTCCCGTACGCCCGTGCGTGAGGCGCTGCTCAAGCTGGAGGTCGAGGGGCTCATCAAGCTGTACCCGAAGAAGGGCGCCCTGGTCCTCGCCGTTTCCGCGCAGGAGATCCACGACGTCGTCGAGACCCGGCTGCTGGTCGAGGAATTCGCCGCCCGCAAGGCCGTACCCGCCGCGCCCCGGCTCATCGAGCGGCTGGCCGAGCTGCTGGCCGAGCAGACCGCGCAGGTGGAGTCCGGCGATCTGGCCGCGGCCGCGCGCACCGACCGCTGTTTCCATGCGGAGATCGTCCGCAGCGCCGGGAACGAGATCCTGTCCCGGCTCTACGACCAGCTGCGCGACCGGCAGCTGCGCATGGGCGTCGCCGTTCTCCACGCGCATCCCGACCGGACCGCCACCACGCTCGCCGAGCACGGCGAGATCCTCGAAGCCCTGCGCGGCGGGGACGCCGACGGCGCCGTCGCCGTGGTCCGCCGGCACGTGACCCGGATCCGGAACCTGGCCCGCGGGGAGGACCGATGAGCGCCGTCACACCCGGTGATCCGCCCGGCATACCCGGCGATCCCCCCGGTGGCCGGCGCGCCGTCGCCGTGTGGTCGATCGGCGTCGCCGTCTACTTCGTGGCGATCGTCTTCCGTACCAGCCTGGGTGTGGCGGGCCTGGACGCCGCCGACCGTTTCCACGTCAACGCCTCGGCCCTGTCCACCTTCTCCATACTCCAGCTGCTCGTCTACGCGGGGATGCAGATACCCGTCGGCCTGCTCGTCGACCGGCTCGGCACCAAGAAGGTGCTGACCATCGGGGTGGTGCTGTTCACGCTGGGTCAGCTCGGCTTCGCCCTCTCGCCCACGTACGGAACGGCCCTCGCCTCCCGCGCCCTGCTCGGCTGCGGTGACGCCATGACCTTCATCAGCGTGCTGCGGCTCGGCAGCCGCTGGTTCCCCGCGCGGCGCGGCCCGATGGTGGCCCAACTCGCCGGTCTGGTCGGCATGGCGGGCAACCTGGTCTCGACCGTCGTCATCTCCCGGACGCTGCACGGCCTCGGCTGGACCGCCACCTTCGCGGGCAGCTCGCTCGCCGGGGTGCTCGTCCTGGTCGTGATGCTGCTCTTCCTGAAGGACCACCCCGAGGGCTTCGAACCGCCGCCCGCCCAGCACGCCGGAGCCGCCTCCGTGCGTCGGCAGATCGCCGCCTCCTGGCGTGAGCCCGGCACCCGGCTGGGGATGTGGGTGCACTTCACCACCCAGTTCCCCGCGATGTTCTTCCTGCTGCTGTGGGGGATGCCGTTCCTCGTCGAGGCTGAGCATCTGTCCCGGTCCACCGCGGGTGAACTGCTCACCCTGATCGTGCTCTCGAACATGGCCGTGGGCCTGGTGTACGGGCAGATCATCGCCCGGCACCAGGGCGCGCGCGCCCCGATCGCCCTGTCCACGGTGGGCGCCACCGCACTGTTCTGGGCGGCCACCCTCGCCTACCCCGGCGACCGCGCGCCGATGTGGCTGCTGCTGACCCTGTGCACCGTGCTCGGTGCCTGCGGCCCCGCCTCGATGATCGGCTTCGACTTCGCGCGCCCCGCCAACCCGCCGGAGCGCCAGGGCACCGCGTCCGGCATCGTCAACATGGGTGGTTTCGTCGCCTCGATGACGACGCTGCTCGTGGTCGGCATCCTGCTGGACGCGACCGACGACAACTACCGGATCGCCTTCTGTTCCGTCTTCGTCCTGGAGGCGCTGGGCGTCACCCAGATCCTCCGGTTGCACCGGCGCACCACGCGACGGGAGAGCGAGCGGCTGGTGACCAGCCGGGTGGAGGCGGTGCACGTCCCGGCGTAGGCCCGCTCGCCACGCGCCCGGCAGTGGCTTACGGCGTCACCGCGAACGCCTGGAGGATCGCCGCCGCCAACTCCTGGTCGCCCTCGGCCTTGATCTGGTCGGCGACCGCCGTCGGCCGGACCCGCCCGCAGGCCAGCCGGAAGTAGATGTCCCAGTCCATGGCGATCGTCACCGCGGGACCCAGCGAGGGCGAACCGTCGACCGTGCCCTTGCCCTCGGCGTCCACCCGGACCGTACGCATGAACTCGACGTCCCCGGTGATGTCGAAGACGACCGCGGAACCGTGCGGCGCGCCCGCCTCCTTGGCGACCACCTTCGGCAGCCCCTGTACCAAGACGTCACGGGCGACGTAGGCGCCCGCCGAGTCCAGATTGCCCGGCTTGCCCAGTGTGGTGCGCAGATCCTGCTCGTGCACCCAGACGTCGAACGCGCGCATCCGCATGGCCAGTTCCAGGGTCTGCTCCGCACCGAGCGGCGCGCGGACCATGGTGTCCGGCTTCCGGGTCTCGTTCCGCAGCTGCCGCGAGCGCCGGATGATCGTGTACTCCAGGTCCGCCGTCATCTCCGGCGAGGTGTGGTGGCGCCGTACGTCGACCTGCATCTCCATGTACCGCTGGAGGTCGGTCTTCACATGGAACAGGTCGCGCGGCAGCGTATGGATCGGCCGCGGATCCCCGAGCATTTCGCTCTCCATGCCGATGATGTGGGAAATGATGTCCCGGACGGACCAGTTGGGGCAGGGGGTACCGCGGTTCCACTCGCCCTCGACGAGTGGCGTCACCAACCCGACTATGGCCTCTACGGACTCGGTCCAGGCGTCGGCATAGGTCTGAAGGCTTGGATGGACAGTCACGGGACCCCTCGGAGCGGTGTTCTGCGGTACGGCGGCGTGGTGGTGTCTGAGGCGCTGCTGGGGGTCCTGGGGGCATCCCCCGGAAAGGCACAGTACGCTGCCCAGTGGCACCCCGGCAGTGCTTTCGTGTGACGATCGTAGGCCCGCGTTGACGGCTCGAATGCCAGGACGGTGGTAGTGTGCGCGCCTCTCTCCTCCAGATCGCTGTGAATCCAGCCGAATCGCCCGATTCGCGCCGCTTGCGGGTGGCGGATCTCGTACGGGAACAGTCGGGTGCGGATTTCGTCGTCCTGCCCGAGCTCTGGCCGGTGGGCGCCTTCGCGTTCGAGTCGTTCGCGGCCGAGGCCGAACCGCTCGACGGCCCCACGCACGAGGCGATGGCGAAGGCGGCATCCGACGCGGCGGTCTGGCTGCACGCGGGCTCGATCGTGGAGCGCGCTCCGGACGGATCGCTCTACAACACCTCCCTGGTCTTCTCCCCCGAGGGCGAGCGGGTCGCCGTCTACCGCAAGATCCACCGCTTCGGCTTCGACAAGGGCGAGGCGGTCCTGATGGCGGCGGGCGAGCAGCCGGTGACGGTGGACCTCCCGGCGGCCACGGTCGGCCTGGCGACCTGTTACGACCTGCGCTTCCCCGAACTCTTCCGTGCGCTCACCGACGCGGGCGCCCAGCTCCTGGTGATCCCGGCGGGCTGGCCCGAACGCCGCCGCGCCCACTGGACGCTGCTCGCGCAGGCCCGCGCGGTGGAGAACCAGTCGTACGTCCTGGCCTGCGGCACCGCCGGTACGCACGCGGGCGTCCAGCAGGCGGGCCACAGCATCGTCGTCGACCCGTGGGGCGAGGTGCTGGCCGAGGCGGGTGCCGACGAGCAGGTCCTGACGGTGGAGCTGGATCCGTCACTCGTCGCCAGGACCCGCGAGCAGTTCCCGGCCCTGAAGGACCGGAGGCTGGGCCTGGCCCCGCCGTCACTGTCACCGGCACAGTCACCACTGTCATCGGCACAGTCACCGCAGCACCGGAGCTGACGAGCCCTTGAGCTGACGCGACGGCGGTGCGGACCGGGCGCAACGGTGGCCCGGTCCGGGCACTACGGTGGCCCGCCATGACCGAACCCGCACGGCCCTCGACATCGAGGACGCCGCACTGCGCGGCGTGGTCGCCTGGTACTCCGTCATCCACACGCCGCCCGAGCTGCTGCCGGGGGTGTTCGCCGAATTCCACCGGGTGCTGGCGCCGGGCGGCCGACTGCTGCTCGCCTTCAAGGCGGGCGACGAACTCCGCCACCTGGACCACGCCTACGGCCACCCCCTGTCGCTCGACGTCCACTGGCTGCCGCCGGACCGGGTCGCCGACATGCTCGCCGGGGCGGGATTCACGGTGGAGTCCCGGCTGCTGCGCGAGGCGAACCGGGACGAGAAGGGTCCGCAGGCGTACATGATGGCCACCAAGTCCCCCGGACAGCCGCGAGATTACTGAGACGGCGAGATCACGGCCCCCGAAGGGGCCGTTGCCCGACCCGGTGCACCGGCGTCAGTGCTCCCCCCGGCGTCAGTGCCCCTCGTGCTCCTTCTCGTGCTTTTCGTGCTTCTCGTGCTCTTTCTCGTGCATGTGGATCACGGAGACCGCGATGGCGATCATCAGCGCCGGGTCGGAGTCCTCACGGACCACATTGACCGCGTACGCGTCGCGCACGCTGAACCACTTCTTCGAGATGTCGGCCAGCAGCTCGTTCTCGTACTCGACCGCGAACTCACGGTCCAGGATGTTCCCGCTGACCTCCAGCTCCGTGCCGTCGACCAGTTTGACGCGGTAGTGGTCGTGCAGCACCGTGAGCTTTTTCTTCCTGACGGTGGCGATCTCCTCGCCGTCCCGCTTCAGGGTCATGGTGTCGCTGATGGCGATCAGCTTCTCCTTGAGCGTGATCAGCACCCGGTGGTCGAGGTCCTTCAGCTCCAGGGTGTCCCGGATACGGAGAACCTTGCCGTCGACGAGGTAGGCCTTCTGGCCGTGCTCGTCCTCGATCCAGTAGTCCTCACCGATGTCGAAGATGCGGTCGCGCACGAGGAATTTCATGCAGATGACGTTACCGCCAGGCCTGTTGGAGAGCAGTAGCCTGTGGATAACTCGCACCAGACGTACTTCCCGGCGGACCCGAAGGCGGCACCGGTGAGCGGGAACCAGCCCCAGCGGTCGGCGCAGGCCCGTACCAGTCCGAGCACCCGCCCGTGCTCGTCGTCGGTGCCCGGAGTGTACGGGTCCGGCGGCCTGGGGTCGGTGTCCCAGGCGCCGATACGGAGAGTGCCCTTCGCGCACAACAGGCGCAGTGCGGCCGGTCCCTCGGTGTGGGCGACGGCGTTCCCGATCAGCTCGGAGGCCAGCAGCTCGGCGAGATCGGCGAGGCCGGGCAGGCGGTGCTCGGTGAGGAGAGCAGTCGGAACGTGCGCGGATCGACGTTCGTATCGTGCCGTTCGACCTGGACGGGTTCGCCGGTATCGGGTACCCGATGCTGTTCGCGGGCGGGCCGGTCCCGCAGCTCGACACCGTCCTCGTGGAGACCGCGCACGGGTCGGCGTTCCTGGACGCCGAGGCGCAGTTGCAGCGCTACCGAGGCTTTCTCGCCAGGCTGGAAGACGCGGCGCTGGGAGTCGTAGAGTCCAGAGCCCTCATCTATCAACTGATGCGTCAGATTTGAGAGTTCCGCAGATGACACAACCCTGTGTGTGGCAGAAGTCTTCGTTCTCCGGGGCGGGGGACGGAGGGGAGTGCGTCGAACTCGCCGCCGTGAACGGCACGGTCCGCCTCCGGGAGAGCGACGCCCCCGCTGACATACTCACGGCCACTCCTGCCGGGCTAGCCTCCCTCATACGGGGATTGCGGGACGAACGTCAGGGCCGGGACTGACTGCCCGCAATTCAGAGGCCGTTCACTCGGCGTCCGCCCTGCCCGACTGCGCAGTGCCGTACATCTCCCTCTCGGCGGCCTCGATCTCCCCCGATGTCAGAGCGCCGTGGATCTCCTCGTTCGCGGCAATCAGCTCTGCGAGGTTGTCTCGTTCGATCTGCCGCCCTGGCCCTGCGGATTCACTCATCCCGTGATTCTGGCAAAGGGGCCCAGAAGAAGTGTGGGGTGAGGTTGCTGGTACGCCCCCTGTGATCCGGAGCAAGGCCGCTCACTCGGTTTGGGCGATCTCTTCCCTCCGGGCTACCCGAGGTACGGCGTGGGCCGGTGTGCCAGGAAGTGCCGGAGCCGAAGCCGCTGGGTGTGGTGCATGGGTAGCGCGTCGAGTTCGGCCGGTGCCACGAAGCGGAGTTGGGTGCTCTCGTCCGAGATGGCAAGAGTGCCACCGACGACGCGCGCCGTGAAGCACACGTTGAACTGCCGCCGAACCTCCCCGTCGCTGTACGCGATGACGTGCCGAGGATCGGTGTACGTGCCGACAAGCCCCGTGATCTCGACATCGAGTCCGGTTTCTTCCTTCACTTCCCGGACGGCCGTTCCGGGCAGCGAATCCCCCATGTCCATCCCACCGCCGGGCAGCGCCCACAAGTCGTTGTCACGGCGCCGCTGGAGCAGGATGTGTCCCTGGCCGTCGGTCACCACGGCGGAGGCCGCCACCACCAGGCTGTTGGGCTCCGGCGCGTTCGGGTCGTCGTAGTACTCGGTCCGTGCCATCGGCTCACCCTTCCACGGGCCGGGCGGTCTCCCACACGGCGTCGAAGCTGTGCGCGTACGTGTCGAGCATGCCCCCGTCAGCGCTGCGTCGAAGGTGCCATACAGGCGCCCGGTACGCGTTCACGCCCCAGGCGTGAGCATTGACCAACGCCTGGTCGTCCGCCCGGTACAGACTGTTGTAGAGCGCGGTCCCATGTGTCCGCAGTTCGATCCCCGGCACCTTCGCCAAGGGCCCGTAGTGCATGAGCGCCAGGCGGCAGCGGGATTCGATGCCATGCCCGAACTCCTCCTCCCGCCCGCGCTGCCGGACGGTCTCACTGTCGGCGTCACCCACGGCGATCCTGACGGCGCAGCCTTCCGCGGCTCGCTCCCGGAGAAGATCGTTGAAGCGGGGGTACGCCTCATGCAGGAACACGGCTGCGTACACGAGCACGTCGATGCGTTCCCGCGCGGCTGCGAAGAGATCCACGAACACGGACACGGGCAGGTCTGCCCGCTGGTCGTACAGGGCCACAAGTTCTTGGCTGACGGCCCGCGCCGCACGAGGCTGTCGTAGCGCCGGCCAGAGGGCGTGGACATCCTCGCCGAGTCTGTGTGCGGCTTTGAGTGCAGTCGTCCGACGCGGTGTACGACCGAGATTGACCCAGCGTTCCACGGATTTCGGATCGACATCTGTCGCGCAGGCCAAGGACGCGTGCGTCCATCCGCCGGAGGCCATCGCAGCCCTCAGGCGTTCGTTCGACATGGACGGTGCCTCCTGACTGTGGGCATTTCCTGGGACGTTCAGCAGTTGCGGGACGTCCCGAAGTGGGAAACGTACGAGGTTCCTCCGTCCGTGCGCAGGAAGCGACGATCGCTGCATGACAGAGCCGACGACGTACAGCACCGCACCGGTGGAACTGCCGATGTGCACGGATCGTGAGCCGACCCCGGTGGCAGGGTGCGTCGGCTGCGGTGAACTGGCTGAGATGCGTGCGCGTGCGCGGGCAGTGGGCGACATGACGACGGTGTCCGACTGCAACGTCTTCATGCGGAGGCATCCGGAGGGGCACGAGTGATCACGCGGGCCGATATCGGTCAGCGTGTGGAGGACGTAGCGGGGCGTGTCGGCATCCTGCGGGACGTGATCGGGGACTACGAAGACCCCGCTGAGGCTCCCGGGAAGCGCCGTAAGCGGGCTGTCGCGTTCCTGTGGCCCGAGGGCGGAGGACGGGAGTGGTCCGTACCGCCCGCAGACGTGACCCGCGTCGTACGGCCGTGATCCGGCCGTCACGGCCGGATGGCACCCTTGAAGCATGAACGATGCGACCCCAGCCCCCGCCACCCCCCGCCGCGCCCGAGTCCGCGCCCCCGAGCTGATCGGCAAGGGCGGCTGGCTCAACACCGGTGGGGTCGACTACACCCTCGCTGACCTGCGAGGGCGCATCGTCATTCTCGATTTTTGGACGTTCTGCTGCATCAACTGCCTGCACGTCCTCGACGAGCTGCGCGAGCTGGAGCAGAAGCACAGCGACACCGTCGTGATCATCGGCGTGCACTCCCCGAAGTTCGTGCACGAGGCCGACCACGAGGCCGTCGTCGACGCCGTCGAGCGGTACGGGGTGCATCACCCCGTGCTCGACGACCCCGAGCTGGCCACCTGGAAGCAGTACGCCGTCCGGGCCTGGCCGACGCTCGTCGTCATCGATCCCGAGGGGTACATCGTCGCGCAGCACGCCGGCGAGGGGCATGCGCACGCGATCGAGACGCTGGTCACCGAGCTGGAGGCCGAGCACGGGGCCAAGGGGACGCTGCGGCGCGGGGACGGGCCGTACGTCGCGCCCGAGCCGGTCGCGACCGATCTGCGGTTCCCCGGGAAGGTCCTCGCGCTGCCGGGCGGGAATCTGCTGGTCTCGGACACCACCCGGCATCAGCTGGTCGAGCTGGCGCCGGACGGCGAGACCGTCGTACGGCGGATCGGCGGGGGTGGTGTCTTCAACGAGCCGCAGGGGCTGGCGCTGCTGCCCGACGGGAAGGTCGCGGTCGCCGACACCGTGCACCACGCCGTCCGTACCTACGACCCGGAGAGCGGCGACATCGAGCTGATCGCCGGGACCGGGAAGCAGTGGTGGCAGGGCGCGCCGACCAGCGGGCCCGCCACCGAGGTCGCGCTGTCGTCGCCCTGGGACCTCGCTTGGTTCGGCGGGCGGCTGTGGATCGCGATGGCGGGGGTGCACCAGCTCTGGACGTACGACCCGGGGACCGGAACCGTCG
This sequence comes from Streptomyces sp. A 4/2, assembly GCF_940670765.1. Taxonomy (GTDB): domain Bacteria; phylum Actinomycetota; class Actinomycetes; order Streptomycetales; family Streptomycetaceae; genus Streptomyces. Next base: position 11,605 of record NZ_CALNVW010000026.1, read on the forward strand.
AGGTCGCCGCCGGGACCACCAACGAGGGGCTCGTCGACGGACCGGCCGCCGAGGCCTGGTTCGCGCAGCCGTCCGGGCTCGCGGCCACCGCGGACCGGCTGTGGATCGCCGACTCGGAGAACTCCGCACTGCGGTGGATCGACCTCGAAGGGGCCGTGCACACCGCCGTCGGCACCGGGCTCTTCGACTTCGGGCACCGGGACGGCGACGCCGGACAGGCGCTGCTCCAGCACCCGTTGGGGGTGACCGCGCTGCCCGACGGTTCGGTGGCGGTGTGCGACACGTACAACCACGCGCTGCGCCGCTACGACCCGGCCACCGGTGAAGTGACCACGCTGGCCACGGATGTGCGGGAGCCGAGCGACGCGGTGCTCGTCGGGGACGACATCGTGGTGGTGGAGTCGGCGCGGCACCGGCTGACCCGGCTGCGGCTGCCCGAGGAGGCCGTACAGGTGGAGAGCGTCGCGCACCGTACGCAGCGGGCCGCCACCGATGTGGCGCCGGGGAAGCTCCGGGTGGACGTGATCTTCCAGGCGCCCGCGGGCCAGAAGCTGGACCTGCGGTACGGCCCGTCCACCCGGCTGCTGGTCTCCTCGACCCCGCCGGAGCTGCTGGCCGCCGGGGACGGGGCAGGTACGGATCTCTTCCGTGACCTGGAGCTGAACCCGGACGTCACCGAGGGGATCCTGCACGTGTCGGCGATGGCCGCGTCCTGCGACGACGACCCTGCCAACGAGTACCCGGCCTGCCATGTGCACCAGCAGGACTGGGGCGTCCCCGTCCGTGTCACGGAGGAGGGGACGGCCCGGCTGCCGCTGGTGCTCGCGGGGATGGACGGCTGACCAGCCGTGACTTGCGGGGGATGGACGGCTGGTCAGCCGCGTCTGTGAGGGGACCAGCCGTGCGCTCGGGCGGCGGACGGCTGGTCGACTACCTTCAGGGACAGGTCAGTTGTACTCGGGGCTGAAGGGACCGGCCGTGAAGCCCTTGCCGCAGATGTTCAGCGTGGCGGACTTGCCCTCGATGTCCTTCACGAGCACCGCGGTCCGGTTCTCCGTACGGGGCAGGACGACGTCGACCATGCCGCTCTGGATGTGGCACTTGTAGCGGTCGCTCGCGGCACCCGTGTAGTTGGTGTCGCTGTACTTGACCGCGACCACCGCGTGCTGCCCCGGCTTGATGGTGAACGACTGCCCGGCGTTCGCGCTGTCCGTGGACCGCAGCTCGGCGCCGCTCTTGGCGGTGGCGAAGAGGAGCGGGGTGCCGTTGAGGAGGCAGGAGGTCTTGGACGTGTTCGTGACCTCCAGGGCCGCGCCCTTGCCCTTGGCCTGGGACAGGTCGTGACCGGCGTCGATGGTGAAGCCGAAGCTGAGCTTCCCGGCGGTGCAGTCGGTGCGGTCGGAACCGGTGCCGCCCGAGCCGCCGGTGGCTCCGGCCTTGCCGGTGGTGGACGCGTTGGTGCCCGACGCGGTCTTCGACGACGTACCGCTCCCACCGGACTTGCCCGAGGCGTCCGAGGTGTTCGCGGCGTCCTTGGCGTCCTTGGTGCCCGCCGTGTTCGCGGTGTCGGCGCCCGACTTGGTGGAATCCGACTTGGTGGTGTCCGACTTGGCGGTGCTGTCACTGCCACTGCAGGCCGTCAGGCCGAGCGAGAGGGCGAGCAGGGCGGTCGCGGCGAGTGCGGTGTTCCTGCGGTACGTACGCATGTGGTTCCCCCGGTGGTGAACTGGTCGGTCGCGGTGTGCTGCCAGGCCCCGCGGCCCCGCCGCGTATCCCCTGGTGACTCCAGCTTCCGGGGGGCCGCTGTCGCCCGGCTTGCGTACCGCTAACGATCCGCTGACAGCCCGGTCAGCCGTTCCTGGGCCAGTGCCGCTCCGTCCAGGAATCCCACCGCGCAGGCCTCCCGCGAGGCCGCTTCGAGCTGCGCCCTGGCCTCGTCGGTGCGGTCCAGTGCGGCGAGCGCCGCACCGTACGTGGTGCGCAGCAGGACGCGGCTCGCCGCCGCCTCGGGGGAGGTCCCGAGGCCCAGGGCGCGGACGGCGTGCTCCGCGGCCAGGTCGTACGCGCCGGTGGCCAGGCAGTGGTCGGCCAGGTGCTGGAGGGCGAGCATCTCGGTCGGCGGGTGGTGCGCGTCGACGGCCAACGCCCGTGCCTGGTCGAGGAGTTCACCGGCGCGCTGGTGGTCGCCGGTGGAGTCGAGCACGACCGCCAGATTGAGCAGGGCGATGGCCTCGCTGATCACGTCGCCCGCCTGCGCGGCCAGGGTGGGGGCCTGTTCCAGGTGGACGAGGGCTTCCGCGTCCCGGCCGTCCATGTGCAGCACCCAGCCGAGCAGGGCGTGGGTACGCGACCGGGCGTCGGGGTCCGCCTCGTGGCGGGCGGACACCAGGGCGCGTTCGAGGAGCGGGACCCAGCCGTCCCTGACCCGCCAGAGGATCAGCGGCCACTGGAGCAGCGCCAGCCGCCAGGCGCGGTCGTGCAGTCCGGCGTCGGCGGCGGCCTCGACGGCGCCCTCCAGCGCGGCCCGCTCGGCCTCGTACCAGGCGAGCGCGGCGGACCGGTGCTGGAACTCCCGGATCGCGGGCGGCCGTCGGGCGCCGGTGGGCAGGGCGCAGCACGGCTGGCTGCCCGGCTCGGCGGCGGCCCCGGCGGCGAGCGCGGTGTACAGGTAGTGGTCGAGGAGCCGGGGCAGCCCCTCGGGGTCGGCCTCCGGGGCGAGTGCGCGGGCGTAGAGCCGTACGAGGTCGTGCAGCGTGTAGCGGCCGGGCGCCGCCTCGGTGACCAGGTGGGCGGCGGCGAGCAGGTCCAGGGCGGCTGCGGCCTGCTCGGGGGAGGTTCCGGCGAGCGCGCCCGCGGTGTAGCGGTCCAGGTCGGGGCCGGTGTGCAGGCCGAGGCAGCGGAACATCCGCCCGGCCTTGGCCTGTAGTTGCTGCACGGTGAGGCGCAGGGCGGCCGAGACTCCGGTGTCGTCGATGGCGAGGAGGCTCAGCCGGTTCTGTTCGTCGGCCAGCTCACCGGCCATGGCGTCCAGCGTCCACTGCGGGCGTCCGGCCAGCCGGGCGGCGGTGACCCGCAGGGCGAGCGGGAGCCCGTCGCAGAGGGCGGCCAGCTGTGCGGCGGCGGCCGGTTCGGCCGCGACCCGTTCCTCGCCGAGCACGGCGGCGAGCAGCGCCGCCGAGTCCGCGGCGGGCAGATGGTCCAGCGGTACGGGCCGGGCGGCGTCCGAGGCGATGAGGCCGCTGAGCCGGTCGCGGCTGGTGACCAGGGTGACGCAGTGGTCCCCGCCGGGCAGCAGCGGGCGGACCTGTTCGGAGTTGCGGGCGTTGTCCAGGACGACGAGGAGCCGCAGGGTGCCGGTCAGCGTCCGGTACAGCGCGCCCATCGAGTCGCTCGTCGCCGGTATCCGCTGGGCGGGGACGCCCAGTGCGAGCAGGAACTCCCGCAGTACGGCGTGGGTTTCGAGCGCCGGGGTGTCGCTGAAACCGCGGAGGTCGGCGAAGAGCCGTCCGTCGGGGAAGTCGGCGCGCCGCTCGTGCGCCCAGTGCACGGTCAGGGCCGTCTTGCCCACCCCGGCGGGTCCGGTGACCAGGCAGACCGGGCTGTCGTCGGAGGCCGCCGCGCGGGCCAGCGCGCCGCGTTCGTCGCCGCGGCCGGTGAAGCCGCGGGGCGCCCGGGGCAGCAGATCGGGCACCCGCGGGCGGGCGGAGAGGGCGGCGTCTCCGCGCGGCGGTGCGGATTCCTTCGCGCGCAGGATGGTGGTGTAGGCGCCGGTGAGCGTGGGGCCCGGGTCGATGCCCAGTTCGTCGGCGAGGAGCCTGCGGGTGCGGTGGTACCAGTCCAGCGCGTCCGACTGCTGGCCGGAACGGCTGAGCGCCAGCATCAGGGCGGCGGCCAGGGATTCCCGCAGCGGGTGGACGACGGCCTCGGTGCGCAGCACGGCCGCCGCCTGTCCGTGCTCGCCGAGCTGCCCGTACGCGTCGGCGAGCGCCTCCACCGAGCTGAGCCGCAGCTCCTCCAGGGCGTGCGCGGCGGCTTCGAGGGGTGCGCTGGCCACGGTCCCGGTGAGCGCGGGCCCCTGCCACAGCGACAGTGCCTCGCGCAGCATCAGTACGGCGTCGGTGGGCTGGCGCTGGGCCCGGGAGAGCGACACCAACTCCTCGAAGCGGTGGGCGTCGAGGAGGGACTCCGGCATCCGGAGCACGTAGGCGGAGCCCTGGGTGGCGAGCTCGACGCCGTACGCCTCGGCGCCGTGCGTGGAGAGCAGCGCGCGCAGCCGGGAGACGTGGCCCTGCAGTACGGTCCTGGCGTGGGTGGGCGGCGCCTCTTCCCAGAGCGCGGCGATCAGCTGTTCCACGGACACGGCCGCGTTGGGCCGCAGCAGCAGGGTCGCCAGGACGCCGGCGCGCTTGGCGGGTCCCAGCGGGAGGTCGCCGGTCTCCGTCACCACTGCGACTGCCCCGAGCAGGCGGAACTCCACGGCGTCTCCCAGATCCCCGGACCGGCCCCCCGGACAGTTTTCCGAGGATACGTCCCGCGGGCCGGGCGGGATCCGGCAGGATTCGCCCGCCCCTGGTCCGAACCTGCTGATCCGGCGGTACGGTCCGGCTGCTCGGGTCGCCCGGAGCGGCTGTTCCGGGCGGGCGGCGCGGCTGTTCCGGGCGTGCGGGCGCACCCGCCGGTGACCGGAACAGCCGCTCGGCGCGCGGGAGTTCAGCGCATCGGTGTTCAGTGAATCGTGTTCAGCGAACCGGGGGTCAGCGAACCGGAGCTCAGCGAACCGGTGGGCAGCGAACCGGAGTTCAGCGAACCGGGGGTCAGCCCTCCAGGAACGCGACCAGCGCGTTGGCGAGCAGGTACGGGTCGTCGGCTCCGCACAGCTCGCGGGCGCTGTGCATGGAGAGGATCGCGACGCCGATGTCGACGGTCCGGATGCCGTGCCGGGCCGCGGTGATCGGGCCGATGGTGGTGCCGCACGGCATGGAGTTGTTCGAGACGAAGCTCTGCATCGGCACCCCGGCCTTCTCGCAGGCCTCGGCGAACACCGCCCGGCCGCTGCCGTCCGTCGCGTACCGCATGTTGACGTTGACCTTGAGGATCGGTCCGCCGTTGGCGCGCGGGTGGTGCGTGGGGTCGTGGCGCTCGCTGTAGTTGGGGTGCACGGCGTGGCCGGTGTCGGAGGACAGACAGACCGTCCCGGCGAACGCGCGGGCCTTGTCCTCGTAGGCGCCGCCCCGGGCGAAGACCGAACGCTCCAGTACGTTGCCGAGCAGCGGGCCGTCGGCGCCGGTGTCGGACTGGGAGCCGTTCTCCTCGTGGTCGAAGGCGGCCATCACCGGGATGTACGGCAGTTCGTCAGCGGAACCGGCCACGGCGGCCAGCGCGGCCGTGGCGGCGTGCACGGAGAGCAGGTTGTCCATCCGGGGACCCGCGAGCAGCTCGCGGTCGCGGCCCAGGTAGCCGGGGGCCTCGGTGGGGTGGACCATCAGGTCCCAGCCGGTCACGTCCTCGGCCTGGACACCGGCCTCCTCGGCGACGAAGCGGATCAGGTCGCCTTCCTGGACGTCGCCCAGGCCCCAGATCGGCTGCATGTGGCGCTGCTTGTCGAGCTTGAGGCCGTCGGTGTGGACCGAGCGGTCGAGGTGGATGGCGAGCTGCGGCACCCGCAGCAGCGCCCGGTCCACATTGACCAGCCGGTGGCTGCCGTCGCGCAGGGTCAGCCGCCCGGCGAGGCCCAGGTCCCGGTCCAGCCAGGTGTTGAGCAGGGTGCCGCCGTAGATCTCGACGGCCACCTGGCGCCAGCCGTCGCTGCCGGTGTCCGGCAGGGGCTTCACGCGCAGGTTCGGGGAGTCGGTGTGCGCGCCGACGATCCGGTACGGGGTGTGCGGCTGTGCGCTCTCCGGCACGTACCAGGCGACGATCGCGCCACCGCGCAGCACATACTTCCCGCCCGTGGAGGCGTCCCAGGCGTCGGTCTCCGCGACCTGGCGGAAGCCTGCCTTCTCCAGGCGCGCGGCGGCGTTCGCCACGGCGTGGTACGGCGAGGGGCTGGCCGTGAGGAAGGTCATCAGGTCGTCGGTGTGGCCGCGGTCGAAGCGGACGGATGTGCTCATGCAGCCACCCTAACGACCGCGGCTGTGGCCTCGCTTTCGCTGCGGGGACAGGGATGCCCGCCCGGCCCGCGGACGATCTTGGACGTTCTGGGGCCGGGCCGATCCGGGTGACCGGGATGCCGGAATCGCGGGTGCGTGAACTCCGGCTGCCGGGCCGGAAATGGCGGGTGATCGCATACGAAAGCGGGCCAGGGCGCCTGTTCCGGGAACGGGTGGAAGGCGTCCTGGCCCGCTGCCGCGAGGTGCCGCGGGATTTGGGTCAGATTTGGATCAGCGGGCGATCGGATGCTGACCGGACGGTGATCAGCAGGCCGTCAGAAGGCGGCCTCGTCGAGGTCCATCAGGGAGTTGTCGACGGTCTCGGCGAGCGCGCGCTGCGCACTCACGTCCGGCAGGATGTTCGCCGCGAAGAACTTCGCAGCCGCGATCTTGCCCTGGTAGAACGCCTTGTCCTTGGCGGCGGCCGTCGGCAGCTTCTCGCCCGCCACGGCGGCGGACCTGAGCAGCAGGTACGCCACGACGACATCGCCGGAGGCGAGCAGCAGGCGGGTGGTGTTGAGGCCCACCTTGTAGATGTTCTTGACGTCCTCGCCGGTCGAGGTGAGGTCGGTGATCATCGCGCCGACGATCGCCTCCAGGTCCACGGCCGCCTTGGCGAGCTGCTCACGGGCGGCGTGCAGCTCGTCGCCGCCGGTACCGGCCGCCAGGAACTTCTTGATCTCCTCGGAGAGGGTGTTCAGCGCCGCGCCCTGGTCGCGGACGATCTTCCGGAAGAAGAAGTCCTGGCCCTGGATGGCGGTGGTGCCCTCGTAGAGGGTGTCGATCTTGGCGTCCCGGATGTACTGCTCGACCGGGTACTCCTGGAGGTAGCCGGAGCCGCCGAAGGTCTGCAGCGACTGGGCCAGCTGCTCGTACGACTTCTCCGAGCCGTACCCCTTCACGATGGGCAGCAGCAGGTCGTTGAGGCCGTGCAGCGCCTTGGCGTCCTCGCCCGCGGCCTCCTTCTCCTGGATCGCGTCCTGGACGGAGGCGGTGTAGAGGACCAGGGTGCGCATGCCCTCGGCGTACGCCTTCTGCGTCATCAGCGAGCGGCGCACGTCGGGGTGGTGCGTGATGGTGACCTTCGGCGCGGTCTTGTCCATGAACTGCGCGAGGTCGGGGCCCTGGACGCGCTCCTTGGCGTACTCCAGGGCGTTCAGGTAGCCGGTCGAGAGCGTGGCGATGGCCTTGGTGCCCACCATCATCCGGGCGAACTCGATGATGCGGAACATCTGACGGATGCCCTCGTGCTTGTCACCGATCAGCCAGCCCTTGGCGGGGTGCTGGTCGCCGAAGGTCATCTCGCAGGTGTTGGAGGCCTTCAGGCCCATCTTGTGCTCGACGTTGGTGGCGTAGACGCCGTTGCGCTCGCCCAGCTCGCCGGTGGTCCAGTCGAACTCGAACTTCGGGACCATGAAGAGCGAGAGGCCCTTGGTGCCGGGGCCGGCGCCCTCGGGGCGGGCCAGGACGTAGTGAATGATGTTCTCGGACATGTCGTGCTCGCCCGAGGTGATGAAGCGCTTCACGCCCTCGATGTGCCAGGAGCCGTCGTCCTGCTGCACGGCCTTCGTCCGGCCGGCGCCCACGTCCGAGCCCGCGTCCGGCTCGGTGAGGACCATCGTCGAGCCCCACTGCTTCTCGACGGCGATCTCGGCGATCTTCTTCTGCTCCTCGGTGCCCTCCTCGTAGAGGATCCCGGCGAAGGCCGGACCGGAGGAGTACATCCAGATCGCCGGGTTGGCGCCGAGGAGCAGCTCCGCGTACGCCCAGATGAGGGAGCGGGGCGCGGTGGTGCCGCCGATCTCCTCGGGCAGGCCGAGCCGCCAGTACTCGGACTCCATGAACGCCTGGTACGACTTCTTGAAGGTGTCCGGCACGGGTGCGGTGTGGGTCTTCGGGTCGAAGACCGGCGGGTTGCGGTCGGCGTCGGCGTAGGACTCGGCGAGCTCGTTCTCCGCGAGACGGGCCACCTCGTCGAGGATGCTCTTCGCGGTGTCGACGTCCATCTCGGCGAACGGCCCGGTGCCGTACAGCTTGTCGCGGCCGAGGACCTCGAAGAGGTTGAACTCGATGTCGCGGAGATTCGACTTGTAGTGCCCCATGGCGACGGCCCTCTCGTAACGCATACCTGTAACGAATACCAGCAAGTAGCTACGATGATGCTACCCGCCGGTAATAAGTTGCAACCCCCCGAGGCCGAATGTGACGAGGACGGTGGCGGGAACGCCCCTGCGCCGACGTGTCGTTACTCAGTACTCTTGCGCCCATGTACGGCTATGACCAGAACCAGGGCGCCCAGCAGCAGTACGCCGCCCCGCAGCCCGGCTACGGTGCTCAGCCGCTCTACCCCGAGCCCTCGCCGCCCTCGCTCGCCGACGGCGTGCGGGCCTTCACCACCGGGTCGATGGCCGCCGAGGACTTCCAGCAGATCTTCGCCACGTCGAAGGTCTACTGCCCGCGTGGTGACAACCCCGGGTTCCTCGCCCTGCACAACACCCAGCAGCCGGTGATCCCGATGTTCACCTCGCTGAAGGAGCTGCGCAGGTACGCGGGCAAGGAGTCCAAGTACTTCGTGATCACCGGCGCCGAGGTGATCGACCTGCTGCCCACCGGATACGGCTTCGTCCTCGACATGGAGGGTGAGCACCGGATGGTCTTCGACGCGAAGGCCGTGGAGCAGATGGTCGACTTCGCGATGCGGCGCATGTACGGCTGACGCGGCCCGCTCCACCCCTCCGACCAGGCGTTTCTCCGGCGGTGACCGGTCGGGGAATGCGTATGGCTTGCTGGATGTTCACCATTCAACTACTTTGGTGGAAGAGCATCCCGCAAGGAGGGCCGCCATGCCTGCTGTGACCGTTGAGAACCCGCTGAGCCTGCCGCGCGTCAGTGCGCCCGAGAGTGCCGTGCCGCGTCCGGTGCTGGCGGTGTCGACCGCGCCGGGGGGTTTCGAGGGTGAGGGATTCCCGGTGCGCCGTGCCTTCGCGGGGATCAACTACCAGTACCTCGACCCGTTCATCATGATGGACCAGATGGGTGAGGTGGAGTACGCGCCGGGCGAGCCCAAGGGCACCCCCTGGCATCCGCACCGCGGCTTCGAGACCGTCACCTACCTGATCGACGGTACCTTCGTCCACCAGGACTCCAACGGTGGCGGCGGCACGATCAACGACGGCGACACCCAGTGGATGACCGCGGGCGCCGGGCTGCTGCACATCGAGGCGCCGCCGGAGTCGCTCGTCGTGAGCGGCGGGCTCTTCCACGGGCTCCAGCTCTGGGTGAACCTCCCCGCGGCCGACAAGATGATGGCCCCCCGCTACCAGGACATCGGCGGCGGTCAGGTCCAGCTGCTGACCTCCCCCGACGGGGGCGCGCTGCTCCGGGTCATCGCCGGTGAACTGGACGGGCACGAGGGCCCCGGGATCACGCACACGCCGATCACGATGATCCACGCGACGGTGCGGCCGGGCGCGGAGGTCACGCTGCCGTGGCGCGAGGACTTCAACGGGCTCGCGTACGTGATGGCCGGGCGGGGTTCCGTCGGTACGGACCGCAGGCCGGTCCACACCGGGCAGACCGCGGTGTTCGGCGCCGGGTCCTCGCTGACCGTCCGCGCGGACGAGACCCAGGACGCGAAGAGCCCCGACCTGGAGGTCGTGCTGCTGGGCGGGCGCCCGATACGGGAGCCGATGGCGCACTACGGGCCGTTCGTGATGAACAGTGAGGCCGAACTCCGGCAGGCGTTCGAGGACTTCCAGCGCGGGCGTCTGGGAACGATCCCGGCGGTGCACGGGATGTAGGTCCCGTCCCGGTCCGATCGCCGAACGGGGTGCCTGCGCCGCAGGCACCCCGTTCCGCACATCCGCCGTCCCGCGCCACTTGCCCGCCCCGCGCCACCCGCCCGGCCCCGGCGAACGGGCCGGACCCCCGGCCGCGTGGTCGGCTGGACCCGTGCATACCCAGAAGCCGCTTCTCCCCGTCCACGTCCGGCGGCTGGCCGCCTGGTGCATCGTCGCTCTGCTCGTCACCGGCGTTGCCGGAGTGGCCGTCTGGCTCAGTGTCACCTTCAAGAGCGCCGTCACGCCCGTACTGCTGGCGCTGCTCGGCACCGCGCTGCTCGGGCCGGTGCACCGGTGGCTCGTACGGATGCGGCTGAACCGGTCGCTCGCGGCCGGGCTGACCTGTGCCGCGCTCGTCGCGGTCGTGGGCGGGGCCGGGTACATCGTCGCCACCGCGCTCATCGACAACGGCGACCAGATCGTCGCCTCGCTCAAGGACGCGGGGAAGTGGGTCGCCGACCACCTCGGGGTGACCACCGGGGACGGCATCACCAACATCGCCGACAAGTCCAAGCAACTGCTCGGCAAGTTCGGGGCCGGGGCCGCCGGAGGGCTGCTGAACGGGCTGAGTCTGATCGGCACTCTCATCGCGACCAGCGTGCTGTCCCTGCTGCTGACCTTCTTCTTCCTCCGCGACGCGGACCGCGCACCCGGACTCGCGCACGCGATCGCCCCCCGCAGCGCACCCATGGTCGAGGCCATGGCCCGGCGCGCCTTCGAGGCGGTCGAGGGCTTCATGCGCGGGACCACCCTCATCGCACTGATCGACGCCGTCTGCATCACCGCGGGCCTGCTGATCCTGCGGATCCCGGGTGCCATCGGGCTGGGGGCGCTGGTGTTCGTCGGCGCGTACATCCCGTATCTCGGCGCGTTCCTCTCGGGCGCGGTCGCCGTGCTGGTCGCGCTCGCCGACCGGGGGTTCGTGATCGCGCTCTGGGCGCTGGGCGTCGTCCTCGCCGTACAGGTGCTGGAGGGGCATGTGCTCCAGCCGGCGATCCAGAGCCGTACGGTCCAGATGCATCCGGCCATGATCATGGTGTCGCTGGCCGCCGGGGCGAGCGTGGCGGGGCTGCTGGGGATGCTTCTCGCCGTACCGGTGGCGGCGGCGGCCTTCGGGGTGATCGGTGAGCTGCGGAAGCGTTACTCCGTCGAGCCGGACGCCGACGGCGGCTCGGACGGCGACGGCGGCTCGGACGGCGGCTCCTCGGTCAGCTCGGACAGCTCGGACAGGGGGAGCGGGGAATCGGGCGGGGAATCCGGGCCGTCCGTCCCGCCCGGACCGTTGCCCGACTCGTAGAGCTCGAACCAGATCGACTTGCCCGAGCCCTGCGGATCCACCCCCCAGTGGTCCGCCAGCATCTCCATCAGCATCAGCCCCCGCCCCGACGAGGCCATCTCGCCGGGGCGCCTCTTGTGCGGCAGTTCGTCGCTGGCGTCCGCGACCTCGACCCGCAGCCGGCGGGTGCCGGGCTCGCCGCTGACCTCCGCGACCAGCCGGGCGTCCCCGTCCGTGTGGACCAGGACGTTCGTCGCCATCTCCGAGACCATCAGCGCGGCCGAGTCGACCTGCTCGCTGTCCGCCCAGTCGTGCAGCAGTTCCCGCAGCTGCCGGCGGCACCCCGAGATCCGCTCGGGCTGCGACTGGGCGACGGTCAGCGAGATGCGGCGGGTGGTGCCCGGCCGTACGGGCTCCCCCGGCCGGGACATCAGCAGGACCGCGATGTCGTCCTCGCGGCGGTCGGAGTGCGGCCCGGTGTGGTGGCGCTCGGGAGGCCCGTGGACGGTCTGCACCAGCGCGTCGGCCAGCGCCTCCAGATTGTCCCCGTCGTACTGCTCCAGCGTCCGGAGGATCCTCGCCCACCCGGTGTCGAGATCGTGCCCGCCGGTCTCGATCAGCCCGTCCGTGCACATCATCAGCGTCTCGCCCGGCTGGAGCACGAGGCGGGTCGTCGGGTAGTCGCTGTCCGGTTCGACACCGAGCGGCAGTCCGCCGTCCACGGGCCGTACCAGTACCGTGCCGTCGACCATCCGCACGGTCGGGTCGGGGTGTCCGGCGCGGGCGATGTCGAGGGTGCCGGTGGCCGGATCGACCTCGGCGTAGAGACAGGTCGCGAAGCGCGGGCCGGAGTCCTCGGCCTCGCCGTTCTCCCCGCCCGCGTCGTAGGCGTCCTGCGCGTCCGTGATGCCGTACAGAAAGCGCGAGGCGCGCGCGAGCACCGCGTCGGGAGGGTGCCCCTCGGCCGCGTACGCGCGCAGGGCGATCCGCAGCTGGCCCATCATCCCGGCGGCCCGTACGTCGTGCCCCTGCACGTCGCCGATGATCAGCGCGACCCGGCCGCCGCCCTTGCCGTCCGTGTTCGCGGCGCCGCCCGGCAGCGGGATCATGTCGTACCAGTCGCCGCCGACCTGGAGCGCGCCGCCGGTCGGCACGTACCGGGCGGCGACCGACATCCCGGGGATGCGTGGGCCCAGCATCGGCAGCATCGAGCGCTGGAGGCCCATCGACAGTTCCCGCTCGTTGTCGGCGACCCCGGCGCGGGCCAGGGCCTGGGCCAGCATCCGGGCGACGGTCGTCAGCACCGCGCGTTCGTCGGGCGAGAACCCGACCCGGTAGGTGAAGGCCGCCATCCAGGCGCCGATGGTCACCCCCGAGTCGACCAGCGGCACGAAGGCCCAGGACTGCCGGTTGAGCGGTCGCACGTAGGGCCAGATCTCCGGGTACCGCTCGCGGTACGAATCCGGGGTCGGCAGATAGACGGCCCGGCCCGTCCTGACGACCTCGGCGGCCGGGTGGTTCGTGTCGATACGCAGCGGGAAGTGGTCCTGCGGCCCGGCCACGCCGGGTTGCTGCCCGTGGTGCCCGTGGTGCCCGATCAGCGTCAGCCAGTCCCCGGTGACCCCGAAGACCGCGAGGCCGTCCGGCTCGAAGCCCGGCATGGACAGCGAGGCGGCGACCCGCAGCACCTCCTCGGTGGACCGGGCCTCGGCCAGCGCACGGCCCGCGTCCAGCAGGAAGGCCTCGCGGGAGCGGCGCCAGTCGCCGGTGATGGGGGTGTGGGCGGCATTGCGCGGCTGCGGTTCCGCGGTCTCCTGAAGGGTGCCGACCAGGACGTAGCCGTGGGCGCTGATCAGCGGCTTCGAGCGGCTCCGTACGGTGCGCAGCACCTGGCCCGACTCGTCCACGACGCGCATCCGGGCCTCGGCCAGGGTGCCCTCGGCCACGGCGAGGTTCACGATCCCGTTGGTCTCGTTCCAGTCGACGGGGTGGAACCGGGAGCGGGCAGTGGCCTCGGAGAGAGTGGCCGGCTCGTTGGGCAGTCCGAGCAGCCGGGCCGCCTCCGCGTCGAGCGTGACGATCCCGGCGACGTTGTCCCATCGCCACAGGCCGGTGGCGATGGCGGCCAGGACCTCCTCGGTGCGCATTGCCCCACTTTAAACCGATCGGCGCATGGGGGGGTGGCGTCGCGGTGCTGGGGCACGCACCTCGCGGCGTTGCCGTCAATCACCATGGCGCTGCCATGCCTCGATCCGCCGCCTTGCGATGCACGCACCCCAGCACCGCTCCTTCACCCACCCCCCATGCGCCGATCGGTTTCAACCGATCGCCGCATGGGGGGCGGAGTGATAGCGCCCGGGAGAGGGCCGCCTGCCGTCCCACGCCGTGAACCCCGTCCTGCGGTCCCCGGGGCAAACCCCGTAGGGGCAGTGCGGGCCCGGCGGTACCCTGGTCCGGAGTGTGAGAACGTCTTGGATCTCCCGCTTCCCGCCTGTCTCGCGAAGAACTGGATGAATGATGCATCGGTACAGGTCCCACACGTGCGGCGAACTGCGCGCCTCCGACGTCGGCTCCGACGTCCGGCTGAGCGGCTGGCTGCACAATCGCCGAGACCTGGGCGGCATCCTCTTCATCGATCTGCGTGACCACTACGGCATCACCCAGCTCGTCGCCCGCCCCGGCACCCCGGCCAACGAAGCGCTCTCCAAGGTCACCAAGGAGACGGTCGTCCGGATCGACGGCAAGGTGTCCGCGCGCGGCGCCGAGAACGTCAACGCGGAGCTGCCGACCGGTGAGGTCGAGATCGAGGTCGGTGAGGTCGAGGTGCTCGGCGCCGCCGCCCCGCTCCCCTTCACCATCAACGCCGAGGACGGGGTCAACGAGGAGCGGCGCCTGGAGTACCGCTTCCTCGACCTGCGCCGCGAGCGCATGCACCGCAACATCATGCTGCGCTCGTCCGTGATCGCCTCGATCCGCTCGAAGATGGTCGCGCTCGGCTTCAACGAGATGGCGACCCCGATCCTCACCGCGACCTCCCCCGAGGGCGCCCGTGACTTCGTGGTGCCGTCCCGCCTCAACCCGGGCAAGTTCTACGCGCTCCCGCAGGCCCCGCAGCAGTTCAAGCAGCTGCTGATGATCTCGGGCTTCGACCGCTACTTCCAGATCGCGCCGTGCTTCCGCGACGAGGACGCCCGCGCGGACCGCTCGCCGGGCGAGTTCTACCAGCTCGACGTCGAGATGAGCTTCGTCGAGCAGGAGGACGTCTTCCGTCCGATCGAGAAGCTGATGACCGAGCTCTTCGAGGAGTTCGGCAACGGCCGCCACGTCACCTCGCCGTTCCCGCGCATCCCGTTCCGCGAGTCGATGCTGAAGTACGGCAACGACAAGCCCGACCTGCGCGCCCAGCTCGAACTGGTCGACGTCTCGGACGTCTTCGCCGACTCCGGCTTCAAGGCGTTCGCGGGCAAGCACGTCCGCGCGCTGCCCGTCCCGGACACCGCGGGCCAGTCCCGCAAGTTCTTCGACGGCCTCGGTGCGTACGCCGTCGAGCAGGGCGCCAAGGGTCTGGCCTGGGTGCGCGTCGGTGACGACGGGGCGCTCGCCGGACCGATCGCCAAGTTCCTCACCGAGGACGACATCAAGGCGCTCACCGAGCGTCTCGAACTCAAGCCGGGCCACGCGGTCTTCTTCGGCGCGGGCGAGTTCGACGAGGTCTCCAAGATCATGTCCGCGGTCCGCGTCGAGGCCGCCAAGCGCGCCGGTCACTTCGAGGAGGGCGTCTTCCGGTTCTGCTGGATCGTCGACTTCCCGATGTACGAGAAGGACGAGGAGACCGGCAAGATCGACTTCTCGCACAACCCCTTCTCGATGCCCCAGGGCGGTTACGCCGACCTGGAGGAGAAGGACCCGCTGGACATCCTGGCGTACCAGTACGACATCGTCTGCAACGGCATCGAGCTGTCCTCGGGCGCCATCCGGAACCACGAGCCCGAGCTGATGCTCAAGGCGTTCGAGATCGCCGGCTACGACCGCGAGACCGTGGAGCACGAGTTCGCCGGGATGCTCCGCGCCTTCCGCCTCGGCGCCCCGCCGCACGGTGGCATCGCGCCGGGCGTGGACCGGATCGTCATGCTGCTGGCCGACGAGCCGAACATCCGCGAGACCATCGCGTTCCCGCTCAACGGCAACGCGCAGGACCTGATGATGGGCGCGCCCACGGTCCTGGACGAGACGCGGCTGCGCGAGCTGAACATCCAGCTGCGCAAGCCGGTCACGGAGAAGTAGGGCAGCAAGTAGCCGATAGGCAGGGGCAGTTCGGG
>NZ_CALNVW010000027.1 GCF_940670765.1 Streptomyces sp. A 4/2
CCCGTCGCACGTTCGCAGCAACCCACAGCAACCCACAGCAACACACAGCTTCTTCCCAGGCCGGTGACAGGCGGGCTGCCTAAGGTCCCGCCCATGACTGATCCTCAGGAACCCACTGACAACAAGGACATGACCCGGCGCCGGTTGATCGTCGCGGCCGGAGCAGCTGCGGCGGCGGTCGGGATCGGGGGTACGGTGGCGGCCACCGCGTCGGCCGACGAGTCGCACGGGACGCCGGGCAGGGGCAGTTCAGGTTCCACCTCCTCTTCCGGCTCCGGCTCCGCTTCCGGCTCCCATTCCGGTTCCGGTTCCGAGGAGTGCTACCGGCTCACCTCGGAGGCCATCGAGGGTCCCTACTACATCGACGCGGACAAGATCCGCCGGAACATCACCGAGGACCGTGAGGGCATCCCCATGACCCTCCGTCTCCAGGTGATCGACGCCGACACCTGCACGCCGCTGCGGAAGGCCGCCGTCGACATCTGGCACTGCGACGCGCTGGGGATCTACTCCGGTTACGAGTCCGCCAGCCAGGGCGGCGGCACCCCACCCACGGGTCCCCCGCCCAGCGGCGCCCCCACCGGCGCACCTCCGTCCGGTGGTCCCGGTGGCGGTGGCGGTGGCGGTGGCGGCGGCCACGTGGAGCCCACCGACGACAAGCGGTACCTGCGCGGCACCTGGCTGACCGACCAGCACGGCTACGTCGAGTTCAGGACGGTCTTCCCCGGCTGGTACCAGGGCCGGGCCGTGCACGTCCACACGAAGGTGCACGTCGGCGGGAAGTTGACGGAGGCCGGGTACGAGGGCGGCCACACGTGCCACACCGGGCAGTTCTACTTCGACGAGAAGGCGGTGCTGGCCTCCGCCGCCGTCGCCCCGTACGCCACCAACACCACGCAGCGGACCACGCTCACCGAGGACAGCCTCTACGACGGGAGCGGCGCCACGGGCGGTCTGCTGCACCTGTCGTACAGGAAGGGCCACATCGCCCGCGGAGTGCGGGCCGAACTGACGATGGGCGTGGACCGGAGCCAGACCCACGACGGCACCGATGCCGGGGGAGGGCCGCCGACCGCGTCGCCTTCCGCCCCGTAACTCTTCGCCGCTCGTTCTCCCCCGGGAGGAATGGGTCCGCTGCTGCTGCCGAAAGGCCTCCGATCGCTCGATCGGGGGCCTTTCCTCCATGGAGCCGCAGGGGGGTAGTGCATCGCAGTACGCTCGTTGTACGGGTGACACGTCGAGAGTGACCATCACGCTTCCTACCGCGCAGGTGGAAGCGCTCAAGCAGATCACGGAGAACGTTTCCGGTTATGTCGCGGAGGCAGTCGCACGTCGGCTCCGCGGCGAGCTGATCGACCAGGAACTGGATCGCTACGAGCGTGAACACGGTGCGTTCACCGAGGAGGAACTGGCCCAGGCACGCGCCGAGATCTACGGCAGTTCCTCGGCGGGGGACGGGGCGGCAGCCGCGTGACCGAGCACGGTTTCCGGGTGGTCGTTCTCGACAGCGAGGGGCTTTCGGGATGGATTGCCGAAGACCGGCGGATCACGGGTCTGGTCAAGGTGTTCCGGCAGGGGAATGCCGATTTCGTCATCAGCGCCGCCACGATCATCGAGGTCACCCATGCCAAGGTGAACACCGCCAGGCTGAACTGGCTGCTCTCCCGTATCAGGATCGAGCCACTCACCGAGCAGGCCTCGCGCGCCGCGGCGGCGCTCCTCAAGAAGGCCTCGTTGCACGGCCACAAGTACGCCATTGATGCCATGGTCGCGGAAGTCGCGCTCCGCCAGGCCGGTCCGGTGGCCCTGCTGACCTCGGACATCGGCGGCATGCGCAAGCTCTGCGGGACCGCCGTCCACCTCGTCGGCGTGTAGCCACCGAGGGCAGGACAATCTCTCCGGGGCCGCCGTCGTGCGCCCCGTACGCGCCCCTTTCCCGCTCCCCACGCCGGCCGGCAGCAGGAACCGGTGAGCGGCTACGGCACTCTTTCCCGGTGCACGGGACATCTGATCGGCCACCCGCGCAGCAGCACGGGGGGCCGATCGGCGTATCCGGCGGCGGTCCGGTGACCGTGGCGGGCCCGTGTGCGCGGGGCGACGTCCCACGGTTGGTGCCGGACGTGCGGCAGGCTCTGGCCGACGCCCGTTTCGTCGCGCCGACTCCGCACGGCACCCCCGGCTGACTCCTCGGGCTGACCCGACAGACCCGGCACGCCCCGGCGGGCCCGGTCCGGTCCGATCTCGTCCGATCTGATCCGGCCCGGCCGGCCCGGCGTGAACCCGCCATGAAATGAAAGGCCCGTACATGTCTTTTCGCGGACTCCACCGACCGAACCGACTCCGCAGACTCCACGGATACTCGCTCGCGGCGGCTGCGCTGGTCACCGGCGGGCTGCTGCTCTCCGGGTGTGCGGGGCAATCCGGAGCGGTGGAGGACAAGGCCCGTGCCGCCGGGGAGGGTGTCGGTCACGCCGGGCCGCCCGCGCCCCGGCCGGAGCTCGCCAGGGCGGCGAAGCCCGTACAGGTCGAGGAGATCCCCGCCCTGGGCCCCAGGACCCGCAAGCAGATTCCGGGAACGGCCCGGCAGGTGGTGGTCGTCACCGGTGACGCACCGGACTCCGGCAGTTCCACGGTCGTCCTCTACACCCGGGACCCCGTCAAGGGCTGGCAGCCGGTGACCGATCCCTGGACCGCGCACAACGCGCTGCGCGGCTGGACGGCCGACCACCACGCGGGTGATCTCCACTCGCCCTACGGTGTCTTCGGTCTGACGGACGCGGGGGGCCGCAAGGCCGACCCCGGCACCCGGCTCCCGTACGACAGGGAGGGGTCGTTCATCGCCGCCGGTACGGGCTTCGACGGGGAGCCGCTGGCCGGGGCGTTCGACTACGTGGTGGCGATCAACTACAACCATGTGCCCGGCAGGTCCCCGCTCGACGGGGCCCGGCCGATGGGCGCGAACAAGGGCGGCGGCGTCTGGTTCCACGTCGACCACGGCGGCCCGACGCACGGCTGTGTCTCCCTGCCGGAGGGACGGATGAAGGAACTGCT
This sequence comes from Streptomyces sp. A 4/2, assembly GCF_940670765.1. Classification (GTDB taxonomy): domain Bacteria; phylum Actinomycetota; class Actinomycetes; order Streptomycetales; family Streptomycetaceae; genus Streptomyces. Next base: position 3,052 of record NZ_CALNVW010000027.1, read on the forward strand.
CGGCTGGCTCGACCCGGCGAAGAAGCCGGTCGTGGTGATGGGGGACGTGTCCATGCTGGGGCGCTGACCCGGGCGGAGCGAAACGACGTACGGGAAGGGGCTCAGGACCGACCGGTCCTGAGCCCCTTCCCGTCGTGACGGAAGCCGTGCCCTACGCGGGCTTCTCCTCCAGGCGGGGGAACAGCACCGCGCCCTTCGTGACCGTCGCACCGGCCGGGAGTTGCCCCCAGGTGCCCGCGTCCTGGACGCGCTGCCCGGCGAGCGCGCCGAGGCCCGCTTCGGCGCCCAGCGATTCCCACAGGCTCTCCGAGGTCACCGGCATCACCGCGTTCAGCAGGACCGCGACACCGCGCAGCGACTCGGCGGCCGTGTACAGGATCGTCGCGAGACGCGCCTTGCCCTCCGCGGACTCGTCCTTGGCCACCTTCCACGGCTCCTGCTCCGTGATGTAGCCGTTGACCTGCTTCACGAAGTCGAAGATCGCCAGGATGCCGCCCTGGAAGTCCAGCTCCTCACCGATCAGCCGGTCGGCCTCGGTGACCGCCTTCGCGAGCCCGTCCTGGACGGCCTGCTCGGCCGCGCCCGGCGCCTCCGCGGCGGGCAGCGTCCCGCCGTAGTACTTGCCGACCATCGCGGCCACCCGGGAGGCCAGGTTGCCGTAGTCGTTGGCCAGCTCGGAGGTGTAGCGGGCGGTGAAGTCCTCCCAGGAGAACGAACCGTCGCTGCCGAAGGCGATCGCCCGCAGGAAGTACCAGCGGTACGCGTCCACGCCGAAGTGCGAGGTCAGGTCCTGCGGCTTGATGCCGGTCAGGTTCGACTTCGACATCTTCTCGCCGCCGACCATCAGCCAGCCGTTCGCCGCGATCCGGCCGGGTACCGGCAGGCCCTGCGCCATCAGCATCGCGGGCCAGATCACCGCGTGGAAGCGGAGGATGTCCTTGCCGACCAGGTGCACGTTCGCCGGGAAGGTCTCGTCGAACTTCTGCTGGTTGGCGCCGTAGCCGACGGCCGTGGCGTAGTTCAGGAGCGCGTCCACCCAGACGTAGATGACGTGCTTGTCGTCCCACGGCACCGGGACGCCCCAGTCGAAGGTCGAGCGCGAGATCGACAGGTCCTGGAGACCCTGCTTCACGAAGTTCACGACCTCGTTGCGGGCCGACTCGGGCTGGATGAAGCCGGGGTTGGCCTCGTAGAACTCCAGCAGCTTCGGGCCGTACGCGCCCAGCTTGAAGAAGTAGTTCTCCTCCTTGAGGATCTCCACCGGCTTCTTGTGGATCGGGCACAGCTTCTGACCGGGGAAGTCGGGCTCACCCTCGATCAGGTCGCCGGGGAGCTTGTACTCCTCGCAGCCCACGCAGTACGGGCCTTCGTACCCGCCCTTGTAGATCTCGTCCTTGTCGAACAGGTCCTGCACGAACTCCTGCACACGGTCCGTGTGCCGCTTCTCCGTCGTCCGGATGAAGTCGTCGTTCGCGATGTTCAGATGCTCCCAGAGGGGCTTCCATGCTTCCTCGACGAGCTTGTCGCACCACTCCTGGGGCGTGACGTCGTTCGCCTCGGCCGTGCGCATGATCTTCTGACCGTGCTCGTCCGTGCCGGTGAGGTACCACACCTTCTCGCCGCGCTGGCGGTGCCAGCGCGTGAGCACGTCCCCTGCAACGGTCGTGTAGGCGTGGCCCAGGTGAGGAGCGTCGTTGACGTAGTAAATGGGGGTCGATACGTAGAAGGCCTGCACGCCTTCGCTCGTCCCCTGCTTCTCGGATCCAGTGGCCGCCATGGTCGAAATCCTACGTGCCCGCGGGCACTGCCCTCACCTGGCTTTCGGGGACCGGGGACCGGGGACGAGGGTGGCGCTGGGAACGGGCAGGGGCCGCGAGGAGTGTTCCTCGCGGCCCCTGCCCGTCGTGCGCCGGTCGTGGTTCGGCTGCTGCGCCTGTTACTGCCCTGCCGGGTACCCGGCGAGCAGCCCCGCGTACAGCTCCGCGTCGGTCAGCTCGCGGGGGGTGGGACCCGCGTGGAAGAACGCGGCGTGCGGCACGTCGAGCTTCCGCAGGAAGTCGAAGGCCTTGGACTCGTGCGCGCCGAACGCCACGAACTGCCAGAAGATCGGCTTGTCCGCGACGTCGGCGATGGCCTGCTTGGCCACCGACTTGACGTCGGGGGCGCCGTCCGTCTGGAAGATCACCAGCGCGGGGGCGGTGGGGTCGGCGGACTTCTCGTGCAGCGCGACGACCTCCTCGACGGCCCGGTGGTAGCTGGTGCGCCCGAGCCGCCCGAGGCCCGCGTGCAGCTCGTCGACGCGGCCCTCGTACGAGTCGAGGGTCAGCTCGCCCGTGCCGTCGATGTCGGTCGAGAAGAACACGACGGGGACGGTGGCCCGCTCGTCGAGGTGCGCGGCGAGGGCGAGGGTCTGCTCGCCGAGGGCCTGCGCGCTGCCGTCCTTGTAGTACGGACGCATGGAGCCGGACCGGTCGAGCACGAGGTAGACGACGGCCCGCACCCCACTGAGCCCGGCCTTCTCGATCTCGGCCCCGGCGGCCTGGTACGCGGCGACGAGCTGGGGGGCGCGGGTGCTGAGGTCGGCGGGGGTGCTGGGGGCGTCGGGGGCGGTCCCGGCGGCGGTCGGTTCCGACTCCGGCTTCTGCTCCTGCTCCTGCTCGGTGGTTACGGGCTCGGGGTCGGCAGCAGCCGCAGGTGCGGGCTCGACGGCAACCGGTGCGGCTTCGGCCTCGGTCTCGGTCTCGGGCTCGACCTGGGCTTCCGCTTCGGCCTCCGCTTCGACCGTGGCCTCGGCCTCGGCCTCGGCCGGCTCGGGCTGTGCCTCGACGGCGGGCGTGGGCTCGGGCGCGGGTTCGGCTTCGACCTCGGCCTCCGCTTCGACCGTGGCCTCCGCTTCCGCCTCCGCTTCCGCCTCCGCTTCCGCCTCCGCTTCCGCCTCCGCCTCCGCTTCCGCCTCCGCTTCCGCTTCGGCCTCGACCGGCTCGGCCACGGCGGTGACCGGCTCGGGCGCATCCGTGACCGCCGCAACCGGCGCCGCCTCGGCCGCAACCGGCTCAGCAGTCTCCGCTTCGTCCGCGACGGGCTCGGCCTCGACCTCAGGCGCCGCCCCGGCCTCGGCCTCCGCCCCGGCCTCGGCCTCCGCCCCGGCCTCGACCTCCGCGTCGACGACCTCGGGCTCCGGCTCCGCGTCGTCCGGGGCAGCCCCAGCGGTCACCTCGGCGGCAACTGCCGCAGGCTCAGCGGCCTCTGTCCCGGTCTCCGCCTCAACATCCTTCTCCGGTACGGACTTCTCCGGTACGGCGACCGCGTCCTCGGGAGAACCGGCCTGGGCCGGAACCGTCGGCTCCGCCGGTCGCGGCTTCGGGTTGTCGAAGGCCTCCGCCACCAGGTCGGCCGCGATGCCGGGGGTGGACTTCCGCCTCGGCTTCGGCGTTTCGGCGGAGGCGGACTTGTCGGCCTGTGCCGGTACGGTCGCGGACGCGGTACCCGTACTCGTATCGGTGCCCGTGCCCTCCTTGTCGCCACCGGCCTTCTCCGTCGACGCGTTCCCGGTCGACGTCAGGACAGAGGCGGACGCGGGCGTCGTCACCGACGCGGTCTCCGCCGCCGGCTTCTCGCCCTGCGACGGCACGGAAGGAGCAGCCGACGACTCGTCGTACTCCGCGCGGTCGCGTCCAAACACCTTGCGCAGCAAGCTCCGAATGCCCATGGGCGAGACCTTTCGCAATGAGTCGAGTGCGAGACAAAGTCCGCGCCGGCGGGAGCTGATCCCTGGCCAGGGCGGACACGTAAGGTTAGCGACCGCTTTCGGCGATCTTGGGGAGGGTAGGGCCCGTTCCCCGGTCAGGGCTCCAGGTCGAGCCGTGCGCGCGTCGCGTCGGCGAACAGGGAGGACAGCCGTACGCCGTCCGGATGACCCGGTGCGAAGAGACCGGCTTCCCTGGCCCGTACGACCAGCAGCCCGTGTGCGTCCACGACTTCCGAGACGCCGCGGGTCTCCACCGTGTCCCACCAGGCATCCAGGTTCCGGCCGAACCAGTCGGGCAGGCCGCACGGCGCCGTCACCGCGTCCCAGAAGTCGTCGAGCGTGGCGAGCGGCAGAGTGCGCAGATCCACGACAAGTTCGGAGCCCATGGCAGCGGATCGTACGCGGTGCGCGCGGGGGTGAATTTCCACCCGGACTCTCCTGTGGCTCCCACGGGAACGGCCCTCACGCTCCGTGACGGCGGGCTGCCCGCGGGCGGCACCGGCACCGGGGCCGGGTCAGCCGACCTGGACCAGTTCCCCGTACGCCCCCGCCAGCTCCCCGTACACCACGTCCAGTTCCGCCAGGTCCGTCCCGGCTGCCCCGGTCCGCGCCGCGAGCAGCAGGCGTACCCCCAGCGGATCGCCGTGCAGCGGTCTTATCACCGTGTCCGGTCTGGGGCTGGTCGTCGGCTGGCAGACCGTGACGACCTCGCCGGACGCGACCAGGGAGAACGCCGTGAGGTAATCCCCGTGCAGCACCCGGGGGTTGAGGCCGGCCGCGCGCAGCATCCGGCGCATCCCGTCCCACTCCCCGTCCACCGTCGGATCGACCATCCACTGGTCGGCCGCGAGGTCCGCGAGCTTCACCACCGGGTCCGCCGCCGCCGGGTGGTCCGCCGCCAGGGTCACGAACTGCGGTTCGCGTTCGACGAGTACGCGGATCTCCAGGCCGTCCGGGACCCGCAGCGGACACCCCTCGACCTCGTGCACGAACGCCACGTCCAGCTGCCCGGAGGCCACCAGCCGCAGCAGGGCGTTGGCCGACACGTCCATGTGGAGGGAGGTCTCGGTGCCGGGCAGCCGGGTCCGCAGGCGGCGCAGCCAGCCGGGGATGGCGCGGTTCGCCGTCGCGCCGATCCGCAGCCGGGGTCCGGCCGCCCGCGCGGCGGCGGACTTCGCGTCGGTCACCAGGGACCGCATCTCCTCGATCAGCGGCCGGGCCCGGCTGAGGACGGTGCGCCCGAGCGGGGTGGGACGGCAGCCGGTGCGCTCGCGGGAGAAGAGCTGGCCGCCGAGCGAGTTCTCGATCCGGCGGAGCTGGGTCGTGAGCGAGGGCTGGCTCATGCCCAGCTCGCGGGCCGCCTTGTGCAGGCTGCCGCTGTCGGCGATGGCGCACAGTGCGCGAAGATGCCGCACCTCAAGGTCCATGAACCCAGAGCGTAAGCGCGTGTCACGGGCCGCACCAGACCATCAAATCCCCACCGATAGGCCCAAGTTATCGCCAGTTGCCATCATCCCCGGGGCCCGCTCGCGCAGCACACTCTGCGGTACCACCCGTTCACCCCCACACCGGACGAGTAGGAGCCCCCCACATGAAGCACCGTAATACGGCGCTCTCCGCCATCCTGGGCCTCGGTATCGCCGCCGCCCTCGGCACCGCAGCTCCCGTGCAGGCCGCCACCCCCACGGCGTCCTCCGCACAGCAGGCTGCCACCACCGCTGCCCACTACGTCGGCGCCCAGCAGGAAGCGGGCAACAAGGCCTTCTTCGAGGCCGTCATGAAGTCGGTCGCGAAGAAGCAGGCCGCCCACCCGAATCTGAAGACCGTCACCGTCGTCTACGACGCCTCGGGTGCGCCGACCTTCCAGAGCCAGATAGCCGCGAGCACGCAGATCTGGAACGCGGCCGTCTCCAACGTCAAGCTCCAGGCGGGCTCCAACGCGGACTTCAGCTACCGCGAGGGCAGTGACCCGTCCGGTTCGTACGCCTCGACGGACGGGCACGGCAGCGGGTACGTCTTCCTGGACTACGCCCAGAACCAGCAGTACGACTCCGTCCGGGTCACCGCGCACGAGACGGGACACGTGCTCGGCCTGCCCGACACGTACGACGGCCCGTGCAGCGAGCTGATGTCCGGCGGCGGCCCCGGCCCGTCCTGCACCAACCGGCAGCCGGACGCGCAGGAGCGTGCCCAGGTCAACGCCCTGTGGGCGAACGGCTTCGCCAAGGCGCTGGCCAAGGCTTCCAAGGTTTCCTGACGCCGCCTCCCCGGCGTCGGGCCCCCACCCCCGCGCCCGGCGTCACCTGAGGACGCCGGGCGCGGGTGACCTTCGTCGGGGTGGTACGGGGCGGTGATGGGCCGGGCCGGGCACTGCCCGGCCCGGCACCCGCATGTCCGGGCCCGTCCGGCCGCTCCGTTCGTCCCTGCTCTGCCCCGCCCTGCCCCGCCAGGACGCCCTGTTCGTCACCGCCCCTGTTCGTCACCGCTGTCGTTCGTCACCGCTGTTGTTCGTCACCGCTGGGGTGAGGCGATCTCCCGTGCCGCGGTGACCTCCTGGCGCAGCGGCGCCAGTACGCCGTTGTCGTCGCCCTTGATCCGGGCCGCGACGCGCTCCAGGGTGGCGCTGGAGCGCAGCCCCTGGGCCAGTTCCCGCAACTCCCGTGTCACCGCCCCGACTTCGTCGGGTGCCGGAGGCGTCGCCCCGTGGGTGACCCGTACCCGCGCCGCCGTCGTCGCGTCGACGATCCGCTCGGCCGCGACGACCAGCGGCCACCAGGCGGCGGCCCGCCGCCCGGTCGGCGGCGGTTCGGTCAGGGCCCGCTGGAACTCCGTCCGTACGACCGACAGGTCCCGGTAGAGACGGCGTCGCATCCGGGCCCGCGCGGCGTGGTCGGCCGGGTTGTCGCCCGCGGCGCCGCCGAACGCGCACTCGACATAGCGCGCGCTCTCCTCGACCGCCTCCGCGAGCCGGTCGCCGATCCGGGTGTGCCAGCTCTCCGGCCAGAGCAGATAGCCCGCCACCAGCGCGATCCCGCAGCCGATGAGGCTGTCGAGCAGCCGGGGCAGGACCAGGTGGAAGCCCAGGTGGTTCAGCTGGTCGGAGATCAGCAGGATCACCGGGGTGATGGCCGCGGTCTGGAAGGCGTACCCCTTCGCGGAGAACGCCGGGATCAGGGCCGCGAGCACCACCATCACCGGCACGTCCCACCAGCCGCGCGGCACGACGCCGAGGACCAGGGCGGCGGTGACCAGCCCGGCCGCGGTGCCGAGCGCCCGCAGGACCGCGCGGGAGAAGACCGAGCCGAAGTCGGGCTTGAGCACGAAGGTGACGGTCAGCGCGACCCAGTACGAGCGCGGGACCGACACCACCGAGACCAGTGACTGGGCGAGGCCGATGCAGAGCGCGAGCCGCAGGCCGTAGCGCCAGGAGGCGGGCGAGAGCAGGACGGTGAGCGCGGCCCGGCGGGCCCGTACGCCGAGCGCGGCGGGACGGCCCAGCGGGTCCTCGGCGCTGTGTTCGGGCTCGGGGTGGTCGACGACGGCCGAGGCGTGGCGCAGCGCCGCGTTCATGGCGCGGTCGGCGGGGCCCTGCGGTTCGGGGAGTACGAGATCGGGTACGGCGCCGGACCGGCCCGAGGCGACGACATCCGCCAGGTCCCGTACGGCGGCGGCGATTTCCGGGCGGCGCGAGGACCGGCCGTGCAGATGGGCCGCGGCTGCCGCTTCGATCAGCGGGACGAGCACGTTGAGCTGGGCGAGCAGCCGCACCATCGAGGTGCTGCGGCCGTGGTAGTGGGCGCGGCGGGCGAGGATCAGGTCGTAGGAGGCGTTCAGCGAGCCGGTGACGGCCTGGCGCCGGACGTCGTACGCGGGGGTGCCCGCGGCGGCCAGCAGTTCGGCGGCCGTGCGGTAGGTCGCGGCGACCGCGGCCCGCTCGGGTGCCCGTGCCCGCCAGGGCCAGCCGACCAGCGCCAGCGCCAGGACGAACAGCCCGCCGATGGTGAGCAGCAGCGGGGACTTCCACCAGGGGCCCGGCATCGGGAGTCCCGCGCCGACCACGGCGTTGAGCAGGAGCAGCAACCCGGACACGGAGGCCACGGCACCGATCGTGGAGATCATCCCGGAGATCAGCGCGATCAGGGTGAGCACGGCGACGGCGGTCCAGCCGTCGCCGTACACCAGCGTGCCGAGCATGACGCCGATCGCCCCGAAGCACTGCGGGACGGCGATGTTGAAGACCCGCATCCGGTACGCGTCGGCGGTGTCGCCGATGACGCCCGACAGGGCGCCCATGGCCACCAGCGCCCCGTACACGGGCTCGCCGGCCGCGAAACCGACGGCCATCGGCGTGGCGAGCGCGAGGCTCGCGCGGGCGACGGCCGCCCGGGGGATCGGTGCGGACTGCGGGCGCAGCCCCCGGATCAGCCACTCGGGAGGGGACAGCAGGGACTGCTGTCGGTTCTCACTCATACCGGCACACGCCCAGGTCAGCCATGGTCGACAACGTACGTCCCCCGGTACGGCGCCCGGCCGGACACCCCCTGCCCGCAGACCTGTCCGGCCGGGCAGGCCTGCCCGCAGACCTGTCCGGCCGGAACGAACGGCTCGTCGGAACGAACGGTTCGTCGGAACGAACGGTTCGTCGGAACGAACGGTTCGTCGGAACGAACGGTTCGTCAGTACGTGTGGTGCGCCCGGCCCGTCCGGTCGCCGAAGGCCAGCGACCAGATCACGAAGAGGCCGATCGCGATGCCGGTCAGCGCCCAGAGCGGCTGGTACGGCAGGAACATGAACTGCAGGATGACATTCAGCGAGGCCAGCACGATGCCCGCGGCCCGTGCGGCGGTCACCCCGGCGAGGATGCCGAGACCGGTCAGCGCGACCAGGATGCCGAGGATCAGGTGGATCCAGCCCCAGGAAGTGAGGCTGAAGGCGTACGTGTAGTTGTTGACGTGCGTGTAGACGCTGTCCTTGGCGATGGCGACGATGCCCTGGAGGATGTCGGTCACCCCCTCCACCAGCATCAGGACACCGGCGAACATGGTGCCGCCGGCGGCCCACCCGCTGTGCGGGGTGGTGCTGTGGTGCGGTTCTGCGGTCTGGTGACTCATGGTGGGCACTCCTCCTTCGGGGGAAACGCTGCCCTCATCATGCGGAGATACGTTCACATTTGTACGGTCTGTCGACTCCGCTACCGGCGAGGGGCGGGCCCCGCCTCCGGTCGCGACCGGCCGTATCCCCCGTTCCTGTGCGGCCCGTCTCCCTTCCACCCCCGGGTCCGGCCCGCACCCCGGTGCGTTACTCCGTTCGGGTTACGACTTGCCGGGAGGCGCCCGCGGGTGTGCGCTGGAGTGAGGGCGAGTGGAAGGAAACTGCCATGGCCACACCAGCGGCGTTCCCGGCGCGCAGGCCGGCTCACAAGCGCGTCCCGGCCCACCGGCACGGGCACCTCTCGACGGCGGCCGTGGCGGTGCCGGTCGTCCTCGGCGTCGTCTACGGCCTCTACTCGGCGTTCATCCTGAGCTCCGGACACGGGCTCAGCACCGCCCAGCTGGTACTCAGCGTGGTCTCGGGCGTCGTCCTCGCCGCGCTGTGCTTCGGCTTCGGCCGCATCCAGCACGCGCTCCCCCGGGAGCTCCGCGCGGCGGGGTACGGGCTGCTCGTCGGCGGCGCGATGGGCTTCCTCTACTCGATGACCGGGCACAGCGTGCTGCTGTCGTCGTTCATCGGCGCGGGGTTCGGCGCGGGGGCGCTGCTCGCGACGTTCTACGTCTTCTACACGCACGAGGACTGACGGCCGGCGGTTTCATCTGGCTGCTCTTCTATCGGGGCGAGCACGCTCCGAAGTAGCGCCGGTACCCGCATCCGGGACCCCGTCGTCGGCGAGCAGTTCCACGGCCGCCAGCGCGATCAGCGTGAGCAGGGCGATACCGGCCACCACCGTGAGGGTGGGGCGGTCCCACACCAGGTAGGCCGCGAGCGCGATGGCCACCACGGTCCCGTTCAGCCAGCTCCTGGCGCGCAGCACCCGGAGCCCGGCCCGCCCGGTACGCAGCCCCATCGCCTCGCGCAGGGCGCCGATGCCGCCCCGCCAGCCGGACCGCACCCGGGTGGCGACCCGGCCGGTGCCGCCCAGCCAGGCGGTGAGGGCGACCACGGCGCCGGTGACGGCGATCATCCGTACCGCGATGCGCAGGAAGGCCGTCAGCGCGTTGAAGACCGCCGCGGCGGCCGGGTGCGGGATGCCGGAGGTGAGGCGGTCCAGGTACTGGCTGCGGAAGACCACGAGACCCAGGCCGAGCAGCAGGGCGCCGCCCGCGATCAGCAGGGCGAGGGTGATCAGGGCGCGCCGTCTGCGGACCGCGAGGAGCACCCCGCCCGCGGCGGACAGCACGGTCGCCACCGGCAGCCAGGGCCCGACGGTCCGCAGCAGCCGGAAGCCGGTGCGGGCCCGGCCGACGGCCTCGGAGTCCACGAGCGTGAGCCGGGCGTGCACCGTGGGGATCTTCGACGCGACGGACAGCCCGTCGTCGAGCAGCTGCCGCTTGGCCGCTTCGGCGACCGGCGCCAGATCCACGGTCACCGCGGTGCCCCGGTCACTGGTCAGGGCCTTCTCGGCGGCGACGTGCGCCTCCCGGTTGAGCTGGGTCCAGATCGTCGCGAAGGCGGGTCCGGACACGAAGCTCCCCACCGCGCTGTGCACCAGGTTCCTGAGCCCGGCGGCGACCGGCCCGTCCAGCGCGCCGATGGCCGGATCCAGCGCCGACCGGTCGTCCGGGTCGACCGTACCGAGTAGCGCCTTGACGCTGACGTACTCCATGACGGCATCGGCGACCCGGTCGGTGACGGCCGCCCGGACGGCGGGGTCGGCGGCCAGCGGCCGCATCGTCGCCACGTAGTGGTCCCGGTCGCCCACCACGTCGCGGGCCCAGACGGCGGCGGTGGACACCGGGGCGAGGACCGCGGCGAGCACGATCAGCAGGACGGCGAAGAACGAGCGCAGGCGTCGCCGGGGCCGCAGCGGAGCCCGTCCCGTCGGCGTCGCCCCGGTCCGCGGCCCGTCGAGTGAGACCCGGGCGTCGTCCGTCACCTCTCCAGGGGAAGCCAAGGGCCGGGCGCCCGCACTCCGGGCGGCGCCATTCGGCCATTTCCGTCCGGCCGGGCCCGACGGCGCCCTGTCGGAGCTGGCCGTCGGCCCGTCCGGCGAGGCCGGATCCTGCACGATCCGTTTCCTTGGTCGCCGCGCGCTGAGACCATGACCGCAGGAGTGGGGAGGATCACATGACGCAGGTCTACATGCGACGCCTGACCAGGTGGCAGGCCGAGCAGCAGCGGGAGGCCGTCGCCGACACCTACGTCGAGGCGTACCGGCAGGCGCCCGGCGAGGAGTTCCACGACCGGCAGCAGTTCCTGGAGCGGTTCGCCGAGGACATGCAGCGCCCCGGCTTCGACATGATGGTGGCCGACGGGCCGTCCCTCGCGGGGTGTGCGTACGGCTACGTCCTGGAGCGCGAGGGCGCCATCTGGAACGGATTCCTGGGCGGGCTCCCGGTGGACGTGGAGGAACTGACCGCCTCCGGGCAGGTCTTCGTCCTCGCCGAGCTGATGGTGCTGCCGCCGTACCGGCGGCAGCGGGTCGCCACCCGGCTCGTCGACCAGCTACTGGTCCGCTCGCGGTCCGCGCTGATGACGGCCCTGGTGGAATCGGCGAACGATCCGGTCCGCGGGGTGCTGCGGAACTGGGGCTGGACCCGGTTCGGCGAACTGCGTCCGCCGGGGCCGGGGAACCCGCTGTACCAGGCGTGGAGCCACGAGATCCACCACGCGGGCAGCGCCGGGTAGCCGCCGGATCGGGGTACGGCGCTTCGGGCCCGGCACCGGATCGGGGTACGGCGCTTCGGGCCCGGCACCGGACCGGGCCTACAGCCAGCCGTTGCGCCGGAAGCCGCGCCGCATGAGCAGGCAGACGGCCACCATCCCGACGAGGGCCAGCGGATAGCCGTACCGCCAGTGCAGTCCCGGCATGTCCTCGAAGTTCATGCCGTAGAACCCGCACACCATGGTCGGTACGGCGGCTATCGAGGCCCACGCAGAGATCTTCCGCATGTCCTCGTTCTGGGCGACGCCCACCTGCGCCAGGTGTGCCTGGAATATCGAGTCGAGCAGCCCGTCGTAGGCGGTGATCTGCTCGGTGATCCTGGCGAGCCGGCCCGCCACATCGCGGAAGTACGTCCGGATGTCCTGGCTGATCAGCCCCTCGGGGCGGGCGATCAGCTGCTGGAGCGGCCGGTCCAGCGGTGCGACGGCCCGCCGGAACTCCAGGAGCTCCCGCTTGAGCTGGTAGATCCGGCCCGCGTCGCCGCGCGCCGCCTGCTGCGAGAAGACCGTGGACTCGACGGCGTCGATGTCGTCCCGCACGGCGTCGGCGACGTGGGCGTACTCCTCGACGACATGGTCGGCCATCGCGTGCAGGACGGCCGCCGGGCCCTTGGCCAGCTGCTCGGGGGACGCCTCCAGGTGCTCGCGCAGCGGGCCGAGCGAACCGCAGCCGCCGCGCCTGACGGTGAGGACGAAGTCGGTGCCGGTGAAGACGACCAGCTCACCGGTGTCGACGATCTCGCTGGTGGTGGTCAGCTCCTGGTGCTCGACGTAGCAGACGGTCTTGAACACGGCGGTGAGCGTGGAGCCGTACACGTCGAGCTTCGGCCGTGGGTGCGGGCGCAGCGCGTCCTCCACGGTGAGCGGATGCAGCCCGAGGAGACGGCCGAGTTCGGCCAGTTCCGACGGGAGCGGTTCGTGCAGCCCGATCCAGACGAAGCCGCTGCCCGCCTCGCGGACCTGGCGCACCGCTTCACCGGCGGGGCCGTCACCGGGCTGCCGTACGCCGTCCCGGTAGACCACGCAGTTGACGACGGCGCTGCCGAGCGGGGAACGGGCGGGGTGGCTGAGATCGACCGGGCGGGGATGCGGCCGTCGCACCGCGCGGCGCAGGGTGTGCAACGTCGTCGTCATGGGGCTGCTCCTTCGGCGGACCGCGCCAGTGTGCCACCGCCGGTGCGGGCGGCCCCAGCCGCGGTCGGGTCACGGCCGCCGGGGCCCGTCCACCGGGCCTGCGTCCACCGGATCCCCGCTCACCGGGCCCACGTTCACCGGGCCCCCCGTCACAGACCCGCGGCAGCCGCAGCCGTACGGAACACCTCTTCCAGCATCGGCATCGTCAGCCGTCCGGTGTGCACATTGCGCCGGCTGGGGTGGTAGCAGCCGAAGAGGCTCAGCTCCGCGCGGTCCCCCGTACCGGGGAGCACCACCCGGCTGCCGTGGCCGAACTTCGGCCGGGGCACGGGCAGTTGACGGCCCGCGTCGGCGAGTACGGGCAGCAGTGCCTGCCAGCCGAAGCCGCCCAGGACGACCACCGCGCGCAGCCCCGGACCCAGCAGCCCCAGTTCGGCAGCCAGCCACGGGCGGCAGGTGTCGCGTTCCGCCGGGGTGGGCCTGTTCCCCGGCGGCGCGCAGTGCACCGGGGAGGCCAGCCGGACACCGCGCAGGGTGAGCCCGTCGCCGACGGCGGTGGAGGTCGGCTGCGAGGCGAGGCCGACGGTGTGCAGCGCCTTGACGAGGAAGTCACCTGCGGGGTCCCCGGTGAACATCCGTCCGGTCCGGTTGCCGCCGTGCGCGGCGGGCGCCAGTCCGACGACGGCCAGTGCCGCGTCCCGGGGGCCGAAGCCGGGGACCGGCCGCCCCCAGTACGCCTGGTCCGCGTAGGCGGCCCGCTTCTCCACCGCCACCTGCTCCCGCCAGGCCACCAGCCGGGGACACGCCCGGCACCGGATCAACTGCGCGTCCAGTTCGCCGAGATCGGAGCAGCGGGGTGCCCGGTGGGCGGGGAACCCCGTGTCGTCGGCGGACGGCGGGCGATCCGCCGCGTCGGAGGTGGCCATCCCGCCACGCTAGCGCCGCGTTCGAGGCACCTCGGTACCCGGCGCGGGCGGGAAAAGCGGTCGCCGGGCCGGGGCGTGCCCTGTAACGTCGCCGGGCCGGTGGGGCTCAGGTCCCGCAGGAGTACGGATCCTCGGACAACGGGCCCCTCGGACAACGGGGTCTTCGGACAACGGGGTCCTCGGACAGCCGGGTCTTCGGACAGCAGAGTCCTCGGACAACAGGTGAACGGGAGACACGGAATGCGCCAGTGCAACGAAGCCACCAGGTCGTGTCTCTCTTCTCCCACCACCGAGGACTTCTGTGCCCGAGGCAACACTGAACATGGGCGTGCTCGCCCACATCGACGCCGGTAAGACCAGCCTCACCGAGCGACTGCTGCTCGACAACGGAGCCATCTCCGAGCTGGGCAGCGTCGACGCGGGCAGTACGCAGACGGACACCGGCGACATCGAACGCGAACGGGGCATCACGATCCGCTCCGCGGTGGCGCCCTTCACCGTCGGAGATCTGCAGATCAACCTCGTCGACACCCCCGGCCACCCGGACTTCATCGCCGAGGTGGAGCGCGCGCTGGCGGTACTCGACGGCGCCGTTCTGGTGCTGTCCGCCGTGGAAGGCGTACAGGCCCAGACCCGGGTCCTGCTGAGGTCGCTGCAGAGGCTGCGGCTGCCGACGCTGATCTTCGTCAACAAGATCGACCGCAACGGCGCGCGCCACGACAGCCTGCTGGACGACATCCGGCGCCGGCTCGCGCCGCACATCGTCCCGATGAGCACGGTGCGCGACCTGGGGACCCCGGACGGGCGCAGCACCGTACGGTCGCTGGAGGAGCCGGAGTTCCGCGCCGCGACGGCCGGGACGCTCGCCGAGAACGACGACGCGCTGCTGGCCCGGCTGGTGGCGGGTGAGCTGCCGTCCGCGTACGAGGTCCACGCCCTGCTGGCCGGACAGTGCGCCGCGGGCCTGGTGCACCCGGTCTTCTTCGGGTCGGCGCTGACCGGCCAGGGCGTCGCCGCCCTCACCGACGGCATCAGGACGCTGCTGCCCGTGCCGCGCCCGGACGAGGGCGCTTCGGACCCGCGCGGCACGGTCTTCGCGGTCGAGCGGACCCCTGCCGGGGAGAAGGTCGCGTATCTGCGGCTGTTCTCCGGCGAGGTACGGGAGCGGCGGCGCGTCAGCTACCGGCAGCGTGAACCGGGCGGCGGGACAACCGAGTTCACCGGCCGGATCACCGGCCTGGAGGTCGTCGGCGTTCCCGGGGACGGGCCGGTGCGCCCCGCGGACCGGCGGCTGACCGCGGGCAGCATCGGCAGGATCCGCGGTCTGTCCGGCATCCGGGTCGGGGACCGGCTGGGCGCATCCGACGGAACGTCGGAGCCGTTCCACTTCGCCCCGCCGAGCCTGGAGACGGTGGTCCGCCCGTGCCACCCCGGGCAGCAGGCGCGGCTGCACGCGGCGCTCCTCGAACTCGCGGACGAGGACCCGCTGATCCGGACCCGCACGACGGCCGGCGGCGCGACCTCGGTGCTGCTCTACGGCGCGGTCCAGCAGGAGGTCATCGCGGCCCGGCTGGAGCGCGACCACGGGGTCCAGGTGGAGTTCGAGCCGATCCGCCCGGTGTACGTCGAGCGTCCCGTCGGTACGGGGGAGGCGCTCCTGGGGTACGACCGGGGCGGTCCCACCGGCTTCTGGGCGACGGTGGGCCTGCGGGTCGAGCCCGCCCCACCCGGTACGGGGATCACCTTCACCCGGGACGTCGAGTGGGGCGCGCTGCCCCGCGCCTACCACCGCGCCATCGAGGAATCCGTCCGGCGCACCCTGCAACAGGGCCTGTACGGCTGGGAGGTGACCGACTGCGTGGTCACCGTGACCCGTACCGGCTACAACTCCCCGCTCACGGTCGCCGCGCACTTCCGCGGCCTCACCCCGCTGGTCCTGATGCGGGCGCTCAAGAGCGCGGGCACCCGGGTCTTCGAGCCGTTCCAGACGCTGGAGGCCGAGGTCCCGGAGGACGCGCTCAACGCCGTGGTCGCGCGGCTCGTCTCGCTCGGGGCGGAGATCACCGGCTTCACGGAGGCGGCGGCTGCCGGGACCGGTGACGGGACGCCGTGGCTGGTCACGGCGGAGATCCCGGCGCGGCTGCGGCAGAAGTTCACCCGGTCGCTGCCCGGACTGACGCAGGGCGAAGGCGTGATGTGGTCCCGTCCGGGCACCGACCGGCCGGTGCGTGGCGTGGCCGAGACGCGTCCGCGCTCCGACGGCAATCCGCTGGACATCGACGAGTACCTGCGTTTCCTCGCCGACCGCAGCCTGTCCGGCTGAGCCGGGGCCTTCCCTTCGGATCGGGCCTTCCGCTCGGATCGGGCCTTCCGTTCGAACCGCGCCGGACGCGCCGAACGGGCCGGACGTACTGAACGGGCCCGAGGGCACAGGCGTGGAGTAACCGACGCTCATTCGTTCGGGTACGGCTTGTGTCATTCGGGCCCACAGCGCGGGCGTCCGGCGCACCCCCTGCTGAAGGCTCGATCCGACACCCGTGCTGTCCGGCGCGGGGAAGGAGATGGGACGCGATGGGTACCGATCACATCGACACCGGGTTGTTGAAGGAGCTGACCGAGCAGTCGCAGGATTTGAACAGCGACGCGCTCCGGGTGACGAACGCCGCTCTGGCGGACTTCGCCGAATCCTCCGAGTCGACGACCCGCCACTGGTGGCAGCGCCGTGGCACTCTGCTGGGCGCCGTGGGTGCGGCGAGCCTGCTGGGCGCCGGACGGGCAGCCGCCGCCTCCAGCACCGACATCATGGCGCTGCAGACGGCCGCGTCGCTGGAGAACCTGGCGGTGAGCGTCTACCACACGGCCGCCGGGCTGCCGTTCATCAGGACCGGTAACAAGGCGGTGCTGGCCTTCATCACCAAGACCGCGGCGCAGCACACCGCGCACGCCCAGGCGTTCAACGCGGCGGCGACGAAGGCCGGTGGCAAGGAGCAGACGGGCACGGACCCGAAGTACGCCGCAGTCGTCAAGCAGACGCTTCCCACGCTCAAGACGTCGGCGGACGTGGTGAAGCTGGCCATCTCGCTGGAGGACGTGGCCGCGCAGACCTACACGAAGAACGTCGGGCAGGTCAACGAGACGAACCTGCGTCAGCTCTTCGCCTCGGTCGCCCCGGTGGAGGCCCAGCACCGGGCCACGCTGCTGGCCGTGCAGGCCCTGCTGGCCGACGGCGACACCAGCCTCATCGCGATTCCCACCGATGTCGCGAAGCTCCCCGCCTCCATCGGCAGCGTGGGCTTCCCCGACGCCTTCTACCCCACGAAGAACGCCTCGCCGGTCAGTGAAGGGGCCGTCAAATGAGCAGCAGCAAGGGCGGCTGGGAGCTGCCGATCAGCGAGGGCGAGCTGTCCCGTCTCACGCAGGGGATGGACGAGGCCCACCGGCAGACGCTCCCCGCGATGGCCGCTTCCGCCCGTGACCTCGCCGTCGAGATGCGCGATCTCAGGAGCGCGGAGCCGGGCCCCGAGCAGCAGGAGCAGGTGCAGGTGCAGCGCGTGCATGTGGCGCGCCGCCGCTTCCTGACGGGCGCCGGTGCGTCGGCGGCCATGCTGGCGCTGGCCGCGTGCGGGGGCAAGACCAATTCGGTGCCGACGGGTGGCAGCGCGTCCGGTTCGCCGTCGGCGGGGATGTCGCCGTCGATGTCCGCCTCCGCCTCGGCGTCCGCGTCCGCGTCGGGCGGGGCGAGCAAGTACACCGGTGACCTGAAGGTCGTCGCGCTGGCGGTGGCCCTGGAGAACCAGGCCGTGGCCGCGTACAAGGCGGCTCTCTCGGCCGCCAAGGCGGGCAAGCTCGGCACGGTGCCGCCGGCGATCTCGACGTTCATCACGACCGCGATGGCCCAGCACCAGGACCACGCCAACGCGTGGAACGGGGTGCTCTCCTCCGCGGGCAAGCCCAAGATCACCGGGGTGCCCCTGTCCAACCAGCCCGAGATCACCAAGGCGCTGGGCCAGGTCAAGAACGTCACGCAGGTGGCGCAACTGGCCCTCACGCTGGAGGACACGGCCACCGAGACGTACGTGTTCGCCACGTACAACGTCAAGAGCTCGGGCGGGATCAACACAGCCGCGACCATCGCCCCGGTCGAGGCCATGCACGCGGCGATCCTGCACTACGTGCTGGGCCAGTACCCGGTGCCCGACACCTTCATCAGCACCAACAAGGCTGCCAGTACCGCTCTGCTGACCGTCTGACGCGCTCGCCCCGGCCGGGTGTGCCCCACGCGCCCGGCCGGGGCCGGGCTGCCCCGAGACCACCGGAGACCCGATGCTCTTCCGTTCCCGCAGGACGCGCAGACCGCGCAGGCCCCGCGCCGCTGTCGCCGTCGTGACGCTGTGCATGCTGACCGCCGTCACCAGCTGTTCGAGCGGCAGCAGCTCGAATTCCTCCAGCAACTCGTCCACCGGACCGTCCTCGTCGTCCTCGGCGGCGAGCGGCTCGGGGACGACGATCACGATCCAGAACTTCGCGTTCCATCCCGCCGCCCTGACGGTCGCGCCGGGCGCGAAGATCACCGTGACCAACAAGGACTCGACCCCGCACACCGTGACCGCGACCGGCAAGAAGGTCTTCGACACCGGCACCATCGCGGCCGGGAAGACGGTCACCTTCACCGCGCCGTCGAAAGCGGGCAGTTACCCGTACATGTGCACCATCCACCAGTACATGAAGGGTTCCCTCACGGTCCGCTGATCAGCGGGGCCGTGTTCCTTCGTGCCGCGCTCCCTCGTGCCGTGTTCCGTCGTGCCGTGCTCACCCGTGCCGGGAATGGACAGCTATGCCCTCCGATCCCTACGTAACGACCCCCTCCCCAGCGGCGGACCCCGTCCGCCCCGTACACCGCTTCCTGCGGGCTCTGGCCCGGCTGCTGGCTGCCGCCGGGCTCGCCGTGGACGCCTATGTGCATGCCAAGCTCGCCGACCGCTACGACCCCATCTCGGCGAGCATCAGCCAGGGCGACCTCTTCCGCATCGAGGCCGGGCTGGCCGCGCTGGCGGCCCTGCTCGTCCTGGTCTGGCACCGCTGGATCTCCGATGCCTTCGCCTGGCTGGTGGCCGCCGGGGGGCTCGCGCTGCTGCTCGTCTACCGCTATGTGAACGTCGGCAAGCTCGGGCCCATCCCGAACATGTACGAGCCGGTCTGGTTCCACGACAAGTGGCTGGCCGTGATCGCGCAGGCGGTGACCATCGTCGCCGCCTCGTTCCTGCTGCTCACCGGCGGCTACCGGCGGCGCTTCACCGAACGGCGCCGGGCGCGTCGCCGGGTGGAGTGACCGCGGGGGCCGCACCGCCCGCCGTACCGTCCGTGCCCGTGACCGCGGTTGTACCCGCATCCGCATCCGCGGGTGCAGCCACGGGCGACGGGCGGGACGCGGCGCGTACCCGGCTCAGCGTCACCGCGCTGATCAGCGCGATCGCCAGCAGGCAGGCGCAGTACAGGGTGAGCCCGCCCCACTCCCCCGAGGAGTAGGCGATCCCGCCGACCGAGCCGCCGACGGCGCTGCCGATGTAGTAGAAGAAGAGGTACACGGCGGCCCCCTGCACCCCCAGCACGGTGGACCGGCCGCCCACCCAGCCGCTGGCCACCGCGTGGGCCGCGAAGAAGCCCACCGTGAAGATCACCAGTCCGGGGATGACGGCGCCGAGGCTCGGTACGAGCATCACCGCCAGCCCCGCCAGGGCGACGAGCAGCGCGGGCACCAGCACCCGCGGGCGCCCGTACCGGTCCACCAGGCGGCCGGCCGCGGCGGAGGAGAACGATCCGGCGACGTACGCGACGAAGAGCAGCCCGGCCGTCGTCTGGGACAGGTCGAACGGCTCCGCGATCAGCCGGAAGCCCAGATAGTTGTAGACGGTGACGAAGCCCGCCATCGCCACGAAGCCGATCAGGTAGAGCCTGAGCAGTGCGGTGTCCGGCAGGGCCCGGCCGATGGCGGAGGCCAGGGCGCGCGGCCGGGCCTCCCGGCGGACGAAGCGCACGGAGGCCGGTATCGACAGGTGGAAGACGACGGCGCACACCGCGGCCACCACCCCGACCGCCCCGATCGCCCACCGCCAGCTGCCGGTCAGGTCGAGGACACCGTCGGCGACGAGCCTGCCCGCCATGCCGCCGATGCCGTTGCCCGCCACGTAGAGCCCCATGGCCTGGCCCAGCGACTCGCGGTGGACCTCCTCGGCGAGGTACGACATCGCCGTGGCCTGGAGCCCGGCGAGCGCGAGCCCCTGGAGGACCCGGAACACCAGCAGTACCGGGTAGTTGGGCGCGAACGCCGCCGCGATCCCCAGCAGTGCGGCGGCGCCGAGCGCCAGACTCATCATCCCCGTCCTGCTCCAGGCGTCGGAGAGCGCGGTGAGCGGCACCACGGCGACGGCCATGGCGGCCGTGGAGACCGAGATCGTCAGTGACGAGGCGGCGGGGGACAGATGGAAGCCGGAGGACAGGGCGGGCAGCAGCGCCTGGACGCAGTACAGCGTCATGAAGGTGGTCATGCCGGCGGCGAAGAGCGCTCCGGTGGCCCGGCGGAATCCGGGTGTCCCCCGCATGTGTGCGGCAGGCGATATGGCCGAGTCAGTCACCTGCCGACGGTAGGCCGGGCGTTGATGATGCGTCCAATGCATGGATCGACCGGATACATTCCATATATGGAACGACCGAACCCGGACCACTTGCGTGCGGGCGACTCGCACGTGGACGGCTCACGCGTGGACGGCTCACGCGTGGACGGCTCACGCGTGGACGATTCGCACATGGATGCCTCGCTTGTGGACGGCTCGCGTGTAGCTGACTCACGCGTGGCTGATTCGCGTGTGGACGACCGGCGTCCCGCGTCCCCGTCCCTGGAGCCGCTGCTGGGGATGAGTCCCGACCTGGTGCGCTTCGCCACGGTGGCCCGGCTGGAGCATCTCTCGGCGGCGGCGGCCGAACTGGGCACCCCGCAGTCGACCGTCAGCCGCAGCGTCGCCCGGCTGGAAGCGGCGGTCGGGACGCCCCTCTTCGACCGGGAGGGCCGTGGGCTGCGGCTGACCCGTCAGGGCCGGGCCTTCCTCACCCGGGTGCAGCGGGGCCTGGAGGAGATCGCCACGGGCTGCGAGGAACTGCGCCTGGCCACCGACATGCCGGGCACGGTCGCCCTCGGTTTCCTCCCCGCGCTGGGCTCCGCGCCGGTGCCCCTGCTGGTCAGCTGGTTCCGTACCCGCCACCCCCAGGTCCGCTTCCAGCTCGTCCAGGACAACGCCCAGGGCCTCCTGGACCGGCTGCGCAGCGGTGAGGTCGACTTCTGCCTGACCTCACCGCTGCCCGACGAACCCGGCATCACCACCCTGCCCGTCGCCCGCGAACCCCTGCGGTTGGTCGTCCCGGCGGACCACCGCCTCGCGGGCCGCGCACGGGTCCGGCTGGCGGAGGCGGAGCACGAGGACTTCGTGATGGCGACATCGGGATACGGTCTGCGCCGCCTGGTCAACGGCCTGTGCGCGGCGGCCGGGTTCCCGCCCCGGGTCGCGTTCGAGGGGGCCGAGATCGCGACGATCCGGGGCTTCGTCGCGGCGGGCCTCGGCGTCGCGGTCCTCCCCCCGTCCCCGGTACCGGTGCCCGGCCTGGTCGACCTCCCGCTCGACGATCCGGGCGCGAGCCGCACGGTGGGCCTGACCCGGGTGACGTCCCGCAGCCGCACGCCGGTCGTCACCGCCTTCATGGACCTGGTGACGAGCCGCGCCCAGGAGTGCTTCGGGGAGGGGGCAGGGGTGTGAGGGGAGCGCAGGTGTCGTGCGGCCCGCGTCGGCTGCCGTACGCGTGAACTCATCGCGTAAGTAAGGGGGTTAACCCGAACGTCGATCGTCCAGTCAGTCGGATGGGTACCGGCTCTCTCTCCAACCACCCTTGTCCCATGCCTACTTACACCCGCAAGGGACTCGTCCTGGCGCTCTCCGCCGTAGCCGTCACCACCACCCTGACCACGACAGCCACCGCGACCACCGGCGCCGCCGACGCCCTCCCGGTGGCCCGCGCAGGCACCGCCGCCCCGGTCTCCGCCCTCGCCTGGCACCCCTGCGCCCAGCCCGGCGGTCCCGCCGACCAGGAGTGCGCGCAATTGCCCGTACCCCTCGACTACCGCCACCCGGACGGCCCGCAGATCGACCTCGCCGTGTCCCGCCTGCGCAGCGACCACCCGGCAGCGCGCCGGGGCACCCTGCTGGTGATCCCCGGCGGCCCAGGCTCGTCCGGGGTGCAGCGGCTGACGCAGAAGGGGGCAGCGCTGCGGGGGCAGTTGGCGGGTGCGTACGACATCGTCAGCCTGGACCCACGCGGGGTGGGCGGCAGTACGAAGGCGAGCTGCGGCCTCGACGCGGGCGACCGGCTGCTGACCACCCTCCGCTCCTGGCCCGCGCCGAACGGCGACATCACGGAGAACGTCGCCCGCTCCCGGCGTACCGCCGAGGCCTGCGACCGCAACGGGGGCGCCGTACTCCGCAGCCTCACCACCGTGAACGAGGCCCGCGACATCGACCGCTTCCGCCAGGCGCTGGGCGAGCAGAAACTGTCGGCGTGGGGTGTGTCGTACGGGACGTACGTGGCGGCGGTGTACGCCCAGAAGTTCCCGGAGCACACGGACCGTTGGGTGCTGGACAGCAGCGGCGACCCCGACCCCTCGCGCGTGGAGCGGGGCTGGCTGGCGAACATGGCGGTCGGCGCGGAGGACCGTATGCCCGATTTCGCGGCCTGGGCGGCCGACCCGGCCAGGGACGAGGATCACCTCCGGCTGGCTCAACACGCCTCCGAGGTAAGGCCGTTGATCCTCTCCCTGGCCCGGACCCTGGACCGTGAACCGAAGCAGTCGAGCACGCCGGACGTCCGCCTGACCGGCAATATGCTGCGCCAGGCGCTCCAGAACGCGCTCTACGACGACAGTTCCTTTACTCGACTGGCCGGCCTCGTCCAGGCGGCCCAGGACCCGGCCCGCACCCCGGACCTGACCCCCGACCTCACCCAGCCGCTGTCGGACGAGGACGCGGCGGTGATGATCGGGGTGATCTGCAACGACGTGAGCTGGCCGGGGTCGGTCGCTTCGTACCAGAAGACGGTGGCCACGGACCGCGCCCAACACCCGCTCACGGCCGGGATGACGGCGAACATCACCCCGTGCGCCTTCTGGAAGGACGCCCCGACGGATGCGCCCACCAGGATCACGGACCACGGCCCCTCGAACGTCCTGATGATCCAGAACCTCCGCGACCCGGCGACCCCGTACACCGGCGCCCTGAAGATGCGCGAGGCCTTCGGCGCCAGGGCCCGCCTGGTCTCGGTCGACCACGGCGGCCACGGCTCGTACCTGGGCAACGGAAACGCCTGCGGGGACCGCGCGGTGACGGACTTCTTCACCACGGGGGTTCGGCCGGCGGGGGACGCGTACTGCGCGGACTGAGGAAGCAGAGGGCTGCGGAGTCCCGGGCAGGTCGGCCGGTGACGCGTGCGTTGGCCTGCGGGTACGGGGTGTTGTCCTCGCGTGAGTATGGCTTGCTGGGACTGCTGACGGTGGTGCTCCACCAGGACCTGGCGACGGGGGCGTCGTCGGTGTTCTGGCGGGGCATCGCTTTGGACTTTCTTGGTCAGTGACGGGGTCCGGAGATGTCCACAACAGGACCCGGCACTCGGTACTGGTGGCCGAGTATCCAGGCCCGCCGCCCGCCGCCCGCCGCCCGCCGCCCGCCGCCCGCCGCCCGCCGCCCGCCGCCCGCCGCCCGCCGCCCGCCGCCCGCCGCCCGCCGCCCGCCGCCCGCCGCCCGCCGCCCGCCGCCCGAAGGGCTCGGATACGTCGCGGATGGTCCTGGCGGGGCGTCTTCTTATGTCCACACCTGGAAGTCAGCCTGGCTGCGCGGGTAGCAGCCGACACTTTGCAGGAGCAGCGCTGGATGGGGAGAACCCTGCGCGCGCAGGGACCAGGGGAGCGGACGACTCGTGTCTGATCTGCGGCTGGGAACAACCCCGCACGCGCGGGGACCACTTCACCCCGAGCACGGCGGGGCTCGACTTCGCGGGACCAACCCCGCACGCGCGGGGACCACCCGTAAGGCGCCTTACGGTGCCCCATGGCCGTGGGACCAACCCCGCACGCGCGGGGACCACCGCTCGGTCCGAACCCGGCCAGGACGCTTCCGGGGACCAACCCCGCACGCGCGGGGACCACAGCTTCTGAACATCGTCACCACTGTTGATCCTGGGACCAACCCCGCACGCGCGGGGACCACCCCCGGCCACCCGCCGACGATCCTGATGCGCCGGGACGCGGGACCAACCCCGCACGCGCGGGGACCAGATGGCCGGGACCCTGGACGGATCCGACTCCTGGGGACCAACCCCGCACGCGCGGGGACCAGCTCTGCCCGTACCTCGTTGGCGTTGACCTCCCGGGACCAACCCCGCACGCGCGGGGACCAGATCAGATCGCGGAAGTCGCGACTCGGGCCGGAGGGACCAACCCCGCACGCGCGGGGACCAGAGTTCCCCCATCGTGGTGACGTTCAGTGCATGGGGACCAACCCCGCACGCGCGGGGACCAGCATCGTCGTCCTGGACGAGTATCCGAAACTCAGGGACCAACCCCGCACGCGCGGGGACCAGACAGCCGGCGCCCGCGTTGTTCTCGACACCACGGGACCAACCCCGCACGCGCGGGGACCAGAACGGATCGGAGGGGCAAAGCCAGTCGGCAGGGGGACCAACCCCGCACGCGCGGGGACCAGCATCGCTGCGCGATGGGCAAGGGACGCGCAGCGGGACCAACCCCGCACGCGCGGGGACCAGCCGTCGTAGCCGCCCAGGAAGCCGTGAGCGCCGGGACCAACCCCGCACGCGCGGGGACCAGAGCATCGCCCGGCGCAGATCCTCCACGTGCTCGGGACCAACCCCGCACGCGCGGGGACCAGCCCCGGTGCCCAGCTCGAACCCCGCCACGCCCGGGACCAACCCCGCACGCGCGGGGACCAGCGGATCGCTTGCTCTCCGCCCAGCTGGTCGAGGGGACCAACCCCGCACGCGCGGGGACCAGTCAGGCCGTCCACTGTTACGGCTATGCGTGCTGGGACCAACCCCGCACGCGCGGGGACCAGCAGTCGGCATGGGGCAGTCCTTCGCGCTGAAGGGGACCAACCCCGCACGCGCGGGGACCAGGAGTCTCTAAGGGGTTTAGAAAAAGGGGTCTAGGGACCAACCCCGCACGCGCGGGGACCACTCCCCCGGCGCAGCCTCCATCTCTCTCTCGTCGGGACCAACCCCGCACGCGCGGGGACCACAGGGCGTGACCTGCGACGTTACTCAGCGGCGTGGGCGTTTTTGCTTACTTCTAAAGATTCGCCCACTTTTCGCATTACCGGCATAAGGCGCCGCCCTCCCGGTTGTCCCGCGCCTGCCGCCCATCCAACCAGCTTCGAAGTGCCGAGCAGAGCCGATCGCTTCAGGTCAGGGTCTCCACGGAGTCGCGGCCCCCGGCCGCGACCCCCAGGTCCCCGCTCCCTCAGTCGTGTGCCGCCAGCAGGTGTTCCAGCCGGGCGTTCGGGAAGGCCCGTACGAAGGAGTTCGCCTGCCAGCGGTCCGGGAACAGGGCCAGGACCTCCTTGTCGCGGACTCGGGTCAGGGCCTCGCCCTGGACCAGGCGGGCGCCGTTCAGGGCTTCGCCGCCGGCGGCGTCCGTGGAGCGGGCCAGGTGGTACGGGAGGAACTCCAGGCGCACCGGGGAGGAGAACTCGTTGGCCATGCGGTGGGTCACCACGTCGAACTGCATGGGGCCCACCGCGGCCAGTACCGGTGACTGCTCGCCGCGCATGTCCGAGGTCAGGACCTGGACCACGCCCTCCTCGTCCAGCTGTGCGATACCGCGCCGGAACTGCTTGGAGCGGCTGATGTCGACCGGGCGTACGACCGCGAAGTGCTCGGGGGCGAAGGTCGGCATCGGGGGGAACTGGGCGGACGGGCCGTCGTACAGGGTGTCGCCCACGCGGAGCGCCGCCGCGTTGCCCAGGCCGACCACGTCGCCGGGGTACGCGGTGTCGACCATGGAGCGGTCCTGGCCGAAGATGCTGTGCGCGTACTTGGTCGCGAACGGTTTGCCGGTGGCGGCGCGGGTGACGGTCTCGCCGCGTTCGAAGGTGCCCGAGCACACGCGCAGGAACGCGATCCGGTCCCGGTGGGAGGGGTCCATGTTCGCCTGGACCTTGAAGACGAGCCCGGAGAAGGGCGCGTCGACCGGGCGGGTGCCGCCGCCCTCCAGCTCGCGGGCGCCCGGGGCCGGGGCGAGGTCGACGAGGGCGTCGAGCAGCAGTCGTACGCCGATGTTGGAGACCGCGGCGCCGAAGAAGACCGGGGTGGACGTGCCGGCCAGGAACGAGTCCCGGTCGAACTCGGCACCTTCCAGCTGGAGGAGCTGCAGTTCCTCGGAGGCCTGCTCCCAGTACTCGCCCTCCTCGGCCGCGGCCCGCTCCGCCGGGATCATCTCCTCGACGGCCTGGTGGGCGCCGCCGGGGGTACGGGTGTAGCGCAGCATCCGGTCCGGCTCGCGGGCGTCGACCAGGCCGCGCATGTCACCGGCGGTGCCGACCGGCCAGATGACCGGCGTCGGACGCAGCCCGAACTCGCGCTGGATCTCGTCCAGCAGCTCCAGGGCCTCCCGGCCGGGGCGGTCCCACTTGTTGACGAAGGTGATCACCGGGATCCTGCGGTGGCGGCAGACGTCGAAGAGCTTGCGGGTCTGCTCCTCCAGGCCCTTGGCGGCGTCGATGAGCATGACCGCGCAGTCCACCGCCGCCAGCACCCGGTAGGTGTCCTCGGAGAAGTCCGCGTGGCCCGGGGTGTCGAGAAGATTGAGCACCCGGCCGCGGTGGTCGAACTGGAGCACCGCCGAGGTCACCGAGATACCTCGGGCCTTCTCCATCTCCATCCAGTCGGACGCGACGGCCCGCCGGCCCGATTTGCCGTGCACCGCGCCCGCCTCGGTGATGGCGTGCGCGTGCAGGGCCAGGGCCTCGGTGAGGGTCGACTTTCCCGCGTCGGGGTGGCTGATCACGGCGAAGGTACGCCGACGGGCGGCCTCCCCCGCAGGCGTACCCGGAGCGGCAGCCGCGGGGGCCCCTGCTGTTCCTGGAGCCGCCGTCGTCTCCGAAGCCGTCGCCTCTGAAGCCGTCGACCCCGGAGCCGCCGACTCCGCCCGAGCCGGGCCGCTCTCGTTGTCCGTAGCAGTCCCGTACGTCTGCACCCTCGCCACCAGTCCCTTGTCCGTCTGAACTATCAGTGTGCGGCAAAGGACCACCGGGCCGGTACCGGCGGTCGGTGCGAGGAGCGCAGGGACGGGCGGCGGTCAGGTGCCGCTGTCGTCCAGCTGCTCGGCGATGCGCAGCAGCGCGGGCAGTGCCGCCCCGACCGCCGCGCGGTCCGGGCCGTCCAGGGTCGCGAGGGCCGTTGCCAGGCGGCGCTCGTGGGCGTCGGTCCAGGCTTTCAGCTGGTCGCGGCCCGCGGTGGTCAGGGTGACGACGGAGGCGCGGCGGTCCTCGGGGTCCACCGCGCGGGCGACCAGCCCACTGGTGATCATCTGTCCGACGAGACCGCTGACCGTGCTGTTGGCCAGGCGCTGCCGGGCCGCGACGTCGCTGATCCGGGTCGGGGAGTGCTCGGCGAGGACCTGGAGAAGCTCGACCTGCGCCATGGGGAGGGTTTCCCAGGGGTAGTCGGTGCGGATCGAGGCCCGGAGCGCGCGTCGTAGCCGGGTGACGGCCTCGGTCAGGAGGCGGGCGTCCGGGACGTCGTCCCCGGGAGTGGGGCCGGAGGCTTGGCTGCGGGGCTGCGGCGGCATGGGGTCAGATTAGACGGGCCGGTGTGCGGGCGGGGGTGGCGTCGTGCCGGATACCGTTCTGCCTCGTAGGGGGTGGTGTCGTGCCGGGACACCGTTCTGCCTCGTAGGGGGTGGTGTCGTGCCGGATGCCGTCCGCCTCGTACGGGGGTGGCGTAGTTACCGGACACCGTCCCTAATGCTTCGGTGTCCGATGTAATGTCGGGCAGGTCCTTCCGGGAGCCGTCGCCGGAATCGCACCGTGTGAGTGGTGACCTCATGATGTTGGCGTACATTCCCAGTCCGTCCCAAGGGGTCTGGCACCTCGGG
This sequence comes from Streptomyces sp. A 4/2, assembly GCF_940670765.1. Classification (GTDB taxonomy): domain Bacteria; phylum Actinomycetota; class Actinomycetes; order Streptomycetales; family Streptomycetaceae; genus Streptomyces. The sequence continues at coordinate 30,938 of NZ_CALNVW010000027.1, forward strand.
CCGGTGCCGATCCGCGCGTACGCGCTGTGCATCATCGCGGGCATCTTCGCCGCGGTGTGGCTGACCGGCCGGCGCTGGGAGGCGCGCGGCGGCAATCGCGACGACATCGCCGACATCGCGCTGTGGGCCGTGCCCTTCGGCCTGGTCGGCGGGCGGCTCTACCACGTGATCACCGACCCGGAGCTGTACTTCACCGCCGGGAAGCAGCCCATCAGGGCGCTGTACGTGTGGGACGGCGGGCTCGGCATCCCGGGCGCCGTCGCGCTGGGAGCGGTCGGCGCCTGGATCGGCTGCCGCAGACGCGGTGTGAGGCTGGCGGACTTCGCGGACGCCGCTGCCCCCGGTCTCGTACTGGCCCAGGCGATGGGCCGGTGGGGCAACTACTTCAACCAGGAGCTGTTCGGCAGCCCCACCAACCTGCCGTGGAAGCTGCTCATCGACCCGGCCCACCGCCCGGCGGGCAGCCCCGACGTGGCGTTCTACCATCCGACGTTCCTGTACGAGTCGCTGTGGGACCTGGGCGTGATGGCGCTGCTGCTCTGGCTGGACCGGCGCTACCGGGTGCGCCGGGGGCGGCTGTTCGCCACGTACGTCCTCGCGTACACGGCGGGCCGTGCCTGGATCGAGGCGCTGCGCGTCGACCACGCCAACCACTTCCTGGGGCTGCGGCTCAACGACTGGGTGTCGGCCGGGCTGTTCGTCGGCGCGCTGATCTATCTGTACGCCACCAGGCGCGCGCAGCCGGACGGATCCCCGGACGGATCCCCGGACGGATCCCCGGACGGATCCCCGGACGGATCCCCGGACGGATCCCCGGACGGTTCGGACAGGCCGTCGGGTGGTTCGGACAGGCCGTCGGACGGCTCGGAGGGGCCTTCGGGGGAATCCCGGGAAGGGACCGACGGGTCTGCGGACGGGTCTGGGGGCGGACCCTCGGACGGATCCCCGGAGGGCAGCGATGCGGCCGGGGCCGGGGCCGAGGGGGCGGAGGAACGGTGACGATCAGCACGACAGCGGCGACCGCGGGCCGTGCGGGACGGCGGCTGGGACCGCTGCTGCCCGCCCGGCTGCGCCCGTCGGGTCGCCCCCTCCTCTGGCTGGAGCTGGCCTTCACCGCGATCGGCTACTGGGCGTACACCCTCTCCCGCAACGCGGTGCCCACGCACCGCGGGGCCGCGCTGCACCGGGCGCACGAGATCTTCGACACCGAGCGCCTGCTGCACATCGACATCGAACGCACGGTCAACCACGCGGCCGATCACGTCACGTGGCTGATCGTGGGGATGAACTACTACTACGCCACGCTGCACTTCATCGTGACCATCGGTGTCCTGGTCTGGCTCTACGTCCGCCACCCCGGCCACTACCGCTCCGCACGCACCGCGCTGTACGCGGCCACGCTGTTCGCCCTCGCCGGGTTCGTGTTCTTCGCGCTGGCACCGCCGCGCTTCCTCGCCGGGCAGGGGTTCATCGACACCGTGGTCAAGCACCACACCTGGGGGTCCTGGGCCTCCGGTGATGTGGCGTCGCTCTCCAACCAGTACGCCGCGATGCCCTCGGTGCACATCATCTGGTCCGCCTGGTCCGGTGTCGCGCTGGCCTTCCTGGCCCGCCGCGCGTGGGTCAGGGTCCTCGGTGTCGTGTATCCGCTGGCGACGTTCACCGTCATCCTCGCCACGGCCAACCACTTCGTCGCGGACGCCGTGGCCGGGGCGCTGACGCTCGCGGCCGGCTTCCTGGTCCAGCGGCTGCTCACCGGGCGGCCCGCCTATGCCCGGCGGGAAGTCGGTCCGGCAGCCGGTCCAGCAGCCGGTCCGGCAGTTCGTCCGGTCGTGCCGCCTGTCTGACGGCGTTGTCCCGTCTCATTCGATCTTGCTCATGAGCAAGGCCGTGACCTGCGCGGATGCAACGGCATGTGAGATGGGTTCAGGTGGAAGTCTCAGATGCCGTTGCCTCTCAGATGTACTTCGCGGCGTGTGTCTCAGTTGACGTTGTCGGTTGCTGCGACTCTCGGCGTGTTGTCGGGTACTGGGCTGGTTCCGGCTCGGAAAATCGTTCGCCAACTCGGGGTCTGTGAGCCGAGACTGATGAGCCCATCACAGCGGACGGAAGAGCGGCCAGCACTGACGTACAACCGAGACACCTTGCCCTTCCCCGAGAACCTCGTGCCCCGAGCCCCTGATCAGGGCATGCACCACTGGGAGGGTCTCGACCCGGACCGTCACCCGTTCACCTGGGACGACGACGAGGAAGCCCGTCTTCGCGCGCTGGTGCGCGAGTGGGTGCCACCCGTGCTCTCCGGCATGAGGGGCCACTGGGAGGGCGAGTACTGGTGTGCAAGCCAGGTGGACGCGATCATCAGGGAGCGGTACGGGAACTGGGCTCAGGGATGGAACTGGTGCTACCGGTACGGCGGGCCCATTGGCAGCTGGGTCACCGGGGCAAGCTCGGTGACGACCCCCGATGAGACCGCGGCAAGCGTCGTGGCCGCGCTGTTGGAGTGGCGGGAGTGGTTGGAGAGGATGGCTCAGCGCTTCGCGGAGCTGGCGCCGCCACCAGAAGCCTCTCCCGAGGATCGCAGCTGGCATCTGGAGCGGGCCTGCGTCCGGCTCGTGACACTCGCGCTGGACTCGGGAGCCGAAGGCGGTTGGCACGGGCAGGCCGCGCGGGTCCTGCGCTGGTTCCTCACCACCACCGGCATGGGGCAGGCCGAGGCTGAGCAGGCGGTGGAGAGTGCGATCGGCGGCCGGTTCAAGAGCTGGGTCGCCCCTGGACGGACGCTGATCGAATCTGTCGGCGAGGACCTCGCCGTCGGCCTGACCGGCCATGCCCCCTATCGGGACCAGCGTGAGCGGGCGGCCCTGGAGGATCTCCATGACCGCTACTGACAGCCTTTCGACCTGGCTGCGCGTGCGCCGCGAGACCGACTGGCAGCAAGCACCCGCCCTGCGGCGGGGGTTGACTGTGCGCGATGGGTTCCGGGCGTGGTGCGAAGGGCCAGTCCGCCAGCGCGACGCCGTCCGCGCCGAGCGCCTGCTCGCCGCCCACACTCTGGCCTGCGCCGATGCCGCACGCCGCGCCCCGCTGGATTTCGCCCTCCTGGCCAGCTGGCAGCGCGAGGTCCTCGGCGGGGTGGAGGCGCCATTCCGTGCGGCGGACGCCTATGCGAAGGCCGGCCGCGAGCGCTACGGCCTGACCTCACGGACCCAGGCTGACTTCGCCGCCTACCTGCGCGAGGCGACCGACCAGGGTCTCCCGCTGGCGGCCCGCGCGGCCCGCGTGTACCTCGACGTGGCGTTCTTCCATCCTTTCACCGACGGCAATGCCCGCTCGGCCCTGCTGACCTTGGTCCACGTCCTGGCCTGCGAGGACATAGTCCTTTCGGAGGTCGGCCCTCTCCAAACAATCCGCTACGCGGACGACCCGGCGGGCGCCGCTGACCTGGCCACTCTCATCGGCGTGCTCAACCGCCGCCGGTGCTGAAGTCTTCAGGGTGAGGATGCTGTAGGTGTCGGACCCCTCAGTAGTCGTCGTGGAGCGCCGTGCGCTGGCGGTAAGCGGCTTGCCGACAGCGGGCTGAGCAGTAGCGAGCGTCTTGACGTCGGTCGTTGCCGCTCGTCCAGGTGACGCCGCATGCCGGGCACTCCACCTTTTGCATGGAGGACGAGGGATCGCTGAGTGCGCGCTGGTGCTGTTCGAGCCTCCAGTTGCGTGATCTGCATGCGGTTGAGCAGAACCGCGTCCTCGAATTTCGGGCCTTCAGTTCGTTGCCGCAGTTGGCGCAATGGCTCCGGCCGAACCGGCCGCAGCTTCTCGAAGCCCAATGTCCAGCACGCCGCGAGCGATTCGCGACGACGTACCAGGCCCTCATCGACGTACGCGACGTCGAACTCAGCCGGCTCGGCCACTACGACATCCATCAGCCCACCCACTGCAACGAGACGTATCCGTACTGATCCGAGGAAGCCACAGGCAAGCGGCTGTCAGAGCCCGAAGCGGGCTCAAACCGCTCTTGAGGGGGAACGGAACGTGAGACACCGCAAGATCAACGACAACATCCACAGAGACAAAGCTGCCTTAGCGGCAACGTCATCTGAGACGCCAGACTTCTCGTCGACTGGAGGCGGCAACGGAGCGTGAGACCAGCTGCGAATCCAACAAGGTCACCTGTAGACAACGACAACGCTGCGTGAGACGGGACAGGCGTCGGCCGTACGCGGTCCGTCACCGTGACGCGGAGGCGTCACCGTCCCCGCGGCCGTCCCCGGGGCCGTCCCCGCGGCCGTTCCCGGGGCCGTCCCCGCGGCCGTTCCCGGGGCCGTCCCCGCGGCCGTTCCCGGGGCCGGGGCCGAGCCGGGCGGCGAGCACCGCGGCTGCGGACGCGGCCAGCAGGACGAGTACGGCCCAGCGCGGCCCGCTCAGGTGACCGCCCGACGGGGCGAGATGCAGGGCGAGAGCGACCAGGGCGACACCCAGTGCGGTGCCCAGGCCGCGGGCCATGTTGACCAGACCGCCTCCGGTGCCGGAGGAACTGGCCGGTATCGCGCCCATGATCAGGGTGTTGTTGGCCGGGGTGAAGGTGCCGAGGCCCAGCCCGAGCAGGGCGAGCAGCGGCACCAGCACGCCCACGGTCAGCGGGAGTACGAGCATCGCGGCCAGCGCCGCCGTGCACACCAGGGCCCCCAGGGTGCAGCGGCCCCGGTTGGTGACGGCGCCGGGCAGGACCCGGTCGGCGCCGGTCGCCGCCAGGGCGAACCCGGCGGGCAGCGCCGTCAGTACGGCCCCGGCGGTCACCTCCGACGAGCCGGACGCGGTCAGCACGATCGGGACCAGCGCCAGCGGGCCGAACAGCACCAGGTACCCGCACAACGCGCCCAGCAGGCCGGACGAGACGGCCCGTACCCGGAGCAGCTCCAGATCCAGCAGGGGTGTCGCGGCCCGGCGCTGTCGCCGTACGAAACCCCAGCCCGTCGCCGCGGCCACCACGAACAGCGCCACCACCGCCCAGCCCGGAACCGGCAGGCCCGAAGCCGCGGAGATGCCCAGCAGCAGCGCGGTCGTGGAGGTGCCCAGCAGCGCGAGACCGGGCCAGTCGAACCCGGCGGTCCGTCGGCGGTTGCGGGTGCGCGGCAGCAGGTAGTGGCCCGCGACCAGGGCGATCACCCCGATGGGCACGTTGATGCCGAAGACCCAGCGCCAGCCCAGCGTCGAGACCAGCAGCCCGCCCACCGTCGGACCCAGCGCGAGGCCGAGCGCCTGCGCGGCGGCCTGCACGCCCAGCGCGGTCCGCATCTTCGCCCGCGGTGCGCTGCCCGCCACCAGGGCCACGCTGTTGGCCTGCATCATGGCCGCGCCCGCGGCCTGCACCACCCGGAACGCGACGAGTACACCCAGCGACGGCGCCAGCCCGCAGGCGGCCGACGCGGCGGTGAAGACCACGAAGCCGTAGAGGTAGAACAGCTTGCGGCCGTGGGCGTCGGAGAGCCGCCCGACCGGTACGAGCAGGGCGACGAGCGTCAGCAGATAGGCCAGCGAGACCCACTCGACGGCCGCCAGCGAGGCGTCGAACTGCCTGCTCAGGCTGGTGTAGGTGAGGGTGACGATGCTGGCGTCCAGCTGCCCCATGAACGCGCCGAAACAGACCGTGATCACCGCGAGCCACCAGGCACCCGGGCGGTTGCGGATCCGCTCGGGCCGCGCCCGTTCCCGTACCAGGACGGCGGGCCAGGCGGGGGCGTGCGCCGGGCGGAATCGCGTCCGGGAGGTCATGCCGTCGCCTGCGCGGGACAGTGGTTCATGTCTTCAGGTTACATCGGTAACCGAACTATTCGGTGTGCGACGATAAATCTCCCCGTGAGGCACTGAGGCACTGAGGCACTGAGGCACTGAGGCACTGAGGCAGCGAGGCAGTGACGCAGTGACGCAGTGAGGCAGCCTGGCCGCAGGGTGGTGCGGGTGCGGGTGCGGGTGCGGGTGCGTCAGCGTCTGCGGGACGGGCGGTCAGCCGCGGCCGGCGCCGGCGGATCAGCTCCTGCGCAGCCCGTGGTCGTGCGCGAAGACCACGACCTGCACGCGGTCGCGCAGGCGCAGCTTGCGCAGGATGCCCCCGACATGGGTCTTCACCGTCGACTCGCTGAGGAAGACCTCCTCGGCGATCTCGGCGTTGCTCAGCCCCCGGGCGACCGCTTCGAGGATCTCGCGTTCTTTCTCGGTCAGCGTGCCGTACTCGGCGGGCAGCGGACGGCGGCGGCCGAGCCCGCCGTCCAGCAGGGTCTGGAGGTCGTCGGGGAGCAGGACCGCGTTCCCGGCGTGCACCGTACGGACGGCGGCCCGCAGGAAGTCGGGGGTGGCGTCCTTCAGCAGGAACCCGCTCGCGCCGTGGCGGATCGCGGTGGCGGCCCGGTCGTCCAGGTTGAAGGTGGTCAGCACGATGACCCGCACCGGCCGGGAGCGGCGGGCCGCGGCCTCGGGCGCGCAGATGAGCCGGGTCGCCTCGACGCCGTCCATCTCGGGCATCCGGATGTCCATGAGGACGACGTCGGGCCGGGTCTCCTCGACCATCCGTACGGCCTGGGCACCGTTCCCGGCCTCTCCGACGACCTCCAGGTCGGGCTGGGTGTCGATGCTGATGGCGACGCCGGACCTGAAGAGTTCCTGGTCGTCGACGAGCAGTACCCGGATGGGCTGCGTCATGTGCTTCCTCCCCGTTGCCCCACGGGCATCCGTGCGGTCACGGTGAACACCATTCCGCCGTTTCCGTCGTCCTTGCGCAGTGTCCGCAGCCGCCCGCCGACGGCTTCGAGGCGGCGCCGCATTCCCGTCAGGCCGATGCCCGCCATGGACCGGGCGGGGCGGCCGGCGACGGCGTTGCCGACCTCGATCCGCAGCTCGTCCGACCCCCAGGCGCGCAGCACGGTGATGGGCGCCGAACTGCTGCCGTGCTTGAGCGCGTTCGTGAGCATCTCCTGGAGCACCCGGCAGGCGACGGTGTCGAGTTCGGGGGGCAGCGGCCGGGACGCCCCCTGGACGTCGCTGCGTATGTCGTGGCCACCGCCCCTGACCCCTTCGATCAGACTCTCCATGGTGCTGCTCGACTGCGAGGGCGCTCCCGGCTCCGCCGACAGCACGTGCCGTACGTCCCCCAGCGAGCGCCGCGCGGTCGCCGAGATCGTCGCCATGGCTTCCCGGATGCGGGCCACGTCCTCGTCGCCGAGGGACTGCGCGGAGTCGGCCTGCGCCAGGATGACGGTCAGCGAGTGCCCGACCACATCGTGCACGTCGTGGGCCAGGCGGGTCTGCTGGGCCCGCAGTTCCGCGATCTCCTCGGCCCGCAGCGCCTGGGCCTCGGCCTGCTCCCTGCTGGCCAGTGAGGTGCGGTAGCGGGCGTCGACCCGCAGCAGCAGGCCGATCATGTACGGAACGGTCAGCGGCGCCATCACCGACAGGTATCTGTCGATCGAGCCCAGCGAGGGCGCGTACCAGGTGAACGGCGACAGGTTGAACTCGACTCCGACCGGGCCGCTCACGTGGACGTAGACGACGGCGCAGACGGCGCCCACCGGGATGGAGATCCCGCCCGCCCACACCGTGCCGGTCCGTCCGTGCCGGGCGATGCCGTACGCCACCACCACGGCACCGAGCTGCACCAGTGCGACGTCCGAGCGGTTGGCCACCTGCACACCGGCGGTCAGCCAGACGAGCGCGAGCGCCCAGGCCGGTCCGATCCGGTAGAGGGCGACGGCGGCGCCCATGCCGAGCGCGACGACCGCCTTGCTGGGGAAACCGGCCGTGTCTCCGTGGGACGTGACGGTGGCGGCGAGCCCGAGCGCGGCCACGGCGGCTCCCGGCGCGAGATCGAGCCAGACGGGCCGGGCGGGACCGCGGAAATCCATCGCCCTCACGGTCGGACCGCCGCGTCGCCCGGCTCTGCCGGACAGGACCTGGCGGCGGTCGGCCGGGCGGAGACCGGTGTGTGCGTGGGTGCCGGCGGCCGGGCGGAGACCGGTGTGTGCGTGGGTTCCGGCGGCCGGGCGGAGACCGGTGCGTGCGTGGCCATGTCGGGGCCTCCGATGCGGTACGGGGGAGCGTGGCCCCGCCGGGTACGGACGGTGGCGGCGTCCGGGGCGTTTCGCCACGATACCGTCGTGCCTTTCGAGGCGCCCCGGACCCCGGTGAGGCCCCCGCGCACCGGATTCCGGACTCTCATCCCGCCCGGCGCTCGCGCCCGTGACGGTGCAGCGCGCCGTTGACCAGCACGTTCAGCAGCTCGGGGTAGGGCAGCCCGACGGAGGAGAACATCCGGGGCACCTGGGACTCCGCGGTCATGCCGGGCATGGTGTTCACCTCGTTGAGTACGAGTTCGCCGTCGCTGCCGAGGAAGAAGTCGAAGCGGGCGACCCCGGCGCAGCCGAGTGCGTCGAACAGGGCGAGCGACGCCGATTCGAGGCGCGCCCGCTCGGTCTCCGAGATCAGGGCGGGCAGCCGGAAGTCGGCCGTGCCGTCGTACTTGCTGTCGGTGTCGAAGAGCGCCCCGGACCCGACGACGATCTCCAGCGGCGGACCGACCGTCCGGCCGCCGTTCCCCGCGTCGAGCACCGCGATGTCGATCTCGCGGCCCTCGACGAACTCCTCCACCAGCACCCGGCTGTCCAGCCGGAGCGCCCGGGAGACCGCCTCCGCCAGCTGGGCGGGGTCGTCGACCCGGGTGACCCCGTGGCTCGATCCGGCGCTGACCGGTTTGACCACGACCGGCATGGCCGACGTGACCGGGTCGGCCGCAGAGGTGACCAGGACGGCCCGCGCGGTGCGCAGCCCCAGGGCCTCGGCGACGAGCTTGGTGGCCCACTTGTCCATGGCCAGCGCTCCGGCGCCGACCGGGGAGCCCACGTAGGGGACGCACGCCAGCTCGCACAGCGCGGCGAGCGTGCCGTCCTCGCCGAACGGGCCGTGCACGGCGGGGAACACGACGTCGCAGTCCGCGATCGTCGCCAGCGCCTCGCCGAGACCGGCGGGGAAGGCCTTGCCGTCGGGGCCCGACCAGCTGCCGTCCCGGCCGATGGTCAGCTGTACGGCCTCGAAGGTGTCCGGGTCGAGCGACGCGACGACCGAAGCGGCCGTGGCGAGCCCGACCTCGTGCTCGCAGTTGCGCCCGCCGCCGATGACGGCGACGCGGGTCCGCGGGGCGGGGGCGGTGCGCGCCCGTACGCCCGCATCCGCCGCTGCGGGTCCGTTCGCTGCGGACTGGTGGTTGGCCAGGGGGCCGTTCGCCGTCTCGGGCACGGTCGTGTTCCTCTGCTTCCTGCTCTGCGTGTTCTGAACGCTCTGTGTGTTCTGGGCGCTCTGCGTGTTCTGAACGCTCGGTGTGTTCTGCGTGCTCTGTTCGCTCCGGCTGGTCACGCGTCGCTCCGGCTGTTCACGCGCAGACCGGCACGGCCTGCGGCCGGGTGCCGAGCGCGACGCGCCGCCCGACCCGGGAGCCGATGCCGGTGACGATCTCGTGCTCGATGGTCCCCGCCCACCGCGCCCAGTCGGCGGCCGTGGGCTCGCCGTCGAGGCCGGGGCCGAACAGGGTGACGACCTCGCCGGGCGCCACCGGATCCGCGCCGACGTCCACGACGGTCTGGTCCATCGACACCCGGCCCACGACCGGGCAGCGCCGGCCGCGCACCTGCACCCACGCGCGCCCGGCGACCGAGCGCGGGACGCCGTCGGCGTAACCGGCCGGGATCAGCGCGAGCCGGGTCCGGTACGCGGTGGTGTGGGTGTGCCCGTAGCCCACCGGGGTGCCGGCCGGTACGTCGCGGACGCTCACGACCGGCGCGGTCAGCGTCAGCGCGGGGCGCAGCCTGGCGCTGCCCGACGGGTCGATCCCGATGAGCCCGGCGCCGATCCGGCACAGGTCGAAATGGCTCGACGGGTCGGTCAACGTGGCTGCCGTGGCGGCGAGATGGCGGTGCCGGGGGTGGAGCCCCTGCCGCCGGGCGGCGGACACCGCGTCGAGGAAGCGCAGGCGTCCCGCGCGGTTGTGCGTGTCCTCCGGGGAGTCTGCGCAGCCCAAGTGCCCCATGACGCCGACGACATCGACGACGCCCTGCCGCTCCGCCTCCCGGGCCGCGGCGCACAACGGCTCCCAGGCGGCCGGTTCGGCGCCGTCCCGTGCCATGCCGACATCGGCGTGCAGATGTACCGCGGCGCACCGCCCCGAGGCCCGCGCCGCGGCCGTGATCCGCGCCAGGTGTCCGGCGCCGGGCACGGCGAGTTCGACGTCGGCGCGCAGCGCGGCCTCCCAGTCGGCGTCCACCGGATTCAGCCAGCTCAGCACCGGCGCGGTGAGGCCCGCCGCCCGCAGTTCGAGGGCCTCGTCGATCGAGGTCACCCCGAGCCGGGAGGCGCCACCGGCCAGCGCGCTGTGCGCCACGTCGACAGCGCCGTGACCGAAGCCGTCCGCCTTGACCACGGCCATCAACTCGGCCCGGGTACGGGCGCGGAACACGCCCGTGTTGGCGGTGACGGCGGCCAGGTCCACGGTGAGCAGGGCCCGCCGCTGCTCCTCGCGCAGCGTCACGACGTTCTCTCGACCGGGCCGTAGAGGGCGTACGGGGCGCCGGTCGTCAAGGCCCAGTAGCGGTCGCCGTAGCTCCAGTGCCACCACTCGGTGGGGTAGTTCACCAGACCGGCCCCCGACAGCGCCGCTGCCATCACGTCGCGGCGGGCGCGCGCCTCGGCGTCGATGCCCTCCGACGCGAAGGCGCAGGCCCCGTCGCTCTGTTCCGGGGTGGCGTCGACCTCGGTGCCCATCCACAGCGGGCGCCCGACGGCATCGGCCAGGGTGAGGTCCACCGCGGCCCCGGCGACGTGCGGTGCGTACGCGACGGGTGCGACGTACCGGGTGCTGAGCCGCTGTATCTCCTCCTCGGCCTCCCCGGGGAAGTCGATGCGCAGCTGCCGGGTGTAGGCCGCGACGGTCTCCGCCTGGGCCTGCGCCGAACGCGCCCCCTCCACCACGAGCAGGCGCAGCCCGTCGGGCAGCGCGGCCTGTGCGGCCACCAGGCGGGCGGCGACACCGGAACGCACCTGTCGGCTCCGCCGGTCCCGCCCGGCCGTACAGGCGAGGCCGAGCCCGGCCAGGTCCACCAGCGCTTCGCCCTCGTCCACGACGGGCACGGCGACCACGTCGGGGTCGGCAATGAGAATGGTCATGCCACCGAAGTTATGAGCGGGGGCCGTGACGGCACCTCATCCTCCGGTACCGCGCACCGGTACCGGAGGACCGAGGTGATGCGCCACCGGTCGTACGGCCCGGTCGTGCGTGGTAGGTACGTCAGCGGGTCACCGCCTCACCGGCCTGCCGGGCCCACGGCCTGACGGGCGGTCTCCGTGAAGTACTCCGCGTCCTTGGGCCGGTTGCGGGCCGAGTTGCGGTCGCGGGGCGCCGGCACCAGGTGGGGGATGTGCTTGGAGCAGTGGATGTAGGCCTCGTGGACGGTGATGTGGATCCACATCTGCGGAGTGCGACCGGCCGCGGCGGGCGCGGACAGCAGGTCGAGGCCGGGCTGCTGGTCCTCGGCGGCGCGCAGCCGGGCGGCCCCGTTGACGTGGAGTCCGACGTGGTCGTCGCTGAAGTCCATGAACAGCAGGCCGATATGAGGGTTCTCGGAGATGTTGCCGGCGCTGGCCAGGACACCGTTCCCGCGGTATTCCGGGTAGATGAGGGTGCGTTCGTCCAGCGTCTGCACGAAACCGGGCGGTCCGGCGCGGAAACTGGTGTCGCAGTTGCCCCGGGCGTCGGCCGTGGAGAGGAAGACCATGGGCTGTCGGGCGATGAACTCGCGCATCTGCGGGGTGAGTTCGGCGCGTACCTGCCGGTCGTAGAAGTCGTCGGCGCGTGCGGTGGTGCCGAGTTGCTGCTGCAGACGACGCTCGCCGAACGAGTGGGAGCCGTCGTGGTGCGGGGTGTTCACGGTATCGGGCGCCTTTCGTCGGGTGGTACGGGGAGCGGGGTGGATTCCAGGGCCGGAACACCCTCCAGCGGGTCGTAGTGGATACGAGCCGCGGGCACCCCCTGGTCCAGCAGGACCTGGACGGCCGCCGTCACCATGGGGACCGGGCCGGAGAGGAACGCCTCGTGCTGGTACCAGGGGCCGAACTCCCGCAGCACGTCGGGGAGCATGCCCTCGCGTCCGGGGATGCGCTGGTGGGACACGGCCGCACGGACCGACAGCCAGTGGTGGCGCTGGGCCATCCTGAGCATGTCGTCGAGGCCGTACAGTTCCTCGCCGGTGCGGGCACCGACGAACACGGACACGTAGCGTTCGGTGCCGTTGATGGCGGCCTGTTCCACCAGGGCGCGGATGGGGGCCAGACCGGTTCCGCCGGCCACCAGCACCAGGTCGTGAGTGGCCCCAGGGTCCAGGATCATGTCGCCCTGCGGCGGCCCCAGGTGGACGATGTCGCCGGGCCGGGCGTGGTGGACCAGCGCGGGGCTGACGAGTCCGCCGTCCACGGCCCGGACGTGAAAGGTGAGGGAGGAGTCGGGCCGCGGGGCGTGACAGGGCGAGTAGTAGCGCCAGGACCTGGGCTGCCAGGGCGTCTCCATGCTCACGTACTGGCCGGCCGCGTACGGGTAGTGGCCGTGGGTGCGCACGGTGATCTCGGCGATGCCGTACCCCAGGGGCACATGGCGGACGATCTCGGCCGACCAGACGGCCGGGCGCAGTTGTGCGTCGTCCTCGGCGGCCTGGGCCATCACGTCGGCGACGGCGGTGTACGCGCGCGTCCAGGCGGCGGCTGTCGCGTCGCTCCAGGCGGCGCCCGCGTACCGGGCCAGGGAGTCGAGAAGGCAGGCGCCGACCGCGGGGTAGTGGTCGCGCAGGGCGCCGAACTTGCGGTGGTCACGGCCCAGCCGGGTGCAGAAGTGCACCAGGTTCCCGGGATCGTCGACCAGGTCCACGATCCGCAGCAGACCACGCAGCAGCCGGTCCCGCTGTACGTCCATATTGGCCGGGAACAGGTCTCTGACCTGCGGGTAGCGGGTGAACAGGATGGTGTAGAAGTACACCGTCACGTCCCCCGCCAGCGGTGCGACGGCCGCGACACTGGCGCGGATCAGCTGGATCTCTTCGGGGGTCAGCAGCTCGGAAGGGGGCTCCACTTCGGCGGGTTCGTCGAACGCCGGTGGGGCCGGGGGCTCCTGCACCGGTGCGGTCCAGGCGGCGTGTTCTTCCGCTTCTTCCGCCGGGACCTGGGGGGAGGACGACGCGCGGAATCCAGGCCGGGGGATCTTCATAGGCCTGGCCGGAAGCCGTTGGGTCTTATCAAGAGCAGATCGCAATCGGACGGGTCGGACGCTCCCGGACCGTTCCCGCCCAGGTGAGGGGGGCGAAGTCGCGAGCGTCAGCGGGGGAAGCAGCGGTTCGCAGCCGCCCACCCTAGGCCACGGTGACGGGGCCGGCGCCCCGGGGAGACGCACCTCACCGACGCAGAGCGGACGGGGCTCATGTTTGGTGCGGAACGGTGCAAAGACCTACCGAAGGGCTGATCAGGGACCCGCGAACCGCTGTTCTCCGGCACATTTCTCCGGCATGTGCGCGCGATCCGGCATGTGCGTGCGATCCGGCATGGGCGTGCGATGCGGCATGGGCGTGCGATGCGGCCTTGCGCGTGGCCCGGCCATGCGCGTGGCCCGGCCTTGCGCGCGATCCGGCCTTGCGCGTGATCAGGCCTCTCGTGCGGCGCGGGTGCGAGCCGACGCCGCACAGCCGTACGGGCCCGGCTGTGCGGAGCCCGTACGGCTGTGGGGAGAGGTGCGCCGGGATCCGGCGCGGTGCGGTGGTCAGCCGCGGTGGCTCGCGTGGGCGAGGGACCGGACGAAGCGGGCCGCGTCGATCGTGCCGACGCCGGTGGCCATGTCGTAGCCGTTGACGGCGGGGTAACCGGTCACCCCCGCATAGCTGTTGTCCGTGCCGTCGTTGACGTCCACGATGCCGGACGACTTGCGGTGGACCAGGGTGTACAGCGCCTTGTGGATGTCTCCCACCCGGTGGCCCGCGGCCTGGTCGGCGAGGGCGATGATGCCCGAGAACAGGGGGCTGGCCTCGCTCGTTCCGCCGTAGACGTCCCAGCCGACGGCCGTCGGGTCGTAGCTGGAGTACACCCAGGCACCGCCGTCGACCGCGGCGGCCATCGAGATGTCCGGGGTGCCGCGGCGGGCGCCGACGACGTTCTTCACGCCGTTCTGGTACGCGGGGCGGGTGAAGACGTGCGACTGGCCGCCGCCACCCGCGCCGTAGTCGTTGTACACACTGTCCGGCGAGGTGCGGTCGCCCTTGTCGTCCAGGTGCAGCTGGGTGCCGCCGATCGACGTCACCAACGGGTCGGACGAGGGCCAGGAGTTGACGCGCTCGGTGTAGTAGCCGTTGCCGTCCGCCGTGCTGTCGGTGGCGCCGCCGTCACCGGACGAGGCCAGGACGGTCACGCCGTGCGCGGCCGCGTCCTCGAACGCGTAACGCAGCTTGCCGATGCTGGAGAAGTCGCCCTTGTCGAAGCCGGGGAAGGTGTTCTCCGTGGCGCCGAAGCTCTGCGTGATCACATCGCCGACGCCGTGGTCGATGAGGTCCTTCTCGGCGGACATCATCTCCGGCAGACCGGTGACGCCCTCGGTCTCCGCGACCCCGGTCTCGACGAGCACGATCTTGGCGTCGGGGGCGACGGCGTGGGCCATCTCCACGTCGAGCGTCGTCTCGCCGGCCCAGCCGGTCATGTCGGCGTTCGTCGGGTCGAACGCGGGGACGTGGCCCCACTTCTTGACCTGCACCTGGGTGCTCTTCATCCCGAACTGCCCGCTGTAGACGTCCAGGTCGTGCTGGATGGTCGGCGAGCCGAACGAGTCGACGATGACGATCGTGCGGCCCTTGCCGGTGACGCCGGACTTGTACAGCGCGTCGAGGTCGTACGCCTGGCGGTACTGGACCGGGCTGTAGCAGGCGATCTTCCACTGCGCCTGGCACTGCTCGATGGGCAGCGGGCTGCTCACCCCGCTGACCAGCCGGTGACCTGCTACCGCCGGGACCGCCCTGGTCTGCGGTGCCGCGTGCGCGGACACGGTGGTGCTGCTCAGGGGGGCGACTGTCATCGCGGCGGCAACGAGGGCGGTGGCCCCGGCCGTTCTGATTCCGGCGCGAGACCGGGGTCTGGCTATGCGCATGACTTCTCCTTGTATGGAGCGGAGCCGGGCGGAGCGGTTGCCGTGATCCCATCCGGGGGGCGTGCGCAGAGCAAGAGCGGGCGTTCATTGATATCGAACGCTTTGCCTGGGGATGAATCCTTGGGATGCTCATGGCAAACACCGGACCGAACCTTGATGCGGGGTACGGGTACGGGTACGGGTGCGGCTGCGGGTGCCTATCCGGTGGGTCCGGGACGGCCGGGCCGTTCCCGCTCGCCGTGCCCGGTGCGGTTCAGGGTGAAGTGGGCGGAGCCGCCCATGAACCGGGCCCAGATCCGCGGCGGGAAGACGTTGCCCCGCTCGGAGTCGGCGCCGCCCACGCCCTGGAGGGGCAGGAGTTGAGGCCGGCCGGGCTTGTTGCGGAAGAGCGTGACGGCGGTGGACAGCTCCTTGGTGTAGCCGACGAACCAGGCCGACTTGGTGCGGTCGCTCGTGCCGGTGGCGATGGACGCCACGTCGGGGACGACGCTCTTGGCGCCGGTGGTGCGGGCCACGTCCTGGAGTGTCTGGTTGACGACGGCCACCGTCTTCGGCTGGAGGACGCGGCGGGAGCGGGGACGGTCGAGGCCGTCGAGGGTCTTCCGGCCCTTGAGGACCCGGGTCACCGAGTACGGGTCGCTCTGCGTCCCGTAGTTGGCGAAGGTCGCGTAGGCGTCGGCCATGCGGATGGCGCTGGGCGTCGAGGTGCCGGTGGGGAAGGTCTGTTCCAGCGGAGCCATGCTGCTCCGGAGCAACCCGGTCTGTACGGCCGTGTCCCTGACCTGCTTCCATCCTATGGACTTGCCGAGCTGGACGAACGGCGCGTGGGCCGAGGTCACCAGGGCGTGCTCCAGGGTCTTCGGGTCGGGAATCGCCGGGTAGACGCGGAGGGTGTGCGGCCCGCCGGCCAGCATGCCCTGGTAGTAGGCGGCGAGGGCGAAGGGCTTGAACGCCGAGCCGACCGGGACTCCGGTGGTGTCGGCGTTGTCGGTGAAGTGCTGGGTGGCGTCGGCGCCACCGTAGAGGGCGACGATGGCCCCGTCCTCGGGCCGGACGGAGGCCGCACCCACCTCTACGTAACGGTCGGCGGCACGTTTTTTGGGGGCCAGGCCGTGGCCGGTGACCTCCTCGACGGCCTGCCGCAACCGCTCCACCTTGTCCTTCTCGAACGTGGTGTGGATCTGGTAGCCGCCGAGTGCGAGGGCCTTGTCGTCGAGACCGATGCGTTTCTTGAGGTAGCCGTTGGCCACGCCGACGAGGTAGCCGGTCTGGCCGGACATGCTGGTCGACCGGGACTCCCGCTTGGGCTCCGGGAAGGTCCGGTACGTGGCGCGCTCGGCCGGGCTCATCATGCCCAACGTGACCTGCCGGTCCAGGATCCAGCCCCACCGCGCGACGGCGCGCTTGTGGTTCGCCGCGCTGAGCGTGGGATCGAACTGTTCCGAGCCCTTCAGCAGCGCCGCCAGCATCGCGGCCTGGCTGGGGTCGAGATCCTTGGCGGGGACGCCGTAGTACGCGCCTGCGGCGGCCTGGATGCCGTACGCCCCGCGCCCGAACCAGCTGGTGTTGAGATACCCCTGCAGGATGTCGTCCTTGGATTTGTGGCGGCTCAGCTTCAGCGCGATGAAGAATTCCTTGAACTTGCGGGTGTAGGTCTGCTGCCGCGACAGGTAGGTGTTCTTCACGTACTGCTGGGTGATCGTCGAGCCGCCCTGGGTGTCCTGCCCCTTGACCATGTTGACGACCGCACGCGCCTGGCCGGTGACCGAGACCCCGGCATCGCTGTAGAAGCTCGCGTTCTCCGCCGCCACCACCGAGTGCTGTACGGACAGGGGTATTTTCGCCAGCGGCACGAGCTGCCGGTCCACCGCACCCGTGGCCACCATCTGGCTGCCGTCCGCCCAGTAGTAGACGTTGGCCTCCTGGCGGGCCGCCGCGTTCTCGTCCGGGATGTCGATGCGCGCGTACACGACGGCGAACAGCACGGCCAGGCTGCCCGCGCACAGCAGGAAGGTCCCCAACTGCAGCCGCCACGACGGCAGCCACCGCCGCAGGCCCGCTCTGCCCCGGCGCGGATAGTCGATGAGGCGCCGGCGGCCGTCGGCCTCGGCCTGGCGCTTCTTCGGCAACAGTGATCTGCGCATGGTGCGGGCTCCTTGTTCAGAATTCGTCCTGTGGGACGACTGTGTCCATGAACTGAGACGTGGAGCGCGCGGCGAGGATCCCGAATAATTGTTTAATTGTTGTCTTTGTTACCGGACCTGGGGCGATTCAGCCGCGGAACGCGCGATTCCGGCCAGATGCGGGTGGAGGGCGTCAGTGGGTGGGAGCCGCCGGGGCCGCGCTGGTCAGGTCCTTCAACGTCCGTTCGAGCCAGCTGAGTTCGGCCTTCGAGGTCGCTCGGGCGATGGTCAGGACTCCCTCGCGGAACGGGTCGTCCATCCTCGTGCGGTGCCGTATCGACCGTGTGGTCGCCCGGACCGGTATCGCCGACTGAGGTCCGGGGCGGCCGACGCTCGACCGGGGCCCGTTCTCGCGGGCCGTGGCGGCGCGCCGGCCCGGTCCTCGACGTTGCTGCCGCCCGCAGGGCGGGCCGGATCACGCGTCCTGACGGCGGCCGAGATCCGCCGGCGGTTCCTCCTCGGTGTCGAGCAGGCTCCACAGCACCGGAGTCGGGGCCATGCGGGCCTCCAGCCCGTCGCTCCTGAGCCAGCGGCGCACCCGGTCCACGGTCTCCCGCGGAGGCACGGCGAGTGTGTGTCCCGGCGTGCGGTCGCCGGGCTTGGCCGTGGCGTCCATGCCGACCTTCGTCACGGTGCCGCCCTGCTGCATCGGCACGTTCCGGTCGGCCGGGACGTCGGGGACGAGGACGAGGTCCCGCTCCCAGCGCATCCGGCTGGTCCGTGCCCAGTGGACGTGTTCGGCGTCCCAGATGTCGATGTCGGAGTCCACGACGGTCACCTGTTTCACCATGCTGACGGAGGCGAAACAGGCGAAGATCGCGCGCTTGGCCTGGCGGCCCTGGTGCGCGGCGAGCGCGACGACCACATCGACCCGGCCGCCCCCGGACAGCGTCACCGCGACATCCGTGTCCCCGCAGCCGGCCACGCGCAGCGCATGCCGCAGTCCGGCGGCGATCGGCAGCGCGGCGAGGAAGGCGTGTTCGGCGGCGAGCCCCGGCAGGATCACCTGGACCGAAGGGTCGGCGCGTGTGGTGAGCGCGGTGACTTCCAGCGTCACCCCGTCGCCGTAGTCCTCGTACATGCCGTGGTACTCGCTGACCAGCCCTTCGTGCACCGGGCGGTCCGCGTGCAGCAGGCCCTCGATGACGACTTCGGCGTCGGCGGGCACGAGCACCTCGCTCGTCGTGGCGCGCACCACCTTGACCGGAGCGCCCAGCAGATGTGCCGCGTGCTCCAACTCGTCGTCGCCGAGGCCGAGATAGAAGCAGGCCGCCATCTGGATCGCGGGATGGGTGCCCAGGGTGACGGCCACGGGAAGGCCGTCACCCGCGGTGGAGCGGGCGAGCGCGGTCAGATGGTGGTTCGGGGCGATCCCGACGAACCCGGTCGTCGGGCCCAGCGGTTTGATCCGGGCGTAGGAGGCGTTGCGGTGGCCGGTGCGCGGGTCATGGGCGACGATCATTCCCGCTGTCAGGTACCCGCCGGAGTCCTCGGTGAAATAGGTCGGCGCGAGGACGCGCTCCCATACCTCGTCGGCGGCGAACCGCCGTTCCTGGCACCGGGCGGCATCCACCACCTCGGGCTTGCGCCGGGAGGCGACCGCGGCCGACAGCGTGTCGAGGACGTCCGCGACCGGCACGCCCAGCGCGGCGGCGATACGGGCGCGGCTCGACAGGACGTTGCCGACCACGGGAAGCGCCGAACCCACGACATCGTTCAGCCGCACGGCGGGCCCGCGATCGAACAGCGCGAGCACACTGGCGAGTTCGAAGCGAGGGTCGACGGGGCGGTCGATATCGACGAGTTCACCACGGCGTTCCAACTCGCCGAGGAATTCCCGCATTGACTGATCGCCCATGTTCATCTGTGCTCGCATTCCCGGGAAATGGCAATTCGTAAGGCGTACGGGAGCGATGTCCCACCGCTGGTGGCACGCCATACTGCATGAGTCATCGAGGTCACGCAAGGCAGGTCAGGGGGGTGCCACGGCGTTCGGAAAGGGCCGTCCCGCATGCGATTCCCGATCCGCGGGAATGGTGTTCTGCTCCGGCCATCAGGATGTCTACCTTGCACCCCATGGAAAAGGCACAGGGTCACGAACGCGCCGACATCGTCCTTACCGGGGTCGTGCCGGTCGCGGACGGGAAATTCGAGCGTGGGTGGGTCGCCGTCGCGGGCGGAGTCATTGCCGGCGTCGGAACCGGGACGGCCGCGGAACCCTCCGCCGCTCGGCGGATCGACGTCGGGGACGCCTTCGTGCTGCCGGGCGCGGTGGACGCCCACGTGCATTCCTACTCGCACGCGGGTGAGGGGCTGCGGGCCTCGACCTCGGCCGCCGCCGCCGGAGGTGTGACCACGATCGTGGAGATGCCCTTCGACGAGGCGGGCCCCGTCAACCGGGTCGACCGGCTCGGGGCCAAGCGGGAGAAGGTCGCCGACGAGGCCGTCGTCGACGTCGCGCTGCTCGGTACCCTCGCGCCCGGCGGAGGGTGGCGGGAGGCCGAGGCGCTGGCCGCCGCGGGAGTGGTGGGGTTCAAGGTGTCGCTCTTCGACACCGACCCGTTCCGGTTCCCGCGCATCGACGACGCCGAGCTGCTGGACGTGATGAAGGCCGTCGGCGCCGTGGGCTCGACCCTGTGCGTACACGCGGAGAACAACGAGATCATCAAGGCGCTGCTGGCCGACGAGCGGCACCGTACGTCGACCGATCCGGCCGTGCACGCCGCGACCCGTCCGCCCGTGTCGGAGACGCTCGGTGTGCTCACCGCGATGGAGGTCGCCGCCCACCAGGGCAACGCGCTGCACCTGTGCCATCTGTCCCTGGGCCGGTCGGCCGAGCTGGTGCGCTGGTACCAGCAGCAGGGGGTGGACATCACCTTCGAGACGTGCCCGCACTACCTGACCTTCACCGAGGACGACATGCGCGGCGCGCGCGGCCGGCTGAAGATCAACCCTCCGCTGCGCGACGGGGCGAACCGCGACGCCATGTGGCAGGCCGTCAGCACGGGTCTGGCCACGGCCGTCACCTCCGATCACGCCCCGTGGCCCACCGCGTTCAAGGACCACGAGCGGATCCTGGACAACCACTCGGGGGTGCCGGGCACCGAGACCCTCGTGGCGACGACCCTGGGCTCCTGCCTGCGCCGCTTCGGCGTCGGGCCGGAGTTCTCGCGGGCGGTGGCCGCGCTGACCAGCAACCCCGCCGACCGGTACGGCATCGGGCACCGCAAGGGCAGGCTGGCCCCGGGCCACGACGCGGACATCATGGTGCTCACCCCGGACGACACCTGGCGGATCGACGGCTCGGCCCTGCACTCCCGCGCAGGCTGGACCCCCTACGACGCGTACGCGCCCGGCGCCCGTGTCACGCTGACGCTCAGCCGTGGCACCGTCGTCTGGGACGCGGGCAAGGGACTGACCGGCGCCCCCGGCCGCGGCGAGCAGGTGCATCGGAGGTGAGCATGACCATCGAACGGCCCACCGTGGGCGAACTGTCCTCCCTGACCCGGGGGCTGCGGATCCTGGAGTTCGTCCAGGACCGGGGCCAGGCCGACGTGTCGGAGGTCATCGCGGCCGTCGGCATCCCGTCGTCGTCGGCCTACCGCTACGTACGGCTGCTCAAGGAGGCCGGGTACCTCGCCGAGGTCGACGGCGCGCTGCTGCCCACCGACCGCCTCGCCGACCGTTCGATCGACCGGACCGGGCACCTGGTGGACCTCGCGCGCCCGGTGCTCACCCGGCTGATGCGGCGCAGCGGTCTCGATGTGGCGCTGACCGTGCGGGCGCACACCGCCGCGCTCTGCCTGGACACCCGCCGCAGCGGATCAGGCACGGTGGCGCTGCGGCCGGGTCAGGTCCTGGCGCTGTACTCGGGGGCCAGCGCCACCCCGCTGCTGGCGACGGCGCCCGAGACGGTACGCCGTCAGGTCCTGCGGGGGCGGCTGCAACGGTTCACCGCGGCGACCCCGGACGCCGCGGCCCTGCGCCGCGAACTCGCCGGAGCGCGCAGGGACGGCCACCATGTGACGCACGGCTGGCTCACCCCGGGCGTGAGCGCCGTCGGCATGCCCGTTCTCGTCGCAGGCTCGTGCCTCTGCGCGGTGTCCCTGGTGGGGCGGCACGCCGAACTCGCCGATGTCACCCGGCCGTTGGGCCTGTTGCGGGACGCGGTCGAGGACATCACGCTCAGCATGCCCCGGGCGGCGTCCCAGGTGTGGCTGTCGCCCGACGAGGAGAGCACCCGAGAGGACCTCTGAGCGCCACGGCACCGGACGCGGAGGATTCCGCGGTCCCCGTGCCGTCGCCGCCGGAGGCACCACCGACGTACGAAGTCCCCCTTCACCCTGGCCGGATCACGGCCAGGTCTGTCCGGTATCTGCCGGAAGGATAGGTAATGAGTATCGATCTGGACGCCCTGACGCCCCAAGCCGAACGGCTCTCCGAGCGCCTCGCCTCGCTCGCGGAGTTCCACGACTCCACGCGCCCCGGCTGGAGCCGTGAGGTGTTCTCCGAGCCGTACCGCGCCTCGCGCGAGTGGATACGCCGGCAGATGGCCGACGCGGGGCTCGACCCCGTCGTGGACCCGGCCGGCAACATCGTCGGGCGGCTGCCCGGCCGCCGGGGGCGCGGCCCCGCGCTGGTCACCGGATCGCACACCGACACGGTCGCCCAGGGCGGCAGGTTCGACGGCATCGTCGGCGTCCTGACCGGAATCGAGGTGGCCCAGCGGTTCCGTGAGACAGGCGTGACGCTGGAACACGACCTGCTGGTCGTGGACTTCCTCGGCGAGGAGGCCAACGACTTCGGCATCTCGTGCCTGGGCTCCCGCGCGGTCGCCGGAGTGCTGCGGCCCGAGCACCTGGACCGGGTGGACAGCACGGGGACCCGGCTCGGCGACGCGATCGAGAGGTTCGGACTCGACCCGCAGGCCGCGCTGCGCCAGGCCTGGAGCCCCGGCGACGTGCACGCCTACGTGGAACTGCACGTCGAGCAGGGCGCACTCCTGGAAACGTCCGGCACGAGCATCGGCGTGGTCACCGCCATCGCCGGGATCGACCGCCTCCTGATGCGCTTCGCGGGCCGGGCCGGTCACGCGGGAACCACCAGGATGGCGGACCGGCACGACGCACTGGTCTCCGCTGCGGCGGCGGTCCTCGCGGTGGAACGCGCCGGATGCGGAGCGCCGGTGCACGGGGTGGCCACACCCGGCTGCATCGAGTCGGGCCCCGAATCGATGGGCGTCATCACGGACCGGGCGCGGCTCTGGGCGGAGATCCGCAGCGTGGACGGCAGTTGGCTCCAGGGAGCGCGCCGGCAGATCGTCGACGAGGTCGCCGGGGAAGCCGCGAAGCGGGGCGTCGAGTTCGACGTCGAGTACCTCACCGACCAGGACCCGGTGCCCACGGACGCGTTGTTGCAGGACGTCATCGGGCAGTCGGCCGACCGGCTCGGCCTGTCCTGGCAGGCCGTCCCGTCCGGGGCGGGCCACGACGCCGCGCACCTGGCCCGGCTCGGCCCCATGGGCATGATCTTCGTGCCGTCCGAGGGCGGGCTCAGCCACTGCCCCGAGGAGTTCACCGCGCCCGCCGACATCGAGCAGGGCGCGCACGTCCTCGCCGCCACGCTGACCGCCTTGGACCAGCGCCCGGTCGTGCGCAGTGAGTAGCGGCGCGGCGGCACCGGCCACGAACGGGGTCGCCCGGCGCGCGGTCGTCGCGGCATCCTTCGGCAACGCGATGGAGTGGTACGACTTCACGGTCTTCGCGTTCTTCGCCGGCTACATCTCCGACAACTTCTTCCGGGACGACGACCCGGGGGCGGCGCTCATCAGCACGTTCGTCGTCTTCGGCACGGGATTCGTGGCCCGCCCGCTGGGGGCCGTCGTCATGGGACTGTACGGCGACCGCAAGGGCCGCAAGGCCGCGATGATGCTCTCCCTCAGCACCATGGCCGTGGGAACACTCCTGCTCGTCGTAGCACCGCCGGTGACCGTCATCGGTATCGGCGCACCGGTCCTGCTGCTCGCCGGCCGGCTGCTGCAGGGATTCTCGGCGGGCGGCGAGATCGGCGGCGCCACGGCCTTCCTGGTGGAACACGCGCCACCCGACAGAAGGGCCCGGTACGCAGCCTGGCTCCAGGCATCCATGGGAATCTGCAATCTCGCGGCTGCCGCCGTGGGTGTCACCCTCACGACCTTCGTCTCCGAATCAGCGATGAGCGCCTGGGCCTGGCGCATTCCCTTCGCCCTCGGCCTGCTCATCATTCCGGTCGGCGTGTACATCCGCCGGCATCTGCCGGAGACCGAGGAATTCGAGAAGGTCCAGCCCGCGAAGCCCGCGGAGAGCCCCGGGCGCGGTCCCCTCGTCCAGTTGCTCACCGTGTACCGGGGACGGGTCGTCACCGGATTCCTGTTCTCCGTGCTGTGGACCGTGTGCGTGTACACCCTGGTCATCTACGCGCCCACGTACTACGAGAGCGACGCGGCCGGACTCGGCTTCACCACACAGCAGTCGTTCCTCGCCTCCCTGGTGGGCAATGCGGTCCTCGTCGTGGGGTGCCTGGTCGCGGGACGCGCCGCTGACAGGGCGGGTGCGCAACGAGTGATCGTGGCCGGCGCGCTGGCCCTGCTCGTGCTGCCGTTCCCGCTGCTGGCATGGCTGCACGCACAACCGGCTCTCCCCGTCCTGCTCCTCGTCCACTGCCTGCTGTGTGCGGGTGTCGCCGCGTTCGCCGGTGTCGCACCGTCCACGCTGACCCGGCTCTTCCCCGTCGCGGTGCGCTCCACGGGCGTGGCCCTGAGCTACAACCTCGCCGCGACGCTCTTCGCGGGCTTCACCCCGGCCCTGATGGCCTGGGCGGTCGCCTCACTGACCGTCTACGCCCCCGCCCTGTGGGTGGCCGGCGCCGCCGTGGCATGCCTCGCCGCCGCACCGGCACTGTTCCGGCAGATCCAGCCGGCGGCCGGACCGCGACCGCCGACGGGCGGACAGCGTTCGCCGGCAGCCGTGGCGGACCGGGGGTAGGGCCCGCGAAGGAGCGCGCAGATCGGCCCGGCGCTCGGCTCGACGCCGGGCCGGCTGCCGGTGCATGACGGCGCTGCCGTACTGCCGCTCCGCTACCGTGCACAGCACAGCGGGCCCGCCCCGAACGGGGCCCGGACGCCGCGCGGTAGAAGAAGGAACCATGACCGAGGACGCTCAGCCCGCGCCAGGCACGCCCGGCGTCGACGTCGACGCCGTGGCACGCGCGGTACTGACCTCGTCCCGTCTGCTGGTAGCCGTCTCGGCCCGCTCCCTCGCCGCGGTCGAGGACCGCGTCACCCTTGCCCAATTCCGGTTGCTGGTCGCCCTTTCGACGCACGGGACCGCCAAACTCGTCGTCCTCGCCGAGTTGCTCGGGGTCAACCCCTCGACCGCGATGCGCATGCTGGACCGGCTCATCACGGCAGGGCTCGCGGACCGCCGGATCAACCCGGAGAACCGGCGCGAGACGCTCCTCGGCCTCACCGACGCGGGGCGGCAGTTGGTGGAGGACGTCACGGCCCGGCGCCGCGGTGAAATCACCACCATCGTCGAGCGGCTCGCACCGGAACAGCGAGCCGCCCTGATCGAAGCGCTGACCGCGTTCGCCGAGGCCGGGGGCGAACCGGCCGCCACGGACAGCGTTTCCCTGTACCCCCTGGGCTGGTCCGGAACCCAGCCGGACACCCTCTGATCCAGCCGGACACCCTCTGATCCAGGGAGACGCACAGGGGTCAGGCGGTCGCGCCCGCGTCCGGTCCACCGGCTCCGGCGTCGGGCGGGACGGCGGTGGCGAGTCGGGCTGCCCGGGTGGCCGTCCGCCGCCGCCACGCCCAGCCGATGAGCACGGCGCCCGCGGCGATCGCGTACGCGGTGGTCCCGACATCGTCCGGGGTGTCGAAAGCGCGGCCGGTGACGTACCTGGTCGCGCCCGCCACGGCGACGCCCAGCCATTCCCAGCGGCCGTCGAGGGCCACCAGGGCGATCAGGAGCAGTGCGTACCACGAGTAGCCCGGGGTGAGCAGGAGGAACGCGGTCCCGGTGACCAACAGGGCGCCGCTCCAGGGGCGTTCGGGATCGCCGCGCCGGAGCACGTACCCGGTCACGAGGGCCAGGACGACGACCAGGACCGGGACGATCCATGCCTCGGGCAGGAACAGCCGGAGCAGCGCGTAGCGGTTGCGCGCTGCCGCGTCCTCGTAGCCCTCCTCCTCGACGTAGCCGCTCAGATAGCCGAAGACGGAGGAGTGGGAGGCGAGGGCGTACGGGAGGTAGGAGAGCGCGGTGACGGCGGCGGCGGGCACCAGCACCGTGGCGGCGTCGCGCACGCGGCGGACCCCGGAGAGCGCGCCGGGCAGGACCACCGCGGGCATGAGCTTGGTGGCGATCGCCGCGCCCACCAGCGCGCTGCCGGAGAGCCGGCGCCCGGCCGCCAGGAGACCGAGTCCGGCGACGGTGAACAGCACGCCCAGTACGTCGACATGGGCGTTGTTCACCGCCTCGATGGGTACGGCCGGACACCAGGCCCAGTACGCGACCCATCGTGGATCGCCGCGCCGCAGCCGCGTCAGGACCAGCAGGAGAGCTCCGGTCACGGCGACGGAGAGTGCCGCTCCGGCGATCTGGAAGACCTTCAACCGGGCGCCGTCCGGCGACGCCTGCTCGACACCGTAGAAGTACGCCTCGGCGACCGGGGGGTAAATGGTGTGCACGCCGGGGCGGTTGAGGAGGGTGCAGTGCGGGACGGCGCTGGGTGAGGGGACAGGTGCGCGGTCGGGGCCCCCGCAGGCCGTGCCGGTGGGGAAGAGCCAGCTGTCCCGGAGACCGGCCAGCGCGGTGTCCTGCGGTGCGTGGTCGTACGGAGAGATCCCGGCGGCCTGCACCCGGCCGTCCCAGGCGTAGCGGTAGGCGTCGGTGCTGGTGCGCGGTGGGGAGACGAGGCCCGTCGCCGCCACTGCGGCCGAACCCACGAGGACGAGGACGGCGGCCCGGCGCACCGGTACGTTGCGCAGAGCCCCTACGGCGGCTGCGAAGAGCAGCCAGGATGCCGCGTACCACCAGGACAGGCCGGCCGGGTCGTCGTAGTAGCCGTCGTAGCCGATGGTGAGCACCAGGGTGGCGGTGAGGGCCGCCAGGAGGACTCCGACCAGGACGATGCGGGAACGGGGCGTGCAGGGCCCGGCGGGGGGAGGGGTGATCACACCACCCAGCGTCGCAGCGGTGAGCGGCCGACAGCCGTCCGGCGGCCCCGGCGTCCGCGTTTCGTAAGGAGTCGCAGGGCCCGCACCGGGTGTCCGCGGAGTGTCATGGAGGACATGAAACGTCCGCCCGAGCCGCCCTCTCCGCCGCCTCCGTCCGCGCTGCCTTCCTCCCCGCTGCCTTCGTTCTCGGGCCGCCTGCACGATCCTCGTACGGCGGTCTCGGCCGGCCGGCTGCTCGGCGCGGCGGTCGGGATCTGTTTCGCCACGGGGGTGATCAGCCACTTTCTGCAGCATCCCCCCGGCTGGGCGGTGGACGTGCTGCCCAGCCGGCCGGTGTGGGGATACCGGTTCAGTCAGGGGGTGCACGTGGCGAGCGGCATCGCGGCGATCCCGCTGCTGCTCGTCAAGTTGTGGACGGTCTATCCGAGGCTGTTCGTGTGGCCGCCGGTGCGGTCGGTGCGGCACGGGCTGGAGCGCCTCTCGGTGGCGGTTCTGGTGGGGGCCACGACGTTCGAGCTGTTCAGCGGGCTGCTCAACACGGTCCAGTGGTACCCCTGGCCGTTCTCCTTCGTACCGGTGCACTTCGCGGTGGCCTGGCTGCTGGTGGGGGCTCTGCTGCTGCACGTAGCGGTGAAGTGGCCCGACATCACCGCCCATTGGCGGCGCACGTCGCAGGCGAGTGCCGCGCTTTCGGCGCAGGGCGACGGAGCGGACCGGCGGTCGCTGCTGCTGGGGCTCACAGCGGCGGTCGGCGCGGTCACGCTGACGACCGTGGGGCAGTCCTTCACGCCGTTGAAACGCTTCGACCTGCTCGCACCGCGCCACCCCGACCACGGTCCGCAGGGCCTCCCGGTCAACCGGACCGCCGCGGCGGCAGGGGTGCTGCCCGCGCTGAGCCGGGTGCGGGAGTGGCGCCTGGAGGTCACGGGGCCCCGTCCCTTCTCGCTGGACCTGGCGGCGCTCCGGGAGTTGGAGCAGCACGCGGTGGTGCTGCCCATCGCCTGTGTGGAGGGCTGGAGCAGGAGCGCGCACTGGAGCGGTGTGCGCATCAGGGATCTGCGGGAGCGTGCCGGGGCGCCCCCGGGTACGAGGCTGCGGGTCGTGTCGCTGGAACGGCACGGCGCGTACCGGGTCATGGAGATGGGCAGCGACTACGCCGACGATCCGCTGACGCTGCTCGCACTGCGCCTCGACGGACAGGTGCTCTCGCCTGATCACGGCTATCCGGCACGGATCATCGCGCCGAACCGGCCGGGCGTACTCCAGACCAAGTGGGTCTCCCGGCTGGAGGCGCTGTGATGTCCGGATACGCGCGGTGGGCGTCCGGGGTGCTCGGGGTGGCGCTGATGGGGGTCGGCGTGATGCTGGTCGTGGGGACCGGCGACATGGGGTCGGTGGCGGTGTGGCTGGCCGGGGCGATCGTGCTGCACGACGGGCTGATCGCTCCGCTGGTGCTGGGCGCGGGTCTGCTGTGGGGAGGCACCCGGGCGCGCGGGCCGGTGCGCGGGCCGGTACGCGGGCGGGTACGCGGGTCGGTACGGGGGCGGGTACGCGGACCGGTGCGCGGCGCATTCACCGTGGCGGGGTGCCTGACCATGGTCGCGTTGCCGGTCCTGCTGCGGCCGGGCACCCCCGCCAACTCCTCGGTGCTGCCGCTGGATTACGTCCGGGGATGGCTGCTGTCCCTGGGAGCGGTGGTGGTGGTCACGGGTGCGGTGATCGGCGTACGGGTGCTGCGGCGCGGTCAGCGCCTGCGCAGCTGAAGGAAGCTGCGCCCCGCCGTCTTCCACCGGTCCTCGGCCACCCAGCCGGTGGTCTCGGCATACCCGAGCAGGGCGCGGGTGCCGGCCCTCGCCCAGGGGAAGGCCGCGCCCCGGGCACCTCGGCCGTCGTCGACCCGGACGTCGACCCGTTCGTCGATGTCGTGGCCCGCGGCCTCGACGATCAACATCCCGTTGGGGCCGGTGAGTTCGGCGACGCGCACCAGCAGGGCGGCGGGGTCGCCACCGATGCCGACATTGCCGTCCATCAGCAGTGCCGTTCCCCAGCGGCCCTCACCCGGCAGCGGTGCGAAGACGGAGCGGCACAGTGCGGCCCCGCCCTCCTGGACCGTGCGGTCGACCGCTGCCTGGCTCACGTCGATGCCGAGCGTGGTGGTGCCCAGTGCGGCCAGTGCCGCGACGAGGCGCCCCGGTCCGCACCCGATGTCCAGCACCGAGCCCCGGCAGCGCGCCAGGACGGTGACGTCGGCGCTGTCGGGCGCCCCGCACCAGCGCTCCACGTCCAGCGGCAGCAGCCAGCCGTCGTCCCGCCGCAGGAAGAGCGGCCCCTGCCCCGCGCGCAGCGCGTCACGGTAGGGCTCGGCCCGCCAGGCCCGAACGCTCACCGTGCCACCACCCGGTCCGTCGCGAGCGCGGCATGAAGCGTGCCGAACCGGCTGTCCGGGACCTGTTCCGCTACCGCGACGGCATCGGCCGCGGTGTCCACGTCACGCAGCAGGGGCAGGTCACGCACCGTGAGCCCGGCGCCGACCAGCCGCTGCCGCTGGACCGTCCCGGTGTGCGCCGTCGACATCGGCACGCCGAGGAGGAGTTCCGGGTCGGGGGAGGCGAGCCCCAGCGCCCAGAAGCCGCCGTCGGCAGCCGGCCCGAACCAGGCGTCCGCCGTGGAGAAGTCCAGCCCCGTGGCGAGGAGCCGGGGGGTGACCTGAGGGGTGTCCATGCCGATCAGCAGGGCCGGTCCCGTCGTTCGGGAGAAGGCCGCGGCCAGCCGCTCGTCGAGGCCGCCCGCACTCTGCTCGACCACGTCGAAACCGGGTGGCACCCAGGGGCCCGGCGTTCCGGCCAGCACGAGGACCCGGCGGTGTGCCGGAGTGCCGAGCACCGCGTCGAGTGTGTCGGCGAGGGCCGCCCCGGCCAGCCGGGCCGCCTCCTGCGGGGTGAAGGGCGGGCAGAGCCGCGTTTTCACCCGGCCGGGCAGCGGCTCCTTGGCGATGACCAGGAGCGTGGTCCCGGACGTCATCCCGCCACCTCCCGCGGTGCTTCGGCGGGGACCTCGTGCTTGTCCTGCGGTGCCTCGGCGGGGACCTCGTGCTTGTCCCGCGGTGCCTCGGCGGGGACGTCGTGCTTGTCCTGCGGTGGTTCGGCGAGGACCCCGCGCATGTCCCGTACCGCCTGCCACGTGCCCCGCCAGGTGCCGGTGACCTTGGACTTCCCGGTACGCGGCAGATACGGCACCTCTCGCTCGGCCACCCGCCAGCCCGCATCGGCGGCCCGGACCACCATCTGCAGCGGGTATCCGCTGCGCCGGTCCGTGAGGCCGAGGCTCAGCAGCGCCGCGCGCCGGGCCGCCCGCATGGGCCCCAGATCATGCAGCCGCAGCCCGGTACGGCGGTGCAGCATCCGGGCGAGCGCCAGATTCCCGGCGCGGGCATGCGCGGGCCAGGCGCCTCTGCCCCGGGGACGCCGTCGGCCCAGTACGAGATCGGCTTCGCCCCCGGCCACCTGGGCGACGAAGGGGACCAGCAGCCCGGGGTCGAGCGAGGCGTCGCAGTCGCAGAAGCAGACGATGTCCGCGTCCGAGGCCAGCAGCCCCGCGTGACAGGCGGCACCGAACCCCCGGCGGCTCTCGGCCACCACCGTCGCGCCCAGCGAGCGCGCCACGTCCGCCGAACCGTCGGCCGAACCGTTGTCGACCACGATCGCCCGCCAGCCGGGCGGGATCCGCTCCAGTACCCAGGGCAGAGCCGCCGCCTCGTCGAGGCAGGGCAGGACCACGTCCACGGACACCGCGGAAGGGGTCCGGTCCGTCGCGGAGATGCTCACATCGGTCACGGGATCACCGTACGAACCCGGCGCGGACAATCGGGGTCCCGAGTCCTTACGAAACGCGGACGTCGACGCCTGCGGTGCCGGTATACGGGCGGGCACGGCGCCGGACGGTGCGAGGCTGGGGGACATGGAGAAGCTGGGGGACATGGAGAAAGCGATGACCGTTCTGGTCGTGGACGACGACCCGACCGTCTCCGAGGTGGTCACCGGCTACCTGGAGCGCGCGGGCTTCACCGTGGACCGCGCCGCCGACGGTCGGGCGGCACTCGACGCCGCCGAGCGGCGCCGGCCCGACCTGGTCGTCCTCGATCTGATGCTGCCGGGGACCGACGGACTCCAGGTGTGCAGGCAACTGCGCGCCAGAGGCCCCGTACCGGTCATCATGCTCACCGCACGCAGTGACGAGGAGGAGCGCATCCTGGGCCTCGAAGTGGGCGCCGACGACTACGTCACCAAGCCCTTCAGCCCCCGGGAACTGGTGCTGCGCGTCGAATCCGTGCTGCGCCGCGCTCCCCGGACACCGCAGCCGGGACCGCTGCTGCACGCCGCGGACCTGGAGGTCGAGACGGCGGCCCGCCGGGCCACCAAGGCCGGCCGGGATCTCGCGCTCACCCTGCGGGAGTTCGACCTGCTCACCTATTTCCTCCAGCACCCCGGGCAGGTCTGCGGCCGGGAGCAGCTGATGCGCGACGTCTGGGGCTGGGACTTCGGAGATCTCTCTACGGTCACCGTCCATGTACGGAGGCTGCGCGGCAAGGTCGAGGACGATCCCGCCCGGCCACGGCTGATCCAGACCGTCTGGGGCGTCGGCTACCGCTTCGACCCCGTCCCCGGAGGCCCTGAGCCCCATGCGTGACATCTTCCTCATCGCCCTCTACGCCTTCCTCGGCGCGGCCGGCGCCGGCCTGCTCGGTGCGCTGGCCCTGCACCTGCTGCGGCGGCGCTCGATCGCCGGCTCCCTTGCCGTCGTCGCCGCGGTGGCGGTTGCCGCGATGCTGGCCGGGACCCTTGCCGTGGCACGGGCGATGTTCCTGTCCTCCCACGACCTCACCGTGGTGACCCTGGTCGTGGCCATGGCGGCGGTCGTCTCCCTGGCCACCGCGCTTCTCCTGGGCCGCCGGGTGGTGATCGGAGCTCGTGAACTCGTCGTCGCGGCAAGGGAGTTCGGGCAGGGCGGCAGGTTCACGGCGCCCGTCGGCCCGGCCCCCGCGGAACTGGCGGCGCTCAGCAGGGAACTGGCCGCCACCAGCGCACGCCTCGCCGCGTCCCGTGAGCGGGAGCGCGCTCTGGAGGCGTCCCGGCGCGAACTCGTCGCCTGGATCTCGCACGACCTGCGCACCCCCCTGGCCGGACTGCGTGCCATGTCCGAGGCGCTGGAGGACGGGGTGGTGGCGGACCCGATCCGCTACCACCGCCGGATGCGTACCGAGGTGGACCGCCTCAACGCCATGGTCGGCGACCTCTTCGAGCTCTCCCGTATCCACGCCGGGGCCCTGACCCTGAACCCGGCCCGTGTCTCCGTGTACGACCTCATCGGCGACGCACTCGCGGGTGCCGACCCGCTGGCGAGGGAGCACGGGGTGGTACTGGTCGGAGACCGCGTGGACACGGTCCCGGTGGAGGTCGACGGCAAGGAGATGACCCGGGTGCTGGCCAACCTCCTGGTCAACGCGATCCGGCACACCCCGGCCGACGGCACCGTCGCCGTCTCCGCCGAGCACCGGTCCGGCTCCGTGGTCCTCTCCGTCACCGACGGCTGCGGCGGCATCGCCCCCGACGACCTGCCCAGGGTCTTCGACACCGGATGGCGCGGCACCGTGGCCCGTACGCCCCCGGCCGGGGCCGGTCTCGGGCTGGCGATCGTGCGGGGCATCGTCGAGGCGCACGCGGGCCGGGCCGATGTGCGCAATGTGCCGGGCGGCTGCTGCTTCGAGGTCACCCTCCCCGCTGCGACGGCATAGACCGCCTCGGGCGTCACCGTCCCCGCCCCGACGGCGCGGACCGCCCGCCGCGTCACACGCCCCGCCG
This sequence comes from Streptomyces sp. A 4/2, assembly GCF_940670765.1. Lineage (GTDB taxonomy): Bacteria > Actinomycetota > Actinomycetes > Streptomycetales > Streptomycetaceae > Streptomyces. The sequence continues at coordinate 63,401 of NZ_CALNVW010000027.1, forward strand.
CGGCGGCATGGACCGCGCTCGGGCGAGGCATCACGCTCCCCGCCCCGACGGCGCGGACCGCCCGCCGCGTCACACGCCCCGCAACTCGCTCACCGCGAACTCGGCCATGCCCTCCGTGAAGCCCGTCGCCGGACGCCAGCCCAGCTCGGCGCGCAGCCGTGAGGAGTCGGCCGTGACATGCCGTACGTCTCCCAGCCTGAACTCCCCGGTCACGACGGGCGACTTGCCGCTGTGCGCGGCCGCGAGCGCGGACGCCATCTCGCCCACCGTGTGCGGATCTCCGCTCCCCACGTTGTACGCCGTGAGCTCGCCGCCCTCCCGGCTGCCGAGTGCCTCCAGGGCCACCACGTTGGCCGTGGCCACATCCCGTACGTGCACGAAGTCCCGGCGCTGGCCGCCGTCTTCGAAGACCCGGGGTGCTTCACCCCTGGCCAGCGCCGAGCGGAACAGCGAGGCGACTCCGGCATAGGGGGTGTCGCGCGGCATGCCGGGGCCGTAGACGTTGTGATAGCGCAGCGAGACCGCCCGGCCGCCCGTGGTGCGCGCCCAGGCCGCCGCCAGATGTTCCTGGGCCAGCTTGGTGGTGGCGTACACATTCCGGGGATCGGCCGGCGCTTCCTCCGCCACGAGCCCCGGCGCCAGTTCCACACCGCAGCGCGGGCACAGGGGCTCGAACCGCCCGGCCTCCAGGTCACCTGCCCTGCGCGGCCCCGGCCGTACCGTGCCGTGGACCGTGCAGTCGTACCGCCCCTCGCCGTACACGACCATCGACCCGGCGAGGACCAGCCGCTCCACCCGCACGTCGGCCATCGCGGCGAGCAGCACGGCCGTACCGAGGTCGTTGCAGCCGACGTACGCGGGCGCGTCCGCGAAATCCTTGCCCAGCCCCACCATGGCCGCCTGATGACAGACCGCGTCCACCCCGCGCAGCGCCTGACGCACCAGCTCCGGATCCCGCACGTCGCCGTGGATCCACTCCACGCCCGCGGGCCGTGGCGGCGGGCTCCGGTGCGCGGCGGGAAGCAAGGCGTCCAGCACGATCGGCGTGTGGTTCCGGAGGGCCAACTGCTCGACGATGCGGGAGCCGATGAAGCCCGCGCCGCCGGTCACAAGTACGCGCATGACGCCCACGTTAGAGGGCACCTGCCGGTCCGGAGCCCGAGGAAAGGGGTGTGTCATACCTCCGTAAGAACTCCTCGGCGCCGTGTCGGCTCCGGCCGTCGACCGCCGTGAGGACGTGCCGCGGGAAGCGGTACGAGCCACAGCGGGAGGCGGAACGGTGCAGGGCACGGTGCCCCCGTCCAACCCGGCGCGGCTCATCAACGAGCTCCGTGTCCTCGCTGATAACGGTGACGGCATCCCTATTGCGTCGCGTCGCAACTCTCGCAGCGGCTCACAGCCGCCCGTTCGAGGTTGCCCTGGGTGGCGCGGAGCGGGTGGGAGGGCGCAAGACGACGCCATGCCCCGGGTGAGGGAGTGATCACCCAGCCGTAGCGGGGTGGCCGGATGTCGGCAGGCTCGATGTGCGTGCAGCCGGGAAGGTGGGCCTTGCCGCTGGCGTGGACGATGATCGCAGCCGCCGGCCAGTCGTCCCAGTCGCTGGTGGGTGTGCTGCCGCGGGGTGCGCTGCCGCTGGGTTCGCGCGGAGCGCAGTCTGCGCAGTTGTGCATTTCGTGGCGTTCGCAGTACTGCATGGCGTTCACCCTGTCAGGTTTCGAGCTGTCGCTCGGTGCGGTCGAGCCAACTCCGGTACCAGTGCGCGAAGTCGTGCCCGGTCGGCTCGATCCCTCGGTCCATCGGTCGCAGGTCCTCCCAGATGGCACCTCGGTGCGGGCCCGTCATCACCAGGAGCGACACATAGCCGCATCCCTGCTCGCTGAGGAACACCGCGCCCGCCTCCTGCGCGTCGTACAGCTCGTCGTAGCGTGCGTCCCAGGCCGTGTACGCGCGGCGGAACTCCTCGTCGGCCGCAAAGGCGTCCTTCTCGGGTTCCTGGGCCTCCAGCGCGGCAAGTTCACCCTGCAACGCCTCGGCCACGAAGGGCCGTCCGGCGAACGCGGCGGTGGTCGGCTGTGCGGAGAAGGTGAGCCCGATGCCGCGCCATTGCCAGCCGCCCTCGCTCAAGGCCGGTGTCATCAGGCCGTAGTCGGGACCGGCACCCCCTCCTGCGACATGGAGGAGAAAGCTTCGGTACTGCGCGGGCAGCCCCACGCCCAGGTCCGCCTCCAGCGCCTGGAGCTGCCCCTCGCTCATGACTGGACCGAGGCGAAAGCCATGCCCCTGTGCCCCGAAAACTCTTTCTGCTCCGGGGTGTTCGGCGAGCCGGAGCACCCGCTCCCGCACTCCCGTCCACGTGTCCTCACTCATGGGTACACGCTAGGACGACGTGCCCGTACCGGCACGGAATTTACCGTGCAGCACGAGTGCCCGGAGCGTTCCCGAGGCGTTCCCGGAGCGTGATGGCGTCGACGGCCAGGCGGTTGTCGAGCGCATCCAGCCCGGTGGCGGCGCCGGGCTTCGCGAACACCTGGGTGGTTGCGGTAGCGCAGATGTGGTCCCCATGCCGTTGCCGGGGGCCGTGGCAAGGGTGAGAACTTACCGCCGAATCGCCGCAGTGGCGACGCAAGACCAGCATTTCGGGCAAATGCCAGGGCGATTCGGCCTCTCGAAGCCGGCCCTGGTACCCAGCCGCTTCGTTTCCGAAAGGATGACTGAAGCGAGTGGATAAGCTCTTGAATGCCGCAGTATTTCGCTGCGCTTGCGCGTTTCGCGGCTGACACAGAAGGGTCCTTCTGCCCTTCCTCCGGCGGGAATTGGGCGGGAGCTGATGATCGTTTTCGTGGTAGAGTTTCAGTGAATTCACAGGACGCCGCGAAAAAAGGGGAATGGCGTGAATACCGAGAAGGTTACGGCTCGACGTCTTACGGCCGAAGAGGTTTCGGAGTTGGGCCCCCAGGACGGAATCTTCGTCTCGGCGGAGATGAATGGCCTCCCTCTCGACTGCTACGCCCCGGCTTTCCTCACGGAGCCGGGTAAGAATTTTGAAGGAGGGTCCTTCACTGCAAGGACGATCTTTGGTGAGAAAATTCATGTTCTCCCGGAAAATGCTGAAGAGCGTGGGATCTGGATTTCCGACAAGGCGGGGGAGGAAATCGAGGTTCTCCAGAGTGCCGGTGTCCTCCTGAACCTCGCACTCTTCGTTCCTGACGGGAGCAAGGAATCTCTGGAGTCGCTCTACACCGCTGCCCGGGACGCCTTCGGCGCGGGGATCGTTCAGCGTTGGAGCGAGGAAGTCGTCGCGGTTCCGGATGTCAAGGTCGACCTGTTCGAGGAGCCGGCCCGGGGGCGGAAGAACACGAACGGCCAGAACCGTGACCGCCGCGCCTTGGACATCTACCCGACCCGCGTGCGATTCCTGGAGCCCAGCGACGGCTGGAAGTTCGTCGTCGAACCGCACAAGGAGGTCGTCGATGACACACCGACGATCTGACCTGATGGCAGGTTAGCCCCGATTTTTCGCGAGAGCCCGTCAGCATGCTGACGGGCTCCTGCGTTTGCCGAGGCCCGATCGAATTTTGTCCCGCGAACACGCGGAGGGCGCACCGACCTCGAAGTGATCTAGACACCAAGGAAGCCCCGGGCTACTGGCCTGGGGCTTTTGTATGGAGCAAGTGACGGGAATCGAACCCGCGCTCTGCCCTTGGGAATCACCGGTTCTCGTGCAGCCGAAGTGGCTCCGGCTGCATGTTTGTTGGAGTGAGAGAAGCTGGCATGGTCTCTGGGGCATGGCAACCGGGAGGGGAGAGCCCGCGACGCTTGTCGAGCGGGTGGCGGTCATGTACTCAGTCTTCCTGTGGAATCTCCAACTCCTGGAGCCGTTCCCCGATGTCGTCGGCCCATGTCTGTGCCCACTGTCGAAGCTCGGTGATTGCTTGTTCGTCGAGCCCGTACGCGGCGAATTCGGTGTCGTCGATCCAGTCGGCTCCGCCCAGTCGCGCTTGAAGCTCACTGAGATCGAACGAGTCGCGGGCATGGCGCCGACCGAGTTCTTCGAGTTCGACGGGGTTCCAGTGGTCCATAGCGGCCTTGACGTCGATCAGGTCTCTGGCGAGTCCGCGGTCGGCCAGTGCGCGAACCTTGGTGCCGACGACATCCTCAAGAGACAGCACCAAGCCGTGTTCGGTGTGTACAGGGGGTCGCCAGAGGGCTTCCTTGAGGATGTCGACCTCGCACTCTTCACGGCTGGCGGGATCGGTGACGACAAGACGCGCGGACAGTGGATCCGTCTCCAGCGCTTTGACGTGCCATCCGCGTTGCTCCAGGCCGGTGCGCACCACAGAAGCAATGTCCTCCATGCGATCCGGGTTCTCGGTTGCGACGTCGAGGTCCTGGCTGAGCCGGTTCACCAGCCCGTGCGCTTGGACCGCGTAGCCACCTGTAAGAGCCAAGGGGTAAGCACCGCCTACCGCCAGTACGTCAGCGAGCAGACGCCGGTGCAGATCTGTGAGGTTCACGCAGCGGTCCGGGTACCGGGAGCCAGCTCGTGGAAGGTGTGCTCCCAGACCTCGCGGATATCGCGACTGATCAGTGTGCGAAGAGCGGGCCACATGGTGGTGACAAGGTCGCGGTTGAGGTACTGGATCAGGTCGTCGTGCTGGCCTTCGGCCAGGACGATGCGGTAGTAGCTCATCCGGAGCCGGGGCTGGTCGAGGTCGAATGTGGTCAGTCCCGACCACGCCAGGTGGAGCGGAAGACTCACTGCGCCGTGGTCGGGGCCGGAAAGCTCGGACAGCGCTGCGGGCAGGCGCCGAGCGAATTTGGCCCGGCGGAGATCAGAAAGACTGGGCGGTGATGCCATGTGTCGATTATCCAGGAAGGGACCGCGACCAGGTGCCCGATTCCGGGAGAGTCAGGGCGCGCTGAGGGCACGAAGTCGCGTGAATGGTCTAGACAACAAAGAAGCCCCGGGCCACTGGACTGGGGCTTCTTCGTGGAGCGAGTTCCGGGAATTGAACCCGCGCTCTGCCCTTGGGAATCAAGGTGTGGTAGGAGCCCAAATACCTTCTGACCTGGGCGTATCTCTCGCAGATCAGTGATCGGCCGAGAGTTTCTGGCCCTGTGGCTACCGCTGTTTGCCGCTCCGAAGGGCACGCATGGGGCGCGCGAGAGCGATGTGAGGCGTGCCGACGACCGTAGGCCTGCCTGGCCGCGATCAGGCGTGCTGCGTGGGAGCCGTAGGCGTGTGCCGCCTGTTGTGCGTGCGCGATGCCCTGACGCACTCGATCCCAGGGTGGCCGCGTGGTGGAATGCAGGGGGGCGGTGGCCCCGGTTCCGACGGGGCCACCACTCTCTGTCCTACGTCTGTCGGTTTCGCCAGGATCAGCGGTAGCAGGTGGTCACGAGAACCGTGTCACCCGCGTGGACGACCGTCGGGGCATGCGGCGAGAGCGAGACCACCGCGTCCTCCGGCTTCACGCAGTCGGCCTTCTGGACCCGGGTGAACGTGGGCGTGAGGCCGAAATGGACGAGCGTCGCCCTGGCCCTCGCCGCACTCACGCCGGCCAGCCGCTCCGTGGCGGTCCCGCCGTCGCTGGTGCGGACGAGCAAGGTGGTGCTGCCGGTGGCTGCGGCTGCGGCGGCCGGCCGCGAAGTGTCCGAATCGCTGCCGACGGCGCCGACCGCCAGGGCGGTGCCCGCGCCGGCCACGACGAGGGCGGTGGCGATGCCCGCGATGGCCGTGGCCCGCTTGCGACGAGCCCCGCGCGCGATGGTGGCCGTATCGAAGTGCGGCGTCCGGGTGGTGTTCACGAAGTCGTTCATGGCATTCACCAGTTCCTGCTCGAAGGATGTACAGCCGGAAGGCGGCGAATCGTGTGGACTCATCGGATTCCCTCCGTGGGCTGCGGTGTTGAAGGGTTGGAGAGTGCGGGGAACTGGCCTCTGAGCTTGTCCATACCGCGAGCGAGCTGGGACCGCACGGTGCCTGGCGAGATCTTCAGGTCGACCGCTATCTCGTCATCCGACAGGTCATGGAAGTACCGAAGTACCACGACCGTCCGCATGCGCATCGGCAGACCCTGGAGGGCCCGGACCAACTGGTCCCTCGTGTCCACCCGCCCGTACTGGTCCCCGGGGGCGGCACGGTCGCCGCCGTCCTGATGCGGGACCATGCGGCGGAACCTCCGCCACCGGTCGTTGGCCAGGTTCACCATGATCCGCCGCACGTACGCCTCCGGAGAGTCCTTGGCGGCGATGGTGCGCCACTTGCGGCAGGCCCGCTCCAGGGTCTCCTGGACCAGGTCCTCCGCGGCCTCGTGGTTCCCCGTCAAGACGAGGGCACCTCGGAACAGCACGGCCGACCGGGCGACGACAAAGCCGTGGAAGTCGTTCTGCGACTCGGCCGTTCCGGGCGTGCTGATTCCGATACGGACATCGTGCTCGGTTGCCAGGTCCACATCCCCATCCCTTCCTGTCACCCCTCCTCGACGGGAAAGTGCTCCCGTTTGCTGCACGCCCATCGTGAGACCTGCGTCACACCGCGGGCAGTCGGAAGGAACGGCCCCGACGACGTCCCGAGCAAGGAAGACCTCGTCCTGCACATGGCCGACGCTGCGTTCGGCGAGGAGTCCTACCGCGCGGACGCCCCCGAGGACTGGCGTACACGCATCGAGCTGGGTGGCCGGACCCTGTGGAGCCTGTACCGGAAGCACCCGTGGCTGGCCCAGCTCGGCTTCCTCACACGCCCATTGCTCGTGCCCAATCTGATGGTCCACGGCGAGTGGATGCTGGGAGCCTTCGAGGACGGCTACGACCTGCGTCTCGACGCGCTCTTCGAATTCGGCCTCAAGGCACTCCTCGACGGCCTGACTTCCATCGTCGAAGGTCAGGAAGCTGTCGCGTAGACACATGAACGAGTTCATCGAGGACCGGACCCACATGCCCCTTCGCGTTATCGGGGCACCCGCCGGCGACGGGGCGGATACGACCGGAGATCACCCGCGTTCATGGTCCCGGCCAGAACAAGCGCTTCACTCCCCGTCGGCGGAATCCGGATTGCGCAGGGGCCGCAGGCCGCCAGGCAGGTTCGGGGAGCTGGAAGGAGTACCGGCCGAGCATGTTGATGTGATGGTTTGTACAAACGGCGAGAGGCGGGCCACGTCCTCGTTCCGGACCTCGAACCCGTCCGCGCGGAGCTGGGTGACAGCGGCATCCATGTAGCGGGTGTTGAACGGCACGAGGGCATTGAGGACCAGTCCGAGGGCGCCGATCTGGTCCTCCATGCCGCCCTGTTCCGATCCCCAGAACCCTGGAGAACCGAAGGTGAACGGTAAGAGCAGCAGCTCGGCCTCCCCCATCGCCGCAGTCGAGTGGGAGATCGACGACGTCGCCGGAACCTCGCTGGGGCACCACAGGCACCTCGCCCGAATCGGCAAAATCCTCTACTCGGAGATCGATTCGGGGGCTAGGGTCGCCGGATGCCAACTCGCCTCCATGGCAGTCCACTTGGGCGAATCAGCCGCCGGCGAGTGCAATCGATGTAAGGATCACCGCAATGAAGAAGCGCCATGTGCTTGCCAGCGCCGCCGGTGCGGCCGTTCTGGCAGTGCTCCCCCTGGCCAGCACCGCCTCCGCGGCCGACTACACCGTGACTTACACGTCCGGGCCGCACACCGGCGACACGTGCACCTGGAGCAACAGTTGTGCCGGTTCGGCATCGTTCGTCCATGCCGGCGACCACCTGCTGGTCTGGGACAACGCTGCCGACGGGCATTCCGTGGTGGTGGAGTACGAGCGCTCCGATGTGGGCGGCAGCGACTACATACGCGACTGGAACTCCTACGGCAAGTACGCCAAGCTCGACGTCAACATGAACCTCCCCGAGGACGGATGGATCACCTACCGCGTCTGCCTGGGCGAGTACGGCAGTCGCACCGTCCTTAGAGACACTTGCTCCTCCTTCCTCTGGGAATCCGCCAAGTGATCACCGCACCATGACCGCCACGCCCCCGGCGGCAGAGGCTGTACCAGCCTCTGCCGCCGGGGGGCGCCGCCGTTCGCCTGCACACGCCGGTTGGTCGCGCGGCGCCACCAGGTGGCCCGCCGGCCAGGACGTGGCCACGCCCGCCGACCTCTCGGCCGCCGACTTCGGTCAGGCCCCTACCACTGGGGGCGCAACTGGACACATTCCGCGTCGATCTGGGCGAGGAGATCGGTGTCGTTGTCGGCGGCAGGGCGCTGCAAGCGTTCCAGTAGGTCCCGGTGCAGGTGCAGCGCGTCATCGCTGCCGTGGCCACCGGCTCCGGTGCACTGGTGGCCGAGGTCGGCGGCAGCGTCTGGTGCCTGTTTCCGTGGGTCGCTGTCGGCCACGTCCGTGGTGTCGACCTCAGCTACTCCCAGGCCTCGGGTGTCGGCGTTCGTGCACGGCTATCGGTCCGTGGTGCCCATTGAGGCGCTCGCGCTGGTGGACGGTGTACGTCGCCTGTGGTGGAAGCGGATGACGGACTTCTGGCAGCTGGAGTTCCACTACGACCGCGGTGACTTCTCCTGCGACGAGCTGTTCAGCGCGGATGAGGCGCTGCTCCACTGGTGGACTGATCGACTCGGTCAGGTCGAGGACGCCTTCGTCGCGGGGTAGATGCCCAGGGCTTGGAGGGCGGGCAGGCGCGGACGGACGAAACCCGCGGAGTGCTGCCGGGCCTGCTCCCCGCCCAAGAGGTCCATGTTGGCGAGTTTGCGCAGGTGGAGCACGGTAGCGAGGACCCGGTCAGCTGAGGTGAGCTTGGCTTTTGCGCCCGTGTCCGGTGCGACCAGACGCTCGTGACCACGACGTGAGCGGGCCACTTCCTCGCGTTGCACCTCCAGCGCGGGGGTGCCCCTATGTGTTCGGTCAAGGGGCGACGGTCAGTAAGTTCGTGTGGTCGAAGGTGAGTGCCAAGGGGTTGGGGGGCGCATGAGCGAGAGCCAGATCACGATCAAGCTCACGAGCGATCAGGCATTGGTGTTGTCGGACTGGCTGGAGAAGCTCCAGATGACGGACCTCAGTCGTGTCATCGACGATCCGGCCGTGTGGTCGCCGATCCATCGAATCGCCGGGACGTTGGACACGACGCTTCCTGAGTTGTTCGCGGAGGACTATGGCCGGCGGCTTGAGGCTGCTCGTCAGCGGCTTCGGGCGGAGAACGACTGGGCGAGTTGAACTCCTCAGCTGATCACGGGGCCCTGCGACTTTGGTCAAGGGGTTGGGGTGGGTCGAGGTTCGTAGAAGGTGCCGTCGCGGAGCATTGCGAACAGGGCGTCGGTCCGGTGGCGGGCCGCCCTATCCCGCCGCACCCCGTCCGCGGTGCGTACTCGCAGATCCGGGCGGGGTGCGGTGGTGGCAGCGGGAGCTCCGCTCAACCCCACTGCGCCGGGGCGTCATCACCGCTTCGAGAACGCGGCGCATGCCCGTTCACGTCAGGCGCCGTCACTCGCCGACGGTGCCCATCTCCGCCATGAAGTCCACCGGATTGCTGTCGAAGCCGCGGAGCATCTCGCGCAGCTCCCAGCCCGCGGAGCCGTTCCGGGTGAACTCCGCGACAGTCGCGGCAGTGGACCCCGCAAGCTGCGCGAAGTCGTCCGCGAGGAGTTCCCGGTACCGCTTGACGACGACCACACCGGGGTTCGCGATCTCGCCGAAGGTGAGAGGCCCGGCGTTCTGGTGGATCGCCACCCCCACCACCACCCGGCCGTAGTCGGACGGTATCCGGTCGAACTCCAGGACCATCACTTCATCGAAGCCGAGGCCCTGGCCGGACTCGCTGTGCCGGCTCATGGTGATGGTGCCGTCCGGGGCACGGCTCTCGGTGTGGACGACGTACACCGGCCGCCCACGGGGTTCGTCGGCGGAGTAGACCGCGCCGATGATGTCCAGATGGTGCGGTGCCTCCCCCAGCGGGCTCGGATCCCACCGGAGCCTTACCTCGACCTTGCCCAGTTCGCCGTTCACACCGTCTTCCCCCTTGTCGCGTCGCCGCGGGAGATCCCCGGCGTCATCAAGTATGGCCGCTCACGCTGCTCTTGGTGCAAGGCCGGCGCAGGATGGCCGAGGGCTCCGGCAGCCCCAGCTGTGCTCCCGGGGCTGCCGGAGCGGGCGTTCCGTTCCGCGTGGACGCTCACTTCGGCCACCTTCGTCGGCTTGATGCTCCGCGACGAAGTCCGTGCCCGGGAGCCTGAAGTCGTCCGGAACACGCAGACCGAACCGGCCCAGCATGTACTTCAGGAAGTCCACCACGCTGGGGATGGTCACCTCCCGGATTTCGTCCAAGCCTGGCACCGGGACCGCGGTGGGAGGCACGTCCACGGCCACCGATCGTGCGGACACGAGACTGTCCCGCATCAGAACGGCCTGGAGGACAGCGGCACGGTACTCATCCTCGAACCTGAAGGTGACCGGTCACGCCCTGTCGATCAGGAGCACATGCAGGAGGTCGTGCTTCAGCACCCTGTCCTTCACTCTCCCGCACGGCAGGAAATAGGTGATGCCGAAGGTAGGCGGTGCCTCCATCGACGACTCCAGCACGTCCAGAACGCTCGGATCCGCTTCCACCATGCAGACAGGGAAAGAGGGAACCCCGGAAGCGTCAAGCATCGCCCGACGAATCACGCCGCGCCTGGCTGCCCGCCCGCCCACCGCCTCGCCCTGGCCACCGAACCTCCGAGACATGACCGGCCGGACAAGTCGCCAGTCGGCCGACGCTGCGATTTGCGGATGGAACGGCACGACTACGTCGGCGCCGAGTGACGCAGGCCACAGAAAGTGCGTATCGATGTATGAGACGTGACGCCGTCAAGTCGCCCGAGGGGTCCGATGGAACGCCATTGACCAGTGCATTTCCCGCAGTTGGGGCACGCGGAGGGCACAGCACCGCTTGAGTGGTCTAGACAACAAAGAAGCCCCAGGCTGCTGACCTGAGGCTAAATGTTGGAGCGAGTGACGGGAATCGAACCCGCGCTCTGAGCTTGGGAAGCTCATGTTCTACCATTAAACTACACTCGCGCAGCGATCTCCCCGAAGGGATCCGCACCGCAGTCACTCTACCCCATGCTCTCCCGCCTGCCCGGCCCCCCGGCGTCCGCGCCGTGGGGCCTCCGTGTTGTCCGGGCGCGCCGGTCGGACGTGGTCCCGGGCGCGCTTCCCGGGTGGGGGTCCGGAGGGGGATCCGGGTGCCGGGCGCGGAAGTTGGGGCGTAGCGTGGGCGACCGGAGTGCCGGTTGCGGCGGTGTCCTGTACATCCCCTAATGTGGTGTTTTCTCTCGTCCACGCTTGATGGGGAAGGGACTTGATGGGTCCGATGGAACGCACCGTCGTCCGCTGTGCCGAAGGGCATGTCTTCAGTACCGCCACGTTCCCGTTGCAGCAGCTCGGGGCCGACCGGATCGGGCCGGGCCGGCTCATCCGGTGTCCGCGCTGTGCGCGGTTGCGGCATGCCGTACCGGTGGGGGCGGAGCAGCAGTAGCAGGAGAGTGGCGCCGCCCGGGGGCGGGGCGCGCGGGCCGTCCGATTGGGGGTGGACCGCGCGGTCCCCGTATCCTCGGGGCGTGCTTCTCTCAGACAAGGACATCCGGGCCGAGATCGACGCCGGACGCGTGCGCATCGATCCGTACGACGAATACATGGTGCAGCCCTCCAGCATCGATGTGCGGCTCGACCGCTACTTCCGGGTGTTCGAGAACCACCGCTACCCCCACATCGACCCCGCCGTCGAGCAGGCGGATCTGACCCGCACGGTCGAGCCGGAGGGGGACGAGGCGTTCATCCTGCACCCCGGTGAGTTCGTGCTGGCCTCCACGTACGAGGTCGTCACCCTCCCCGACGACATCGCGTCCCGCCTCGAAGGCAAGTCCAGCCTCGGGCGGCTGGGGCTGGTGACGCACTCCACCGCCGGGTTCATCGACCCCGGTTTCTCCGGGCACGTCACACTCGAACTCTCGAACGTGGCGACGCTCCCGATGAAGCTCTGGCCGGGGATGAAGATCGGACAGCTGTGCATGTTCCGGCTGTCCTCGCCCGCCGAGCACCCGTACGGCAGTGAGCGGTACGGCTCCCGCTACCAGGGGCAGCGCGGGCCGACGGCTTCGCGGTCCTTCCTCAACTTCCATCGGACCCAGGTGTGATTCAGGCATGAGTGACGTACGCGAGAACCTGACGTACGAGGGTTTCGGGCGCGCGGTGCGCGAGCTGGCGCAGACCGTTGCCGACGACGGGTACGAACCGGACATAATCCTCAGCATCGCGCGCGGCGGCGTGTTCGTCGCCGGTGGGCTCGCCTACGCCCTGGACTGCAAGAACATCCACCTGGTCAATGTCGAGTTCTACACCGGCATCGGGACCACGCTGGAGATGCCGGTCATGCTGGCGCCGGTGCCCAACGCCATCGACTTCTCGGAGAAGAAGGTGCTCATCACCGATGACGTCGCCGACACCGGGAAGACCCTGAAGCTGGTGCACGACTTCTGCGTCGGGGCGGTCGCCGAGGTGCGCAGTGCGGTGATCTACGAGAAGTCGCAGTCGCTGGTGAAGTGCGAGTACGTGTGGAAGCGCACCGACGAGTGGATCAACTTCCCGTGGAGCGTCGAGCCGCCCGTCGTGCGGCGTGAGGGACAGGTGCGGGACGCCTGATCCCACAGGCGGCAGAAGTACGGAGAAGGGCCCCTCACGGGGCCCTTCTCCGTTGCGATGCCGGGTCGGGCCGGCTCAGCTCAGAGCGTGCCCAGCTTCAGCAGGGACAGCAGCGCGATCAGCTGGATCGACGAGGCGGCCAGCGCCCGCGGCCACGCCAGGTCGTGCGACTTGCTCACCATCGAGGTGAACAGCGCGCCCGCGGCGACCCAGGTGATCCAGCCGAGGATCTGCACGAAGCTGTTCTCGCCGCCCAGGAAGAACGCGAAGAGCAGCCGCGGCGCGTCCGTGATCGACATGATCAGCATGGAGAGCCCGACGGTCGGCTGCCAGGTGCCGTCGCCGCCGAGCTGGCGGGCCAGGGTGTGCGTCACCGCGCCCAGGATCAGGCTGCCGATGACGAACGCGACGCCGGTCGTCAGGACGTACGGGACGGCGTTGGACAGGGTCGCGTGGAAGGCGTCCTCGCGGGCCTTGTCGAAGCCGAAGAGCACGAGCAGCCCGTAGATGAACGTGACGGTCAGCGCCGGGCCCCACATCTTGTGGTCGCGCATCTGCCAGAACGTCGGCCCCGGGCGCAGCACGATGCCGCGCAGCAGGTCCTTCCAGTGCAGCCGCGGTCCGGCGGGCGGGGCGGTGCCGGTCTGTCCCGCGCGGTAGGTGTTGCCGTCGCCGTACGGGTCCTCGCCGATGCTGAACGCCTGGGTGTGACCCGGGTTGTCCGAGCTGTCCTGGTACGGGTAGCCGTACGGTTCCGGCGGGCGGCTGCCGTACGGGGGCTGCCCCTGCTGTCCCTGCTGTCCCTGTTGCCCCTGCTGTCCCTGCTGGTACGGGTCGCCGAAGTACTCCGGCTCCCCGTACGGCTGCTGGGGCTGCGGAGGCCACTGGTGCTGCGGTGCATGCTGCTGCGGCGCAGGGCCACTGCCGTACGGCGGAGGCGGTGTCTGCCTGCCGTACGGCTGTTGCTGCTGCGCTTGCTGCTGTGCTTGCTGCTGCGGGGGTCGCCGTTGCGACGTGCGGTTGTCCCGGCCGCGTCCGATCCTGAATCCAGCCACGCTTTCGAACGTACCCGTTCCTGGTGGGCGGGGTGCCGGGCCTGGTGGATCAGGCCCGGCTTTGCGGCCGAGCTGTGACATCCCCTAAGGGGTTTCCCGAAGGGAGTGCGACGACGCCTGGCGGTCAGCCCGTGAGGCCCGCACCGAGCATCGGGGTGCCCGCCGTGGAGATCTTGGTGGCGGTCAGGCCGTAGCCCTTGCCGGTCGGGGCGAGCTTTGAGCCGTTGGAGTTGAAGGTCACGACGTAACCGTCGCTGTTGTTCTCCCACGGGGAGCTGACGGTGAGGTCGGCCTTGCCGTCGTTGTCGGAGTCGGAGAGGAAGACGTCGCCGCCGAAGCCGTCGCCCTTCTCGTTGTCGCCGGGGACACCGGGGCTGTCCTGGGCGAAGGACTGGGCGCCGGTGGTGGCGAAGCCGGTCGTGGAGCCGTACAGGACGGTGACCATGCCGGCGTCGGCGATGCCGTTCAGGTCCTCGCCGGGGGCGCCGACGGCCAGGTCGTCCATGCCGTCGCCGTTGATGTCGCCGAGGGTGACCTCGTAACCGAAGATGTCGTCGGCCTCGCCCGAGCCGGGAACGCCGGGCTACGGCGACATCGTCATCGGAGCCCAGTGGGACGCGGAGACGGTGGCGGTGGCGGTGGCGAGGGCGGTACGGAGCTGTCTGTGCACGGGAGTTCTCCCTGGTTCGGTCGGTACGTGGTGGTGGTGCAGGCGCCGGAGGAAGGGCACTCGGGCGTGACGGGTGGCGGGCCGTGGTCGGTCGGGTGAGCCGGTCAGCCGGTGATTCGCTCGCCGAAGTCGCTGTACGCGGTCGGGCGGCCCAGCGAGCCGGGGCCGAAGCCGATCGATCCGGCTGCGGGGAATCCCGTACCGGCGGCGCCGCGCAGATACGTGACGGCGCCCGCGTCGTCGTTCTCCTGGGACGCGACGACGGACAGGTCCGGGTAACCGTCCCGGTCGTTGTCGGAGGCGAAGAGCCGTGAGCCGAAAGCATCCGCACTCTCCGCCGTGCCGGGCACGCCCGCAGTGTTCTGGCTGAGGACACGGGCGCCCGTGGTGGTGGCCCCCTTGGCCGAGCCGCGCAGCAGCATCACCGTGCCGGTCCGCATGAGGCCGTCGTAGTCGGAGCCGATGGTCTCGCCGGGGAGGCCCGCCGCCAGGTCGCCGTAACCGTCCCTGTCGAAGTCGCCGATGGCAACAGCGGCGCCGAAGCCGTCCCCGTACTCGCTGTCGCCCGGGACGCCCGCGCTGCTCTGGGTGAGAGTGGTCCGGCGGGTGGCGCTGGGGCCCGCGGACGCGCCGTAGACGAGGGCGACCTCGCCGCCCTTGGAACCACTGGGCTCGGTGTCGGGCTCGTCCGGGTTGCCGATGGCGATGTCGCCGTAACCGTCCTTGTCCAGGTCCCCGATGGCCGCGTTCGTGCCCGGCGGGAGGGTCGCGCCCTTGACGAGACCGGTGCTGCCGCCCTTGTAGAAGACGGACGAGCCACGGGTGTCGCCGTTGATCTTCTGGCCCTGTACGACCAGGTCGGCGGCGGCATCCTTGGTGACGAGGCCCGCGGTGAGCTCGGGCTTGTCGACCGGTGAGGCGTAGCTGCTGAGGCTGCCGTGACCACCGGACGTGGTGAACGGGCCCCGGGCCAGCCGGATCTTCCAGGACGGGTCGGCGGAACTCTGCGCTCCGACGGCGAGGTCCGGCTTCCCGTCGCCGGTGAAGTCGGCGGCTGCCAGACTCAGTCCGAAGTAACTGCCCGCCAGCGGCTCCGGATTCGCCACGGTTGCGCCGCCGCTGAGGCCCTTGGCGCCGCCCCAGATGATGACGACCGTGCCCGCGTCCTGGCCGGCGGCGGTTGCCTCGTGGGGTGCGGAGACCGCCAGATCGCTGTAGCCGTCCCGGTTGAGGTCGGCGGCGGCGACGGCCGTACCGAATGCGTCCCACCCCTCCGCGGCGCCGGGGACCCCCGGGCTGTCCTGGCTGATGAAGGTACGACGGCTGGGGTCGAGCCCCTTGGCGGTGCCGTACACGACGATGACGCCACCGGCGTCCTCCTTGCCGTTGACCTCGGCCAGGGGGGTGGCGATGGCGAGGTCACGGTAGCCGTCGCCGTTGAAGTCGCCCTGCAGCCCGGAGGGCGCGGCGGTCGCGACGGCCGCGCCTGCGACGAGCAGACCGCCGGTCAGGGCGGCGGTGGCCGCGGTGGCGAGGGCGGTACGGAGGCGCTGATGCATACGGGTTTCTTCTCCTGCGCCGTGCGGGGTGCCGGTGGCACCCGGTCGGAAGGGGCGCGGAACTCTCTGCCCAGTTTGCGGCAATCACGCCTGGGGGCATGGGCGTTCGGCGAAAAAGAGACCTCTGGCGGGGTCGAATGGTTGTACGGGATGCGTGGGAAAAGTGTTGTTGGCGTGACCTGGTGGTGAACACGCTTGAGGGGGGTGCGCGGGGCGGGCCGCGCGCGCTGCCTGGTGCGTGAGACGCGAGGCACGGGATACGGGACGCGAGGTACGGGGACACGGCATACGACAGCGGCCGGACCCGCCCCCGAGGCGGATCCGGCCGCTGTCGCGTTGCCGTGCAAGTGAAGCCGCTGTACGGCTACTTCGCCGGTTCGGGCTCCGGCGCGTCCTCGGAAACGGCCTCGTCGGTCGGGTCCGCCGGGACCTTCACGGAGTCGAGCAGCAGCTGCGCGACGTCCACGACCTGGAGGGATTCCTTCGCCTTGCCGTCGTTCTTCTTGCCGTTGACGGAGTCGGTGAGCATGACGAGGCAGAAGGGGCAGGCGGTGGAGACGATGTCCGGGTTCAACGACAACGCCTCGTCGACGCGTTCGTTGTTGATCCGCTTGCCGATGCGCTCTTCCATCCACATCCGCGCACCGCCGGCGCCGCAGCAGAAGCCGCGTTCCTTGTGCCGGTGCATCTCCTCGCTGCGCAGGCCCGGCACCTTCGCGATGATCTCGCGCGGCGGCGTGTAGACCTTGTTGTGCCGGCCCAGGTAGCAGGGGTCGTGGTACGTGATGAGGCCCTCGACCGGGGCGACGGGGGTCAGTCTGCCCTCGTCGATGAGGTGCTGCAGCAGCTGCGTGTGGTGGATGACCTCGAACTCGCCGCCCAGCTGCGGGTACTCGTTCGCGATCGTGTTGAAGCAGTGCGGGCAGGTCGCGACGATCTTCTTCGACGCCTTCGGCTTCTTGGTGCTCTCGTCCTCGTCGTCCTCGCCGTACGCCATGTTGAGCATGGCCACGTTCTCCTGGCCGAGCTGCTGGAAGAGCGGCTCGTTGCCCAGGCGGCGGGCGGAGTCACCGGTGCACTTCTCGTCGCCGCCCATGATCGCGAACTTGACGCCCGCGATGTGCAGCAGCTCCGCGAAGGCCTTGGTGGTCTTCTTCGCCCGGTCCTCCAGGGCGCCCGCGCAGCCGACCCAGTAGAGGTACTCGACCTCGGTGAGGTCCTCGAT
This sequence comes from Streptomyces sp. A 4/2, assembly GCF_940670765.1. Classification (GTDB taxonomy): domain Bacteria; phylum Actinomycetota; class Actinomycetes; order Streptomycetales; family Streptomycetaceae; genus Streptomyces. The sequence goes on from NZ_CALNVW010000027.1 coordinate 80,568, forward strand.
GGTCTTGCCGACGATCGGGACCTCGAAGTCGACCTCCTTGGTCCACTCCACGCGCTGCTTCTTGGCGAGCCCCCAGGGGTTGCCCTTCTTCTCCAGGTTCTTGAGCATCGTGCCCGCCTCGGACGGGAACGCGGACTCGATCATCACCTGGTAGCGGCGCATGTCGACGATGTGGTCGATGTGCTCGATGTCGACCGGGCACTGCTCGACGCATGCCCCGCAGGTGGTGCAGGACCACAGCACGTCCGGGTCGATGACACCGTTCTCCTCGAGTGTCCCGATCAGCGGGCGCTCGGCCTCGGCGAGGGCGGACGCCGGTACGTCGGCCAGCTGCTCGGGGGTCGCCCGCTCGTTGCCCTCCATGTCCTTGCCGCCACCCGCGAGGAGGTACGGGGCCTTGGCGTGCGCGTGGTCGCGCAGCGACATGATCAGCAGCTTCGGGGAGAGCGGCTTGCCGGTGTTCCAGGCCGGGCACTGCGACTGGCAGCGCCCGCACTCCGTACACGTCGAGAAGTCCAGCAGCCCCTTCCACGAGAAGTGCTCGACCTGCGAGACGCCGAAGACGTCGTCGTCGCCCGGGTCCTCGAAGTCGATCTCCTTGCCGGCCGACGTCATCGGCTGGAGGGCGCCGAGCGCGACACCGCCGTCGGACTCGCGCTTGAACCAGATGTTGGGGAACGCGAGGAAGCGGTGCCAGGCGACGCCCATGTCCGTCTTGAGCGCGACCGTGATCATCCAGATGAAGGACGTCCCGATCTTGATCATGGCGGTCAGGTAGACCATGTTCTGCAGCGTGCCGATGTCGGCGCCGCGGAACGCCGCGACCAGCGGGTACGAGAGGAAGTAGGCCGCCTCGTAGCTGTGCACGCCCGTCAGCGCGCCCTCCAGGCCACGCAGCGAGTAGATCGCCAGCCCGATGATGAGGATGACGGCCTCGACGAAGTACGCCTGGCCGAGGTTCGAGCCCGCGAACCGGGACTTGCGGCCCGCCCGCGACGGCAGCGAGAGCTGGCGGATCACGATCAGCGTGAGGATGCCCAGGGTGGTCATCACGCCGATGAACTCGACGAACATCTCGTACGGCACCCAGTGCCCGATGACCGGCAGGACCCAGTCGGCCTTGAAGAGCTGGCCGAGGGCGTTCACCAGGGTCAGTACGAGCGAGCAGAAGCCGATCGCGACGAACCAGTGCGCGAACCCGACGATGCCCCAGCGGTTCATGCGGGTGTGGCCGAGGAACTCCTTGACCACCGTGATCGTGCGCTGGGCGGGTTCGTCGGTGCGCGTGCCCGCGGGTACATCCTGACCGAGCCGCACATAGCGGTAGATCTGGGCGATGGCTCGGGCGAACAGCGCGACACCGACCACGGTGAGTACCAGCGACACAATGATCGCGGCGAGTTGCATGGGGGCTCCTCGGGCCTGCGAGGTGGAGTTCTGAAATTACTAAGCAGTAACTTAATGCAGTCCGTGCTGAGAGTACCCACTTATTCCGCCGCGATATACCCGAGCAGGCGGTGATCTACGTCGCTCAGGGTTCTCGCCGGTCGCAGTCCGTCCCCTCGTGTTACTCACCGCATAGTGGTGCATAACGAACTAGCTTGTGGATCGTTCGAGCTCGATGCCCACGCGGCATCACCCCGATACCGCAACCGATGGGCGGCGCATGAACGAGGCGAACCCCCCACAGGACCGGCCGTACCCCACCGTCCGCTGCGCGGGAATCCCCCTGACCCCGCTCGCCCCGGCAGCGGCTGCGGCGGCCGTCGTCCGGCTCGCGGTGTCCGGGGCGGGGGCCGACGTCCACCTCTGCGGGACGCACACCCTCGCACGTGCCGACCGCGACCCCGAACTCCGCCGGACCCTGCGCTCGGCCGCCCTCAACCTCCCGGCCGGACCGGGGGCGGCCTGGGCGGGGCGGATCGCCGGGCGCGGGCCCTCGCTGCCGCCGGTGCGGGTGTACGGGCCCGACCTGCTGCTCGACACCGTCCGGGCAGGCCGGAGGGAGGGCCTGCGGCACTACGTGCTCGGCGGCGGGACGGACCCGGACGCGCCCCCGGGCACCGGCACCGGCCGGGAGGCGCTGGAGCAGCTGACCGCCGAGCTGCTGGTCCGCTACCCGGAGACCTGCGTCGCGGGCGCCGAGCCGGGGCCCGGCCGCGAACTCACCGCCGACGAACGGGCGGCGCTGGCCGCCCGGATCCGGGACAGCGGAGCCCAACTGGTCTGGATCGGCGGTCCCGACACCGCCGAACAGCACCGGACCGCCACCCGGCTCGCCGCAGCCCACCCCGCCGTGTACCTCGCCGTCGGCACGGCCTTCGACGTCCTCTGCGACCGTGTGCCGCGCCTCCCGGTGCGACAGCGGTGGCAGCGGGGCCTGTCGGCGCTGCGGGGAAGCTCCCGCCTTCTGCGGGCGGCGGCGAAGGAGGCGTACGGGAGCCGAGGACCGTACCGCGAGCTCGCCCAGCTGCTGACCGACGCCGAGGTCGACCTGGTGCTCGACGCGGGCGCGGACGACGGTGCGTACGCGGTGGGGCTGCGCCGTGCCGGGTACCGCGGGCGCATCGTCTCGTTCGAGGTGCTGCCCGGCCTGCGCGAGCAGCTGCTGCGGCGTGCGGCGGCGGATCCGGCGTGGGCCGTGCTGCCGTACGCGCTGGGCGACGGCGCGGGCCCGGACGGCGGCCACCGGCTCGACGAGCTGTGGGACACGGTGACCGCACCGGGCGAGCGGCTCTTCGTACGGCTGCGGACCCCCGGGCACGAGGAGCGGCTGCTGTACGGCGCCGGGCGGTACGCGACGGAGTGCGTCGGGCTCCAGACGCGCGGGGAGCGGGCGGAGCCGGTACCGGGGTACGCGGCGGTTCCGGCGTGGGGCGGGGGCGACGCGGTGCTGTTCCGCCGCGGGGGCGTGTGACGGGCCCGGGACACGTGAAGGGGCCCCGACGAAGCAGCTTCCGCTGCTGTCGGGACCCCTTCAGTGCTCCACCAGGGACGCGAGCGCCCAGGCAGTCGGAGGAGCGGGCGTCAGTGGTTGGCCACGCCGTTGCCCGAGAGGACCGGGATGTTGTCCAGGAGGTGCGACAGCGGCTCGTCGCCCTTGGCCTGGGTGGAGTTCTCGGTGCACTGCTGGTTCTGCGGCGAGGAGAGGATCGGGATGTCCTGGACGGAGATCGGGACCACGCCGATCAGCGAGCCGAGGTTGGCCTTGGCCGGGAGGCCGATGCAGGGCTTGTTCAGCGAGCCCTGGATGAGCGCCATCTGCGGGCTCATGTTGCCGTGGGTCTCGGAGTTGCCGTAGGTCTGCGAGGAACCGTTCCCGCTGAGGGAGTTGGTGCCGCCGTCGTTCCCGATGGCCATGGCCTGCGGAGCCATCATCGCGCCTGCGCCCGCCACGGTAAGGGTGACCGCCGCAGCGGCCATAGCCTTCTTGATCATTTTGCGTCCTTATGTTGTCGCACGAGTGCCCGCTTCCGGAGCGCTCTGACCAACTGCCGGACCGGTGATTGGTTCTCCCCCTTCACTCGTATGGCTTGATGATCACGGGAATGTGTGAGGCGGGTTGACGGAGGCGCCGGTACGGGCGATCCGGCCGTGAGCTGAACAGGTCCGATGGGGCCGCAGGCCGTGTCGTGTGCCTCTGCCGCTCGTTGCGAAGCGAGTGGGTCCTGATTCAGGGCACAACATCGAACAGAAGGTGCAACTCCCATGAACACTGCCAAGAAGGCCGCTCTCGTCCTGGCCACCGCTGGTCTCGCCGCCGGTGCCGCCGCTGGTTCCGCGTTCGCCGACTCCGGTGCCGAGGGTGCCGCCGTCGGTTCGCCGGGCGTCGTCAGCGGCAACCTGGTGCAGGTTCCGGTCCACGTCCCGATCAACCTCTGCGGCAACACCGTGAACGTGATCGGCCTGCTGAACCCGGCGTTCGGCAACACCTGCGTCAACGCCTGACGCTTGGCGCGGTGAGCCGGTCCCGGACCGGACAGCAGAAGTGGCGGTACCCGCTGGTGCGGGTACCGCCACTTTCGCGGCACGGAGCCTGGTGCGACGTACCTGGCCTGTCCGGCGTACTTCCGTGAACCGGAACCGGCGTACTTCCGTGGGCCGGAAGGTGAATCAGTTCGAGCCGTTCTGGCCCAGCTTCACGCCGCCCAGCATCGGGGCGACCTGGCCGGCGGTCTTCAGGACCTTTCCGGGGGCGTCGCCCTTGCCTGACGTCAGACTGCTCGCGGCGTCGGCGGCGGAGGACACCGGGGAGTTCTGCCCCTGGAGCGCCTGCGTGGTCTGTGCGAGGCCGCCGTTGAGGCTCATGGGCGGCAGAGCCGTGCCCTCCGCGGCGAACGCGGGGGCAGCAGCCGCCGCACCCGCGCCGATCGCCATCACGGAACCGGCAACGACCGCAGCAACCTTTGAGTACTTCATTTCGGATACCTTTCTCCAGCGGCGCTGTTCACAGCCACGACTCTCGGGCTGCGGCACCATCCTGGAGATGCTGATGCGCCGCCGTCGCACTGCCTAACGATCCCTTTCCACAGGGGAAACCCCGCGCGGCGAACGTTTCTGCGCCACATTCTTCAACTTCCTTACGGCGCACGGGTGCGGCGTGCACAGGAAAGGGCCCCGAAGAGCATCGGGACGCTCTTCGGGGCCCTTTCGGGGTTTCACCCTCGCGGGAGAACGCGCATCAGCGGTTGATGCAGGTGTTCCCGAACGCCGGGTTCAGCAGCCCGATGATGTTGATGCTGTTGCCGCACACGTTGACCGGGACGTGGATCGGAATCTGGATGACGTTGCCGGAGAGGACGCCGGGCGAGCCGACGGCCACACCCTCCGCACCCGAGTCGGCCATGGCGGGCGCAGCGGCACCCAGGGCGAACATGACGCCGGCAGCGAGAACCGCAGCCTTCTTGAGCTTCATTTCGTACCTTCCTGCAGCGGCGTCTTCCGCATTCACGACCATCGCGACGCGTGTCCAGTTGCCTGTTCATGAGCACCGCTGCAGGACTTGTAACGATCGGCGCACCTTGAGGAAACTCCGGGGTGACTTCCTGATCGAATGTCACCCGTATGTCGCCCGTATGCCACTCGAATGCATTCGCCGGTATTCGCTGTCCAATTCACCGGTCGCCCCGCGCCGCCCTGGTGGGTGGAACCGGCGGACGGGAAGCGCGGGACGTACGGCGGAGGGGGCCGCGGCGGAAGGGTGCGGTCACACGCGTGGCCGCCGCAACGTCCTGTCTGCGGCGGCCACGTGGAGGAGCGGAGCTGATCAGCGGTTGCCCGCACCGTTGCCCGAGAGGACCGGGATCGAGTCGAGGATGTGCGACAGCGGCTCGTCACCCTTGGCCTGGGTGGAGTTCTCGGTGCACTGCTGGTTCTGCGGCGAGGAGAGGATCGGGATGTCCTGGACAGCGATCGGGATCAGGCCGATCAGCGAGCCGGCGTTGACCTTGGCCGGGAGGCCGATGCAGGGCTTGTTGAGCGAGCCCTGGACGAGGCTGAGCTGCGGGCTCATGTCACCGTGGGTGGCCGAGTTGCCGTAGGTCTGCGAGGAGCCGTTGCCGCTGGCGGAGTTCGTGCCGCCACCGTCGCCGATGGCCATGGCCTGCGGGGCCAGGGCCGCGCCGGCGCCCACGATGGAGGCGGTGACAGCGGCGGTAGCCAGAATCTTCTTGATCACTGTGGTCCCTTTTCTGCATCTTTGCCCGGAAGTGGAGCAGCCTGATCAACTCCGTGGGCGGAGTTTGGTTCCGCCCCTTCACCCGATTGCCGTAGCGCGCGGGTGTGAACGGGTGTGACGGGTTGTCCGCCAGTGAGCCCCGTGCGCGCGGGGCCCGCCGTCGGTTTTTCCGCCTTGTGGTGATTCCTCCGTACGGTGGTATGCGCGCGTCCAGTCAAGATTTCCAACTGGCTTTCTGACAAAGTGCACTCCTGCTTGGTCGCTTTGATCGAAACGGGAGAGCCAGTCATGAGGAAAACGACGGGTCTCGCTGTGCCGTATGCCCTGGGCGTATTTTCATGTGTGGCGCTTTCCGCCACGTTTATCTCGGCGCCCGCCGCCTCCGCTGAGCGGGCATCGGTGGGCGAATCCTCTGTGATTCCCTTCGCGCAGCGCTATCACTCCGTGCAGCACGGCGGAATCGTCAGGGTGGCCAACTCCGCCATCACCTGTACGGCCCCGTTCGCTCCCGCGGCCCGCTCGTGCGCGAAGGTCCGGGCGGGCGCGCAGGGTGCCAACAGTGATTTCGACATGCTGTACATCGATGTGGACAAGGACCCCGACACCTACAACTCCAGCCGCGCCGACCTGGAACTGCCGAATCGTTCGCGGGTCAGTTACGCCCGGCTCTACTGGGGCGGGAATCTGCGGGTCGGTGAGCAGAAGCCGCCGAAGGACAACGGACGGGTGCTGATCGCCGAACCGGGCGGTGCGTACAAGGCGGTGCTCGCCGACACCCGGATCGCGCACCGCACGGCCGACGGCAGCGACGCCTTCCAGGCCTCGGCCGATGTCACCCCGCTGGTGCGCCGGAGCGGGTCCGGCACGTACACCGTGGCCCAGATCAACGTGGCCAGGGGCCACTCGGCGGTCGGTGCGTGGGGCGGCTGGACGCTGGTCGTCGCGTACGAGAACGACAGCGAGCCGCAACGGAACCTCTCCGTCCTGGAGGGCTTCGAACCGCTCGGCGCGGCCCGCAAGGACCTGTCCGTGGGCCTGACCGGGCTCGGGATCCCGGCCGGTGCCTCCGGCCGGGCGGGGGTGGTCGCGTACGACGCCGACCGCACCGGGCGGGGCAACGCGCTGCGTGTCGCCGCCGACCGGCGCGCGACGGTCTCCCTCGGTGACGCGGCCGATCCGGAGGACCAGGTGATGAATTCCACCGTCACCGATGTCGGCCGTCCGGTGACGAAGCGGCAACCCGCTTATATGAACACCCTTGGCTACGATTCCGATGTATTCGATCTGAAGCCTGCCCTGTCCCAGGGCGGAGACCGTTTGGATTTCCATTTCTCCGCCGAAAAGCGCGGGTATTTTCTCGGTGCGCTCTTCGTGCAGGCGGATACGCAGCGCTGAGCTCCGTTCTTCCGCGCTCCCCCCGGTAGCCCGGTGTCCGGGCCAGGCACTAAGAGAGCCGTACGTGCTGCCAGAAAACAGTTCCGCGAATCACCGGCTGACGGTTTTTCACCTCGTCCAGCCGGTGGAGGGTGGTGTCGCCCGGGTGGTCACCGACCTGGTCCGGGCGCAAGTTCTCGAAGGGATCAGGGCCGTGGTGGCCTGCCCGCCGGGCGCCGGTCTGACGGCGGCGCTCACCGGGGCGGGTGCCGAGGTGCACAGCTGGCGGGCCGGGCGGGCGCCCGGGGCCGGGCTGGTGGCCGAGACCGCTTCGGCGGCCCGGCTGATCCGTGCGAGCCGCCCGGACGTGGTGCACGCGCACAGCTCCAAGGCCGGTCTCGCCGCGCGGCTCGCCGTGCGGGGGCGGATTCCGACGGTGTTCCAGCCGCACGCCTGGTCGTTCGAGGCGGTGGGCGGGGGGACCGCGCGGCTCGCGCTGGCCTGGGAGCGGTACGCGGCCCGGTGGGCCGCGCGCGTCCTCTGTGTCAGCGAGGCCGAGCGCCGGGCCGGTGAGGCGGCCGGGATCGCCGCCCGGTGGACCGTGATCCGCAACGGTGTCGATCTGCGGGAGTTCCGCGCCGACGGCACCCACGCCCCGCCCGTCGCCCCGGGGCCGGGCCCCCTCGTGGTCTGTGTCGGCCGGCTCTGCCGGCAGAAGGGCCAGGACGTACTCCTGCGGGCCTGGCCCGAGATCGTCCGGGCCAGGCCCGATGCCCGGCTGGTGTTCGTCGGGGACGGCCCCGACCGGGAGGCGCTCGCCCGGACCGCCCCGCCCGGGGTGCTGTTCGCGGGCGCCGTCGACGGGATGCGCGGCTGGCTGCGGGCCGCCGATGTCGTGGTGCTGCCGTCCCGTTGGGAGGGCATGGCGCTGGCCCCGCTCGAAGCGATGGCCTGCGGGCGGCCCGTCGTGCTCTCCGATGTGAACGGCGCGCGGGAGAGCCTGCCGCCGGGGCACGACCGGTACGGGCTCGTCCCGCCGGACGACCCGCGGGCGCTGGCCGGTGCCGTCACGAAGCTGCTGGCCGACCCACGGCTGCGGGACGCGCTGGGCCGTCAGGCCGCGGCTCACGCGCGGGCGAACTTCGACGTGCGGGACACGGCCGCCGCCGTCTCGGAGCTGTACGGCCGGCTTCTGGGACCCGACCGGCCGGATGGGCAGGACCAGGGACCTGTCCGCGGGATGCACCGATCCACGACGAGGGAGCGCATCAGCCGATGACGACGGACAGTGCACACGCTCCCCATCCGGGGCAGGGCGGCGGCGGGGTGACCGCCGTGCAGCGGCTCGCCCCCGCGATCCATCCGCCGCGCAGCCCGGACGGGCCGCGGACCCGGCCGGTGGGCCAGGGACGGCTGCGGCGGCGGCGCGGCGCCGTGCCGCTGCTCGCGGGGGACGCCCTCGCGCTCGTCCTCACCAGCGTCGTCGTGCCGGGGCTGCGGCTCCCGGCCCCGGTGCTCGTACCGCTGCTGGTCCTGCATCTGGTCCTGCACAGCCGCAGCGGTCTCTATCTGCGGCGGCTCTCGCCCTCGGCCCTCCTCGAACTGCCCGCGCTGCTCGGTCATGCGCTGATCCTGTGGTGCGCCACGGCGGCGTGCCTCGCTGCCGCCGGGCCCTGGCGTGCGCTGGACTGGCGGGTGCTGGCCGCCGCCGTGGTCGCGCAGACCGTCCTCGGTGTCGCGGTCCGGGGCGGCGTTCACCGGCTCCTGCGCCGGTCGGCCGCCCGCCGGACCCGGTCCACGCTGATCGTCGGCGGTGGGGCCACCGGTCAGCAGATCGGTGCGGCGCTGTACGCGCACCCGGCCTACGGGATGCGCCCGGTGGGCCTGGTGGAGACCGGGTCCACCGCCGGGTCCGACGCCGATTCCCCGGCGCTGCCCGTCCTGACCACGCACGAGGACATCGGCCGGGCCGTCGTGCAGACCACCGTCGGCCACGCGCTCTTCGTCGGACCGGCCAGGGGCGGTGCCGACGAGCCCGCGCTCGTCCAGCTGCTCGCCGGGCACGGGGTGCAGCTGTGGCAGGTCGACACCGGCCGTCCGGGCCGCCCGGACGTCGCGGCCGACCACCTCTGGGGGTTCGCCGTCCGGCCGCTGCCGGTCCCCGGCCGCCCCGCCAACCGCTGGGCCAAGCGGGCCCTCGACGCCTCGCTGGCCTGTCTCGCGCTGCTCGCCGCCGCGCCCGTGCTCGGGCTGTGCGCGCTGGCCGTACGGATCTCCGACGGGCCGGGGGTCCTCTTCCGGCAGGAGCGGATCGGGCTGGACGGCCGCGCCTTCACGCTGCTGAAGTTCCGCACGCTGCGCCCGGCCGACGAGCACGAGGCCGCCACCCTCTGGAACATCGCCGCCGACGACCGGATGAGCCCGGTCGGCAACCTGCTGCGCCGGACCTCGCTCGACGAACTGCCGCAGCTGTGGAACGTCCTGCGCGGCGACATGAGCCTGGTCGGCCCTCGGCCCGAACGCCCTTACTACGTAGCGAAGTTCACCGGTCAGCACCCCGGCTACCTGGCCAGACACCGGATGCCCGTCGGGATCACCGGGCTGGCCCAGGTCAACGGGCTGCGCGGGGACACCTCCATCGAGGACCGGGCCCGGTTCGACAACCACTACATCGACAGCTGGTCGCTCTGGCAGGACGTCTGCATCATGATCCGCACCGCGGGCTCCCTCTTCCGTCTCGGGGGGAGCTGACATGACCGCCCTCGGCACCGAGACCGCCCTGCCCCGGCCGCGTAGGCACCGGCCCGCCCGGCGGTTGTTCCTCCGGTGGCCGGTCGTACCCGTCGTCGCGCCGGTGCTGCTGCTGGCCGTCCCCGTCGAGTTCGGGAACGGCTCCAGCACCTCCACCAACGTCTCCGTCTCCGATGTGGCGTCGGCGTTCCTCGTGCTGTTCTGCGCGGTACGGCTGCTGCGCCACCGGTCGCGCCCGCTGACCCCGGCCGCCGCGCTGGTGCTGGGCGTCCCGGTGATCGGGCTGGCCGTCGCCACCCTGACGGCGGACGATCCGGTCGCCGCACTGCCCGGCTTCGTGCGGTACCTCCAGCTGTTCGTGCTGGTCCCGGCCGCCGTCGTGCTGCTGCTCAGGGACGCCGGTGACTTCCGGGTGGTGGCCGGGTCCTTCGTCGTGCTCGCGGTGGTCCAGGGGGCCGTCGGCGTCGACCAGTACGCCACCGGTACCGGCGCCTCCTACATGGGCTCCGACGTCCGGGCGGTCGGCACCTTCGGCCCCACGGACATCATGGGGATGGCCACCGTCGTGGCGTACGGCCTGGTCGTCGCCCTCGCGCCGGCGCTCCGTCCCGCGCCCGGCGCGCCCCGGTGGCTGCGCCCCGTCGCACTCCTCGTCGCCGTCGCGCTCCTGGTGCCCCTGGTGTTCTCCTTCAGCCGGGGGGCGTGGATCGCCACGGTCCTCGCGGGTCTCGTGGTCGTCCTGCTCGCCGGGCTGCGTACGGCGGTGCGGGTGCTGGCCGCGCTGATCGCGGCGGCGGTCGTCCTGGTCGGGGGGTTCGGGGTCGGTTCGCAGCTCATCGCGGAGCGGCTCAGCAGCATCACCCGGGTCACCGACGCCCCCGACCAGTCGGTCACCGACCGGTACACGATGTGGGCCGCCGCGGTGAGCATGTGGCAGCAGGAGCCCGTGACCGGTGTCGGCCTCAAGGGGTTCCCCGCCCATCGCGACGGGCACGCCTCGCTCGGGCTCTCCTCGGGCAGCGACACCGCGGGCGCGGGCCACGCCTACGAGCGTCAGCCGCTGCTCTCGCCGCACAACATGTATCTGCTGGTGCTCAGCGAGCAGGGCCTCATCGGCGTCACCGCGCTGGCCGGGAGCTGGGCCGCGCTGCTGGTGGGCGGGGTACGCAGACTGCTCGGCGCCCGGAGAACCCGGGGGTTCGGCGGATCCGGTGGGTCCGCCGCCGACTGCGGACTCGTCGCGGTGGGGCTCGCGGTCTGGCAGGCCGTCGACTTCCTGTACGCCGACATCGGCGGCCCCTCCACCGCCCTCACCGGCATCGTCTTCGGCCTCATCGCCTGGTGGGCGCTGGCCGGGCCGGGTCCCGGTACGCGGTTCGCCGGGGCCCGGATTCCGGAGCAGGCGTGAACGAGACGACCACGGGCGCACAAGCGCGCGCCGGAGCCCGGACGGCCGTGCCGCCCCCGGCCGTTCCCGCCGCCGCGCTCGCGCCGCCCGCCGAGCAGGGGCCGCCACGGCTCGGCCGGGTACTGGCCAGGGCGGCGGCCGTCACCGCCGCGCTGACCATCGCCGGTTCGCTGCTCGGGCTGGTCCGGGACCAGACCATCGCGCACCTCTTCGGCGCGGGCCCGGACAGCGACGCGTTCCTGATCTCCTGGACCGTGCCCGAGATGGCGTCCACGCTGCTCATCGAGGACGCGATGGCGCTGGTGCTCGTCCCGGCCTTCAGCCACGCGCTCGCCCGGCGCGCGGCGGGGGACCACCCGGACCCCGTACGCACCCTGGTCTCCGGCACGCTGCCCCGGCTGTTCGTCCTGCTCGGGTGCGCCACCGGGGCGCTGGTGCTGGGTGCGCCGGTGGTCGTGGACGTACTGGCGCCCGGTCTCGCCGATCCCCGACTGGCCGTGGAATGCACCCGGCTGACGGCCGTCACGGTGCTCTCGTTCGGTATCACCGGCTACCTCAGCGCGGCGCTGCGCGCGCACCGCAGCTATCTGCCGCCCGCCTCCATCTACCTGGCGTACAACGTCGGCATCATCGTGACCATGCTGGTGCTGCACTCGCTGTGGGGGGTGCGGGCCGCGGCGGCCGGGGTCGCCGCGGGCAGTGTGCTGATGGTGCTGGCCCAACTGCCGTTCTTCGTACGGAAGATGGCAGCCGGCCCGGGCGCGGAAGGGCTGCTGGTCCGCGGTGGTACGGCGCCGGTCCGGCCCGCGCGGCCCGCGCTGCTCGGCCTCGGGGTGCTGGCGCCCGTCATCGTCTTCACCCTCTGCCGCCAGTCCCAGGTCCTCATCGAGCGGTTCCTCGCCGCGGCGCTGCCCGCCGGGGCCATCTCGCACCTCAACTACGCGCAGAAGGTCGCGCAGGTGCCGATGGTGCTGTCCCTGATGATCTGTACGGTCACCTTCCCGGTGGTCGCCCAGGCCGTGTCGGACGGCGACGAGGACCAGGCGCGCCGCCGGGTGGAGCGGGACCTCGCGCTGGCCGGGGTCGTGGTGCTGATGGGCACCGCGGTGGTCGTCGCCTGCGCGCCGCAGATCGTCGAAGTCCTTTTCCAACGCGGCCTGTTCACCGCCCGGGACACCGCGACGACGGCCGCCGTGATGCGGGTGTACGCGCTCGGGCTGCTCGGCCAGTGCCTGGTCGGCGCGCTGGGCAGGCCGTTCTTCTCGACGACCCGGCCCACCTGGTTCCCGGCCGCCGCGATGGCCGCCGGGCTGCTCGTCAACACGGTCGCCGGGGCCCTCGCGGTCGGGCCGTGGGGGGTGTACGGCATCGCCGCGGCCAACGCCCTGGGCATCACCGTCACCGCGCTGCTGCTGCTCCGCGGGCTCGGCTCGCGGGTGGTCCCCATCCGGGTGCGCGCGGTCACCGCGACGCTCGGCAGGCTGACCGTCGCCGCCACCGCGGCCGGAGCGGCGGGCTGGCTGGTCACGCCGCTGGTGCCGGGCGCGCCGCTGGGTCTCGCGCTCGGCTGCCTGCTGGTGCCCGGTGTCTTCACCGCCGCCGCGCTGGCGCTCCGCTCGCCCGAGGTCGCCGGTCTGCTCGACCTCGCCGAACAAAGGATCCGTCATGTCCGCTGACACGGCGTCCCGTGACGCCGCCCCGCTCGCAACCCGCCCGCGCACCCGGCCGTGGATCCTGATGTACCACTCGGTGGGCGACCCGTCCGACGATCCGTACGGCATCACCGTCGCCCCCGCGCGGCTGGACCTCCAACTGCGCTGGCTGCGCCGGAACGGGCTGACCGGTGTCGGCGTCGGCGCGCTGCTGCGGGCCCGCGCGGCCGGGCGCGACCGCGGGCTCGTCGGGCTGACCTTCGACGACGGGTACCGCGACTTCCTCGACCACGCGCTGCCGCTGCTGCAGCGCCACGGGTGCACCGCGACGGTGTTCGTCCTGCCCGGCAGGCTCGGCGGTGAGAACGCCTGGGACGCGCTGGGCCCGCGCAAACCGCTGCTCACCGCGGCGGGCATCAGGGCCGCGGCCGACGCGGGTATGGAGATCGGGTCGCACGGCCAGTGCCACCAGGACCTCACCGGGACCACGGAGGACGTCCTGCGCAAGGAGATCCTGGGCAGCCGCGAGCTGCTCGGCCGGATCACCGGAAGCGCGCCGGACGGCTTCTGCTACCCGTACGGCGCCATCGACCGGCGGACCGTCGACGCCGTACGGGACGCCGGGTACACCTACGGCTGCGCCATCGACCCCGGTCCGCTCGGCGGCGACCACGCGCTGGCGCGCGCCCACATCAGCCACGCGGACCGCGGGCTGCGGCTGCGCACGAAGCAGTTGCTGCACCGGGCCGGGGGGCTGCGGCGCGGGGGTGGCCGGTGAAGGTCCTGCACGTCATCACCGGGCTCGGGGTCGGCGGAGCCGAGCAGCAACTGCGGCTGCTGCTGCGGCACCTGCCGGTCGAGTGCGAGGTGGTCACCCTCACCAACCCGGGCCCGGTCGCCGAGGGGCTGCGCGCCGACGGGGTGCCGGTCACGCACCTGGAGATGAAGGGCAACCGCGACCTCGCCGCGCTGCCCCGGCTGGCCAGGCTCGTCCGGCGGGGCGGGTACGACCTGGTCCACACCCATCTCTACCGCGCCTGTGTGTACGGCCGGATCGCGGCCCGGACGGCCGGGGTCCGGGCCGTCGTCGCCACCGAACACTCGCTGGGCGAGCGGTACATCGAGGGGCGCCCGCTCACCCGTTCCACCCGCGAGCTGTACCTGCGCACCGAGCGGCTCGGCTCGGCGACGGTGGCCGTCTCGGCGACCGTCGCGGACCGGTTGCGCGGCTGGGGGATTCCGGCGCGGCGCATCCATGTCGTACCGAACGGCATCGAGGTGGACACCTACCGGTACGACCCGCTGCGCCGGGCCGCGACGCGGGCCCGACTGGGGCTGCCCGAGGGTGCGTTCGTGGTGGGCGGGGTGGGCCGACTGGTGCCGGGCAAGCGGTTCGACCTGCTGGTACGGGCTGTCGCGGGGCTGCCCGGGGTGCGGCTGCTGCTGGCGGGGGACGGGCCCGAGCGGGCGTCGCTGGCCGCGCTGGCCGGGCAGTTGGGGGTGGCCGACCGGGTGCGGTTCCTCGGCGAGTGCGCGGCGGGGGACGGGACGCGGGGCGCGGAGAGGGGCCCAGAGAGGGGCGTGGAGAGGGGCGAGGAGAGGGGCGTGGCCGGGGGCGCGGCACGGGATGCCGGGGCGCCGGCCGATCCCACCGCCCTCACCGATCCCACCGCCCTCACCGTTCCCGCCGCCCTCACCGTTCCCGCCGTACTGGCCGCTCTGGACGTCTTCGTCTCCGCCTCCGAGGAGGAGTCGTTCGGGCTGGCCGTGGTCGAGGCGCTGGCCGCCGGGCTGCCCGTCCTCCACGCCGCCTGCCCCGCCGTCGACGACCTGCCCGCGGCGCTGACGCCCGGCGCCGTCCGGGTCGAGAGCCGGGCCGACGCGCTGGAGGCGGAGCTACGACGGCAACTCGACGCCGGGCAGAGGCGGTTGGCGCCACCGCCGCTCGTCGGCCACTACGACATCGTGCGCAGCGCCGCCGGTCTGCTGGGGGTGTACACGCGCGCCGTCGCCCGCGCGCCGGCCCGCGACCGCGCCTTTCCGTCCCTGAACGCGATCCCCTGAACGCCGTCCTCTGATCGCCGCCCCCAGATCGCCATCCCCCTGAACACGGTTCCGTGCACCCGACGAAGAAGTGAGCGACCCATGACCGATGCACCCAAGGAAGAGCTCGACACCCGGCGGATCTTCCGGCGCCGTAGGTTCGCGACGCCGGTCTGGTGGCCGCTGCCGGTGTGCGCCCTCGTCGGCCTGGCGGGCGGGGCGGCGTACGGAGTGCTCGCGCCGCGTGCGTACGACGCCACCAGTTACGTCGTCGCGGTGCCCGAGACCGGCTCCGACGCGGCCACCGCCCTCGGCTTCGCCCAGGCGTACGGACGCATCTCCACCAGCACCGCCACCCTGGCCTACGCCCAGACCGCCGCGGGCGTCCCGGCCCGAACGCTGGGACGGCACGTCCGGACGGAGACCTCGCCGGAGTCCCCGATGATCGGGATCACCGGCACGGCGACCCGGCCGGGCAAGGCCGCCGACATCGCCAACGCGGTCGCCGACGCCCTCACGCTCAGCGGCAACGGCGCGGCGAAGAACACCGGCGTCCGGCTCGTCCTCTTCTCGCAGGCCGTCGCCCCCTCGACGGCCGCCTCGCCGTCGCGGCCCCTGGCCGCGGCCGTCGGCGGCTGCGCGGGCGGCCTCGTCGGCGCCCTCGCCCTGCTGGTGCGCCCGCGCCGTAAGCAGTGGAGCCCCGCCAGTAACGTCCCGGCCCCCGCCGGCAACGTCCCGGCCCCCGCTGAACTCGCCCAGGTGAAGGAACACGTCTGATGCCCGTGGCGACCGGGCCCCGGCCGGGCCTCGTGGTGACGCTGTGCCGGGAGGCCGGGCAGTTCGCCGCGCTGGAGCGGGAGTGGACGGCGCTGCACCGCGGTTGCGCGACCGCCACTCCGTTCCAGAGCCATTCCTGGCTGCACTCCTGGTGGCTGTCGTACGGCACGCCGGGCCGGCTGCGGGTGGTTCTGGTACGGCGCGACGGCCGGCTGGTGGGCGCCGCGCCGCTGATGCTGGTGCACCGGCCGCTGCCGCTGCTCGTGCCGCTCGGCGGTGGGATCTCCGACTTCTCGGACGTCCTGGTCGACGCCACGGACCCGCCCGGCACGCTGTCCGCCCTGGCCGAGGGGCTCCGGCGGGCCGCGCGGCACGCGGTGATCGACCTGCGCGAGGTGCGCCCCGGGGCCGCCGCCGAGCAGCTCTTCGACCGCTGGCCGGGGGTGCGGCGCAGGCTCGACGACTCCGTCTGTCTGGAGCTTCCCGCCGAGCCCATCGACGCGCTCATGAAGCGGCTCGCGGCCTCCAGGGCCCAGCGGGTCCGGGCGAAACTGCGCAAGCTGGACGCGCTCCGGATCGAGGAGCGCACCGTCACGGAGCATGAAGTGCCAGGCTCTGTGAGGGAGTTGCTGCGGCTCCATGAACTCCAGTGGCGCGGGCGCGGGGTCACCCCCGAGCACCTCAGGCCGCGCTTCGCCGAACATCTGACACGCGCCACCCAGCGCATGGTCAGGGACGGCGACGCGGCGCTCACCGAGTACCGGCTGGACGGCGCGGTGATCGCCGCCAATGTCACGCTCCAGTCCGCGCGGCTCACCGGCGGCTATCTGTACGGGGCCGACCCGCAGCTCCGTACCAGGAAGGTCGACGTCGCGACGATGCTGCTGCGCCGCGACGCCCGGCACGCCGCCGAGACCGGCCGGAGCGTGATCAGCCTGCTGCGCGGCACCGAGCCGTACAAGTGCCACTGGCGCCCGGCCGTCGTCACCAACCAGCGGCTGCTGCTCGCGCCGTCCGCGCTCGCGCCGGTCCTGAGCCTGTACGCGGCCCAGTTGGCCGGCCGGGAGCGGGCGGCCGGGACGGCGCGAGCACTCGTGCCCGTGGTGCGCGAGTGGCGGACCAGGATCGACAACTGGCGGGCGGGCGCCGGGAGATGACGCCCTGCCCGCCGTACACGGCGCTGTCAGCGGCCCGGGAGACCGACGCAGATCTGCCGGGGATCCACCCACCGGCCGAGCCACTCGCCCAGACCGGCCGGGAGGCACCACTCCCTGGTGTTGGTCTGCGGTGGGGCATCCGGTGCGACGGGGGGCGTGCCGGTCCCGGGCGTGGGCTGCGTGCTGGGCTGCGTGCTGGGCCGGGCGCTCGGCGGGGTACCGGGCTGCGTACTCGGCTGCGGTCCCGTCTCCGCCGACCCCGTCTCCGCCGACCCCGTCTCCGCCGACCCCGTCTCCGCCGACCCCGTCTCCTCCGACCCCGTCTCCGCCGACCCCGTCTCCTCAGGCTTGGCCTCCTCGGACACCTTCGTCCGGAAGATCTCCGCCGCCCTCGGGTTCTGCCCGCACTGCCACACCCCGTGCGGGCAGTAGTCCGTGATGGTCTGGTAGAGCGGTCTGTGCACGTCGAACCAGTCGAGCATCCGGCGCATGTAGTCGGTGTTGTCGCCGTTCTTGAACAGTCCCCACTCCGGGTAGGAGATCTGCTTCCGGTGCGCGGCGGCGAAGTCGACCTGTGCCTGGAGCCCGTACGGCCCCTTCACCTGGTCGTCGAAGCTGTTGCCCGGCGGCTGGTCGTAGGAGTCCATCCCGATGACGTCGACCGAGTCGTCACCCGGGTAGCACGCGGTCCAGGGCACATCGTCCGGGCCGCGGTTGGGCGCGAAGTCGAAGGTGAACTTCTGACCGGGCACGGAGCGCATCGCCGCGACGATCCGGTTCCAGTACGTCTTCCAGCCCTCGGGGTCCGGTCCGCAGCGGGACGTGAACGTCGTCCCGTTCATCTCCCAGCCCAGCACGACCACCGTGTCGGGCACCCCCAGGGACACCAGCCGCCGGGCGAGCTTGCGGTAGTGCTCGTCGAAGTCGCCGCGGGCGCCCTGCTGGATCAGGTCCCGGACCTCGTAGTCGGAGACCCGGTCCTCGTTGTGCTCCTGCATGGGCACGTTGAGCACGAACATCCGGTCGGCCTCGGCGCGCCGCCAGGCCGCCCAGGTCCCCAGGAACGCGGGCCGGCCCTCGATGTTGGACCAGTCGTCGCCGGGCAGGTAGGTGTGCCCGACCCGCAGGTCCGCGCCGCCCAGCCAGCGCGACAGGTCCGCCATGCGGCGCACACCGGCCGCCCCGTAGTCCAGGTACGCGCCCACCGCGGGCTCCGGGGCCGGGGCCGGGGACGCGGCGGGCGCCGGTCCGGGCGGTGCGGATCCGGCGGGCGCGGGTCCGGGAGGCAACGGGAGGGGCGCCCCCTGCGCGAGGCCCGCGCCGGTCATGAGAAGACCGGCGGCCACGGTTCCGATGCACGCGCCCGTCAGCCGGCGGTGGTGGTGAGGCATACGGCTCCTCCTCGTCGATCCCACTGGTTCCGAGTCACTGAATCGGCGGACTCATCGGCTCTGGTCACACCGTGCAACCCACGGGCCGCTCGGGCACCCGGCATTAGCCCATCTGCGGGCCCGGTGACTTCCAGTCAGCTCCATCCAGGTGAAAGACGTGACGTGCATGCCACCGTTCGGCGCCGGGGCTCCGGCCCTGCTCCTCCGGCTCGACCGCAATCCCCTGCACCACGGCACCCTCGGGGCCGTCAGGTCGCTGGGGCGGGCCGGGGTGGAGGTCCATGCCGTGGTCGAGTCGGCCGACAGCCCCGTCACCAGGTCGCGCCATCTGCACCACTCGCACCTCCGGCCGCAGGGCCGCATCACCCCTGACGTCTTCCGGAAGATGCTCCTGAGGATCTCCGACCGGATCGGCAGACCGGCCGTACTGATCGCGATGGACGACATCAGCGCCATCCACGTCGCCGCGCTCGCCCCGCGGCTGACCGGGCGCTACCTGCTGCCCGCGCAGCCGCTCGACCTGCCGGAGCGGCTCGCCGACAAGTCCGAACTCGCCGGGCTCTGTGCCGAGTCGGGGATCGCCCATCCGGCCACGGTGATCCCCGGCAGCGCCGCCGACGCGGCGTCGGCGGCCCGCGAACTGGGCCTGCCGATGGTCGCCAAGTGGAGCCGGCCCTGGCTGCTGCCCACCGGTTCGGGGCTGCGCAGTACGACGCTGGTGCGCTCGGCGGCCGACGCGGCACGGCTGTACGAGCAGCACACCACGGCGGGCAGCAGGCTGCTCCTCCAGCGCTGGCTGCCGTACGAGCCGGGCAACGACTGGTTCTTCCACGGCTACTTCGCCGACCGGGACCGCTGCCTGATGGGCGGCACCGGCCGCAAGGTGCTGTCCTGGCCGGTCCGCGCCGGGCTCACCGCGATGGGCAGCTGGCAGCCCAACCGGGAGGTGGAGCTGGCCGCCGGGCGGCTGGCCGCCCATGTCGGCTACCGCGGCATCCTCGACCTCGACTTCCGCCGCGACCCGTCGACCGGCCGGTTCCACCTGCTGGACTTCAACCCGCGCCCCGGCGCCCAGTTCCGCCTCTTCACCGACCGGTCGGGGCTCGATGTCGTACGGGCGCAGTACCTGGATCTGACCGGCCGCACCGTGCCCCCTCCGGCCGCCCGCCCCGGCCGGGTCTTCGTCGCGGAGAACTACGCGCTGCTCTCGCTGCTCGCCTCGGGGGGCCGCCCCTGGCCCTTCGCGGCGGGCGGTACGCGCGGGGGCGGGCGGGCCGGTACCGAAAAGGCCGGTACCGAGCGGGCCTGGTTCGCGGGCGACGACGTCTCCCCCTTCCTGGCCATGGGCGCGGTGTGGTGCGGCAAGGGGCTGCGCAAGGGCGCGCGGCGGCTGCGTCCGGGGCCGCGCCGAGGCGGCGGAGTGCCCGCCACCCGGGCCTCTCCCGGCGGGAGTTCCACCCACCCTCTCGACCCGGCGTCCGCGCCACGATGAGAAAGAGCGAGGACCGCATCATGTACGACCTGGCAGTCATCGGAGCCGGTCCCTACGGGCTGTCCGTAGCCGCCCATGCCGCGACCGCAGGGCTGCGGACCCGGGTGCTCGGCAGGCCGATGGCGTCCTGGCGCGACCACATGCCGCACGGCATGTTCCTGAAGTCGGAGCCCTGGGCGTCCAACCTGTCCGACCCGGCGGGCCGCCACACCCTCGACGCGTACTGCTCCGCCCGCGGCCTGCGCCCCACCCACGGCAACCCGCTCGCCATCAGCACCTTCACCGAGTACGGCCTGTGGTTCGCCCGGCGGGCCGCGCCGCGGCCCGAGGAACTGACCGTCACCCGGGTGGTGCCGGGCCCCGGCGGGTTCCTGGTCGAGACGGCCGAGGGCGAGTCGTTCCGTACGCGCACGGTGGCCCTCGCGATCGGCGTGCTGCCGTTCGTCAACATCCCCGCCCCGCTGCGGGCGCTGCCCGGCGACCGCTACTCGCACAGCAGCGGCCACCGGGACCTGAGCCGCTTCGCCGGCCAGGACGTGACGGTGGTGGGCGCGGGCCAGGCGGCGCTGGAGACCGCGGCCCTGCTCGCCGAACACGGCGCCCGGCCGAGGCTGCTGGCCCGCGCGGACCGACTGCACTGGAACACCCCGCCGCAGCCGCTGCGCCGGAGCCCGCTGCGCGCGCTCCGCGAACCGCACAGCGGCCTCGGCACGGGCTGGAGCAGCTGGGTCTGGTCGGAGATCCCCGGCTGCGTACGTCATCTGCCGGGCCGCACCCGGGCCCGGATCGCCGCCACCGCGCTGGGCCCTGCCGGTGCCTGGTGGCTGCGCGACCGCTTCGAGCAGCGGGTGCCGGTGGAGCTGGGGCACGAGATGCTGAGCGCCACCGAGGCGGACGGCCGGGTGCGGCTCGTGCTGGCCGCCGCCGGAACCCGTACGGGCACCCGGACCGTCGAGACCGACCATGTCGTCGCGGCCACCGGTTTCACTCCGGACCTCGGCCGTCTGGGCATGCTCGACGACCGGCTGCGGTGCTCGCTGGCGACCGTCGGTCCCAGCCGCTCGCCGGAGCTGAGCGCGGGGTTCGAGTCCTCGTACCCCGGACTGTTCTTCGCGGGGCTGCTGGCCGCGCCGTCGTTCGGCCCGTCGATGCGTTTCGTGCACGGGGCCACCTTCACCGCGGGACGGCTGGTGCGCGGGGTCCGGTACAGGCTGAGCCGGTCCGGGTCCGTACCCGGGCAGCCGGGGGAGGTCCGGTCGCGGGCAGGCGTGCGGTGAGTCCGGTCCCCCGGACGGCGTGCGGTACGGCATGCGGTACGGCGTCCCGGCAGTAACACATTCAACCGTCAATCGTTGACCACGGCGTCGCATGGGGAACTTCGTTTCCCTGCCGGGCTGTCCAGGCCCGCACGGTCCTGGGCAGCCCGTCCTCCCGCAGTCGCCTCTCCGGTCAACTCCCGCTCTGCCGAAGCAAGTTCGGCAGATGGCATATGGAGAGCACATGAACGTTCCGAGATCCGCACTGCTCGCGGTCCTGCTGCTGGGCCTCACGGCCTGTCAGGGTTCGCCCGGCACCGACGACGCCGGCCCGGCGGGGACCGCCACCGTCCGTCCGGCGGCCGGACCCCCGGGCAGCGCGTCGGCCCCCGCGCGGCTCGGCGACACGGCCGATCTGCGGGGGGCGGGGAGCGGGGCGGGGAAAGGCCGCCACCTCCAGGTCACCACGGGCGCCTTCGTCGACCCGGCGATCACCGTGATGGCCGGGCCCGCCGCGGGGCCGGGGCTGCGCCGGACGGGGATCGAGTTCGAGATCGTCAATGTGGGCGGTACCGCCTACCGTGCGGTCCCCGGTTCCGTCTGGATCGTCGACAGCGCGGGGCAGCGCCACCGGCCGGTCGCCACGGGTGAGCTGACGACCGGCGCGCCCTTCGTGTACCGGTCGCTCGCCGCGGGGGAACGGGACGAGGGCTGGTTCGTGTTCGAGGTGCCGGAGACCGCGTCCGTGGCCTCGGTGCACTTCGGCGACGGGAGCGGAGCGGACACCACCACGGCGGTCTGGAAGCTCTGAGGGCCTGTCGGGCGACCGGTGCACGGGGTCGCCGCACACACGCCCTGAAGTGATGGCTTTGGGCTGCCCGATTGCTCCATCCGGGTGAACGGCCGCCTTCGGCGGGGTGGCCCGCCACTAGGGTCCCGAGCCATGACCGCATCCCAGACCGCCACCAGCACCGCCCGACGCGCCCAGTTGGGCACGCTCTCCGTGCTCGCCTGGTCCGGCGACCCCGACACGCACAACAAGCCCTATCTGCTCGCGTACTCGCTCGGCGACGGGAAGGACGGGGCCGAGGCCGGTGAGGCCGCGGTCCGTGCGGTCTTCGCCGAGCTGGGCATCCCGATGGGCAGCGAGCTGGCCGACGGCTCGCGGCCCGGCTTCCCGGTACGGCTGCTCGTCGAGGGCGGTCAGGCGGTGCTCGACATGCCGTACCTGAAAGCCCAGTGCACCGTCCCGGCCGAGTGGCTCCGGGCCGTCGCCGACCAGGGCGAGGTGCACTTCATGTTCGCCGCGAAGCCGTGGCCGGAGGCGGCCCCGGGCCGGCAGGTGTCCGAGGAGACGCTCACCGCGTTCGTCGGCGACGAGACCATGCTCAGCACGTCCGCGCACTGCCTGCTGCCGGTCACCCAGCTGCGGAGGTGACCCGGCTCCGCGGCCGGGCGGACGGGGGACCGGGGCCCGTGCTCCGGCCCCGGCGGGGCCGTTACGGGGCCGGCGGGTCGAAGGCGAACCGCAGCGCGCGCACCCGGTTGTCGAAGTTCGACCCGGCCAGCTCGGGGACGCCCACCGCGCGCAGCGCCCGCGGGCGGCTCAGCAGCTCGCGGAAGAGGGCCTTGATCTCCTGGCGGGCCAGATGGGCGCCCAGGCAGAAGTGCGGTCCGCCGCCCCCGTACCCCAGGTGGGGGTTGGGGCTGCGGGTGATGTCGAAGGCGTCCGGGTCGGGGAAGACCGCCTCGTCGCGGTTGGCGGACGCGTAGTAGAGGACCACCTTGTCGCCGGGGCGGAAGGTGCGCCCGCCCAGCGAGTACTCCGCCCGTACCGTCCTGCGGAACTGGATGATCGGCGTCGAGTGCCGCAGGATCTCGTCGACCGCGCCGTCGGCGTACCGGTCGAAGTCCGAGGCGAGCAGGGCCCGTTGCTCCGGGTGGTCGGTCAGCAGGGCCAGCGCGTGAGTGATCGCGTTGCGGGTGGTCTCCACTCCGGCCACCATCAGCAGCGAGAAGAACGCCCCCAGCTGGCGGGCGTCGAGCGCCTGGCCGTCGACGTCCGCGCCGACCAGGGCCGAGATGAGGTCGCCGGTGGGCCGCCGGCGCCGCTCGCGGCCCAGCGTGGCCATCATCAGGTGCATCCGGGCCAGCGCCCGCAGCCCCCGGCCGGGGACGCGGAGGCGGGTGGCGATACCGCGCTCGACCCCCACGTTCTCCGAGGCGTGGTCGACCCGTCCGGCGATCTCGGGACGGTAGTGCTCCGGGATGCCCATGAGGTTGCAGATGACTTCGAACGGCATCCGGGAGGCCACCGATGCCACGAACTCGCCGGGCCGTTCGGCGATCATGTCGTCCACGATGCGCGCGGCGACCCGGCGGATGTCCTCGTCGGCGGCGGCGAGCAGCCGCGGCGTGAAGGCGCGCGAGACGACCCGGCGCAGCTGGGTGTGGTGCGGGGCGTCCAGGTTGACCATGGAATCGCCGAACAGGAACCTGACCCACCCGGCGGGCTCCGGCGTGGTGACCCCGGGAGCACTGGCGAACACCTGGGGCAGCCGGCTCGCCCGCACCACGTCGTCGTGGGTGACCAGCGCGTAGAACCCCTGCTCGGGCCGGAGCCAGGTGGCGGGGCGCTCCACGAAGTACGCGGGTCTGTCGAGCCGCCGGAGCGAGGCGAAGGCGTCGAGCCGTGCGGCGGGCGGCAGTTGCCAGAACGCCGGATCCGCCAGGCCGATCTCCTGCTGCGGCCGGGCCGTGTGCCGTACGGCCGACTGCGCCGGGACCTTCTCCACCTCAGCCTCCCCTCGGGCCGACCGGCCCTGATCCGGCGGTCATCGTGGCGTACGGCGCGGGCCGCCGTCCGTCCGTACGCGCAGGGCGGGCGAGGTTCCCCCGCACGGGGCGGCGGACTCCTCCGGACGGGCGAACCGTGACCGTAAGGGCTGATCAGAGCCCCTCCGACGGGTCTGGTGCGAAGAACTGTTCCGGTGCGCCCTCGTTGTCACCGATGTCATCGACGAGGCGCGGTCCGTCGTGCACCACTCACGGCGGGGCGCGCCGCTCAGCGGGCCGAAATCGGAGGGAGCCGGGATGAGTGTGCGGACGCACGGCAGGACGAGGACGGGGTGGCTGCGGCATCTGTCACGCCGCGGGGTGCTGAGGGCGGCGTTCGGGGCAGGTGTCGTGAGCGGGACCGCCGGGGCGCTGGCCCCGATCGTGAACGCGGAGGGCATCGCGGACGGCGACCGCACCGGGGCGGCGGGTCCGCTGCCGGAGCTGCGGGAGGTGTTCGACGAGATGTACCGGGGGCGCCGCATCCGGGGCGTCGAGTCCGCCGGGGGCGTCGAGATCACCGTCGACGGACGGCCGCTGCACGTCATGCGGCGGGCCGACGGGGGCTACCTCAGCATGGTGAACCACTACGAGTCGTTCCCGACACCGCTCGCCGTGGCGCGCGGCGCGGTCGACGAACTGGGCACCGCCCAGCTGTCGTTGACGTCCATGCAGCAGTTCTGACCGGGGAAGGTGCCGCACCGTGTACGTCCGCAAGAACCAGAAGAACCTCACCGGTGCCGAGAAGAAGCGGTTCGTCTCGGCGGTCCTGGAGGTCAAGCGCTCGGGGCAGTACGACGACTTCGTCAGGACGCACGGCGAGTACTACGTGCCCGACGGCTCCCAGGGTGAGCGGGTCGCCCACATGGCGCCCACGTTCTTCCCCTGGCACCGCCGCTTCGTGCTGGACTTCGAGCGTGCTCTCCAGGCGGTCGCGCCGGGGGTGACCGTTCCGTACTGGGACTGGACCGTCGACAACACCCCGGCCGCCGCGCTGTGGGGCGACGACTTCCTGGGCGGGGACGGGCGCCGGGGTGACCAGCAGGTCATGACCGGGCCGTTCGCGTACCGCAACGGCAACTGGGAGGTCCGGGTCGGGGTGACCGACAACCCGTTCCTCACCCGGAACTTCGGCCGCCCCGCCAACCCGGTCCCGCTGCCCACCAGGGCCGATCTGGCCCGTGCCATGAAGGAGCCGTTCTACGACGCGGCCCCGTGGGACTCCACCGTGCCGCACGGGTTCCGCAACACCTTCGAGGGCTGGGGGCTCCGCGGCGGTCCGCCCTGGCGCAACCACAATCTGGTGCACCGCTGGGTGGGCGGGATGATGAACAGCGCGACCTCGCCCAACGATCCGGTCTTCTGGCTGCACCACTCCTTCTGCGACCTGGTCTGGGACCGCTGGCAGAAGGCGCATCCGCGGGCCGGGTTCCTCCCCGCAGGGAAGCTCCCCGACGGGGATCCGCAGAGCGGCCGGGTCTTCGGCCTGGACGAGCCGATGCCGCCCTGGGGCGTCACCCCGTCGTCGCTGATGAGCCACCAGGGGATCTACCGCTACGCATAAAACCTGTCCGGCCGATCTCGGCCGGACAGGTCCTGGCGGGCGGAGCCGCTGGTGCACGGGCGGGCATTCGGCGCACGCCTCCACGCACACGCCTCCACGCACACGCCTCCACGCACACGCCTCCACGCACTCGCCTCCATGCACACGTCTGCGGCCACCCCCCGGAGGGGATGGCCGCAGGGCGCGGGACGCGGGTCCCGCCGTTCTTGTGTCGTTGGGTGCCGCGTGGGGCACTCAGCCGCCGTAGCCGCCCTCGCCGTGACCGTGACCGTAGCCGCCCTCGTCGTGGCCGTGCTCGTGGCCGTGCTCGTGGCCGCGACCGTGGTCGTGGTTGTCGACGTTGATGCAGGTGTTGCCGAACGCCGGGTTCAGCAGGCCGATCACGTTCACGGTGTTGCCGCAGAGGTTGATCGGGACGTGGACCGGGACCTGGACCTGGTTGCCCGAGATGACACCGGGGGAGCCGACAGCGGCACCCTGGGCCCCGGCGTCGGCAGCGGCCAGACCGGCGGAGCCCGCCAGGACGGCGCCGGCGCTCGCGAGTACGGCGGCGGCCTTCACGATTCGAGACATTGCGTTCTCCTTGGAGCTCTGTAACTGGAACATCGGGGGTCAGCCGCAGGATTCACAGCCTGACGAGTCGTTCAACGCCGCAGCGCACAGGCGGTAACGGATGACGATCAAAGTCAGGGGCGTGCGGCGCGGACGAGCGCCCTCCTGCCTCAGGGGCATTCAAACGGAAATAAGCTAAATCATCGGACATTTCGGACGGTAGGCTCTCCCGTGTCGCACCCGGCTCGCGCCCTCGTGTCGCGCGCCTCCGGTGCCCATCTCGTCGATCCCGACCCGTCTGACCTGCGGCAATGGCCCATTGCGCATAAGGTTGGGATAAAAGTTGAGTCTGTCCGACTCAGGGCAGTTGACTGCTCCGGATCTGTCGTGCACTCTTGAGCCAGTTCCACTCAAGTCAGCTGGAGGATTCACCATGGCACGTGCGGTCGGCATCGACCTGGGCACGACTAATTCCGTCGTCAGCGTTCTCGAAGGCGGCGAGCCCACCGTCATCACCAACGCCGAAGGCGCCAGGACCACGCCGTCCGTCGTCGCCTTCGCCAAGAACGGCGAGGTGCTCGTCGGCGAGGTCGCCAAGCGCCAGGCAGTCACGAACGTCGACAGGACCATCCGGTCGGTCAAGCGCCACATGGGCACCGACTGGAAGATCGACCTGGACGGCAAGAGCTTCAACCCGCAGCAGATGAGCGCCTTCATCCTGCAGAAGCTGAAGCGTGACGCCGAGTCGTACCTGGGAGAGAAGGTCACCGACGCGGTGATCACCGTCCCGGCGTACTTCAACGACTCCGAGCGCCAGGCGACGAAGGAGGCCGGCGAGATCGCGGGCCTGAACGTCCTGCGTATCGTCAACGAGCCGACCGCCGCCGCCCTGGCGTACGGGCTCGACAAGGACGACCAGACCATCCTCGTCTTCGACCTCGGTGGCGGCACCTTCGACGTGTCGCTCCTGGAGATCGGTGACGGCGTCGTCGAGGTCAAGGCCACCAACGGTGACAACCACCTCGGTGGTGACGACTGGGACCAGCGCGTCGTCGACTACCTGGTGAAGCAGTTCGCCAACGGTCACGGCGTGGACCTGGCCAAGGACAAGATGGCTCTCCAGCGTCTCCGCGAGGCCGCGGAGAAGGCGAAGATCGAGCTGTCGTCCTCCACCGAGACCACGATCAACCTGCCGTACATCACGGCGTCGGCCGAGGGCCCGCTGCACCTGGACGAGAAGCTCACCCGCGCCCAGTTCCAGCAGCTCACCGCCGACCTGCTGGACCGGTGCAAGAGCCCGTTCCACAACGTCATCAAGGACGCGGGCATCCAGCTCTCCGAGATCGACCACGTCGTTCTCGTCGGTGGCTCGACCCGTATGCCGGCCGTCGCCGAGCTCGTCAAGGAGCTCACCGGTGGCCAGGACGCCAACAAGGGTGTGAACCCGGACGAGGTCGTCGCGATCGGCGCCTCGCTCCAGGCCGGTGTCCTCAAGGGCGAGGTCAAGGACGTCCTGCTCCTCGACGTGACGCCGCTTTCCCTCGGTATCGAGACCAAGGGAGGGATCATGACCAAGCTCATCGAGCGCAACACCACGATCCCGACCAAGCGTTCCGAGATCTTCACGACGGCCGAGGACAACCAGCCGTCCGTGCAGATCCAGGTGTACCAGGGCGAGCGCGAGATCGCGGCGTACAACAAGAAGCTCGGGATGTTCGAG
This sequence comes from Streptomyces sp. A 4/2, assembly GCF_940670765.1. Lineage (GTDB taxonomy): Bacteria > Actinomycetota > Actinomycetes > Streptomycetales > Streptomycetaceae > Streptomyces. The sequence continues at coordinate 108,217 of NZ_CALNVW010000027.1, forward strand.
CTCACCGGTCTGCCGCCGGCCCCGCGTGGCGTGCCGCAGATCGAGGTCGCCTTCGACATCGACGCCAACGGCATCATGCACGTCGCTGCCAAGGACCTCGGCACCGGCAAGGAGCAGAAGATGACCGTCACCGGTGGCTCCTCGCTGCCGAAGGACGAGGTCAACCGGATGCGCGAAGAGGCCGAGCAGTACGCGGACGAGGACCACAAGCGCCGCGAGGCCGCCGAGTCGCGCAACCAGGGCGAGCAGCTCGTCTACCAGACCGAGAAGTTCCTCAAGGACAACGAGGACAAGGTCCCGGGCGACGTCAAGACGGAGGTCGAGGAGTCCCTCACCGAGCTGAAGGAGAAGCTCAAGGGCGAGGACACCGCCGAGATCCGTACGGCCACCGAGAAGGTCGCCGCCGTCTCGCAGAAGCTCGGCCAGGCGATGTACGCGAACGCCGAGGGTGCGGCCGCAGCAGGCGGTGCCCCCGGTGCCGAGGGCGCGCAGGAGCAGGCCACCGACGCTCCTGACGACGTCGTCGACGCCGAGATCGTGGACGACGAGAAGGACGGCCGTCAGGGAGGCGCCGCATGACGGAGGAGACTCCGGGCTTCGAGGAGAAGCCCGACGTCCCCTCCGGCGCGACCTCCGAAGACGCCGCGCCGAAGGCCGCCGGGTCCGACTCCGAGAAGGAGTCGGGCCCGGCGGCCCCGGCCGGGGACGCACAGCAGAACCAGGAAACCGCGCTTGTCGCCCAGCTGGACCAGGCCCGTACGGCGCTCACCGAGCGCACCGCGGACCTCCAGCGGCTGCAGGCCGAGTACCAGAACTACCGCCGCCGGGTGGAACGGGACAGGGTCCAGGTCAAGGAGGTCGCGATCGCGAACCTGCTGTCCGAGCTCCTCCCGACGCTCGACGACATCGGCCGCGCCCGGGAGCACGGCGAGCTGGTCGGCGGCTTCAAGTCGGTGGCCGACTCGCTGGAGACCGTCGTCGCCAAGATGGGCCTCCAGCAGTTCGGCAAGGAGGGCGAGCCCTTCGACCCGACGATCCACGAAGCGCTGATGCACTCGTACGCCCCGGACATCACCGAGGACACGTGCGTGGCGATCCTGCAGCCCGGGTATCGGTTCGGCGAGCGCACCATCCGTCCCGCGCGCGTCGCGGTGGCCGAGCCCCAGCCGGGTGCCCAGGCCAAGGACGATGCGTCGGACGAGGACAGCGGTGGCCCGGAGGAGAGCGCGTGACCCGGTTCCGCGTGGATCAGAGCCCGCGCGGAACCGGACCCCGCACCCTGCGGGCCGAGGAAGGCAGTAACCGGAAGGAGGGACGTCGGGGATGAGTACCAAGGACTTCGTCGAGAAGGACTACTACAAGGTTCTCGGCGTCCCGAAGGACGCCACCGAGGCCGAGATCAAGAAGGCGTACCGGAAGCTCGCCCGCGAGCTGCACCCGGACGCCAACAAGAGCGACGCCAAGGCCGAGGAGCGCTTCAAGGAGGTCTCCGAGGCGAACGACGTCCTCGGTGACCAGAAGAAGCGCAAGGAGTACGACGAAGCGCGTGCTCTCTTCGGTAACGGCGGCTACCGGCCGGGACCCGGGGCCGGCGGCGGCTCGTTCAACTTCGACCTGGGGGACCTCTTCGGGGGCACCCCGGGCGGCGGACAGCCGGGCGGCGCCGGAGCCGGTGGCTTCGGCGGCGGGCTCGGGGACGTGTTCGGCGGGCTGTTCAACCGGGGCGGCGGTCCCGGTACCACCCGTACCCAGCCCCGCCGCGGTCAGGACATCGAGACCGAGGTGACGCTCAGCTTCACCGAGGCGGTCGACGGGGCCACGGTCCCGTTGCGGATGTCCAGCCAGGCCCCCTGCAAGGCCTGTTCGGGCACCGGCGACAAGAACGGCACACCGCGGGTCTGCCCGACCTGTGTCGGCACCGGCCAGGTGTCGCGCGGCAGCGGCGGCGGTTTCTCGCTGACCGATCCGTGCGTGGACTGCAAGGGCCGCGGGCTCATCGCCGAGAACCCCTGCGACGTCTGCAAGGGCTCCGGCCGCGCCAAGTCGTCCCGGACCATGCAGGTCCGGATCCCGGCGGGCGTCTCCGACAACCAGCGGATCCGGCTGCGCGGCAAGGGCACCCCGGGCGAGCGGGGCGGTCCGGCCGGCGACCTCTACGTGATCGTCCATGTCGACGCCCACCCGGTCTTCGGCCGCAAGGGCGACAACCTCACGGTCACCGTGCCCGTCACCTTCGCGGAGGCGGCGCTCGGCGGCGAGGTCAGGGTCCCGACGCTCAGCGGGCCCCCGGTCACGCTGAAACTGCCCGCGGGCACGCCCAACGGCCGTACGATGCGCGCCCGTGGCAAGGGTGCGCTGCGCAAGGACGGCACCCGCGGTGACCTGCTGGTCACCGTCGAGGTGGCCGTGCCGCAGGACCTCAGCGACAAGGCACGCGAGTCGCTGGAGACCTACCGTGAGGCGACTGCGGGAGAGGATCCGCGGGCGGAGCTGTTCCAGGCTGCGAAGGGAGCTTGAGATGAACGGCCGACGGCGTCGTGACAATTCAATGGGGTACGAACTGACCGACGAGTCACCCGTGTACGTCATCTCGGTCGCCGCTCAGCTCTCGGGCCTGCACCCGCAGACCCTGCGTCAGTACGACCGTCTCGGCCTGGTCTCCCCGGACCGGACGGCCGGGCGGGGCCGGCGCTACTCGGCCCAGGACATCGAACTGCTCCGTACGGTGCAGCAGTTGTCCCAGGACGAGGGCATCAACCTGGCGGGCATCAAGCGCATCATCGAACTGGAACACCAGGTCGCCGCGTTGCAGGCCCGGGTCGCCGAACTGTCCGCCGCGGTGGACGGTGCGGCGACGGCGATGCAGCAGCGCGAGGCCCAGGTCCACGCCTCGTACCGGCGTGACCTGGTCCCGTACCAGGACGTGCAGCAGACCAGCGCGCTGGTGGTGTGGCGGCCCAAGAGGCCGTCGGACTGAGGGCGTTGGTCCGGATTTCCGGAAGGAAGGGGTGGTGGGCCGTGATGGCCCGCCCCCCCCTTCCCGCTGTCCGGCCGCAGCGGTCAGTGGTCAGTGGTCAGTGGTCCAGGATTCCGGACTGCGCGATGAGATAGCCCAGCTGGGCACGGCTGTTGCTGCCCAGGGACGCGGAGAGTTTGGCGACATGGGCCCGGCAGGTCCGTACGTTCATTCCGAGCCGGCGCGCGATTGCCTCGTCGACATGGCCCTCGACCAGCAGTTTCGCGATGGCCCGCTGCGCGCCGGAGACACCGTCGAGCTGGGGGGCGTACGCGACGGGCTCGGCCCAGGGGACGGCGTGCAGCCAGAACTGCTCGAAGACGCCCACCAGATACTGGACCAGACCTTCGTGACGCAGCTCCAGGGCGACCTGGCGGTCGCTGCGGGCGGGTATGAAGGCGACCCGGCGGTCCACGATGATCAGCCGGTCGATGATCTCCTCAAGCGTCCGCACCTCCACGGCGTACGGCTCGACCCGCTCCATGTAGGCGAGTGTGGCCGGGTGGTGGCGCGCGGTGTGCTGGTACAGCGTGCGCATCCTGACGCCCAGGTCGAGCAGGGGGGCGACCCGCTGGAGCCCTTCCTGGAGGGTCTGCGGCTTACGGCCGCTGCCGGGCTGGATGGTGAGGATCTCCTCGCGGGCCTCGGCGGTCACCCGGTCCAGCGTGGCGTTGATGTTGTTGAGACCGTTGAGCACCGTGATGGCGTGCGTGGTCGGCGGATCCTGCGGGGTGATGGACATGAATGGCTCAAAGGTGTCGGCCAGCGAGATGGTGAGCCGTCTGCGCTCTTGGATCTCCCGCTCGATGGGGTGTATTAGCTGAGTCAGCGCTGCGGACGGGGCAACCGGCCGGTACCACTCTGCGTCCTCAGGGTCTGGATGCAGAAGTGCCAGCTCGAAGAGGCAGGCGGTGCCCTCCGTCTCGGAACGGGCTATGCGGCCGGTGCGCAGGGCGTTGGCATAAAGGCGTTTCCCCTCTTCGCACAACCCCCCTTGAGGGTGACGGTGTTCCGTATCGCCCGAATTTGACTGCATATACACCCCCCTCATGTTCCTGTATTACAGGAACATGATGCCCGCACTTGCTGGTGGAAGCGTGCGGAGTGAGCCATCGTCTTCAGTACGGGGGAGGGAGGTAGGGATCACATGAGGTGGAGATCGTCCATGTCCAGGATGGTTCGTTCGGTTTGTGCACTTGCCGTAGCAGCGGCGGCTTTTGGTTTCGTGGCCAGCTACGAGGTCACGTGGGAGGGGTCCCCGGCTCACAGCACGGTGGCGAACCCCGGTGAGGTGACGTGGGAGAGCACGCCGGCCGATGTCGTGGCCGCGCCCCCCGGTGAGGTCACCTGGGAGAGCATCCCCGCGAACGCCAAGCTTTCGCAGCCCGGCGAGGTCACCTGGGAGATCGCTCCGGCCCACGTCGGATCCGCAGGCGCATGACAGTCCCACCGGACGACAGAGTCTTCCAGCGCGAGATGGCTGTGGCCTACCGCTCCGGGTGGCATTTCATCGACCTCGTCACGGCCATTCCGCACCGTGGTGATTCGTTGATGGTCACCCTGTTCGGCGAGCCGATCGTGGTCGTACGCGAGGAAGACGAAGACGTTCGCGCATACCGGTGCCTGCGCAAGCCCCGGGGTGCACCACAGCCTGTCCGCTGTGTCATTCGTTACGGCATGGTTTTCGTCAATCTCGACCGGCGCGACCACCAGTTGTTCGGTGTCGAGCCCAATGCAGCCATCCCCCGCAGTGCCTGAAGCGATTCCCCCGTCGTAACCAGATCGCTCAGGTACTTCCCCCACACAGCGGCGCCACCGTGACCTGAACACGGTGGCGCCGCTGTGCTGCGTGCGGAGGCCGGGCGTGGTCCGGGTGGAAGACCCGCACGCCCCTCCGGCGCCGCCCGCACGCCCCTCCGGCGTCCGCCCGGCGCCCGCCCGGCGCCCACCCGTCACCCGGCAGGCCGCGACCCGTGTCCGTTCCGGGGCCGCGTGCGGTGAACCGCCCCCACGCGACGCCGTCGAGGTGCAGAGGCGGTACCCGCGCCAGAAGCTGGGATAGGTCGTACGGGGATTGCGTGGGTCAATGGCCATAGCTGTGAAGCCAGGACCTGTCCGGTGGGACTTCGCCGATTACTGGTTGAGTGGAATAGACTCAACTTTGCGCATGCTGATGGAGTCATTGCTGCGACAGGTGCCGATTGCTGCCGCAGGTACGGATGGACCTGCCCCGCCAGGAGGAGAGCGCACACGTGGATGCCGAGCTGACGAACAAGAGCCGGGACGCGATCAACGCGGCGAGCAGCCGGGCCGTGTCCGACGGGCACCCCGATCTGACCCCCGCCCATTTGCTGCTCGCCCTCCTGGCGGGGCGAGGCCGACAAGCAAACGAGAACGTGGTGGACCTGCTGGCGGCCGTCGAGGCCGATCAGGCGGCCGTACGGGCGGGGGCCGAGCGGCTGCTCGCCGGGCTGCCCAGCGTGACCGGGTCCACCGTCGCGCCCCCGCAGCCCAACCGTGAGGTGCTCGCCGTCATCGCCGACGCCGCGCAGCGGGCGAAGGAACTGGGTGACGAGTACATCTCGACGGAGCATCTGCTCATCGGGATCGCCGCGAAGGGCGGCCAGGCCGGTGAACTGCTGACGGGGCAGGGCGCGAGTGCCGAGAAGTTGCTGGAAGCGTTCGAGACGAGCAGGGGAGGGCGCCGGGTGACCACCCCCGACCCCGAAGGTCAGTACAAGGCGCTGGAGAAGTTCGGTACGGACTTCACGGCCGCCGCCCGCGAGGGCAAGCTCGACCCGGTTATCGGCCGGGACCAGGAGATCCGCCGGGTGGTGCAGGTGCTGTCCCGGCGAACCAAGAACAACCCGGTGCTCATCGGTGAGCCCGGCGTCGGCAAGACGGCCGTGGTCGAAGGGCTGGCCCAGCGCATCGTCAAGGGTGACGTGCCCGAGTCGCTGAAGAACAAGCAGCTGGTCTCGCTGGACCTCAGCGCGATGGTCGCCGGTGCGAAGTACCGCGGTGAGTTCGAGGAGCGGCTGAAGACCGTCCTGGCCGAGATCAAGGAGAGCGACGGCCGGGTCATCACGTTCATCGACGAGCTGCACACCGTCGTCGGCGCGGGCGCCGGCGGGGACTCGGCGATGGACGCGGGCAACATGCTCAAGCCCATGCTGGCCCGCGGTGAGCTGCGCATGGTCGGTGCGACGACCCTCGACGAGTACCGCGAGCGCATCGAGAAGGACCCCGCCCTGGAGCGGCGTTTCCAGCAGGTGCTGGTCGCCGAGCCGACGGTCGAGGACACCATCGCGATCCTGCGCGGTCTCAAGGGGCGGTACGAGGCGCACCACAAGGTGCAGATCGCGGATGCGGCACTGGTCGCCGCCGCAACCCTCTCCGACCGGTACATCACCTCCCGCTTCCTGCCCGACAAGGCCATCGACCTGGTGGACGAGGCGGCCTCCCGGCTCCGGATGGAGATCGACTCCTCCCCCGTCGAGATCGACGAGCTCCAGCGCTCCGTCGACCGGCTGCGCATGGAGGAACTGGCGCTCAAGAACGAGTCCGACGCCGCGTCCAAGCAGCGACTGGAGAAGCTGCGCCGCGACCTCGCGGACCGCGAGGAGGAGCTGCGCGGTCTCACCGCCCGCTGGGAGAAGGAGAAGCAGGGCCTGAACCGCGTCGGCGAGCTGAAGGAACGCCTGGACGGACTCCGCGGCCAGGCCGAGCGTGCCCAGCGCGACGGTGACTTCGACACCGCTTCCAAGCTGCTGTACGGGGAGATCCCCGGCCTGGAGCAGGAGCTGGAGGCAGCCGCCGAGGCCGAACAGGAGGCCGCCAAGACTGCTGACACGAAAAGCACGATGGTCAAGGAGGAGGTCGGCTCCGACGACATCGCCGACGTGGTCGGCGCCTGGACCGGCATTCCCGCGGGCCGTCTCCTGGAGGGTGAGACGCAGAAGCTGCTGCGCATGGAGGAGGAGCTGGGCAGGCGCCTCATCGGGCAGGGCGAGGCAGTACGGGCCGTCTCCGACGCCGTACGCCGCACCCGCGCCGGGATCGCCGACCCGGACCGGCCCACCGGCTCGTTCCTCTTCCTCGGCCCGACCGGTGTCGGCAAGACCGAGCTGGCGAAGGCGCTGGCCGACTTCCTCTTCGACGACGAGCGGGCCATGGTCCGCATCGACATGAGTGAGTACGGCGAGAAGCACTCGGTGGCCCGGCTGGTCGGCGCGCCGCCCGGATACGTCGGCTACGAGGAGGGCGGCCAGCTCACCGAGGCGGTCCGCAGGCGCCCGTACAGCGTGGTGCTCCTCGACGAGGTCGAGAAGGCCCACCCCGAGGTCTTCGACGTGCTGCTCCAGGTCCTCGACGACGGCCGGCTCACCGACGGCCAGGGACGGACGGTGGACTTCCGCAACACCATCCTGATCCTCACGTCGAACCTCGGCAGTCAGTACCTGGTCGACCCCCTGACCAAGCCGGAGGAGAAGAAGAAGCAGGTCCTGGACGTCGTACGGGCCTCCTTCAAGCCGGAGTTCCTGAACCGGCTGGACGACCTGGTGGTCTTCTCCGCCCTGTCGCAGGACGAGCTGGCCCACATCGCGGGCCTCCAGATCGACCGCCTCGCCCAGCGCCTCGCCGACCGCAGGCTGACCCTGGACGTCACCCCGGACGCCCTGGCCTGGCTGGCCCAGGAGGGCAACGACCCGGCCTACGGCGCCCGGCCGCTGCGCCGCCTGATCCAGACCGCGATCGGCGACCAGCTCGCCAAGGAGATCCTCGCGGGCGAGGTCACGGACGGCGACACGGTGCGGGTGGACCGGGTGGGGGACGAGCTGATCGTGGGGCGGGGGGAGTAGGCGCGCGGAACGGCTGTACGACAGGCCCGTCACTCCTGTGGGTGGCGGGCCTGTTGGTGTGCCAAAAGGGGAACTAGAATTCGCTGAGGCGCGAAAATCGCGAATCACTTGTTCACAAGGGCATGTAACGGGGGTGTGGCAGGCCATGTTGCTCAGCTTTCGTGTCGCCAACCACCGGTCGCTGCGCGAGCCGCAGGAACTGAATCTCGTCCCGGCGTACGAGGGCGACCATGCTGCGGTGACGGTCGCGGCGATCTACGGTGCGAACGCGTCCGGGAAGTCGACAGTGGTGGACGCGTACCGGTTCTTCACCGAGGCGGTGCGTGACTCACAAGCGCGATGGCTGCCCGGTGCCCAGGTGCCCCGGCGTCCCTTCCTGCTCGACCACGGCAGCCGGGACGAGCCCTCGTCGTACGCCGTCGACGTCCTGGTGGACGGGGTGCGGTACGTGTACGGGTTCGGTATCACCGACGCCGAGGTCACCGAGGAGTGGCTGTACGCCTACCCCCGGGGTCGCAGGCGGGTGCTCTTCGAGCGCGAGCACATGACGATGACCTACGGTGCGACGCTGACCGGCGAGCGGGTGGCCGTCGAGCGGACGGTGCGGCCGAACAGCCTCTACCTCTCTGCCGCAGCGCAGGCCTCGCACAAGCGGTTGGGGCCGGTGTGGGCGGCGCTGGTGTCCCCCTGCGTGATCGAGGATTCGACCCGCCAGTCGATCACCCGGGCCGGGGCCCTCGCGGCCTGGATGTTCGAGTCGTTCGAGGAGATGGGGCTGTCGCTCGGGGCGGATCTGCTGGCCGTGGCCGACCTGGGAGTCCATGGCATCCGCCGTGGTCCGGCGGCGGCGGACGAGCTGGTGCGGGAAGTCTTGGCCCGGAACGCAGCCGACCCTGCGGGGCGTGCCCTCCCGGACGCCGTCAAAGCAGCCGCATCGGCATCACTCGAATTCGTCCACCGGGTCGGGGACGAGGAGTTCGTGCTGCCGGTGGACGCGGAATCGGCGGGTACGAAGACCTGGCTGAACATGGTGACCTCGGCTCTCCCCGCCATCGTGGACGGAACGCCCTTGTGGGTCGACGAGATCGACGTCAGCCTGCACCCCCTGCTCACCGCCAAGCTGGTCGCCATGTTCCAGGACCCGGAGCTGAATCCGCTCGGCGCCCAGCTGATCTTCACCACCCACGAAGCCTCCCTCCTCGGCACGATGCTCGGCGAGCAGGTGCTCCGCCGCGACCAGGTGTGGTTCGTCGAGAAGGACGCCGCGAGCGGTGCGTCCGAGCTCTATCCGCTCAGCGACTTCAAGCCGCGCAAGGGCGAGAACTTCGAGCGGCGCTACCTCGCGGGCAGCTATGGCGCGGTGCCGCTCCTGCCGGAGACGGCCTTCGAGGACATGGTCAGGAAGTACTGGGGGGCACATGGCAAGGGCGTTTCCGCGTGAGGGGTCGGGCCGCCGCCGGGGGCCGGTCCGCAGGTCGTCGCGCACGCTTCTGATCGTCTGCGGCAGCAAGGAGACCGAGCGCCAGTACCTCCAGGGGCTCCGTGACCACCTCCGGAACCCGGCCGTGTCCGTGGTGGTGCGCGGCAAGGCGTGTTCCCCGACCCAGCTCGTACGTACGCCCGGGGGCAGCGGGACCTCAACCGGGACGGCTACGACGAGGTGTGGTGCGTCTTCGACGTCGACGAGTTCCCGGATGTGGCCGATGCGGTCGCACTCGGCCGTCGGCACGGCATCCGGACCGCCGTTTCCCGCCCGTGCTTCGAGGTGTGGCTGCTGCTCCACTTCGCGGATCACCGCGCGCATGTCGACACGTACAAGAAGCTGCTGCCCCTGCTGCAGAGGCACGTACCCGGGTACGACAAGACCCGGGTGGACTTCCTCGCGTACCGCGACGGCCTCGCGAGCGCAGGGGAGCGGGCCCGGAAACTGGACCCCTCGGGGGCTGACCACACCCGTAACCCCTCGACCGGTGTCTGGCAGCTCACCGACCGCATGGCGAGGCCCGCCGACCCATGATCGGGCAAACCCTGTCCGCCTGTGGCGGATATGGCCCGGCGGGGCTTGCCATGCCCCGCCCGGCATGGGGGAGGATGGCGGTACTCGTACGAAGGGCAATTCAAAGATGACCATCGACCCGTCCTCCATTCCGAACTTCGGGGGCCAGCCCGATCCGCAGGGTTCAGGACCGGCGGGCCCCGTCGTCCCTGACCAGGATCTGGTCAAGCAGCTCCTTGAGCAGATGGAGCTGAAGTACGTCCTGGACGACGAGGGTGACCTCGCCGCGCCGTGGGAGGAATTCCGCACGTACTTCATGTTCCGTGGCGAGGACGACCAGCAGGTCTTCTCCGTGCGGACGTTCTACGACCGCCCGCACAACATCGAGGAGAAGCTCCAGCTCCTCGAACTGATCGACGACTGGAACCGCCGCACCCTGTGGCCCAAGGTCTACACCCACACCCACGACGACGGCAGCGTCCGGCTCATCGGTGAGGCGCAGATGCTCATCGGCACCGGTGTCGCACTGGAGCACTTCGTGTCCTCCACGGTCAGCTGGGTCCGTGCCTCGATCGAGTTCGACAAGTGGCTCGTCGACCAGCTCGGCCTGGAGCAGGACCTGGAGTCGGGCTCCGACGACGACAAGCCGGGCGACGACGCCTGAGCAGTCGTGACGGCATCTGGGTAGTCGTGACGGCGCGCTGAGCAGCCGTGACGGAGCCCGCAGTCGTGACGGCGTGACGGAAAGCCCGGTCGGAAGGTGCTTCGGCACCGTGCCGGCCGGGCTTCCGTTTTCGCGCACTGCGGCTGCAACTGCGCACGAAAGCAACGCAGTTGACCTCAAGGCTGCTTGAGGTCCTACGGTCCTTCCATGAGTATGGAATCCACAGCCTGGACGCAGTTGCGGAACGTCATGGACGCCCGTCCCGAGCGTCGGCCGTTCGCCCGTGCCACCTTCCGAGGAATCGCCGGATTCGCCCGGCCGCACCGCCGCCGCATCATCCAGTTCGTGCTGCTCGGGGTCGTCACCGCGCTGATCGCGGTGGCGACACCCGTCCTCGCGGGCCGCGTCGTCAACGCGATCGTGTCCGGCGGCGACGAGCGGCTGGTGGTCCGGCTCTCGTTGCTCATCGCGCTCATCGCCCTCGCGGAAGCCGGCCTGGGCCTCCTCGGGCGCCGGCTCTCCTCCACCCTCGGCGAGGGGCTGATCCTGGACCTGCGGATCGCGGTCTTCGACCACGTGCAGCGCATGCCTGTCGCCTTCTTCACCCGGACCCGTACCGGCGCCCTGGTCAGCCGGCTCAACAACGACGTGATCGGTGCACAGCGCGCCTTCAGCAACACACTTTCCGGTGTCGTCAGCAATGTGGTGACGCTGCTGCTGACCCTTGCCGTGATGCTCACGATCTCCTGGCGGATCACGATCCTCGCGCTCGTGCTGCTGCCGGTGTTCGTGGTGCCCGCGCGCCGGATGGGCACCCGCATGGCGAGGCTCCAGCGGGAGGCGGCCGACCTCAACGCCGCGATGGGCAACCGGATGACCGAGCGGTTCTCGGCGCCGGGCGCCACTCTGATCAAGCTGTTCGGGCGGCCGGACGACGAGTCCGCCGAGTTCGCGGCGCGGGCCGGGCGGGTGCGGGACATCGGGGTACGTACGGCCGTGGCACAGTCCACGTTCGTCACCGCCCTGACCCTCGTGTCCGCCCTGGCCCTGGCGCTCGTCTACGGGCTCGGCGGCACCTACGCCCTGCGCGGCAGCCTCGACCCCGGCGCCGTGGTCGCGCTCTCCCTGCTCCTCGTCCGCCTGTACGCACCGCTGACCGCGCTGGCCGGTGCGCGTGTCGAGGTGATGAGTGCCCTCGTCAGCTTCGAGCGGGTCTTCGAGGTCCTCGGCCTCCAGCCCCTCGTCACGGAGCGACCCGACGCGCGGCCGGTGCCCGACGGGCCGGTCTCCGTTGAGTTCGACTCCGTACGCTTCGGCTACCCCTCCGCCGACAAGGTCTCCCTCGCCTCACTGGAAGAGGTCGCCTCCCTCGACACCCGGGGCGGCGACGAAGTACTGCACGGCATCACGTTCCGCGCGGAGCCCGGCCAGACGGTCGCCCTCGTGGGCTCGTCCGGCGCGGGCAAGTCGACCATCGCGCACCTCCTCCCGCGCCTCTACGACACCGACGCGGGCGCCGTCCGTATCGGCGGTGTCGACGTACGCGACCTGTCCGCCGAGTCCCTCCGCGCCACGCTCGGGATGGTCACCCAGGACGGACACCTCTTCCACGAGTCCGTCCGCGAGAACCTGCTGCTCGCCCGGCCCGGAGCCACCGACGAGGAGCTGTGGGACGTCCTGCGCCGGGCCCGCCTCGACGGTCTTGTCCGGTCACTGCCCGACGGGCTCGCCACCGTCGTCGGCGAGCGCGGCTACCGGCTCTCCGGCGGCGAGCGCCAGCGCATGACCATCGCGCGGCTGCTGCTCGCCGGTCAGCGTGTGGTGATCCTCGACGAGGCGACCGCCCATCTCGACAACACCTCCGAGGCGGCGGTCCAGGCGGCGCTCGCCGAAGCGCTGGAAGGCCGTACCGCCATCGTGATCGCGCACCGGCTCTCCACCGTGCGGGCCGCTGATCTGATCCTCGTGGTCGAGGAGGGCCGGATCGTGGAACGGGGCACACACGACGAACTCCTCGCTGTGGAGGGGCGGTACGCGGAGCTGTACCGGACGCAGTTCGAGGGCGGGGGAGAGCGGGAGGCCCTTGACCTTCCGTCCCTTGACCTTCCGTCCCTTGACCTTCCGGCCGGTGACCTCCCGTCCCGTGACCACTCGCCCCGTGACCACTCGCCCCGTGACCTCCCGCCGCGTGCGGACCTCGGCGCGGGGGACAGCGCGGGGGACGCCGCAGACGTCGCGCCTGCGGTCGGATAGGCGGGCGGCGAGCCGGTGTCCGGCCCCGCCGGGACCTTGTCGACGGGAGCCCGGACGGCCACGGGCCTCCCCGAAGAACTGAAGAGGAAGAACTACCCACCCACCCTCCCACCCTGCCCTCCACCGCGTCACCCACACGGGTGACTGGCTTGCAGGGGTGGGAGGTTGGCGGTTACGTTCACCGAAACAACCCCACAAACATGAGACGGCCTCGGCCGGGACTGCGAATCCCGGACGAGGCCTGACCTCTCAGGAAGACCGACCTTCCCAATGGCTGAACAGCAGTCTAGTGCGCGCCTGCGCGCCCACACCGGAGCATCGACATCCGGCGTGATCCACATCCGTACCCGCCTCACCGCCGACTTCACCGTGCTGGCCAACGCCCTTGTGCAGCGCCCCGGAAGCGCCGTCACGATCGGCGTCGCCGCGTACATCCTGTCGCTGCCGGACGGCGCCCCCGTGAGCATCACCGCACTGTGCGCGCACTTCACCGAGGGCGAGATCCTCATCTCCCGGGCGCTTCGGGAGCTGGAGGAGATCGGGTACCTGGAACGGCGGCGCGAGCGGGGGCCCGGCGGCCTGATCCGCACGCGGACGTACTTCCACGATGTACCGGCTCGACTCGACGGCCCGGCCCGGCATACCCCCACACATCGGCCGCCTGTGCCGCCGCGTCCCCGAACACCCTTACACAAGCGGGTACTTGGGCCGCTGTCCCGGCCGGATGCCATCGCCGGAACCGACCCCGACCCCGCCGCCGACACGGTGACCGAGGCCGCGTCGCCCGACACGGTGACCGAGGCCGCGTCGCCCGAAACGCGGACCGAGGCGGTGGCACCCGCCACGTCCGGGCCGCCGCACCCGCTCACCCCTCTCGCCGAGTCCGACCCGCAGGCCGCCCTCGTCCTCGCCTCGCTGCGCCTCCGTGACCCCCGACTGATCCTGTCCCAGCGGGAAGCCGCGCAGCTCGCGCCCGCCATCACCCAGTGGCTCGCGCACGGGATCGGTCACGACGACCTCGTCACGCTGCTCACCACCGGACTCCCGAACCCCATCCGAGCCCGCCCGGCCCACCTCCTGGCCTACCGGCTCCGGGACCTGCCGCTCGCCGTACCTGACACGGGCGTTGACACCGTCCCACCGGCGGTCCTGCCCTGGCAGACCTGCGACGGCGGCTGCGAACGCGCCTTCCGCGCCGCTGAACCCGGCCGCTGCCGGGACTGCCCGCCCGATGAGGACGGGGAGATTCGCAGGGCATCCTTGCGGGCGGCCTGTTGAATCGACGGGGGCTGGTTCCCGTTCAGCGCCCGCTCGCGTCCGTCCCCCGCGTTCGAAGAGATCATCCTGACCGGTTTGATCAAGGCCCCCGCCCGGCGTTCGACCGCACGACAGCTCCAGCACATGTTCCAGGAACTGCTGTAGACCACGGCACGTGTGTCATCCGCCATCCACCCGCCTTCCGGCGAAGCCGAGTTGGTCCGGTGGGCATCCAGAACGTCTGCGTGTCGCTCACTGCGGTCGGCGTACCGGGGCTGTCGGTGGTGGGAGCGGCGCCGGCGGCTGCGCGGGATGCTGGTCCCGCCAGGCGCGGCAGTCCGCCAGCCGGGCCGCGACCCAGGGGTCGTCGCTGAGTTCCGAGGGCAGCCGGGTCGTCTCGTCGAGCACGGCGGCCGACAGTTGCTGCGCGGTCAGGCTGCCGGTGTCCCTGAGATCCGCGCCGGTCAGGTCGGCGCCGAGCAGGGTCGTTCCGCCGAGCGACGCACCCCGTAGGTCCGCCCCGATGAACTGCGCGTGGTCCAGCCGGGCATTCCGCAGTGAGGAGAGGCAGAGGTCGGCGCCGTTGAGGATCGCGTGGGTCAGGTCCGCACCGCGAAGGTCGGCGCGTCGTAGGTCCGCCCAGGTGAAGTACATCCAGGTGAGGCGGGGCGGAGCTTCGAAGTCGAAACTGCGCACCATGAGTCCGGTGAGGGTGGTCGACCTGAGGTCGACGCGTCGTGGCTCGTGGCGTTCGGGCCGGCGGGCCAGTACGTCGAACGCTGCGCGGATGTCGGCGGGGGGTTCGGTTCCCCAGGCAGGGACGGGCTCCCGCATCCCTTCCTCCGGAGGGCGGGATTCGGGATTCGGCGGGGTGTCCCGCTTGGCGTTCTCGCGGATGAAGGCCGCGAGTACCCCGACCACGGTGTTGTGCTCTTCGGCTGACTCCGCCATCACGTGTTCCAGGCTGTAGATGGCTCCGATCCGTTCCGTGAGCTTGTCCGAGGCCAGGTGACCGACGGCTGCCCGGAACCGCTCCGTCACCTGTCCTCGCCGGGAGAGACGGTAGGTACGGGCCGTGAACACCAGCCCGGCGAGCACCGTCGCGCCCGCCAGCGCGGCCAGTACCGTCTGGCGCACGGCGTTCAGGGCGTCCGCCCGGTCCTTTCCCGGCAGTTTGCGGACCGTGTCCCCGGCTATCAGCCAGGACAGAGGCCCCAGCACGACGAGGACCGCGCCGAGAGTCGCCAGCACGGCGACGGATGTGCCGAGGACGGCTCGTTTCCCGCGAAACACCGGCCACGATCCGGGTTCCGGCTCTGGCGAGCTGCGTGCGCATCATGGTCCGCTATCCCACCGCAGGGGAGACGGGGGCCGCCACCCCTCTCGGCCTTGGAGACCGGCGGGAGCGACGATCCCCGCACGAGGCAAGTACCGCCGTCCGCAGGTGCGCCAACGGTCCTGCGGATCACCGTGCCGCCTGCTCCTGCCTCTCGTTCGCGAGCAGTTGATCGACCTCGGAGCTCTTGAGGACCAGGGCTTCGATCGTGATGTCTTCGGCATGGTCCCAGTACGAGTCCGTCCCGTTGGCGTCCGCCTGATGCTGCGATTCCGCGCTGACTCGGTCGTACACCGCGCCGCCCGCCGGATCGTCGCAGGTAAGGGTGCCGCTGATGCTGTTCCCGGATACCTGCATCGTCTGGCGCTCGCTCGAACACGTGCCTGCGGGATGGCCATCGATGTCGAGGGAGCCCACCGTCATCACGACATCGACCTGGCCGAGGTTCCGGACGATGCTGTCGTTGGCGAGGACATCCGAGGAGACCGTTTCCTTGACGTGGCACCCGTCGGAGTCACAGTTGACGCCGCTGCCCTCCTCCTTCTGGTTGAAGTCCAGGGTTCCGTAGCGCGCTGTGGTGAGGTCCTTCGTGTACTGCTCCAGGGAGTTGTACATCCTGTCGGATTCCGTGGGGGCCACCGGTGTCAGATCCATGGATGTGGTGTCCGACAGCGGGGTACGGGCCTCCATGGCGCGAGGAAGCGGGGCCCTGGGGTCGAAGCCCCCGCCCAGCGCGCTCGGCGGCTTCCAGCGCAGCACGCGATACGGCGCGTCCTTGGAGACGTAGAGATACCCGACGGTGGTGTCGGCGCGAAGGGCCGGGACGCCGTTGATGTCCGTGGTCTGCGGATTCTCCGCCGACGGCAGTCGCGGCTGGTCGGCCAGCGCCTGCGTGAACTTCTTGGCCAGCTTCGACGGGCTCGGGTAGAGAGACATCTCCTGTGTCAGCCGACTGGAACCCTTGCTGTCCCTGTCGCCCAGGTCGTCGTACGTCCAGAGATGCAGATCGCCCGCGGCGCTGTCTGCCGCGTGCCACCGCGAGTAGTCCTTGCCGCCGACGCTCAGCAGGTCCTGGGCGTCCTGGTCCGTGTCCAGGGTGGATTCGGTCAGATGACTGGTGCCGAACTCCTCGCCGTGGGCCGTCACAGTGACGTCGTTGAGGTACTCCTTGACGTTCCAGTCGCCCTGGTACCGGAGGCCTGGCGCTTGGGCCAGGGCCTCCACCGCGCTGTCGAACGGTGCCCGGAGGCCCTTCGAACCACCGGCCCCGCCTCCGCCCCCGGATCCTCCGGTCGTGGTGATCGTGACGGCGGCAGTCGTGCCGACGACCAGGACGGCCACAGCGATGAGCAGGGCTTTCCCGCCGGCGAAACCGGCAGCCGTGGCCGTCGTCGCAGCTGCGGCGGTCGTGGTGACTCCGCCGGCTGCGGTGGATGTGTTCGCGACGGTGTGCGCGGCCGTATGGTGCGCCGCTTGCGCCGTGCCGTGGCCCGCGCCGGCATGCCCGGCCGCAGGGTGTGCTGCCTGGGCTGCGCCGTGGCCCGCTGCGTGTGGAACGGCCGCTGTCGTGGCGGACTGGGACGGCGCGGGCGAGAGGTTCGCCATGTGGGAGGCCACGGAGTGCGACTGCAGTCCGTGTGCGGGGGCGGCGTGTGCGGGGGTGGTCCCGGTCAGCCCGTGTGCCGGGGCGGTGTGTAGGGGGGCGGTCCCGGGCAGTCCGGGTGCCGGCGCGGGGAGCGGGTTGGTCAACGCCGGTGTGAAGTGCTGGGCGTTGAGCGCGGCGGTGGCGCCGTGGAGGTCGCCCAGTGCCTTCCACAGCAGAGCGGCCTCGCCCAGGAGTGCTGCCGCGATCACCCGACGCCCCGTGAGCAGGCTGCGGATCCCTTCCTCATGGACGAAGAAGGTCTCGGCCTGCTTGTCCTCGGCCCGCTGGGCGGCGCTCCAGCCTCGGCCGAGCAGCTTGCCCCAGGCCCGGAAGCGGAGCGAACGGGCCATCGCCGGGGAGGCGGCGCGGGAGATCCGTACCGCCAGTTCGGGTCGGCCGGCGGCCTCTGCCAGCGTGGCCGCCCGGTCCAACGCCACACTGTGTGCGGCGACTTCGGCGGCCGTGGTACCCGGCTGCGCCAGCCAGTCGGCGAGGTGGGCACAGATCGCCTCGACCGGGAAGAGCCCGGCGGCCCGGTCGAGTACGGCTGCCACGACGTCCTGCGCGCAGCGGTAGCCGTACTGCTCGGCCCGGAGGAGGCCGAGCTCCGCCAGCTGCTCGCACACCCGCGC
The DNA here is from genome assembly GCF_940670765.1 of Streptomyces sp. A 4/2. Lineage (GTDB taxonomy): Bacteria > Actinomycetota > Actinomycetes > Streptomycetales > Streptomycetaceae > Streptomyces. The sequence goes on from NZ_CALNVW010000027.1 coordinate 125,878, forward strand.
CGCGTCCGGCAGTTCGGTGAGCGCGCCGATGTGAGTCCGAGCCAGCTCCGCGCCGTCCAGGGTGGCCAACAGCCGCAGCACGCTCGTCGATGGATCGTCGAGCCCGTCGAGCAGCAGGGGAAGCAGTTCCGCCACCTCGCCCGGCAGCGGGAGCCGGGCGTCAGGGGAGCGGAGCCGGGTGAGTGCCGCCGCGTGGAGCAGATGCAGCGGTCGGCCTTGCGCGGCCTGCCACAGGGACGTGGCGGTGTCGAGCTCGTCCTCGGCGAGTGGCCGTTGCAGCGCGCGGACCAGCAGTTTCAGGCTGGCCGCGCGGTCCAGCCCGGCCAGCTCCACCAGTGCGCCGTCCTCGGTCAGGAGCGAGGGGCCGTGGGAAGCGAGGGCCAGGGCGGCGTCGGGGACCATGTCGGCCAGCGCCAGGGTCTGTTCTCGCGTCAGATCGGCATTGTCGAGGTACACGGCCACCCGCACCCCGGCCATCAGGCGCCGCAGTTCGGTGGCCGAGGGCGCGTAGCCCACGGCGTCGTAGCAGGCTTCGAAGATCTCCTGGGCGAGATCGGCCACCTCACGGTCGGCCGCGTTGAGGTAGATCAGCCCGTCCGGTGCGGGAGCCAGCCGGTGCGCCGCGTGGCGCAGCAGCATGCTGGTGCCGCTGCCGGACGGGCCGTAGAGCTGGACCAGCCCGCCGTCCCGGATGCCCTGATCCAGGGCCGCCAGCTCCGCCGCTCGGCCTACCAGTTCCTGCTGCCGGCGTGGAAGCAGCGCGATCTGGTCCCGGCGTACGGGTACGGGGCGCTGGCCTTGCACCAAGAGGGTTACCGAGGAGCCGTGTTGGGCGTCGACCAGTAGATTGTGGTCGCCGACGACCACCGAGCCCCGGGCGTCCCCGTCGATGTCGACGCGGTAGTCGTTGCCGCGCCGCTCGTCCCCGGTTCCGCCTTCGCTGCTCATGGCGCCTGCCTCGGTCTTGGTGCCTGCCTCGATCGTCCCGTCTGTCTCGGCAGTCACGTCGGCCTCGTCCGCTTCTTCCATCGCCACAGTGCTCTCCCGGCCGTGGAACGTGACCGTTCTCGGGGCAGGCCGCCGTGCGGGCGGCTGCCGATACGGAAGGGGCGTGTCTGCTCGGTCAACCGTGTGGACCGGCAGTGCCCGGAACCGCCGTGGGGCGTCCCGTGAAGGAGGCTAGTGGCAGGCGGGCGCCGGGAAGTCATCAAATGATGGGTTCCCGTTCCGGCCCGTGGCTGGACATTCCGGCGGGCTGGCCGTTCCCGGGGCCTGGCTCCCCCTGGCCGGACCGCCTGCGGCGGCTGCCCGGCCAGGGCGCGTTGCCTTCCCGTGCCGCTTCCTCGACGGCTCAGTCGGCGAGGTGCGCCAGCCGGTCGGCTGCCTCACGCAGGACGTCCGTCTTCTTGCAGAAGGCGAAGCGGACCTGGGTGCGCCCGGCGGTGGGGTGGTCGTAGAAGACTGAGTTGGGGACGGCGACCACTCCGCAGCGTTCGGGGAGAGTGCGGCAGAAGTCCAACGCATGGGAATGCGGAGCGAGTTCGGCGATATCCGTGGTGATGAAGTAGGTGCCGTGAGGGAGGTAGACCTCGAAGCCCGCGTCCGTCAGCCCGGCCGCCAGGATGTCCCGCTTGGTGCGCAGACCCTCGCGCAGGTCGGTGAAGTAGCTGTCCGGCAGGCGTAGCGCGTCGGCGACCGCGTACTGGAACGGCCCGGCGCTGACGTAGGTCAGGTACTGCTTCGCGGTGCGTACGGCGGCGACCAGGTCGGGGGCCGCCGTCACCCAGCCGACCTTCCAGCCGGTGAAGGAGAAGGTCTTGCCGGCGGAGGAGAGCGAGACGGTGCGGTCGCGCATGCCGGGAAGGGCCGCGATGGGGTGGTGGCCGCCCTCGAAGACCAGGTGCTCGTAGACCTCGTCGGTGACGACCAACAGGTCGCGCTCGCAGGCCAGTTCGGCGATGGCCGTCAGTTCGTCCGGGGTGAGGACCATGCCGGTGGGGTTGTGCGGGGAGTTGAGCAGGAGCAGCCGGGTCCGGGGGGTGACGGCGGCGCGCAGCGCGTCCAGGTCCGGGCGGAAGTCGGGGGCGCGCAGGGTCAGGGGGACGCGGGTCGCTCCGGCCATGGCGATGGAGGCGGCGTACGAGTCGTAGAACGGCTCGAAGGCGATGACCTCGTCGCCCGGCTCCAGGAGGGCGAGCATCGTCGCCGCGATGGCCTCCGTCGCCCCCGCGGTGACCAGGACCTCGGTGTCGGGGTCGTACGTGAGCCCGTAGAACCGCTGTTGGTGCTCGGCGATCGCCGTTCGCAGCTCGGGGACGCCGGGGCCCGGCGGGTACTGGTTGCCGCGGCCGTCGCGGATCGCGCGGACCGCCGATTCCGAGATCGCGGCCGGGCCGTCGGTGTCCGGGAAGCCCTGGCCCAGATTGATCGCTCCGGTCGCGGTGGCCAGGGCCGACATCTCCGCGAAGATCGTCGTTCCGAGCCCGTCGAGGCGTCGGTTGAGCAGCGGCCGTCCTGCGACGCGTCCCGTGGGGCTTCCCGTAGAGGTCATGGCGGTCATCCTGCGCCGAACCTCTGGACTTCCTCAACTTCTGCTTGGGCCGGGACGGGCGGGGGATCCCCTTGTCACGCGACAGTCCGGGACCGGGGCGGGGGCCGACGGGGGATCTCGTTCCTGGGGGACGGAGGAGAGGTGAGGGCCATGGGTCTGTTCATCCTGGTGATGGTGGCGACCGTCGTGGTCGTGGTGGTGATCGCGCGAGGGATACGCGGCCGGGACGGCAAGCGGCGTACGTACGCGGGAGGCGGCGCGGCCGGAGGCGCCGCGGGCCACAGCTGGTGGGCCGGGGACGGCGGAGGCGCGCCCAGCAGTGACCCGGGAGGCCACTCCGGCGGTCATTCGGGAGGCCACCACTCCTCCGGCGGGGGTCATTCGGGCGGCCACCATTCCTGCGGAGGTGGTCATTCCTGTGGCGGTGGTCACTCCTGCGGAGGGGGCTCGTCGTGCGGAGGCGGCGGAGGCTGTGGAGGTTCCAGCTGACGCTCGGAAAGGACCGGAGGAGGGGCTCCCCCCTCTCCTCCTGAAGGCGCTCGTCGGGTCGACCACCCGGCGGGCGCTTTCTGTTCGGCAGGGTGTGATTCCGGTGTGCCGGCTGTCCCAAGATCCGCTTAGGGCGCCCTTGTTGAACGTATGAACAGCCAAGCCCCCCAGGGGATGGAAACAACCCGGTATCCACTCCAAGTTGGGTAAAAACGCTGTGAGCGACATGTACTTCGTGATTCCCTCGCAGTGAGAAGAAGCAGCCCTCGGACCTGAGACCTGACCGTGGCCCATGCCGGCGTCTCTGTCCCTGGCACCTGCTCCGGGGATACCCCCGTCCACCTGTCGATTGTGTGTTTGTGGAGCCCACCCATGCTCACGACCCTCAGTACTGCCTACACCGATACCCGCGCGGCCGATCTGGCGTGGACGCTGGGGCGCGAGCCGCTGCCCGCGCTCGCGGTCCTCGATCTCGAACTCGACGGCGCCAAGCTCCAGATGAGGCTTCTCGGCGCCTCCCACCAGGTGATTCTGGAGGAGGACGGCGGTCTCTGTTCGGAGACCGTCGCCTGCCTTCCGGGAAGCAGCACCCCGTTACCCCTCGGCGTGGCCGAGCGCGTCGGCGACTGGGGGTACGAGTTCGCCGCCTGCGTGGAGACCCTCTCCGCGTGCTCGTTCGCGGGGCGCGCGCAGGAGTTGCTCGCGCTGGTGGCCGACCATCCGAACGGCCTCGCGGGGACGTTCCCCGGCTCGCCGCACGCCTTCACCGCGATGCTGGCGCGCCGCCACGAGGGCCAGGTGCACTGGCGTACCTGGCACGCCTACCCGCAGGAAGGACAGCTGGTGGTCACCCGTACCCGGGTCGGGGTCCGGGTCCCCGCCGAAGCCTCATTGAACCTCTGTGGGTGACGAGTTGGGCGCGTCTCATGGCGTGGCGTCCGCTGCATGATCGACCAGTCCGCACCCCCCGGGACCGAGGCCGCGCGACTCTCCGTACGGCCGCGGACCGGCCGGCTCCTCGTGCTCGGCACCGTCTTCGTCTGCGCGGCCTGCGGACTGGTGTACGAGCTCGAACTGGTCGCGCTCGCTTCGTACTTGATCGGCGACTCGGTCACCCAGGCCTCCGTCGTGCTGTCCGTCATGGTGTTCGCGATGGGCATCGGCTCGCTGCTCGCCAAACGGCTGCGGGTCCGCGCCGCCGTGGGCTTCGGGCTGGTCGAGGCGGCGCTGGCGCTGATCGGCGGTGGCTCGGCGCTGGTCCTGTACGCGTCGTTCGCCTGGGGCGGCGGCTCGCGGTACGCGCTCGTCGGCTTCTCGCTCGCGATCGGGGTGCTGATGGGCGCGGAGATCCCGCTGCTGATGACGCTGATCCAGCGGGTCTCGCAACAGGACGCGGGCGGCACGGTCGCCGACCTGTTCGCCGCGGACTACGTGGGCGCGCTGGTCGGCGGTCTGGCCTTCCCGTTCCTGCTGCTGCCGGTGCTGGGGCAGCTCACCGGGGCGCTGCTCACCGGGACGGTCAACGCGGTGGCGGGCGGGGCGCTGGTGCTGTGGCTGTTCCGGCGCGATCTGACCGTGCGGGCGCGGTGGTGCCTGATCGTCGTGAACGTGCTGGTGCTCGCCGTCCTGGCCACCGCGACGGCGCTGGTCGGTGACTTCGAACAGGCCGCACGGCGTGCGGTGTACGGGCCCCATGTGCGGGTCGCGCTGCAGACCGGTGTCCAGGAGATCGTCCTCACCCGCTCCCGGCACGGCACCCTGAACCTCTTCCTGGACGGCAGGCTCCGGGTCAACGGCCTGGACGAGCGCCGGTACCACCGCGCGCTGGTCGACCCGGCGATGCGCGGCCCGCACCGCGACGTACTGATCCTGGGCGGCGGGGACGGCCTCGCGGCCCGCGAGGTGCTGCGGCGGCGGGACGTGGCGTCGGTGACCGTGGTGGAGCTGGACCCCGGCGTCGTACGGCTGGCCCGTACGGACCCGGGGCTGGCGGCGCTGAACGGTCACGCGTACCGCGACCGGCGGCTGCACGTGGTCACCGCCGACGCGTTCACCTGGCTGCGCTCGCCCCGGCCCCGGTACGACGTGATCGTCTCGGATCTGCCGGATCCCGGGATCACCGCGAGTACCAAGCTGTACTCGCAGGAGTTCTACGGGCTGGTGGCGCGCGTGCTGGCACCCGGCGGCAGGCTGGCCGTCCACGCGGGGCCGGTCGACGCCCGGCCGCACAGCTTCTGGACGGTCGGCGCGACGGTGCGGTCGGCGGGGCTGCGGGCCGTCCCGTACCGGGCGTCGGGCCGCAGACCGGCCTTCGCGGCCGGACCGGACCGGTCGAGCGGGACGACCCGGGCGGCCGACGACTGGGGCTTCGTCCTGGCGGCCCGCGGGGACCCGGACACCGTGCCGCTCGGTACGGGGGCCTGGTCCCGGCCGGCGGTCCGGTGGGACGGGCTGCCGCCGTCCACGCTGGTGCACCCGCGGTACACGCGGTGACGGCCGGGTGAGGGCGGCGGGTGGGAGTGGGACGGGTGGGAGTGGGACGAGTGGGTGTGGGGGCGGTACCGGTGGGGACCGAAAGGCAGACGTGTCGGCTGTGTCTGAGTAGGCTCGACTCCTATGGAGCATGAGGTGTTCGTTCCGGTTCCGGCAGAGTCCGTCCGACGGGTCCTGACGGACCCAGCCCGTGTGGCCCGCTGTGTACCAGGGCTCCAGCTGGACGCGGACGATACGAAGGGCCCGCTCGCGGGTCGGCTGAAGGTCCGCGTCGACGGTCACACGATCACGTACCGCGGAGCGCTGCACCTCGCGGAACGGGACGGCGGCTTCACGATCACGGGCGAGGGCGCGGAGGCCCGCGGGCCGGGTTCGGTGACACTGGCCCTGGAACTCCGGCTGACCGGGACGGACGCGGGCACGACGCTGACGTTCACGGGGACGGCCGGTGGCGAGGGCGGACGCCTGACGGAACTGAGCCCGGAGGCGGCGCTGGCGGCGGCCGGGCGCCTGCTGGACCGGTTCGGGGACCGGGTGGGGGCCGAGGTCGGGGCCGACGCCCCTGCGGATTCGGGTGCGGATTCGGGTGCGGGTGCGGATGCGGATTCCGAGCCGGACTCCGAAGCGGATTCCGGGGCTGGTTCCCGGGCAGGTTCCGAGGGCGATGTCACGCCGTCCGTTTTCGACGCGGAGGTTCCGCCGCCGTCGCTGGACCCGGTGTCCGAGGCGGAGTTCATCCCCGCCGGCGAGCCCCCGCAGGAGGCCGCACACGCCCGGCGCACGATGATCGGCCGCAGCGCCGAGGAGGTCGACCACGCCCCGCCGCGCGGCCGGTACGCCCCTGTGCCCGCCCCGTCGTCCGTCAAGGCGGGGGCGACCCTGCGGTGGGCGGCCCCGGCGGCGGCGCTGGCGCTGGCGTCGGCCGTGGTCGTGGGCCGGGCGCTGCGGCGCCGCCGCTGATCCGGAGCGCCGGACGGGGTTCGGGCGAGGGGATCGGCCGGGTGGCCGGTCGGGACAGCCCTTAGGGTCAAGAGGTGAGTAGCGAAGAGGTCCGGCTCGTCGCCGGCGACGTCGAGTTGACCGTGAGCCCCGAGAACGGGTGCCGTATCCGAAGCCTCCGTATCGGCGGCACCGAACTGCTGCGCCAGGGAGCCAAGTTCGGCTGCTTCCCGATGGTGCCCTGGTGCGGGCGCACCAGGAACGGCCTGTTCAGCAACGGCGGTGAACCGCACCAGCTGCCGCTGAACTCCCCGCCGCACGCCATCCACGGCACCGGCCGCAACACGGCCTGGCGGACGGCCCGCACCAGCGAGGCAGCCGCCGTGTTCACCTACGACCTGGCCGACCCCTGGCCGTACACCGGCCGGGTCACTCAGACCTTCGAGCTGGCCGAGGACTCCCTGACCCTCGCCTTCGGTGTGGAGACGTACGACGACTCGTTCCCGGCGCAGGCGGGCTGGCACCCCTGGTTCAACCGGAACCTCGGTACCGGCGAGGACGTACGGATCGACTTCGAGCCCGCCTGGCAGGAGGAGCGTGGCGACGATCACCTCCCCACGGGCAAGCGGATCGACCCGCTCCCCGGCCCCTGGGACGACTGCTTCGGGATGCCGGACGGTGTCGATGTCACCCTCACCTGGCCGGGGCAGCTGGAGCTGAAGGTGCAGAGCCGCGACGAGTGGGTGGTGGTCTACGACGAGCAGCAGGAAGCGGTCTGTGTCGAGCCGCAGTCCGGCCCGCCGAACGGCCTCAACACCTTGCCCCGCCTGGTGACGCCGATCGATCCGCTGGAGATCGCGACGACCTGGAGCTGGCGCCGCCTCTGAGCCCGGACTGCCGCCGGGCCCGGCCGCTCCGGGCCCGGCGGCCTCTGAACCCCGACTGCCCCCCAGCCCGGCGGGGGGTCGGTCCCGTCCGCCTCTACGGCCGGGCCGCCTCTAAGCTCGGGGGTATGACTGACGTACGCGCTGACCTGCTGCAGCACATCAAGGACAAGGCCGTGGTCCACGGCAAAGTGACCCTCTCCTCGGGGATCGAAGCCGACTGGTACATCGACCTGCGCAGGATCACCCTGGACGGCGTGGCCGCGCCGCTGGTCGGACAGGTGATGCTGGACCTCACCGACGGCCTGGACTTCGACGCGGTCGGCGGCCTGACGCTGGGCGCCGACCCGATCGCGGACGCCATGCTGCACGCGTCCGCAGCCCGCGGAAAGACGCTGGACGCGTTCGTCGTGCGCAAGGCCGCCAAGACCCACGGGATGCAGCGCCGCATCGAGGGCCCGGACATCAAGGGACGCCGGGTCCTGGTCGTCGAGGACACCACCACGACCGGCGGCTCTCCGATGACCGCCGTCGAGGCCGTGCGCGAGGCCGGCGGCGAGGTGGTCGCGGTCGCCACGATCGTGGACCGCAACACCGGTGCGGCCGAGGTCATCGCCAAGGCCGGGGTGCCGTACGTCTTCGCGTACGGACAGGGCGATCTGGACCTCTGAGGCCGGCCGGCACATGAGGGCGGCGATGTCGGAGCGGTAGCAGCGCGTCGGCAGGGGCGGCGTGGTTTCACGTGAAACCACGCCCCTCTTGCACACGTCAAGGCACCACGCCAGGTGGAGCCGCGCCAAGAGTCTGGAAAGATGGGGGCGACGATGAAGTCGCCCCCAGGTCAGGGACCAGTTACGCACACCCGCACATCCCAAGGAGCGGACAGATGCCCATCGCAACCCCCGAGGTCTACAACGAGATGCTCGACCGGGCGAAGGCAGGCAAGTTCGCCTACCCGGCCATCAATGTGACCTCGACCCAGACCTTGCACGCGGCGCTGCGCGGCTTCGCGGAGGCCGAGAGCGACGGCATCATCCAGATCTCCACCGGTGGTGCGGAGTTCCTGGGCGGCCAGTACGCCAAGGAAATGGTCACCGGCTCGGTGGCGCTCGCCGAGTTCGCGCACATCGTCGCCGAGAAGTACCCGGTCACGGTCGCGCTGCACACGGACCACTGCCCCAAGGACAAGCTGGACGGTTACGTACGTCCGCTCCTGGAGGTCTCCCGCAAGCGCGTCGAGGCCGGTCGCAACCCGCTCTTCCAGTCGCACATGTGGGACGGCTCCGCCGAGACTCTCGCGGACAACCTCTCCATCGGCCAGGAACTGCTTGCGCTGGCCTCCGCCGCGAAGATCATCCTTGAGGTCGAGATCACCCCGACCGGTGGCGAGGAGGACGGCGTCAGCCACGAGATCAACGACTCGCTCTACACCACGGTCGACGACGCGCTGCGCACCGCCGAGGCCCTCGGCCTCGGCGAGAAGGGCCGCTACCTGCTGGCCGCCTCCTTCGGCAACGTGCACGGCGTCTACAAGCCGGGCAACGTCGTGCTCCGCCCCGAGCTGCTGAAGGACCTCCAGGAGGGCGTTGCCGCCAAGTACGGCAAGAACGCGCCGTTCGACTTCGTCTTCCACGGCGGCTCCGGTTCCTCCGAGGAGGAGATCGCCACCGCGCTGGAGAACGGCGTCGTGAAGATGAATCTGGACACCGACACCCAGTACGCCTTCACCCGCCCGGTCGTGGACCACATGTTCCGCAACTACGACGGTGTCCTGAAGGTCGACGGCGAGGTCGGCTCCAAGAAGACCTACGACCCGCGCACCTGGGGCAAGGCCGCCGAGGCCGGTATGGCGAAGCGCGTGACCGAGGCCTGCGCGAACCTGCGCTCCACGGGCACCCGCCTCAAGTAACGGGCACTCGCCCGATGCGTGGGACAGCCGCCTCACGCGACGGGCACCTGCCCGTGAGCAATTCCGTACGCCGGGCCCGGTATCCGACGAAGGATGCCGGGCCCGCGTCATGCCCGAGGCCCGAGGGCGTCCGTGCGTTTCGGGATTCTCAGGTCGGTTCGTGATTCTCAGATCAGTCAGAGGGGTGCCGCACATGGAGACGGAGAAGGAGACCGGTATGGAGTACGGGGAGCACCGGACGTACGACTTCGATACGCCCGTCGACCGGCGCGGCACCTGGAGCATCCAGTGGGACGGTGTCGCGGACCGGTTCGGGGTGGACGGGCTGCTGCCGTTCACCATCTCCGACATGGACTTCCGCTCCCCGCCCGAGGTGCTCGCCGCCCTCCAGGAGCGGATCGCCCACGGTGTCTTCGGCTACACGGACTGGCGGCTCGGGGACTTCCGGGCCGCGATACGCGACTGGTACGCGACCCGGTACGACACCGGGATCGACACCGACCGGATCGTGTACGGGCCGTCCGTGCTCAGCCAGCTCTCGCAGCTGTTGCAGATGTGGACGGACGAGGGCGACGGGGTCGTGGTCCACACCCCCACGTACGACGGTTTCACCAAGGCGGTGACCGGTCTCGGCCGGGAGCCGCGCGGCTGCCCGGTGGGTGACTTCGCCGAGCTGGAGCGGCAGCTCGCCCGCCCGGACAGCAAGGTCCTGCTGCTCTGCTCGCCGCACAATCCCACGGGCCGGGTGTGGACCCACGACGAGCTGACCCGCTTCGCGGCGCTCGCCGAGCGGTACGGCGTCGCGGTCATCAGCGACGAGATCCACGCCGATTTCGTGCACGAGGGCCACCGTCATCTGCCCTGGACCCGGTACGGCAGCGGGCGCTGGGCGCTCGTCACGTCCGGCAGCAAGGCGTTCAACTTCCCGGCCCTGACCGGTTCGTACGGCATCATCGGCGACCCGGACGACCGGGCGGAGTTCCTCACCCGCATGGAGAAGGGCGAGGGGCTCGCCTCACCCGCGGTGCTCTCCCTGACGGCCCACATCACGGCGTACCGGCACGGTGCGGGGTGGCTGGACGCCGTGCGGGCCTACACGGCGGGGAATCTGTCGATGCTCGCGGACCGGCTGCGTTCCGCCTTTCCCGAGCTGGGGTGGGTGCCGCCGCAGGCCGGGTACCTCGCGTGGATCGATCTGCGTCCGCTGGGTGTCGACGAGGCGGCGCTCCAGCGGCAGCTGATCGAGGTCGAGAAGGTGGCGATCATGCCGGGGGCGGTGTACCGGGCCGAGGGGTTCGTGCGGTTGAACGTGGGGTGTGCGCGGTCGAAGGCGGAGGCGGGGGTGGACGCGCTCGTGCGGGCCGTTCGGGCGGTGGCGCCGTAGTCGGGGGCCGCTGCCCCCGGGCCCCTGGTCCTCAAGCGCCGGACGGGCTGGGAATGCCCTCAAGCGCCGGGCGGGCTGAAGGGTGCCCTCAATCGCCGGGCGGGCTGAGATTGTGCGGGCTGAAGGGTGCCCTCAATCGCCGGGCGGGCTGAGATTGTGCGGGCTGAAGGGTGCCCTCGAGCGCCGGGCTGGCTGAGGGGTGCGCTCAAGCGCCGCGCGGGCTGAAAGGTGTCCTCAATCGCCGGACGGGCTGGGATTGGCCGGGTCGGGCTGGGATTGGTCGACTGGGATTGGCCGGGTTGGGGTTGGTCGGGGCGGCTGGGATCGCGTGGGCGTGCGCTGAGATTGGGCGGGCGGGGATCGCGTGGGCCGGGATTGGGCGGGTTGGGATCGCGGGCTGAGATGGGGCGGGGCCGGGTGGCCGGGAGTGGCCTGCGGCGCCCCGTGGCGGGCGGGCCTTGGTGGGGCAGGCAGACTGTCACTCATGGCCATTCACGAGAATCTGCTCGGGGGACCTCCCCCGACCCGTCTCCCCGACGACCCCGAACCCCGCGAGCTCCTCGCGGGCGGTGCCGCGCCCTCCGACGTGGCGGCGAAGTACCCGACGTCCTCGCTCGCCTGGGCGCAGCTCGCTGACGACGCCTTCGAGCACGGCCGGGTCGTCGAGTCGTACGCCTACGCCCGTACCGGCTACCACCGCGGCCTCGACTCGCTGCGCCGGGCCGGATGGAAGGGCCACGGGCCCGTGCCGTGGGACCACGAGCCGAACCGGGGCTTCCTGCGCGCCCTGCACGCGCTGGCCCGTGCCGCGCAGTCGATCGGCGAGGAGGAGGAGTACGAGCGCTGCACGACGTTCCTGCGTGACTCCTCCCCGGCCGCGGCGGACACGCTGGGCTGAGCGGGGCCGCCGGGCACCGGCGGCACGGTGAAGGGCCGGACACGCTCCGTGTCCGGCCCTTTGCTTCTCTTGCCGCCGGGCGGGAACGGCGCTCATGATGAAGGCTGGGGACCGGGGCCCACCTGTCGACGGAAGGGGCGGACCGCTACCTGGAGCACCATCGAGGAGACAGCGATGTCTACGCCTTCGCACGACCCGGCCCCGAACTCGCACGACCCGGCCCCGAACTCGCACGATCTGGCCCCGAATGCGCACGACCCGGCCCCGAACCTCGATTTCGCGGGCACCACCCCGTACGAGGACTACGTCCAGGCGGATGTCCTCACCCACCTCCAGCATCTGCGCTCCGACGATCCGGGCGAGATGGTCTTCCTGGTCACCACCCAGGTGATGGAGCTGTGGTTCACGGTGATCGTCCACGAGTGGGAGACCGCATCGGCCGCGCTGCGCGGTGACGACCTGCCGGTCGCTCTCGCGGCGCTGAAGCGGTCCACGTACGAGCTGCAGTCCCTGAACGACTCGTGGCGCCCGCTCGCCCAGCTCACCCCGGCCCAGTTCAACGCGTACCGCGGCGCGCTCGGTGAGGGGTCCGGATTCCAGTCCGCGATGTACCGCCGCATGGAGTTCCTGCTCGGCGACAAGTCCGCGTCGATGCTGGTCCCGCACCGTGGTGCCCCGCGGGCGCACGCCGAGCTGGAGAAGGCCCTCCAGGAGCCGAGCCTGTACGACGAGGCGCTGCGGTTCCTCGCCCGGCGCGGCCAGGCGGTGCCCGCCGCGGTGCTCGACCGCGATCCCGCCGGGAAGTACGAGCCCTCGCCCGAGGTCGAGGCGGTCTGGACCGCCGTGTACGCGGGGGCGCAGGACTCCGAGCTGGTCCGTCTCGGTGAGGCGCTGACCGATGTCGGCGAGCTGGTGTGGCGATGGCGGAACGACCATCTGGTGGCCACCCGCCGGGCGATGGGCTCCAAGACCGGTACGGGCGGATCGGCCGGGGTCGCCTGGCTGGAGAAGCGCGCCGCGAAGAACGTCTTCCCCGAACTGTGGACCGCGCGCAGCCATGTCTGAGGCGGAGACGGGCGATACCTGGACCGCTGCCGCGTCGTTGCCGGACCAGTACCCCGTAGCCGCTCGACACCCGGTAGCCGCTCGGCACCCCGTAGCCGCTCGGCACCCGGTACCCACCCCCCGTCCCGCCCAGCCGAAGGACCAGCCGATGTCTCCCGAGCCGGACCTGTCCGCCCTGGCCCGCAAGGCCGAGGCGCTCGACGCCGCCGATGAACTCGCCCCGATCCGCGAGCTGTTCACCCTCGACCCCGACACCGTCTATCTGGACGGCAACTCCCTCGGCGCCCTGCCGCGCCACGTACCGGACCGGATGCGCGAGGTCATCACCCACGAGTGGGGCGCGCTGCGGATCCGGTCCTGGGAGGAGTCCGGCTGGTGGACCGCCCCGGAGCGGATCGGCGACCGGATCGCCCCGCTCGTCGGTGCCGCGCCCGGCACGGTCGTGGTCGGCGACTCGACGAGCGTCAATGTCTTCAAGGCGCTGGTCGCGGCGATCCGGCTGGCGGGCCCCGACCGCGACGAGGTCCTCGTCGACGCGACGACCTTCCCGACCGACGGCTACCTCGCGGAGTCCGCGGCCCGGATGACCTCCCGGCGGATCGTCCCGTACGTACCGGGCGATCCGGTCGGTCCCCGTACCGCCGCCGTCCTGGTCAACCACGCCGACTACCGCACGGGCCGGCTGCACGACCTGCCCGCCGTGACCGCCGCCGTGCACGCGGCGGGGGCGGCCGTCGTTTGGGACCTCTGCCACAGCGCGGGCGCGCTGCCGGTCGGACTCGAAGCGCACGGCGTCGACTTCGCCGTCGGCTGTACGTACAAGTACCTGAACGGCGGCCCGGGTTCGCCCGCCTTCCTCTATGTGCGCCCCGACCTCCAGGCGTCCTTCGACTCCCCGCTGCCCGGCTGGAACTCGCACGCCGACCCGTTCGGCATGACTGCCGGATACGCCCCGGCGGACGGTGTCGTGCGCGGCCGGGTCGGTACCCCCGACATCCTGTCGATGCTGGCGCTGGAGTCGGCGCTCGATGTCTGGGAGGGAGTGACGATCGAGGCGGTGCGGGCCAAATCACTCGTCCTGACGGACTTCTTCCTGGAATGTGTGCGCCTCGAATCTCTGACACCGGTGGTCCACGCGGAGCGCGGCAGCCAGGTGTCGTTGCGGTGCGAGAACGCCGGGGCGGTCATGAAGGAGCTGATCGCGCGCGGTGTCGTCGGCGACTTCCGGCCGCCGGACGTGCTGCGCTTCGGATTCACCCCGCTCTACGTCAGTTTCGGTGATGCGCTGCGTGCCGCACGGGTTCTGGGGGAGGTGCTGGGCTGATAGCGTCCCCGCTGGTCAGGGCAGCAGTTCAGCCCGTTGCGAGGAGAGGTTGGAGCCGGATGTCGGACGACGCAGAGGCCGATGCGGTCTTCGCGCACCCTGCGGTGGCGCCCGATGCCACTGCGGCATACGGCGAACACCCGGACCAGGTCGTGGACTTCTACTCCCCGCACGGCGGCGAGGGGGCCGTTCCGCTCGTCGTCGTGCTGCACGGCGGTGTCTGGCGGCAGCGCGTCGACCGGCGGCACATCAGCCCGTTCGCCGGTTTCCTGGCGCGCCGGGGCTTCGCCGTCGCCAGTGTCGAGTACCGGCGCGGCGGCGCGGAGCCGGGCAGTGCGGGCCGCTGGCCGGACACCCTGGACGATGTGGCCGCGGCGCTGGACGCGCTGCCCGTACTCGTACCGGATCTGCTGCCCCGCGCCGACCTGCGGCGGACGGTCCTCGCCGGGCACTCGGCGGGCGGGCAGCTCGCACTGTGGGCCGCCGCCCGGCACGTCCTGCCGCCGGAGGCGCCCTGGCACCGGTCCACGCCGCCCTTCCGCGGGGTGGTCGCGCTGGCGCCGATCGCGCACTTCGGTGTCGCGCGGGAGCTGGACGTGTGCGGGGGCGGGGTGGACCAGTTCCTGTCCGGGGGCGGGAACGAGCTGTGGGCGGACCCGGCGGCGCTCCTGCCCACCGGCGTCGCGACGACGGTGGTGCACGGCCGGCTGGACGCCACGGTCCCGACGCGGGTGACCGACGCGTACGCCGACGCGGCGGCCGGGGAGGGCGAGTTGGTCGGGGTGACGCTGCTCGACGGGGTGGGACACTTCGCGCTGCTCGACCCGGCGGCGGACGCGTGCGCGGTGGTGGTCGCGGAGATCGAGCAACTCGCCTGGTAGGCGGAGCGGGTCGCTTGGCGGACCGAGCAGCTCGCCTGGTGGGCCGGGCAGCTCGTCCGGCGGACCGAGCGACCCGCGTGGTGGACCGGGCAGCTCGCCTGGGGCGGACGGGGCGACCCGCCTGGTGGGCCGCGCGGCTCGCCTCGGCGTAGCCCTGTGGGCCGCGCGGCTCGCCACGGCGTAGCCCTGTGGGCCGGGCGCCGGGCCCGGTAGTACCTGAGGATGACCCGGCAGGATCCGTACCAGTGCGGACGACCGGGAGCGCCCCGCCGCCTACCGTGATCCGTGTGACCGATACCAACGCCGGGAGCAAGACCCGGATCCCCGAGTCCCGGCTGGCAGCGGGTGCCCTGGCGGGCCTGCGCGAGGACCTGTTCCACGACGCCTTCGCCTACCGCCCGCTCGAACCGTCGGAGACGGAGCCCTGGGTCCGCCGGCTGCTGCCCCGGGGACTGCGGACGTACACGCGCCGGACCCGGCACGCCGTGGTGCTGTGCGCGGCGCTGATCACGGCGGTGCTGGGGTACGACGGCGGGAACGGCGGCCCGATACGGGTGCTGACGGCGCTCCTGCCCGCCGGTGTCGTGGCGATGACGCTGGTCAGGCCGGTCGGTGCCTGGTGGCTCTCGCTGCTGATCGCCCCCTTCGTCTCGGCGTTCGGCAATACCGGCGCCTGGCCCTGGACGGCCGGCCCCTTCCTCGCGCACTTCACGGTGGTGACGGTGGTCGCGGCCAGGTCCCGGCCGCGCACCGCGGGCTGGATGTGGGTGGGAACGGCGGTGTACGGGCTGTTCATCGGGTCGGTCGCCGGGATCGGCCGGTACTCCGACGCCCCGCTGATGCTGTTCCTCACCGGTGTCGCCCTGCTGATCACGACCACGGTGCAGATCCGTCGTGAGGCGCGGCGCGAGGTGACCGTCCAGCGGACCGTCACCGCCATCGAACGGGACAAGCGGACCCTCCTCGAAGAGCGCACCACCATCGCCCGCGAACTGCACGACGTCGTCGCCCACCACATGTCGGTGGTCGCCATCCAGGCGGAGGCGGCCCCCTACCGGGTCACCGACCCGCCGCCTGAGCTGACCAGGGCGTTCGAGGTGATCAGAGAGAACGCGGTCGCGGCGCTGACCGAACTGCGCCGGGTGCTCGGTGTCGTACGGGCGGAGGACTACGAGGCGCCCGACGCCCCGCAGCCCACACTCGCCGAACTGGACGGGCTGCTCACCAATGTGCGCGCCGCGGGCCTGACGACCGAGAAGACGGTGACCGGCGCGGTACGTGAACTCCCGCAGGGCGTCGAGCTGTCGGCGTACCGCATCCTCCAGGAGGCGCTGAGCAACGTCCTGCGGCACGCGCCGGGGGCGGCGGCCCGGGTGGAGATCAGTTACGTACTCGGCGGGCTGGGCCTGCGGGTGGTCAACGGCCCGCCGAGCGGCCCGGTCGAGCACGCGCCGGACAAGCCGCCCCCGGCGGGCAGGGAGCACCCCATACCGGGCGCGGGGCACGGCATCACCGGGATGCGGGAGCGGGTCAGCATGCTGAACGGCGAGATGACGGCCGAGGCCACGGAGGACGGTGGCTACGAGGTGGCGGCGTTCCTCCCGGTGCAGCGCTCCGTGGAGGAGTCCGCATGACCGCCGGAACGAATGCCGGAGCGACCGCCGGAACGAATGCCGGAACGAATGCCGGAGCCCAGGCGGCACCGACCATCAAGGTCCTGATCGTCGACGACCAGATCATGGTCCGCGAGGGTTTCTCGGTCCTGCTCAACGCGATGCCGGACATCGAGGTCGTCGGCGAGGCGGTCAACGGCCTCGAAGCGGTGGCGCAGGTCGCCGCGCTGCGCCCGGACGTCGTCCTGATGGACATCCGGATGCCCGAACTGAACGGCATCGAGGCGACCCGCGAGATCGTGGCGGCGGACGCGTCGGCGAAGGTGCTGGTCCTGACGACCTTCGACCTGGACGAGTACGTCTACCAGGCGCTGCGCGCGGGCGCCTCCGGCTTCCTGCTGAAGGACGCCTCAGCCCGTCAACTGGCGGAAGGCGTACGGGTGGTGGCCTCCGGCGAGGCGCTGCTCGCGCCGACGGTCACCAAGCGGCTGATCATCGAGTTCTCCCGGCTCTCCGACTCCCCCCGGCAGCCGACACTCGCCACGGTGGGGGACCTCACCGAGCGCGAGACGGAGGTGCTCGTCCTGATCGCGCAGGGTCTGTCGAACGGGGAGATCGCCTCCCGGCTGATCGTGGCCGAGTCGACGGTGAAGACCCATGTCAGCCGGATCCTGGTGAAACTGGGGCTGCGCGACCGGACCCAGGCGGCGGTGTTCGCGTACGAGGCGGGGCTGGTCAGGCCGGGGTGACGGTCACTCGGACGAGTGGGAAGGGGCTGGTGTCCGTCCGGTGGGGCTGTGGCCCGTTCACACTGGCTGCCCGCACGTAAGGGGGCGCCGCATGGCGGGCAGGACAGAGCACACGTCACAGATGACGGTCGACGAGTTCGAGCGGATCGCCGAACTCGTCGACCGGGAGTCCGACGCGGTCCGCTTGGAGTTCATCGACGGACGGATCGGCGTCAGAGGCATGACGGACGGGAATCACTCCGAGATCGTCAGGTGGCTGCAGAAGCGGTGCATGCAGCTCCGGCCCGAACTGGGGCTGTACGCAGGTGACCTGGGACTGAAGGTCGACTCGTACCGAAACGGCCGGGCGCGTCCGGCCGGTTCCCTCGCCCGGATCGGGAACTTCGCCGGACAGGGGGAGTGGGCCGAACCGGACGGCGTGCTGATGACCGTCGAGATCACCTCGTACGACTCCGACTCCGACTCCGACTCCGACACCGACCGCCGCGACCGCAAGGAGAAGCCCGCCGCCTACGCGGGCGCCGGGATTCCGCTGTATCTGCTGATCGACCGTGACGCGTGCACGGTGACCGTGTTCAGCGACCCGGACCCGGCGAGCGGTCGCTACCGGGACAAGCACGGGGTGGACTTCGGCGCGAAGCTGAAGCTGCCCGACCCGGTGGGTATCGACCTGGACACCGAGGAGCTCAAGAGCTACATCCGCTGAGCGTCCGTCGGCCGGGTCGCGGCCGGGTGGATCGCCGCCGCCGGCCGGCTCCGGACGGGCCCGCCGCTCAGATCCCCGTCCGGGCCGCGATCCCGTCCAGCACGCAGTCGAGTCCGGTCTCGAACTGCCAGAGCGGGTCGTCCTTGCGCGCGCTCCCCTGGAGCACCTTGCGGTACGTCGGGTACTTGCCGGTGTTCATCAGGTACGTCATCTGCGGGGCCAGCGCTCCGCGTACGTCGTCGCCGCTGGCCCAGCCCTCGGCTGCCATCAGCTGTCGCATCGCGACCTCTGCGTACGCCTGGCCGAGGGTGAAGGAGCTGACGGTGACGAAGACCGCGTGCATCGTGTCCGGGTCGAGGCCGAGGCCGTCCAGCGAGGTCAGTGCCCGCTCCAGTACGGCGAACCGGCCGGGGGTCAGCGCGACCGATGCCCGCGGTGAGGCGAGCTGGCCCAGCCAGGGGTGGGCCAGGACGAGTTGCCGGGTGCCGAGCGCGAGGGCGCGGAGGGTCTCCCGCCAGCCGGTGGCGTCGCCGAAGAGGTCGGCGTCCACGTAGACCCGGTCGATCATCAGCTCCAGCAGTTCGTCCTTGCCGGAGACGTAGCGGTACGCGGCCATGGGGGCCACGCCCAGCTCCGTGGCCAGTCGGCGCATCGTCACCGCGGTGAGCCCCTCGGCGTCGGCGATCCGTACCGCGGCGTCGGCGATCTGCCGGGGGGAGAGCGAGGCGCGGGGCGCGGGGGCCGGGCGGTCGAGCCGTTCCCAGAGGGACTTCTGCCGCTGGGGCTGCGCGTGCTCTTCGGCCGTCATGTGTACAACGTATCAGCGGTGGACGGCGTACGCGCTGGTGTGTACGTTGTACGCATCCCGATACGGCGTACACGCTGCCGACGCGGGCCGAACCCTGGGGGACCCATGAGCGAGAACAGCCCGGCCGATACCCGTACCCGCCCCGGCGAGGACCGTCTGAGCGTCGCGATGATCGTGGCCAGCACCCGCGAGGGCCGGTTCGCCCCCGTCGTGGCCGACTGGATGCGCGGCCATCTCGACCGGCGCACCGATCTGGCCGCCGGAACCGTCGACCTGGCCGAGATCCCGCTGCCCACGGTGCTCCCGGCGTTCGGGAGTCCCCCGCCCGCAGGGACCACCGAGGCGCTCGCCGCGATCTCGCCCCGGCTGGCGGCGGCCGACGCGTTCGTGATCGTCACGCCCGAGTACAACCACAGCTACCCGGCGCCGCTGAAGGCCGCCATCGACTGGCACCACACCGAATGGCACGCCAAGCCCGTCGCGTTCGTCTCGTACGGAGGGGTGTCCGGCGGGCTCCGCGCGGTGGAGCACCTGCGGGGGGTGCTGGCCGAGCTGCACGCGGTGACCGTGCGCAACACCGTGAGTTTCCACGGCGGTTGGAGCTGCTTCGACGAGGAGGGGCGGGTCAGGGACCCGGCGAGCGACGCGGCGGCCACCTCGATGCTCGACCAACTCACCTGGTGGGCACACGCGTTGCGTGACGCCAAGGCCGTCCGCCCCTACCAGGGCTGACCGCCATGGACGCACGACTGAGACTCGGTGTCCTCGGGCTGCTGCTCGGCATGTTCCTGGCCATGCTCGACGGCCTCGTCGTCGGGACCGCCCTGCCCACGATCGTGCGCGATCTCGGCGGACTCGACCATCTCTCCTGGGTGGTGACGGCGTATCTGCTCTGCACCGCGGTCGCCACCCCGGTCTGGGGCAAGGTCGGCGATCTGTACGGCCGCAAGGGCGCCTTCCTCGCCGCGGTCGCGCTCTTCCTGGCCGGTTCGATGCTCTGCGGACTCGCGCAGTCCATGGCGCAGCTCATCGCCTTCCGCGCGCTCCAGGGGCTGGGCGCGGGCGGCCTGATGGTCGGTGCGATGGCCGTCATCGGTGTGCTGATCGAGCCGCGCGAGAGCGGGCGCGTCCAGTCGATGATCGGCGTGATCATGCCGGTGGCGTTCATCGGCGGCCCGCTGATCGGCGGGTTCCTCACCGACCGGCTGAGCTGGCGCTGGACGTTCTACGTCAATGTGCCCGCGGGGGCGGCGGCCCTGCTGATCGTCGGCCTGTGCGTTCCGCTGCGCAGCGAGCGGATCAGGGCGCGGATCGACGTCGCGGGCGTCCTGCTGCTGACCACCGGCATCCTGGCGCTCACGCTGCTCGGTACCTGGGGCGGCTCCACGTACGCCTGGTCCTCGCCGCAGATCCTGGCGCTGGGGGCGGTCGGGGTGGCCGCACCGGTCTGGTTCGTACGGGTCGAACGCACCGCGGCCGAACCCGTCATCCCGCCACGCCTCTTCCGCGACCGCAACTTCACCCTCGCCCAGATCCTGAGCTTCCTCTCCGGCGCGGTCATGCTCGGCGTCATGACGTACCTGCCGCAGTACCTGCAACTGGTCGGCGGCGCGGAGGCGACGGAGACGGGGCTGCTGCTGCTCCCGCTGATGTTCGCCATGCTCGCCGTGCAGCTGACGGTCGGCCGGCTGATCAGCCGCACCGGCCGCTACCGCGTCTACCCCCTCCTGGGCGGGGCCGTCCTGACGCTGGGCGCGCTGCTCCTGCTGCTGCTCGGCGCGCACACGGGGACGGTGGTCGCCTCGGCGCTCACCGTCGTGGTGGGGTTCGGCATCGGGTTCCTGATGCAGAGCACGATGGTCATCACGATGAACAGCGCCGAACCGCGCGACATGGGGGCGGCCAGCGGCACCGTCATGCTGCTGCGGACGATCGGCGGCTCGCTCGGGGTCTCGCTGCTGGGCGCGGTCTTCACCTCCCGACTCGGTGGCCGTACGGCGGGCGCCGCGGGCTTCCCGGAGGCGGCGGCGAGCGGGCTGCACGGGGTGGCGGCCGGGTGCGCGGTGCTGGCCGCGGTGGGGTGCGCGGTCGCCTGGTACGTACGGGAGGTGCCGCTGCGCTCGGCCGCACCCCCGGAGGACGCGGCGGCCACGCCGGCCCCGGGCTGAGCGGGACCGGGCTGAGCGGGACCCCCGGCCGAGAGGGGCCGGGCTGAGACGGACCCCGGGCTGAGAGGGACCCCGTGCTCAGCAGCTCAGGTCGCGGCGGCGCAGCGCCGTCAGGCCCGCGGCCACCAGCGCCGCCGCGACCCCGGTCAGCACCAGCACCGGTGTCCAGTCCATCGCCGCGCCCGGCAGCTTCGGCAGTTGCCCGAACGGTGACAGGTCCAGGGCCCACTGCGGGAGGTTCAGCACCGGGCCGATCCACCCCAGGGCCAGGGCGAGCCCGGCCACCCCCCAGGCGGCCGGTGCGGCCTTCGGGGCGGCTCCGTACAGCAGGACGGTGAGGCCGCCCAGTGCCCAGACCGCGGGGAGCTGCACCAGGGCGGCGCCGACGACCGGGCCGGGGCGGTGCCCGTACCCCACGGCCATGCCCGCACCGCCCGCGAGCAGTACGGCCGCCGATCCCGCGAAGGCGACGACCAGATGGCCCGCGGCCCAGCGCAGCCGGCCGACCGCGTTGGCGAGCAGCGGTTCGGCGCGCTGGGAGGTCTCCTCGCCGTGCAGCCGCAGCACCGAGGCGACGACGAACAGCGTCGTGACCATGCCCAGCATCCCGGTGATCGCCGAGAGGAACGCATCGGTCAGGCCGGCGTGGCCGCCCATCCGCTGGAAGATCTCTCTGGCACCCGAGTTGCCGCTGACCAGATCCGCGGCGCCGTCTGCCATGCCGCCGAAGACCACCCCGGTCACCAGGAACCCGGCGAGCCACCCGAGGACGCTGCCCCGCTGGAGCCGCCGGGCCAGCGCACCCGCCGTGCCGAGTCCGCCCCGCGCGGGCCCCGGCCGGGCCGGCAGGAAACTCAGTCCGACGTCACGGCGGCCCGCGAGGGCGTACGCGAGGACGGCCTGGACACCGACGGCTGCCGCCAGGAGCCCCAGCACCCACCAGCGTTCGGACGCGTAGGGGCGTACGTTCTCGGCCCAGCCGATCGGCGACAGCCAGGTCGACACGGCCGAACCGTCGTCGGAGGTGGCGTCGCCCGCCGCCTTCAGTACGTACGCCGCGCCGATCACCGCAGCGGTGATCCCCTTCGCGGCCCGCGCGCTCTCGGTGAACTGCGCCGCGATGGCCGCCGTGCAGGCGAAGAGCGCCCCGACACCCGCCACGGAGAGGGCCAGCGCCACCGAACCGCGGCCCGGTACACCGGACGCGACCAGACCCGCGGCCGTCACCGCGGCCAGTGCGGCCTGCGCGGTGAGCGCGGTGAGCAGCGCGGCGGTGAGGGGTGCGCGCCGCCCCACCATGGCCGAGGAGAGCAGTTCCTGACGGCCGGTCTCCTCCTCCTCGCGGGTGTGCCGTACGACGACGACCAGGCTCAGTACGGCGGCGAGCGCGGCCCCGAAGGCGACCATCCGCCAGGCGGTGAGCCCGCCGGGCGAGTCGCTGAACGCGGGCCCGTACAGCGCGCGCAGCGAGCTGTTGGCGTTCATGGACCTGGCGAGATCGGCGCGCTCGGCAGCCGTGCCGTACAGCGAGGAGAGGGAGGAGACGACGGACGCGTAGGAGCCGCCGAGAGCCAGCGCCCAGACCGGCAGCATGATCCGGTCGCGGCGCAGGGCCAGCCTCCACAGGACCCCGGTGCCCGCGAACGGGCGCGAACTCCGGGAGGCCGTGCCGGCCCGCGGCGGCAGGGCGACGGCGGTCACCGGGACACCGTCCCTTCTTCGGCAGGGGTGTTGTCGTGCGGGGTGTCCGGGTGTGAGGGATTCGGCTGCGAGGCGTTCCCGCTCGGGGTGGTCGGCGGCTGGGCGTTCGGGGGCCGGGTGTTCCGGTGTGGTTCCGGCGGGTCGACCGGCCCGGCCGCGTAGTGCCGCAGGAACAGCTCCTCCAGCGTCGGCGGCGCGCTGGTCAGCGACCGCACCCCGGCGGCGCTGAGCGATCTGAGTACCGCGTCCAGCTGGTCCGTCTCGACCTGGAGCCGGACGTGAGTTCCCTGGACGCGGGTGCCCTGGACGTCGGCGCCCTGGAGGTGGGTGCTGCGGACGTCGAGGTCGTGCACCCCGGCCAGCTGCGCCAGCCCGTCGGGCACGCGCGCCAGTTCGGCGACGATGGCGGTCCGGGTCAGATGCCGCAGCTCGTCGAGCGAACCGGTCTCCACGGTCCGCCCCTTGCGGATGATGCTCACCCGGTCGCAGAGCGATTCGACCTCGCTCAGGATGTGGCTGGACAGCAGCACGGTCCGCCCCCGGTCGCGTTCCTCCCGTACGCACTGCTGGAAGACCTCCTCCATCAGCGGGTCGAGACCGGAGGTCGGCTCGTCGAGGATCAGCAGGTCCACGTCGGACGCGAACGCGGCGACCAGGGCGACCTTCTGCCGGTTGCCCTTGGAGTACGTACGGCCCTTCTTCGTCGGGTCCAGCTCGAACCGCTCGACGAGCGAGGCCCGCCGCACCGGATCGAGCCCGCCGCGCAGCCTGCCGAACAGGTCGATGATCTCGCCGCCGCTGAGGCTCCGCCACAGGGTGACGTCGCCCGGCACGTAGGCGATGCGCCGGTGCAGTTCCACCGCGTCGTGCCACGGGTCGCGCCCGAGCAGCCGGGTGGTGCCCGAGTCCGCGCGCAGCAGTCCGAGCAGGACGCGGACGGTGGTGGACTTCCCGGATCCGTTGGGGCCCAGGAAGCCGTGGACCTCGCCGGTCCGGACGGTGAGGTCGAGGCCGTCCAGGGCGGGGGTCCGCCCGAACGACTTGTGCAGTGCGGTTACTTCGACGGCTACGTCGTCGGCAGGATCGGCCAGGGTCATGCTTCTGAAAGTACCGGGATTTCACAAAGTTGTGAAGTTAAGGAAGCGTATGAAAAGGAGCCGTATAAACTCGGGACCGCGATGCGGGCAGGCTGTCGCGTGACGGACTGCCGCGATACGGCCGTCGCGAGCCGTCGCGATACGAGTTGGGGAGACGATCCAAGGATGACGACGAAGCACGCCGGACCGGACGGAGCCGACACGGCCGACGGTGCGGACGGTTCTCATGGCCCCGGCCGTGCACAGCCTGTGGACGACGCCGTCTCCCGGTTCGTCGAACGCTTCGCCGCCCAGCTCACCGAGGCGGGCATGCAGCGGATGCCGTCCCGCATCTTCGCCGCGGTGCTCGCCTCCGACTCGGGCGCGCTGACCACGGCCGAACTGGGCGAGCAGCTCAAGGTCAGCCCCGCCGCGATCTCCGGCGCCGTCCGCTACCTCGCGCAGGTGAACATGATCACCCGCGAACGGGAACCGGGATCACGCCGGGACCGCTTCCGGGTGCACAGCGACCAGTGGTACGAGTCGCTGACCAACCGCGACCTGGTGCTCAGGCGCTGGGAGAACACCCTGCGCGAGGGCGTCGAGAACCTCGGCCCGGACTCGCCCGCGGGGCGCAGGATGGGCGAGACGCTGGCCTTCTTCGAGTTCCTGGAGGGCGAGCTGGGGACGATGATGCAGCGGTGGCGGGCGTACCGGGAGGAACGCTTCGGCTAGGGCCTCTCGTTTGGATCACGCCGGGTCAGGACGCGGGGTGGTCAGAACCCCGACAGGTCCGGGCTGTTCGGGTTCAGTTCCTGGTACGGCTCCTGGGGCCAGTACGCCCGGCCGTCGATCCACCCCACGACCACCGGCGGGTTCACGTCGACCCAGCCGCGCAGCTCCACCGTGCCGACCGGCTCGCCGGGCAGCCCGCGCCAGGGCTTCTTCGCGTTTCCGGGCACCAGCTGGATCATCGCCTCGGGCTGGTCGTCGTCCCCGCCGTACGGGGGGAAGAGGACCAGGGCGTGCTTGCTGCCGTCGGGAGCGGACAGCAGCACGTACCGCTTCGGCACCGGTACGGGGGCGCGGGCCGCGCGGGCGATCAGGCGGGCGGCCGGGATCCCGTTGTTCCACGCCCGCCAGGAATTGAGCACGGCGAGGGCGGCCCACACCACCGCGAGCACCTTCATGTTGAACGGGATCCCGCCCCGGACGGCGTACACCACCCAGGGGAGGACGGCCACGCCCAGCGCACCTGCGACGGCCGTCAGCCCGCTGGTCCTGCGCAGCCCCCGCACCCGCCACCACGCCACTTCGCGGACATCGGCCTCGGGACGCGCGCGTTCATCCGCGACGTGCTGGAGTCGCGCCCGCTCTGCCAGCGCCGCGTAGGTCGTCCGGGCCGGGGGCCCGGCGCCGGGTTTCATCCGGGCCTGCACCTCCGCCGCCGTCCCCATCGCCTTCGCATGTGCGGCGCCTGCCGCGTGTGCTCCTGGACGCCGTCTGCGTACGGAGGCGACCGTGCCGCCCACGAGCCCCCCGCCGGAGATCAGCAGGCCGATGAGCTCGATCGGGACGACGGCGTCGTTGGCGGGGCTGCCGATCAGGTCGGAGTTGTAGAGGTCGCCCTTCCACGGTCCGTACGACACCAGCCAGCCGGTGTCCCAGTCGGCGAGCAGCGCGCCCCGGTCCGGGTCGCACCGGAACGGACCGGTGCGGGTGCGGTGTTCCCAGGGGTCGGTCCACCGGACCGTGCAGTGTCCGGCCGGGCTCTCGCTCACCACGTGCAGGTCGATCTGCGGATCGTGCTCCGACGCCACCTCGGCGTATATCCCGAACCCCAGAAGGACGGCCCCCAGCAGGGCGACCCATCGGAAGATCCCGAACCGCCGTCGCCGTCCGTGCCCGTCCTGGAACGGGCTACCGGCGGCCGGGGCCGAGGTCGGCGGGCCTGCGGCGACGGGGGGCTGCTGGGGCCATGGTTGTGGCTGGAGGTGGGGCTGGGGCTGTGAAGGCGGGGGCAGGGCCATGAGCCCCCGCGCCTGCGCCGCCCGCGCGAGCCGTTCTCTGATGTGCCGGCGCCGGATCGGGGTGCCGCGCACCAACTGCCAGGTGCCCGGTCGCATGAGCACGCCGCCCGACTTCGGGTCGCCGCACCACCACAGCACCCCGTCCGGTCCGGGCAGCGCCAGATGCAGGCGCTGTCGCTGAGCGGAAATGTTCAGCACCGTAAGCCCGCCGTCCTGCGGGTCGCACAGCACCACCGCGGTCGCGCTGCCCAGCCACTGGTACGGGGCCGCATCCGCGCGGCACGCCACCCAGGGCCGGGCCGCGAGTGTCCGCCGCATCGTCCGGGCCCGCAGCAGGGTGCCGAGCCCGGTCAGTACGAGGGTCAGGGCGGTGATCCCGAGGAGCGGAGTAAGACCTCCGAGAGTTCCCGGCCCGACCAGGACAGCGACGGCCCACAGAATCCAGGTGCCCGCGCCGGTCAGCGAGAGGGTGCGGCCCCGTGACCGGTAGCGGTCGAGGGCCTGCGCGGTCATGGGCAGGTCCAGTGCCGCAGGTACTGGCCCGGGTCTGTCGCAGTCCGCCGGTTCGCTCATGAGATCCCCACCCTGTTCGTGCTCTTTCCGCCCCTCCCGGCGAGGATATCCAGGACCGTTTCGGCAGGTCAGCGCCGCCCACCGGACTCATCCCACCGGCAACGTCAGCCCCCACGCCCCCGCCCGTACCGTCCAGGTCCGGGTCCGTACCGGGCCGCCCACCACCCCGTCCCGCCGGTACCGGAAGTCCGCGCCGGAGACGGTCACGGCCAGGGCCTCCGCTGTCATCAGGTCGCCCGACGGCAGCTCGACGACCACCTCCGCCTTCCCGGCGCCGCCGCGTGACGAGACGGAGACGCCCGTCACCGGCTGGTGCAGGTCGGTGAGCAGCACCCCGTCCGCCTCCACGCGCAGCCGCTGCGCCGGGGGCGCCGCACGGGCCGGGGCGGGGCCCACCAGCGTGCGTACCAGGGAGCGGCACGCATGCCACACCGAACCCGGTGGTGTCCGGCCCCACCCCGGCGGCGCGGGGTCCGCGGTGGGGAGGCGCAGACCGCCCAGGACCACCGCGTCGCTGTCGTCCACCAGCAGATCCAGCCAGCGCACGGCGCCGTCGAGGACCGACCGGGCGGCGGCCACCGCGCCGACCGGGACGCCCAGTGATCTGGCCAGCTCCAGTGCGGGCGGCGGGCCGACCGGGACCAGGGACAGGGCGCCGCGGGCCCTGTCCCGTTCCCGGTGCAACAGGGTCACCGATCTGACCAGGGCCCGGTCGTCGCCGATCACCACCAGCCGCCGGTTGCCCCGTCTGCCGAGCACCCGGGCGAACTCCTCGGGCCCCTCGGGCAGGCAGATCTTGGCGTGCGCCCCGGCGCACAACACGTCTTTCGCGATCCGTACGGACTCGCCGTCCGCACGGCGGGCGACCGGGTCGATGACCACCAGCAGCTGATGCTCGGTGCTCGCTGCGGGATCTGGAGCCGACACCTCGGTCCTTCCTCGGGTAGCATCCTTGTGCAAGAGCCCCTTGCGCTATTGCGCCAGGGGCTTCGTCTATTCCGGGGCAGCCGGTTCGACGGTTCGGGTATCGGCGTACGCCAGACGTGCGCCCCCTGACCTTGGACATGCCCCGCCCGGAAGGGGTGTACGCCTGTGCCCGCACTTGTGCTGCTCGGTGCTCAGTGGGGTGACGAGGGCAAGGGAAAGGCCACCGACCTCCTCGGTGGATCAGTGGATTACGTGGTGCGCTACCAGGGCGGCAACAACGCCGGCCACACGGTTGTCGTAGGCGACCAGAAGTATGCGCTCCACCTCCTCCCTTCCGGAATCCTCTCACCGGAGTGCACTCCGGTGATCGGTAACGGTGTCGTCGTCGACCCAGCGGTCCTGCTCTCCGAGCTGAGCGGACTCAACGAGCGGGGCGTGGACACGTCCAAGCTGCTGATCAGCGGTAACGCGCACCTGATCACGCCGTATCACACGACCGTCGACAAGGTGACGGAACGGTTCCTCGGCAAGCGGAAGATCGGCACCACCGGCCGCGGCATCGGCCCGGCCTACGCCGACAAGATCAACCGCGTCGGCATCCGCGTCCAGGACCTCTACGACGAGTCGATCCTGGAGCAGAAGGTCGAGGCCGCGCTCGACGGCAAGAACCAGATCCTCGCCAAGCTCTACAACCGGCGGGCCATAGAGGCCGGACAGATCGTCGAGGAGCTGCTCGGCTACGGCGAGCAGATCCGGCCGTACGTCGCCGACACCGCGCTGGTCCTCAACAAGGCGCTCGACGAGAACAAGGTCGTCCTCATGGAGGGCGGCCAGGGCACGCTCCTGGACGTCGACCACGGCACGTACCCCTTCGTCACTTCGTCGAACCCGACCGCGGGCGGCGCCTGCACCGGTACCGGCGTCGGCCCGACGAAGATCACCCGGGTCATCGGCATCCTCAAGGCCTACACCACGCGGGTGGGCGCGGGACCGTTCCCGACGGAGCTGTTCGACGAGGACGGCGACAAGCTGCGCTCGATCGGCCACGAGTACGGCGTCACCACCGGCCGTGACCGCCGCTGCGGCTGGTTCGACGCGGTCATCGCGCGCTACGCGACCCGGGTCAACGGGCTCACCGACTTCTTCCTCACCAAGCTCGACATCCTGACGGGCTGGGAGCAGATCCCGGTGTGCGTGGCGTACGAGATCGACGGCAAGCGCGTCGACGAACTCCCGTTCAGCCAGACCGACTTCCACCACGCGAAGCCGATCTACGAGTACCTGCCGGGCTGGACCGAGGACATCACCAAGGCGAAGACCTTCTCCGACCTGCCGAAGAACGCGCAGGCGTACGTGAAGGCGCTGGAGGAGATGTCCGGCGCGCCGATCTCCGCGATCGGTGTGGGTCCGGGCCGTACCGAGACGATCGAGATCAACTCGTTCGTCTAGCAGGACCCTTCACCGGATGGCATCGCGCGGCGGCCGACCTGCTGGACAGGTCGGCCGCCGCCGCGTATCCGGCGGCATGGGCCGGTAGGACCGGGCGGGATGGTTGATCTGGGCGTCACGAAGGAGACCGGATGCTGCCGAGGTTCAGGGTGGCGAACGTCCGGTCCTTGCGCGACGAGCAGGAGCTTTCGTTCGTAGCGCCCGGTCAGCTCTGGCTCACCGAGAAGGACGAGCGGGGCGCGACGGAGCTGTCGTCGATCTCCGAGTGGGAACCGACGGATGAAGAGGACCTGATGGCGTCGTACCTCGCCGGTTCCTTCGGGGCCGTACCGAAGGTGTCGGAGGAGCAGATCGGGCGGCGGTTGCTGCGGACGGACGAGCTGGCACGAACGGAGGCGGACGACGTCTGATGGCGAGGCCAAGGGGAGGGGACAGCGTTTCCCGCAAGAAAGGCGCGCGAAGGGACGTGGGAGCCGCCCCCGTCAGGTGTACATCTTCACCGAAGGCGAAGTCACCGAGCCGAGTACATCGACATCATCGTCAAGAACGGCAGGGAGTCTGGGCGAAGCGGTTCGCGACATTCTCGGCTTCGTGTCCGGAACGCCCTCACCCCCGCCCGGCTGACCGCGCCACGTCCGCCACGATCCGGGCCGTCGCCCGCCCGAGGTCCCGTACCGGAGCGTCGGATGCCGGAACGCACCGGGCCGTCGCGCGATCGTAGGTGCAGCCGAGCACCCCGGCGTGGTCGGTGGCCGGTTCGCTGAGCTGTGAGTCCCAGCCGTGGGCGAGCAGCGTTTCGTGCAGTTCCCGTGAGGACTGCCAGGGGATGACGGTGTCCGCGGTGCCGTGCACCAGCCGTACCGGCACCGGCGCCACCGCACGGTCCAGCGCGTGGAGGGGCGGGACGCCCGTGGTGCGCGCCGGGCGCAGGTAGCCGCCCGCGATGCCGACCACCGCGGCGGGCCGCCAGCCGTCGAACAGCTCCGGGTGCAGGGCCACGCCCAGGGCGGCGCCCGCCCCCGCCGACCAGCCCGCGAGGACGATCCGTTCGGAGTCGTCGGTGAAGTCACGTGCCTGGTCACGGACGAACCGCAGGGTGTCGGTGAGATGGGCGCGGCCCTCGTCGGGCTGGTCCGCACGCCAGTCGGGGACCAGGACGGTGGGGCCCAGCCCGGCTATCTCCCGGGCTAGCGGGGCCAGTACGTCCCGCTCGTCGGGTCCCATGCCGTGCCACAGCAGCACGCACGGGCCGCCGGGTCGGGCGGGCGTGTAGACGTCGAGGGGCTTGCTCTCGCTGCCGGTGGGGTACCGCAGGGTGCGGGTCGTGATGCTCATGGCCGCTCCTTCGGGCTGTGTGCACGCTGATGCTGCTGGGGCCGTGGGCCATTCTTGCCTGAGACAGGTC
>NZ_CALNVW010000028.1 GCF_940670765.1 Streptomyces sp. A 4/2
CTTCCCGCTATGGACGAGGAACTGCGGTCGCTCACGGACCGGCTGCGGGACGAGTCGGGCGGCTCGGCGGCGTACGAGCGGCTCGCCGCCGCCGGGGACCACGAGGAGCTGGCCGCCGTGCTCACCGCGACCGGACAGCCGCTCTGGGCGCGGGAACTCGCCGCCTTCCGGCTGGGGTGCGCCGGTGACCGGAGGGCCTTCGAGGCGCTGGTGCTGCTGCTCAACCACCGTGACCCGCCGCGCTGTGTCTCCGCGGCGTACGCCCTCGCCCGACTCGGCGACCCGCGCACGGCACGCGCCGCCGCGGCCCTCGCCACGAACGGGATGCGCACGGCGTACGCCCTGCAACCGGTGCTGCTGCTCGCCGAGCTCCGGGCGCCCGAGTCCGTGCCCGCGTTGATCCGCGCGCTGGAGCCGCTGCTGGCGCCCGACGCTCCGTACTCGCGAGTGGCGCTCGGCTGTGTGGAAGGGCTCGGGCGGCTCGGTGATCCGCGCGCCCGACCGGTGCTCGAAGCCGCCCTGCGTCACCCCGCGCTGGCCGCCGCCGCGTCGGAGGCGCTGAGCCGCCTCGCGTAACGCACCTCGGGAACGGACACCCCGCCCACGTCGAACGGCTCCTCGGCGCCGTCGGCGGCGAACCCGCGCCTCTCGTAGAACCGCCGGGCGCGGGCGTTCCCTTCGAGCACCCACAGGCGCAGAACACGGTGGCCCGCGGCGCCGGCCCAGGCGAGCGCCTCGGCCATCAGCGCGCGCCCGGCACCGGTGGAGAGGTGCTCCGGCAGGACGTAGAGGGCGTACAGCTCACCGTCCCCGGTACGTGGCACGTCGGGCCGGTACGGTCCGCAGCAGGCCCACCCGATCACCGCGCCGTCGCGTTCGGCGACGATGTTGAACACCCGGCCGCGCCCGGCCGCGAAATGGGCGCGGCGCCGCACCGCGTCCTCGCCCGCGTCCATGGCGTCGAGATACGGCTGCGGGATCAGCCCGGCGTACGCGAACTGCCAGCCGCGCACCCGCACGACGGCCACCGCCTCGCAGTCGTCGGCCGTCATGCCCCTGATGAGCAGCGGACTCCGTGCCTGCTGTTCCCGCTGTGTCTGCTGTTCCCGGTGTTCCCGGGGAAGTCGCGTCGTCACGCGCACATCGTCGCGTGGGCCCGGTCGGGCGGGCCAGCGGATTGACGGCGGACCGTGCCCAGGGCGCGGGGTCAGAGCAGCGTCAGCTGGGTGGGCTCCGCGAGAAGCGGCTCCCGCGGGGCCGGGATCCGGCGCGGCGCACCCCGCTGGGCAGGCCCGATGCCGTACTCGGCCGCCAGCTCGTGCACCTGGCGGGTGATCCTGCGCTGGTACCACTTCGGGGCGTACGCCCCCTCCGCGTACAGCCGCTCGTAGCGCCGCACCAGGTGGGGATGGTGCTGCCCGAGCCAGGCCATGAACCACTCCCTGGCGCCCGGCCGCAGATGCAGTACGAGCGGCGTCACCGAGGTCGCCCCGGAGGCCGCGACGGCGCGCACCGTGGCGCGCAGCTGGTCCGGGTGGTCGCCGAGGAACGGGATCACGGGGGCCATCAGGACCCCGCAGCCGATGCCGCCCTCGGTGAGCGTGCGTACGACGTCCAGTCGCCGCAGGGGGGACGGCGTGCCCGGCTCCACGGTGCGCCACAGCTCCTCGTCCACGAAGCCGACCGATACGGAGACACCGACGTCGGTGACGCTCGCCGCCTGTTGCAGCAGTTCCAGATCGCGCAGGATCAGCGTTCCCTTGGTCAGGACGGAGAACGGGTTCGCATGGTCGCGCAGGGCCGCGATGATGCCCGGCATCAGCCGGTAGCGGCCCTCGGCGCGCTGGTAGCAGTCGACATTCGTCCCCATCGCGATGTGGGCGCCCTGCCACTGCCGGGAGGACAGGCGGCTGCGCAGCAGTTCGGGGGCGTTGACCTTGACGACGATCTGCGAGTCGAATCCCAGGCCGGTGTCCAGGTCGAGATAGCTGTGGGTCCGGCGGGCGAAGCAGTAGACACACGCGTGGGTACAGCCGCGGTAGGGGTTGACCGTCCATTCGAACGGCATCCGTGAGGCGCCGGGCACCCGGTTCACGATCGAGCGGGACCGCACCTCGTGGAAGGTGACTCCGCGGAACTCCGGGGTGTCGAAGGTGCGGGTGACCACCCGGTCCGTCCCGAACAGCGCCGCGTCCCCGGGCGCCCGGCCGTCCCCGCCGCCCTCTTCGGACCCGTTGTCCCCGCCGTTCTCGGTCAGTCGGTCCCAGCGCATGGCGCCTCCTCGGTAGCCTGTGCTCCTGATTAGAACATCTGTTCCCATTGTTCGCACAACCCGGATTTCCGTGGCCGCACCCGAGGTGGTTGGCTCAGCACGCGGTTCATCACACCGACTGAAGAACGACAGCTGGAGGAACTGGTATGGCGCAGGTAGAGGCCACCACGGAGCGGATCATCGCGGCGGACGCGGAGGCGGCGTTCGACGCGCTGGCCGACTACACCGGCACGCGGGCGAAGCTCCTGCCCGAGCACTTCAGCGAGTACGAGGTCCGGGAGGGCGGCGACGGCGAGGGCACGGTCGTCCACTGGAAGCTCCAGGCCACCAGCAAGCGCATCCGCGACTGCCTGCTCGACGTGACCGAGCCGACCGACGGTCAGCTCGTCGAGAAGGACCGCAACTCCTCCATGGTCACGACCTGGACGGTCACCCCGGCCGGGGAGGGGAAGTCCCGGGTCGTCGTCTCCACCGTGTGGAACGGCGCCGGAGGCATCGGCGGATTCTTCGAGAAGACCTTCGCACCCAAGGGACTTGGACGCATCTACGACGAGCTGCTGGAAAAGCTCGACGCCGAAGTGAGCAAGTGACCCCGCATCGATCCCGCATCGATCCCCGCACCGATGCCCGCATCGATCCCCGCGCCAACTCATTCGAGCGGAATTGATGCTCACCGGTTCGAGTGGTTTTCTCAGCGGCCCCGTTGTACGCCGTAGGGGCTCCCACCGGCCCTGAAGCCTCCGGCGTGCGCCTCGCGCGCTGATCGTCGCGCTTGCACCCCCTTGTCGTCGAATGCGAGAAAAGGGCGGCGCAGGCGCGACGAGGGGAGCAGTACGTGGGTGGAATCACTCTGGTGAAGGACGGGCACGCCGATGTGCCGACGGAGCCGGTGACCGTCGTACCTCCGCCACCTCCGGCAGCGGCGCAGCAGGTTCAACTCAGCCCGCGCCGGGTGCGGATGGTCTTCTTCGGGCTGATGCTCACGCTGCTGCTCGCGGCTCTCGACCAGATGATCGTGGCGACCGCGCTGCCGAAGATCGTCGGTGAGCTGCACGGCCTGGACAAGATGTCCTGGGTCGTCACCGCGTACCTGCTGGCCTCCACGATCGGTCTGCCGGTCTACGGCAAACTCGGCGACCTCTTCGGCCGCAAGAGCATCTTCATGTTCGCGATCGTCGTCTTCGTGATCGGCTCGGCGCTGGCCGGCTGGTCCCGGACGATGAACGAACTCGTCGGCTTCCGCGCGATCCAGGGCATCGGCGGCGGTGGCCTCATGATCGGCGTGCAGGCGATCATCGGGGACATCGTGCCGCCCCGGGAACGCGGCCGGTTCATGGGGCTGATCGGCGCGGTGTTCGGACTGGCCTCCGTCGCCGGACCGCTCATCGGCGGCTTCTTCACCGACCACGCCTCCTGGCGCTGGTGCTTCTACGTCAACGTGCCGTTCGGCGTGGTCACCCTGGTGGTCATCGCCCTCGTCCTGAAGCTGCCGAAACCCACCGCCAAGCCGCGTCTGGACATCCTCGGCGCGCTGCTCCTCGCGGCGGCCTCCACCTGCCTCGTCCTGCTGACGACCTGGGGCGGCACGCAGTACGCCTGGGGCTCACGCACCATCCTCGGTCTGGCCGCCGGTACGGTCGTGACGGCCCTGCTCTTCCTCGTCGTCGAGCACCGCACACCCGAACCGATCATCCCGCTGCGGCTGTTCCGTGACTCGATCTTCAACGTCACCGCGCTCGTCGGCGCGGTGGTGGGCATCGCGCTCTTCGGCGCGGCCAGCTATCTGCCGACCTTCCTGCAGATGGTCGACGGGGCCAGCGCCACCGAGTCCGGGCTGTACATGCTGCCGATGATGGGCGGAGTCGTCGTCGCCTCCGTGGTGTCGGGCCAACTGACCAGCCGCACCGGCCGGTACAAGCTGTACCCGGTGCTGGGCTGCGCGATCTCGGCCGTCGGCATGTGGCTGCTCTCGCGGCTGAAGACCGGCACACCGCAGGTCGAGTACAGCATCTGGATGGCCGTACTCGGCATCGGTATCGGCCTGATCATGTCGGTCCTGGTGCTGGCCGTGCAGAACTCGGTGGCGCCCCGCGACCTCGGCACCGCCACCAGCGCCAACAACTACTTCCGGCAGATCGGCGGCAGTGTCGGCGCAGCGATCTTCGGCGCTCTCTTCGCCGGCCGGCTCACCGACGCGCTCGCGGCTCGTATCCCGGCCGGGGCGCACCTCCCGGACGCCGAGTCGATCACCCCGCAACTGGTCCGCACACTGCCGCCCGCGCTGCGGGACGGCTACATCCAGGCGTACGCGGACGCGATGCCCCGGATCTTCCTCTACCTCGTGCCGGTGCTCCTGCTCGGCCTGATCATCGCCTTCTTCCTCAAGGAGAAACCGCTGGTGTCCCACAACACCCCCACGGCCGCACCGGACGCGGCAGTGCCCGCAGCCCGGGTCCCGGCCGCGCCCTACTCCGTGGGCGTTCCCGTCTGCGGGACCGTCCAGCACTACGACGGCTCCACCGTGCCGCGCGCCGCGCTCACCCTGATCGACGTCACCGGCCGCCAGATCGGCCGCGGCGCGAGCGGCGAGGACGGGCGGTACGCGCTGAGCGTGCCCGGATCGGGCTCGTACGTCCTGATCGCGGCGGCCGGCGGCCACCAGCCGCAGGCCGTCAGTGTCACCGTCGGTGAGCGCGCCGTCGACCTCGACGTGATCCTCGGTGGTGCGGGGCGGCTCGCGGGCACCGTGGTCACCGCGGACGGCACCCCGGTGCGCGACGCCGCGGTGACCCTCACCGACGTACGCGGGGAAGTCGTCGCGACCACCCGCAGCGGGCGCGAAGGCACCTACGTCATCACCGAGTTGGTGGCCGGCGAGTACACCCTCGCGGGCAGCGCCCCCGCCTTCCGCCCCGCCGCCCTCCCGGTGAGCGTGCAGGCCGCGCGGGAGACCCGGCAGGACGTCGAACTGGCCGGTGGCGCGGTGCTGCGCGGCACGGTGCGCGCCAGTGGCGGCCGGCCGGTCGAGGACGCCCGGGTCACCCTGCTCGACGCGGCGGGCAATGTGGTCGACACCCTCACCACGGGCGCCGACGGTGCCTTCCGGTTCGTCGATCTGTCGTCCGGGGAGTACACGGTGATCGCGGCGGGCTACCCGCCGGTCGCGACGGTCCTCCAGGTGGCGGGCGGCGGGCGTACCGAACGCGATCTCCAACTGGGGCACGAGGACTGATGAGCTGACGTGTCGCGCGCGGGCGCAGGAGCCAGTCGGCGGCTGCCCCGCGAGCGCTCGTCGCCGTGCCGTGGGGAGGAGCCGCAGCGCCTTGGGCAGACCCCGCTTCACACCGGTTCGTACGGGACCGGGCGGCCACGTACGTACAACTCCCCTGCTGTGGTGGCGTGGAGGTCACGGTGTCGAGGAGACCCTCCGCGCCACGTTTCTCTCCGCCGTTGCGGACTTCGATCGCCTTCCACCGTACGACGTATCGGGTGACGTGAGCCGCGCCCTCCGCGCGCCTCACGGTGTTCCCCAGGACTCCACGCAGGCTGGGCCTGACCCTTGGAGGCATATCGTGTCCGTGCCCGCCTGCACACCTCGCCGGATGTCCGCTGTTCTCGCCGCTCTGGCCGTGGGCATTCCTGCTCTCGCTCTCGTGCTGTCCAGTACTGCCGGCGCCGCCACCGGCGTCCCCGATCCCTCTCACCCCGGGGACGACTTCGCCGGTTCCCAGATCCTCAGACATGAGGGCACCGGCACGAGTGGCGTCGCACTCACCGCCGCCCGGGGCACGGAGGGCGTCGACGTCAGCAGCCATCAGGGCAACGTCGCATGGTCCCCGCTGTGGAAGTCCGGCGTGAGGTTCGCCTACATCAAGGCGACGGAGTCCACCAGTTACACGAACCCGTTCTTCGCCCAGCAGTACAACGGGTCGTACAAAGCCGGCATCATCCGGGGCGCCTACCATTTCGCCACCCCCAACACCTCCAGCGGCGCCGCCCAGGCCCAGTACTTCCTCGCTCACGGCGGCGGCTGGTCCAAGGACGGCAAGACCCTGCCCGGCGCTCTGGACATGGAGTACAACCCTTACGGCGCCACCTGCTACGGACTGAGCCACCAGGGCATGGTCAACTGGGTCAGGGACTTCTCCAGGACCTACAAGGCGAAGACCGGCCGGGATGTCGTCCTGTACACCTCCACGAACTGGTGGAAGAGCTGTACCGGGAACAACTCCGGGTTCGGCAAGACCAATCCGCTGTGGGTGCCGAGCTACGGTTCGTCCGTCGGAGTCCTGCCTGCGGGCTGGAGGTACCAGACCATCTGGCAGTACACCTCCAAGGGGGCGACGGTCGGTGACCACGACCGGTTCAACGGGAATCTCGACCGCGTGAAAGCCCTCGCGAACGGCTGACCGGCGTCCTCGCACCATGGCAAGCCCGAGGCACGACATGGCTACGCGCATGTCGGGAATGACAGTCGCACAGCCGGGGCCCCGGGTCGGCTCTCCGAGGGGACGTGCGCCCGGTGTGCGCGGGCGCACCCCCCATCGGGGCGGATTCCGGCGATGACCCGCGGACGCCGGACCCGGGGCCGTACGGTGGGCTTACGTACCGCAGAGCCTTGCGGCCGGGAAGGAGCCTTCCAGCCATGGACCTTGGTGTACCGCCGCAGAGGTCACCGCAGTCGCGCGACGCCGCGGCGGGCCGAGTGCCGCTCGCCGTGGTCGTCGTGGGCGCGGACGGACTGGTGTCGCACTGGTCGACCGGCGCCCGACGGCTCTTCGGTGTGGCGCGGGAGGACGCGATCGGCTGCGCGGCCGGTGAACTGCTGCCGGTTTCCGGTGCGTTGCGGCAGGAGGAGGAGCTGGGGCCGGACGGTACGTACGCCGACTTCGGCCCCGAGCTGGACAGTTCCCTCAGCGGGATCACCGCCTACCCGACAGCGGGCCGGGCCCGGGTGGACGAGCCGCGGCGCGGCCGTATCGACGTCCTCTGGTGGGCCTACCCGCTGGTCGGTCCGGGCCCCGAGCGGCTGCTCGTACTCGCCGCGGACGCCGCCCAACTGGGCGAGGACGAGGGGAACGGCGGCGCGGACGCCGAGACGATCTCCCCGGCCTTCGCGCTCCACACCGACTTCCCCGGCTACCAGGACCTGGCGGGCAGGCTCCCCGAGATCCTGCCCCACATGAGCGTTCACCAGGCGACCGGGATCGTCGCGCAGGTCCTCGAACTCGGCTATCCGGTCCTGGAGTTCAGCCAACGCGACCTGGTTCCCGTCACCCCCGACTGGGGTGTGCCGCGGCGGCGGTCGCGCCGCTGGACCCGTGGGCCGGGCGAGGCGGCCGACGACGCCCGCACGGCGCGTGCCGCGCCCCGTCCGGAACTCGACCTCGAATACGGCGCCGTCCGCGAACGGCTGGAATTCCTCAACGAGGTCAGTGGCCGGATCGGTACCTCACTCGATCTGGAACGCACCATCCGCGAGGTCACCAGCGCCGCGGTGCCGCGCTTCACCGACTTCGCGGGTACGCATCTGCGCGCCGCGGTCCTCGCCGGTGAGGGCTTCCCCGACGGCCCGCCCGACGTGACCACCATCTGGCACCGGGTGTGGGTCGAGCACAACGACGAACCGGGCCGTTGGGACGACACCGTGCCGGTCGGCGAGGCCATCGCCTTCCCCGACCACACGCCGTTCTTCCAGTGCATGGTCACCGGCGAGCCCGTCCTCATCCCGACGATCAGCGAGGAGCAGGGCAACCGCATCTCCGGCGAGTTCGAGAAGCGTGACCTGCGTCCGCTGATCAACCACCGGTCCATGCTGATCGTGCCGTTGAAGGCACGTGATGTCGTTCTCGGATTCATGGTGCTGATGCGGCGTCCCGGCCGGGAGCCCTTCGACGACATGGACCGCACCACCGGCGCCGAACTCGCGGCCCGCGCCGGGCTGGTCCTCGACAACGCCCGGATGTACACCTACCAGGAGAACGTCGCCGAGACGCTCCAGGACAGCATGCTGCCCAAGGTCGAACCGCGGATGGCGGGCTGCGACATCGCCACCCGCTACCTCCCCGGGGCCCGCCTCGGCCGGGTCGGCGGCGACTGGTTCGACTCGGTGAAACTGCCCGGCTCCCGGACGGCGCTCGTCGTCGGTGACGTCATGGGACACGGCCTCAACTCTGCGGCGATGATGGGGCAGTTGCGCACCGCCGTACTGACCATGGCCACCATGGAGATGCCACCCGCCCAGCTCCTGCGCAACCTCGACGACCTGGCGCAGCGCCTCGGCGAGCAGTATCTGGCGACCTGTCTGTACGCCGTCTACGACCCGATCCGCTCCGAGATCCAGATCGCCAACGCCGGACACATCCCACCGGTCCTGGTGCGCGCCGAGGACGGCCGCGCCGAACTGCTCGACCTGCCGACCGGCGCACCCATCGGCGTCGGCGGAGTCGCCTTCGAGACCGCGACCGTGCGGGTCGGCCCGGGGGACCGTCTCATCCTCTGCACCGACGGGCTCGTCGAGGTGCGGGGCCAGGACATCGGCGCCGGACTCGCCGCGCTCTGCGCGTCGGCGGCCCACCCCGCCGCCTCGATGGACGACGCCTGCGACACCATCATCCGGGCCCTCAATCCGCGAGACGGCCGCAAGGACGACGTGGCCCTGCTGATGGCCCGGGTGAACGGGATCCCCGACGACGACGTCGCCGAATGGCAGCTCGACATCGACCCGCGCGAGGTCGCGCGGGCCCGGCGGATCGTCCGGGACCAGTTGCTCGACTGGAGCCTGCCGGGTGCGGTGGAGTCGGCCGAGCTGATGGTCAGCGAGCTGGTCACCAACGCTGTGAAACACAGCCGTACGCACCGGATCGGGCTCCGGCTGGTCCGGACAGCCGCACTGCTCTGTGAGGTCAGCGACGACGAACCGGCCCCGGCGGCACTGCTCGACGCCTCCGACCAGGACGAGTTCGGCCGCGGTCTGCGGGTGGTGAGCAGCCTCGCCCGGGAATGGGGCACCAGCGCCACCGCGCACGGCAAGACCGTCTGGTTCGAGCAGGCCCTGGGCCGGGCTCCCCGCCCGCCGTCGCACAGCTGGTGACGGTGGCCATCCCCGGCACGGCCCCGGACGCCGGAGATCGTCCGCACTGTTGCCTCCGGCGTGCAGGAACGGTAATCCGGTCCTGAACAGGAAGCATGCGGCAGGCCGGACCCGGGAGTGCGTATGGATGTGTCAGAGAAGTACCGTGAGTCGTGGGAAGGCTTCTGGTCGGCCACCTCCGACACCCAGGGCGAGGCGATCTGGGACTCCGACCCGTCTCTCGCCTCCGTACCGCACAGCGAGTTGCTGCTGCCGTACGCCGACACCTCGCTCCCCGTCGTCGATCTCGGCTGCGGCAACGGTACCCAGACCCGCTATCTGGCCACCGTGTTCGCCCGCGCGCTGGGAGTGGATCTCTCCCATGCGGCGATCGAACACGCACGCCGCGCGGACACCACCGGAGTGGCCGAGTTCGCGCAGCTCGACCTGGTGGACGGCGAAGCGGTCCGGGCTCTGCACGAGCGCGTAGGCGACAGCAACGTCTACATGCGGGCGGTCATCCACCAGAGCGAACCCGAGGCACGCCCCGCCGTCGCCGCGGCCGTCGCCGCACTGGTGGGGGAGCAGGGCCGGGCCTTCGTCGTCGAACTCACCCCCGCCTCCCAGGGTGTGCTCAAGGAGGCGGCCGGGGAGCCGCAGGGCCCGCCCGAGAAACTGCGCAGGGTGTACGACTACGGGCTCAAGCCGGCCTCGGCCACCGACGAGGAGGTGCCGGAGCTGCTGCGCGGTGCGGGGCTGGCGATACTCGCGAGCGGCGACACGGCACTGCCGCAGACCGAACACCTGGCGGACGGGACCAGGATCGACCTGCCCGCCCGCTGGTTCGTCCTCGCTGCCGCCGCCTGATGTCCCGTCCGTACGAGCGGCGCTGATGCGGGGGCGTGGCGGTCCGGTCGGCGCGCGGACCGCCACGACCCCGCGGATCAGCGGGTGACCATCAGCTTCCGGACGCCGTAGTTGGTACCGGTGAAGTCCATCGGCACCTCCTCCAGCGGGGTCGCGAGCCGCAGGCCGGGGAAGCGCGCGAAGAGCCGGGGCAGCACCGTGGTCAACTCGGCCCGTGCGACGTTCTGGCCCAGGCAGGCGTGGACGCCGTAGCCGAAGCCCATGTGCCGGACCATCTTCCGGTCCAGGTCGAGCGTGTCGGGGTTCTCGAAGACCCGCGGGTCCCGGTTGGCCGCGTTCATGGCGACCACCACCAGCTCGCCCTTCTTGATCTGCGCGCCGCCGAGCTCCAGGTCCTCCTTGGCCACCCGGCCGAGACCGAACTGAACGATCGTCAGGTAGCGCATCAGCTCCTCGACCGCGGCCCCCGTCCCGGCCGGTTCGGCGAGCAGGGCCTCGCGCTGCTCGGGGTGGGTCAGCAGGGTGAGCGTGGACAGGCCCATCATGGCGGCCGTGGTGTCATGGCCCGCGAAGAGCAACAGCACACCGAGACCGATGAGTTGGGAGTCCGTCAGGATCGATTCCTCGTCGTCCGCCTTGGCGATCAGCTCGGCGAGGATGCCCTCGGTGTCGCCGGTACGGCGCTTCTCGGCGACCAGCGCGGTGATGTAGTCGATCAGCCAGTGGGCGCCCGCGTCCCGTTCCGCACGGCTCCTGGCCATGTCCATCATCGCCTCGGTGGCGTGGTGGAAGCCGTCCCGGTCCTTGTACGGGACGCCGAGAAGCTCACAGATCACCAGGCACGGAATCGGCAGCGCCATCGCCTGGACGAAGTCGAACGTCTCGGGCCCGGCCTCGATGGCGTCCAGGTGCTCGTCGACGATCTTCTCCAGGTACGGCTGGAGCTTGGTCCGTACGGCCTTCGGTGTGAAGCGCCCTGCGAGCAGCCGCCGGTGGGCGCCGTGCTCCGGCTCGTCCATGAAGACGAACCCCACGTCGAAGGGGGAGTCCTCGCCCGCCTCGGACACCTCTCCCTCGGGGGTGTCGTGACGGGGGCGCTTCGCGCTCAGCCGCGGGTCGCTGAAGACCTGACTGCCCTCGTCGAAGCGGGTGACCAGCCAGCCGCTCGAACCGTTGGGGAAGCGCACCCTGACGACGGGCTGTTCCTCGCGCAGCTGGGTGAACTCCGCGGGCGGGTCCAGCGGCCGGCCGGGGGCCCGGGTGACGGGCTGGTCGATCAACGCCGTTCCGGAGGGAGCCTGTTCGGTGCGGGGGTCGGTCATTCCTGCTCCTGGTGGGGGGTGTGGGCCGCGATGGCCGCGGTGATGCCGGTGTGGGTGGCGGTGCCGTTGCACCAGCCGACGTACACGGCCAGATGAAGGGCCGCCTCGCGGAGCTGATCGGGGGTCAGCTCGTCGTTGACGAGGCCGCCGTTGGCGATGATCTGTACGAGTTCGGACCGGCCGGTGGAGGCGGCCACGCCGAGCGTGAGCATCCGCCGGTCCCGTACGGACAGACCGGGACGGCTCCAGACCTGCGCGAAGAGGTAGTCGACGGTCTCGCCGGTGAAGGGCTCACCGGTGTCCGGGACGGCCGAGCTGAAGCCCGGTCCGTAGACCCGGTCCATCATCTCCAGCCCCAGCCGGTGCAGATCGTCACCGGCCGGGGCGGGGCGCTCGCCGCGCTCCAGGGTGTGGCGGGCGTGCGTACGCGCGACGTCGACCAGCGGGACCTCGACGCCGAGCGCCGCAGCGAGGTCCCTGGCGGCGTCCAGGTCCTTGGTCATCAACGGCTCCACCTGCGCACCGACAGCGTCCGGCAGCGCGCCGTCGGGGCCGTGCATGCCCAGCAGTTGGAGCAGGGTCCGGCCCTCGGGGTCGGCGGTGTCGATCACCTCGGCGAGCCTGGCCGGGTCCACGCCCGCGGCGCCTGCCAGCGCAGCGGCCTCCGCGACGGCGCGCCAGCTGCCGTACGTGACCACATTGCGGGCGATCTTGGTGGCCATCCCGGCGCCGAGCGGACCGCAGTGCACGACCTTCCGGGCCCAGTCGTCGAGTACGGGCAGCGCCGCGTCCACCGTGGCCCGGTCGCCGCCGACGATCGCGACCATGCCGTTCTCGGCCGCCCGGTCGCCGGGCGTCACCCCGCAGTCCAGGAAGCCGACACCGCCGGCCGCGCACAGCGCGGCCAGCTCGTGGACGACCGGCAGGGCGACGGTGGCGAGCAGCACGACGGTCAGGCCCGGATGGGCGCCCGCCAGCAACCCGTCCTCCCCGCCGATCACTTCGCGCGCCTGACCGGCGTCGACGACGGCGACCATCACCACATCGCTGCCCCGGGCCACCTCGGCGGGCGAGGCCAGCGGATCCGGGACTCCGGCCAGGTCCGCAGAGGCATCCGGCCGGATGTCGTGAACCAGCGGGGTCCGGCCGCGCCGCGCCATGCTGACGGCGACCCCGCCGCCGATCATGCCGAGACCCACCACGCCTGCCCGCAGGGGCTGTTGGTCCGTCATACCGCTTCTCCTCCAGGAAAGGGGGCGCAATCGGCGACCAGCGCCCGGTACCCGCGGGTCGCACGCGGCATGTTCACTCCGGCTGCCCCGCAGACCCGGCCGTCCTTCGCGTACAGCGCGACCAGTCGGCGGTCGGCGAGACCGCCCTCGGCGATCCGCACCTCGTCCGCGTCCCGGGTCCGCCCGTAGACCTGGATCTTCAGGTCGTACTGGTCGGACCAGACGTACGGCACCGGGTCGAAGGGAACCGCGGCGCCCGGACCGGCCAGGATGTTGCGGGCCACGGCCAGGCCCTGTTCGGCGGCGTTCGTACGGTGCTCGATCCTGACCCGGCCCCCGGCGCGCGGGTGCGGCCAGCTGGCGACGTCCCCCGCCGCCCAGACGCCGGAACCCGCGTACAGGGTGGCGTCGCACTCGACGCCGTTCCCGACGGTGATGCCGCTTCCGTCGAGCCAGGAGGTGTGGGGGCGGGCGCCGATGCCGACCAGTACCGCGTCGGCCGCGACGGTGCTGCCGTCGCGGAGCCGTACACCGGTCGTACGGCCGCCCTCGGCCAGCACCTGCTCGACCGGGGCGCCCGCGACGATCCGTACCCCGTGTTCCCGGTGGACCTCCGCCAGCATTCCGCCCAGTTGGGGCCCCAGCGCATCGGCCAGGGGCACCGGCGCGTCCGTGACCATCGTGACCTCGGCGCCGGCCCGGCGGGCCACCGCAGCGGCCTCGGCGCCCACGAAGCCCGCGCCGACGATCACCAGACGTGGCCCGGCGCGCAGTTCCGTACGGAAGGCGAGCGCGTCCTCCAGCGTGCGCAGGACGTGTACCCCGGCGATCCCCTCGGTGCCGGGCAGCCGGCGGGCGGCGGCGCCGGTGGCCACCACCAGTGCGTCGTAGCCGATCCGGCTGCCGTCGGCGAGGGTCACCTCGCTGCGGTCCGTGTCCAGCGCGACGGCCGCGGTCCCGAGCCGCAGGTCGAGGTCGAGTGCCTCGATGGCGTCGGCGCCGCGCAGCGGGAGGCGGTCGCTCTCCCACTCTCCGGTCAGTAGCTGTTTGGACAACGGCGGCCTGTCGTACGGGAGATGGGCCTCGGCGCCGACAAGGGTGAGTTGCCCGGCGTAGCCGCCGCGCCGCAGCCCTTCGACCACGCTCAGTCCGGCCGCCGACGCCCCGACCACGGCGATACGGGACGGAGCGCTCACCGGCTCACCTCGATCGCCGCGGCCGGGCAGACCGCCGCGGCCTGGCGCACGTTCTCGTACTCGCTCTCCGGCGGGTCGGGGTCGAGGAGGACCACCACGCCGTCCTCGTCGCGCTGGTCGAACACTTCGGGGGCGGCGAGCACGCACTGGCCCGCTCCGCAGCACTTGTCGAAGTCGAGGGAAACCTTCATGCCAAAACCTCCGTCTGGCCCTTGGGGGAGGGCGGATCGGATGGGGCGGCCGGACAACAAACTGATTGCCCAAGTCACCTAACTAAGTTCAGTCATGGACGCTAGACCTCCGCCCCGCCCCCGTCCATCCCGGTCGCTGTGATCCAACTCACGGTGTGCGGTGGGTTTCTACGCCTGGTGATGATCTCCGGATTCCTGGTGGGCGCCTCCGGGCTCGCCCGCACCGGCCAGCATGGCCCTGATCTGGCGCGAAGCCGCCGTCTCCGCGACCGGAGGGCCGAACGGCTGCCCCTCGGGCGCCCGTTGGGGCACGAGAGCGTCGACGAGGCCGTCGGCCACGTTCAGGATGAGCGCGTCCATCGGCGCGGTGGACAGCAGGGAGTGGGACAGTGCGATGTTGCCGTGCAGCCCGGCCCACAGGGTGAGCGCGGCCTGCTCCACCGGCAGGGCCAGCGTGCCGCCCTCGTCCACGCAGCGCGCGCACGCGGCCCGCAGGCTCGACGACACGTGACGGGACGGATGGCGGTTGATGCGCGTCGCCGCGACCGAGGGCTGCGGCACCTCGAACATCAGCCGGTAGTGACCCGGATTGTCCAGGGCGAAGCGGCAGTACGCCCGCGCCTGGGCCCGCAGCCTGTTCCGGGCGTCCTGCGGCCGGGCCGCCGCGTCGGCCGCGGTCATCCGGGCCGCGAGATCGGTGTACTTGTCGTCCAGTGCCGCCCACACCAGCTCGGCCTTGTCGGCGAAGTGCAGATA
Source organism: Streptomyces sp. A 4/2 (assembly GCF_940670765.1). Taxonomy (GTDB): domain Bacteria; phylum Actinomycetota; class Actinomycetes; order Streptomycetales; family Streptomycetaceae; genus Streptomyces. The sequence continues at coordinate 14,909 of NZ_CALNVW010000028.1, forward strand.
GATGCTGGGGGCGGCGACACCGACCTCACGGGCGACCGCGCGGATGGTGAGCTTGTCGATGCCACCCCAGTCGTCCAGCAGCCGGCCGACCGCGGCCAGGATGTCCCTGCGCAGCTGCTCACCGTGTCCGCGAGGGTTGCGCGCCCGCCCCGCCGCGGGCCCCTCGGGCGCCGTCCGTTCCGTCATGAGTTGCCCTCTCGCTCGGGGCAGAGCCTAGGTCCTTTCGACTGGGTCGGGCCGCTCCCGGTCGGTTCCGCCCCGGCGGTCCGCTGCGCGGTGTCCCAGGTGACGGACAGCTGGTGCATGGGCGAACGCACGTGCTGATCGGGGTGAACATTCATGGAACCCGTACTCCCGGAAGATCATCTTCCTTTCCGGCGCGGCTGATCGAGCCGACCGCACGGAGAGACAGAGAGGGGTCCGGCCGTGACGAGGTCCTTACCGTTGCCCGGCGCGTGCCTGGCCCCGGGCGGAAGGAATGCATGTACACGAAGGCACTTGCACCGGAGTACCAAGGGGCACTGAGCGCACTGTCGGTGAACTCGTCCCTGACGGACGTTCTTGCGGAGGCGACCGAACAGATGGCGCGCGCCGAGCAGTCCGGCGATGTGCGGGAGACGGCCCGCGCCGCGCTGGCGGTCGCGGAGGCGCAGCGAAGGCTCGGCAACATAGCGGAGGCCGACGCGGCCTGGAAGTCGAGTTACCGGACCGCCCGTTCGGCCGGGGACCAGTCCGCCATGGCGTGGGCCCTCTGGAGCGGTGGCACCCTCGCCCGGCAGCGCGGCGGGCTCAACCTGGCCTTCCGCCTGCTGCGGTACGCCGCCGACACCGGCAAGCAGTCCGGTGACGTGGTGGCCCACGGATACTCCCTGGCCGGACTCGCCGAGACGGGCCGCATACAGGGCGACTACCGCGCCGTCGGGGCCCTGCACGACGAACTGCTCGCCGAGGCCCGCAAGCGCGGCGAGGCCAGGCACACGGTCTGGGCACTCGAAGGCATCGCGCAGATGCACCGCAACACCGGCTCCTACGACACCGCGTTCGCGATGTTCGAGGAAGCAGCCGAGATAGCCGAGAAGGCCGATGACCGGCGCGGCTGGGCCTGGGCGCTGCGCGGGATGGCTGATCTCGTTTCCGTACGCGACAAGGACCCCGAGCGGGCACTGGCCCTCCTCGCGGAAGCCGAGAAGACCTGCCGCGAGATGAAGCTGAGCAGCGCACTCGCCTACAACCACAAGATGCAGGCCAACGTCCTCTACCGGGCCGGGCGTTACGCGGAGGCGTCCGCGACGTACGAGGAATCGCTGGCCGAGTTCCTTCTGATGAGCGAGCCGCGCGGTGAGGCGCTCTCCCGGCTCGGCGCGGTCAAGGCGCGTGCCCGTCTCGGCGCCGACGCCGAGCAGACCGCTGCCGAACTGCACGAACTGGCAGGGGTGTTGGACCGCATCGGGCTGCGGCACGCCCGCGCCATGGTCGACAAGGCGCACGCGGAACTGGGCATCGTCCCGGTCGGCACCACCACGGCCGAGGCCGGGGGGGACCCGCGGTGACTTCCTCCCGGGCATCCGTCCTCCCTCCCGCGGAGCACGGCCCGTCGCCACGGGACGCGGACCGGACGAGGGATGCCGGTACAGCGGCCGATGTGCTCGCGCGCTGTCGCGATCTGGTGGAACCGGCGCTGCGGTCCCGCATCGCGAGCCTGGCCGAGTGGCCCGCCGAGATGGCCGCGTACGCCTTCGGCTGGTGCGACGTGGGTGGCGCGCCCCGCTCGGGCGCGGGCACCGGCAAAGGGGTGCGGCAGGCGCTGACCGTACTGAGCGCCGAAGCCGTGGGGGCATCGGGAGCGGACGCCGTCGATGGAGCCGTGGCCGTCGAACTGGTCCACACGTTCTCGCTGCTGCACGACGACATCATGGACCGGGACGAGTTCCGCAGACAGCGCCCGACCGCCTGGAAGGCGTACGGGACCGGGCCCGCCGTTCTCGCCGGGGACGCGCTGTTCGCGCTCGCGGTGGAAACCGTCGCCGGAGTCGAAGGCCCGCAGGGCGGCCCGGCGGTCCGCCAGCTTGCCGCCGCCCTCCAGGACCTGGTACGCGGTCAGGCCGACGATCTCCTGCTGGAGCGGAGGTCCTGGACCGGACCGGACGCCGTCGGCGTCGCCGACTACCTGACGGTGGCCGAGCACAAGACGGGCTCCCTGCTCGGGTGTGCGAGCGGCCTGGGCGCGATTCTCGGCGGGGCCCCGGCCCCGACCGTCCGCGCGCTCACCGCCGCCGGACGCCATCTCGGCATCGCCTTCCAGGCCATGGACGACTTCCTCGGCATGTGGGGCGATCCCGCTGTCACCGGAAAACCGGTCCACAGCGATCTGCGGAGAAACAAGAAGACGCTGCCGGTACTCACCGCGCTGGCCGGAAAGAACCGGGCGGCGGAGGAACTCGCCGAACTGCTCACCGCACCGGCACCGTTGAGTGAGGAGGGGCTTCGTCAGGCGGCCCGTCTGGTGGCTGAGGCGGGTGGCCGGACCGCCACCCTGGACGAGGCCCGACGCCAGGCCGACGCGGCAGAGCACTGCCTGCGTAGTGTCCCGCTGGCGCCGCGGGCACGGGAGGAACTCCTCCTTCTCGTGCCCTTCGTACTGCATCGCGACATGTGACGAACCGGGCCCCGAGCGGGCCCGCCCCCGCGCGCGCGGATGATCCCCGGCTGCCGGAACCGGGGATCGTCTTCCGCCCCGGACGCGCTCTGCCCGGGGAAGTCGCCCGCTCCCGTGTCGGCCGGTGCCGTGGGTTGTCGGGCCTGTCGGGCCGGGGAGTTGTTGGGGGCGGGAGTTTCCGGGTGTGGGGAGGGGTGTTGTTCCGTCGGGTGTCGGTGTGATTCGACATTCGTCGGGCTGGTGCGGGGATGGTCCCGACTTTCGACCGATGACGGGGTGGGGCTGTTGGTCATAAAGTCCGCGCGAACCTGTCATCCGGCAGAAGGGGCGGGAAAGTTCTCGTGCACCGTGTTCTGTCGAAGTGCTCGTGTTCCCGAGCGCCGCCTGAGGGTTCGAGGGTGTCGGCCCTGTCCGGTTGGAAAGCTCTGGCTTGGTCGCGGCCGTGTTGATCCGGCCGAAATGTTCTCTGGTGATCACGGTGCTGGTCGGTGCTGAGGCGCGCTGGGCCGCGGGATCAAGATGCGGCTGAAGGAATGCGGCTGAGGAAGCGCGGCTGGGCCGGGATGTGCCTGATCAGGAATTCATGATTCGGGTTTGCATGCACTCCGTAGGAGAGGTGTACGTGTTCTATCTCCCCGCTGCGCGGCGTTCGCGCCGCAGATCGCGTCCGGTTGTGTTGACCACGGCTGTTGGGCGTGTCCGGGCGCTGATCGTGGCGCTCGCCGTCGTCGCACTCACGTTGATCGCTCTTCCGGCCCCGGCCTCCGCATCCACCGTCACCACTACCGGATCCACCGTCACCACTACCGGGTCCACCAGGTCCACCGGGTCCACCGGATCTGCCAACGGTTCTGTCTCGGCCGCGAAGGCGGCCCGTTCTGCTTCGCCTGGTCGGCACCCCACCGACCGGTTGTGTGCCTCGCCGTCACGGGCGGGTGAGATGTCCTGTCTCGCGATGGCTCGTACCGATGTTGCCGTGGTGAAGGGTGTGCAGCCCGATGCGGCTCCCGCTGGTTTCGGTCCGGCGGATCTGCAGGGTGCGTACAAGCTGCCCGCTGTTGGATCCACGGAGACGGTGGCGATCGTCGACGCGTTCGACAACCCGAACGCCGAGGCCGATCTGGCCATCTACCGTCAGCAGTACGGGCTGTCGGCGTGCAGCACGGCCAATGGCTGCTTCAAGAAGGTGGACCAGCGCGGTGGCACGGACTATCCGCCGGCGAACTCGGGGTGGGCCGGGGAGATCGCGCTGGACGTCGACATGGTCAGCGCGACCTGCCCGACCTGCAAGATCCTCCTGGTCGAGGCCGACGACAGCTCCGTGACCAATCTCGGTGCCGCCGTGAACCAAGCGGTCGCCCAAGGCGCCAAATACGTCTCCAACAGCTATGGCGGTGGCGAGAGCCCCGACCAGAGCCAGACCGACGACGCCTACTTCAACCACCCCGGTGTCGCCATCACCGCCAGCAGCGGTGACAACGGCTATGGGGTGGAGTATCCGGCTGCGTCGCCGTATGTGACGGCGGTCGGAGGTACGTCACTGGTCAAGGACACCTCCACCAGCCGCGGTTGGACCGAGAGCGCATGGAGTGGTGCGGGCAGTGGCTGCTCGGCGTTGGAGCCCAAGCCGTCGTTCCAGAAGGACACCGGCTGTGCGCGTCGTGCGGTCGCCGATGTGTCCGCGGTCGCGGACCCGAGCACTGGTGTCGCGGTCTACAACGGTGGCTGGAACGTCTACGGCGGTACCAGTGCGTCCGCGCCGATCATCGCCTCGGTCTACGCCATGGCCGGGACGCCGGTGGCTGGTTCGGTGCCCAACTCCTACCCCTACGGCCAGCCCTACGCACTCAATGACGTGACGTCCGGAAGCAACGGAAGCTGCGCGCCTGACTACCTGTGCAAGGGAGGGGCGGGCTACGACGGGCCGACCGGGCTCGGCACCCCGAACGGCGTCGCCGCGTTCCGCTCCGGGCCGCACGGCACCATCACCGGCACTGTCACCGACGGCACCGATCCCCTGGCTTCGGCCCAGGTCACTGCGGGCGACGTCACGACGATGACGGACGGGAAGGGGCAGTACACACTGATCGCTCCACCAGGCACCTATGACGTCAGCGCGAGTAAGTTCGGGTATGCCACGAAGACCGTTTCGGGTGTCGCGATCGCCGACGGTCAGACGGTGACCGAGGACTTCGGGCTGAGTGCGAAGTCGCGGGTGGATGTCACGGGTACGGTCCATGACGATTCCGGTCACGGCTGGCCGTTGTATGCGACGGTGCGGGTCAAGGACGAGCCGACAGCGGTCGCCTACACCGACCCCGGGACGGGCAAGTACACGCTGAGCGTGCCCGCCGGGGCCACCTACACCCTGCAGGTCGACCCCTTGTATCCGGGTTACGAGCAAGACTCTCAGGACGTTCAGGTGGGATCGGCGGATGTGACGCATGACGTCAAGGCGTCGGTCGACTGGACAACCTGCAGTGCGAGCGGATACGCCCTCCACAGCGACGGCGCCACGGAGTCGTTCGACGGCACCACGGTGCCGTCGGGCTGGACCGTCGACGACAAGGCCGGCAACGGCCAGACCTGGGTGTTCGACGATCCCGGCAAGCGCGGCAACCAGACCGGCGGGTCGGGTGGCTTCGCCATCATCGACAGTGCGAAGTACGGCGTCGGCAAGTCGCAGGACAGCTCGCTGATCAGCCCGGTGATGGACTTCAGCCGGCGAACTCACCCCGCCCTGACCTTCCGTACCGATTACAAGGGCTACTCGGGCGAGACCGGGGACGTCGACCTCAGTGTCGACGGCGGCCAGACATGGAACAACGTCTGGCACCACACCACCGACATCGCCCAGGGCCCGCGGACCGACCTCGTGGACCTGTCCCGGGCCGCCGGCAAGGCGGACGTCCAGGTGAGGTTCCACTTCACCGCCAGCCTGGGGTGGTGGTGGCAGGTCGACGACGTCCGCCTCGGCGACCGCACCTGTGACCCGGTACCGGGCGGCCTGGTCCTCGGCCGGGTGACGGACAAGAACACCGGAGCCGGGCTCAACGGCGCCTCGGTGGTATCGGCCGACAAACCCGCGGAGAAGACGACTTCGGTGGCGACGCCGAACGACCCGAACCTGGGCGACGGCTTCTACTGGATGTTCTCCTCGCTCACCGGGAAGCACACGTTCACCGCTACCACGGGGAGCACCTACAGCGCCCAGGACATCACCGTCGACGTGGCCCCGGACCAGGCAACGGACGGCACGTTCGCCCTGCCCGCACCGCGGATCGAGGTCAGCCCGGCCCAGGTCGGCAAGACCGTCGACTGGAAGGGCCGGGGCAGTTCCACCCTGACCCTGAAGAACACCGGAACCGCCCCGGTGACTGCCAAGATCGGTGAGTGGCCGGGCGGCCACCAGCCCGCAGCGGCGCAGAAGGGTGCCCCGCTGCACGAGGTGAAGGGACACTACAGCCCTCCGCAGTTCCGGCCCGGCAGGACCAGGCAGACGACGGCGGCCAAGCCGTCGGCGACGCCGTCCGCGGGACCGTGGACGGCGGCGGCCGACTACCCCTCACCGATCATGGACAACGGTGTGGCGACCATCGACGGCAAGGTCTACTCGGCCGCCGGAACCGACGGAACCACGCCCGTACTCAACAAGGCCTATGTCTACGACCCGGTCACCCAGGCGTGGAGTTCCCTGCCGAACATGAAGGTCGCCCGTCTCGCTCCGGAGGCAGCCGCATTCGGTGGCAGGCTCTACGTCTTCGGCGGCTGGGACGCGTACAGCACGATAGCCAAGACCGAGATCTACGACCCTGTGAGCCGTACCTGGTCCGCAGGCGCCGATATGCCGAAACCGGTCGGCGCCGCAGGCGTGACCGTGCTGGGCGGCAAGATCTACATCGTCGGCGGCTGCTCGGCAGGCTGCCACAAGACGTACGTGCAGGTGTACGACCCGGCGTCGGACTCCTGGAGTTCGGGCACGTCCTACCCGGAAGAGAGCGCCATGCTCGGCTGCGGGGCCATCGCGAACAAGCTGTACTGCGCGGGCGGGACGCAGGGCACCGCCTCCTCCAAGCACGCCTACAGCTACGACCCGGCAACCGCCCGCTGGACTCCCCTCGCCGACCTGCCGATCGACCTGTGGGGGATGGGCTACTCGGTGGCAGACGGCAAGCTCCTCCTGTCCGGCGGCGTCACCAACGGCCTCACCACGATCACCAACCGGGGTTTCGCCTACGATCCGGGATCCGATACCTGGACCGCGCTGCCCAACTCCAACAACACCGTCTACCGCGGCGGTTCGGCCTGCGGCTTCTACAAGATAGGAGGCTCCGCCGGAGGGTGGGCCGCGACCAAGAAGACCGAGCTGTTGCCCGGCTACTGCGGGTCCGATGTCCCCTGGCTCTCGGTGGACAGGACCGAGGTGACGATCCAGCCGGGCGAGAGCGCCGACGTCAGCGTGCGCTTCGACGCGAACGTCGCCGCAGTCACCCAGCCGGGCACGCTCACCGCGCTGCTCACGATCAGGGCGCAGACCCCGTACGCGATCCCGTCGGTGCCGGTGTCGCTCACGGTGAACCCGCCCAGGACCTGGGGAAAGATCACCGGGACGGTCACCGGGGTCGACTGCTCCGGAAAGTCGGCGCCGCTGACCGGAGCGACCGTGCAGATCACCGCGAAGGCGGCGAGCTACACGCTGAGGACCGACCGGAACGGTCAGTACGTGTTCTGGCTCGACGCCGGCAACAGCCCGCTCACGGTGACCGCGTCCACCGACGGCTCGGTGCCGCAGGCCCGGTCGGTCAGGATCAAGGCGGGCAAGGCGACCACGGCCGACTTCTCTCTCGCATACATCTGCAGCTGATCTGACGCTCCGTGCGGGCAGAGCCCTGCCCGCACGGACAAGTCGCGGCCTCGCCACCGATCGGTGGCGAGGCCGCGACCGTTCTGTCGGGTGTCGGTGTGATTCGACATTCGTCGGGCTGGTGCGGGGATGGTCCCGACTTTCGACCGATGACGGGGTGGTGCTGTTGGTCATAAAGTCCGCGCGAACCTGTCATCCGGCAGAAGGGGCGGGAAAGTTCTCGTGCACCGTGTTCTGTCGAAGTGCTCGTGTTCCCGAGCGCCGCCTCGGGGCTGGGAGATGTCGACCTTGTCCGGTTGGAAAGAATTCGGCTTGGTCGCGGCCGTGGTTATCCGGCCGGAAGTTTCCCTGGTGATCACGGCGCCGGTCTGTACTGAAACGCGCTCGACCGCGGAATCATGTCGCGGTTGAAGAGGCGCGGTTGAGTAAGTGCGGCTGGGCCGGGATCTGCCTGATCAGGAATTCACGATTCGGGTTTGTATGCGTCCCGTAGGAGAGGTGTACGTGTCTTATCCCCCCGCTGCGCGGCGTTCGCGCCGCAGATCGCGTCCGGTTGTGTTGACCACAGCTGTCGGACGGGTCTGCGCGCTGATCGTGGCGCTCGCCGTCGTCGCACTCACGTTGATCGCTCTACCGGCCACGGCCACGGCCTCCACCACATCTGCCACCTCCACCACATCCGCTTCCACCACCGCATCCGCCAACGGTTCTGTCTCGGCCGCGAAGGCGGCCCGTTCTGCTTCGCCTGGTCGGCACCCCACCGACCGGTTGTGTGCCTCGCCGTCACGGGCGGGTGAGATGTCCTGCCTCGCGATGGTCCGTACCGATGTTGCCGTGGTGAAGGGGGTGCAGCCCGATGCGGCTCCCGCTGGTTTCGGTCCGGCGGATCTGCAGGGTGCGTACAAGCTGCCCGCTGTTGGATCCACGGAGACGGTGGCGATCGTCGACGCGTTCGACAACCCGAACGCCGAGGCGGACCTGGCTGTCTACCGTCAGCAGTACGGGCTGTCGGCGTGCAGCACGGCCAATGGCTGCTTCAAGAAGGTGGACCAGCGCGGTGGCACGGACTATCCGGCGACGGACGCCGGGTGGGCCGGGGAGATCGCGCTGGATGTCGACATGGTCAGCGCGACCTGCCCGACCTGCAAGATCCTCCTGGTCGAGGCCGACGACAGCTCCGTGACCAATCTCGGTGCCGCCGTGAACCAGGCGGTCGCCCAGGGTGCCAAGTATGTCTCCAACAGCTATGGCGGCGACGAAGGTTCCGACCAGAGCCAGGCCGACGACGCCTACTTCAACCACCCCGGTGTCGCCATCACCGCCAGTAGCGGTGACAACAGTTACGGCGTCTCGTACCCGGCCTCGTCTCCGTATGTGACAGCCGTCGGAGGCACCTCGCTGGTCAAGAACACGTCCACCACCCGTGGTTGGACGGAGACCGCATGGGGTGGAGCGGGCAGTGGCTGCTCGGTGTACGAGCCCAAGCCGTCGTTCCAGAAGGACACCGGCTGTGCGCGTCGTGCGGTCGCCGATGTGTCCGCGGTGGCGAACCCGAGCACTGGTGTCGCGGTCTACAACGGTGGTTGGAACGTCTACGGCGGTACCAGTGCGTCCGCGCCGATCATCGCTTCGGTCTACGCCATGGCCGGAACGCCGGCAGCGGGTTCGGTGCCCAACTCCTACCCGTACGCCCAGCCGTCCGCGCTGAACGACGTGACGTCCGGAAGCAACGGCAGTTGTACACCCGCGTATCTGTGCAAGGGAGGGGCGGGCTATGACGGGCCGACCGGGCTCGGCACCCCGAACGGGGTCGCCGCGTTCCGTTACACACCGCACGGCACCGTCACCGGGACTGTCACCGACGGCACCGATCCGCTGGCTTCGGCCAAGATCAGCGTGGGTGACGTCACGACAATGACGGACGGGCAGGGCCATTACACCCTGACCGCGCCACTCGGAACCCATGACGTCAGCGCGAGCAAGTTCGGGTATGCCACGAAGACCGTTTCGGGTGTCGCGATCGCCGACGGTCAGACGGTGACCGAGAACTTCGGGTTGACCGCGAAGTCGCGGGTGGATGTCACGGGTACGGTCCACGACGGTTCCGGTCACGGCTGGCCGTTGTATGCGACGGTGCGGGTCAAGGACGAGCCGACAGCGGTCGCCTACACCGACCCCGGGACGGGCAAGTACACGCTGAGCGTGCCCGTCTCCGGCAGCTACACCTTGCAGGTCGACCCGTTGTATCCGGGTTACGAGCGGAACTCCGAGGAGGTTCAGGTCGGTTCGGCGGATGTGACGCATGATGTCAAGGCGTCGGTCGACTGGACAACCTGCAGTGCGAGCGGATACGCCCTCCACAATGACGGCGCCACGGAGTCGTTCGACGGCACCACGGTGCCGTCGGGCTGGACCGTCGACGACAAGGCCGGCAACGGCCAGACCTGGGTGTTCGACGATCCCGGCAAGCGCGGCAACAAGACCGGCGGGTCCGGGGGCTTCGCCACGATCGACAGTGCGAAGTACGGCGCGGGCAAGTCGCAGGACAGCTCGCTGATCAGCCCGGTCACGGACTTCAGTCGGCAGACCCACCCGGCCCTGACCTTCCACACCGACTACAACAGCGTCCCGGGCGAGACCGGGGACGTCGATGTCAGTGTGGACGGCGGTCAGACATGGAACAACGTCTGGCACCACACCATCGACATGGCGCGGGGGCCGCGGACCGAGATCGTGGATCTGTCCCGGGCCGCCGGCAAGGCCGATGTCCAGGTGAGGTTCCACTTCACCGCCAACTTCGGGTGGTGGTGGCAGGTCGACGACGTCCGCCTCGGCGACCGCACCTGTGACCCGGTACCGGGCGGTCTGGCCCTCGGTCGGGTGACCGACAAGAACACCGGAGCCGGGCTCAACGGCGCCTCGGTGGCATCGGCCGACAAACCCGCGGAGAAGACGACTTCGGTGGCGACGCCGAACGACCCGAACCTGGGCGACGGCTTCTACTGGATGTTCTCCTCGCTCACCGGGAAGCACACGTTCAACGCCACCACGGGGAACTCCTACAGCCCACAGGACATCACCGTCGACGTGGCCCCGGACCAGGCAACGGACGGCACGTTCGCCCTGCCCGCACCCCGGATCGCTGTCCCGGCCCAGGTAAGCAAGACCGTCGACTGGAAAGGGCGGGGCAGCTCCACCCTGACCCTGAAGAACACCGGAACCGCCCCGGTGACCGCCGAGATCGGCAAGCAGCCGGGTGGTCGCCAGTCCGCGGCGGCGCAGAAGGGTGCCCCGCTGCACGAGGTGAAGGGACACTACAGCCCCCTGCGATTCCGGCCCGGCAAGATCGCGCGGGCGGCCACCAAGCCGTCGGCCATGCCGTCCGCGGGACCGTGGACGACGGTGGCCGACTACCCCTTGCCGGTCATGGACAACGCCGTGGCGACCATCGACGGCAAGGTCTACTCGGTCGACGGAACCGACGGCTCCGCCGATTACAAGAAGGCCTACGTCTACGACCCGGTCGCCCAGGCGTGGAGTGCCCTGCCGGACCTGAGCGTCACCCGTTCGGCACCGGAGGCGGCTGCCTACGGGGGCAAGCTCTACGTCTTCGGCGGCTGGGACCAGTACGGGAGGCCGGTGGCCAAGACCGAGATCTACGACCCGGCGACCGGGACCTGGTCCACCGGCGCCGAGAACCCGAAGCCGTACGCCGGCGCCGGCGTGACCGTGCTGGGCGGCAAGATCTACATCGTCGGCGGCTGCACGTACGACGACTGCGGCGGGACGGACGTCCAGGCGTACGACCCGGCGTCGGACTCCTGGAGTTCGGGCACGTCCTACCCGGAGCCGATCTCCTGGCTCGGCTGCGGTGCCGTCGCGAACAAGCTCTACTGCGCGGGCGGGGCGAACCTGGCCGGCACCTCCGAGCACGCCTACAGCTACGACCCGTCGTCCCACAGCTGGACCGCCGTTGCCGACCTGCCGACCGACCTGTGGGGGATGGGCTACTCGGCGGCGGACGGCAAGCTCCTCCTGTCCGGTGGCGTGACCGACGGATCGACCACGACCACCAACCAGGGCTTCGCCTACGATCCGGGATCCAACGCCTGGACCGCGCTGCCCAACTCCAACAACACCGTCTACCGCGGCGGTTCGGCCTGCGGCTTCTACAAGATCGGAGGTTCCCCCGCAGGGTGGGACGCGGCCGCGAATTCCGAGCTGCTGCCCGGCTACGGCGAGTGCGTCGCAGTCCCCTGGCTCTCGGTGGACAAGACCGAGGTGACGATCCAGCCGGGCAAGAGCGCCGACGTCAACGTGGGTTTCGACGCGAACGTCGCCGCAGTCACCCAGCCGGGCACGCTCACCGCGGAGCTCATGGTCAGTGCGAAGACCCCGTACGGGGCGATCCCGTCGGTGCCGGTGTCGCTCACGGTGAACCCGCCCAGGACCTGGGGAAAGATCACCGGGACGGTCACCGGGGTCGACTGCTCCGGCAAGTCGGCGCCGCTGACCGGAGCGACCGTGCAGATCACCTCGAAGAGGGCGAGCTACACGCTGAGGACCGACCGGAACGGTCAGTACGTGTTCTGGCTCGATGCCGGCAACAGCCCGCTCACGGTGATCGCGGCCAAGGACGGCTGGGCGACGCAGACCCGGTCGGTCAAGATCACGAAGGGCAGGGTGTCCAAGGCCGACTTCTCTCTCGGACCCGATCGCACCTGCACCTGATGTGACGCTTCGTGCGGGTCGGGTCCGCCCCGGCCCGCACACAGGCCGCGGCCCCGCCACTGATCCCGTGGCGGGGCCGTCGTCCTTCTCCGCAGCCCGTATGACGTATGACGCGCGCGGTGCAGCGGGCCGTTGTCGGCCCGCGGGTTCAGCAGGCAGGCCGGTAGCGGCCGGTGAAGCGCGCGAGTTTCAGACCGAGGTGCAGGCAGAGACGCTCGTTGCCGTCCTTGAGGTTGGCGCCTGCCAAGTGTTCGAAACGCTGAATCCGGTAGTACAGCGACGTACGGTGCAGCATCAGGTGTTTTGAGGTCGCGAGTGCGTTCCCGGAGAGATCCAGATAGGTCTCCAGCGTCTGGAGCAGAGGCAGCGCCTCCGGATCGGCGAAAAGCCGCTCCAGCCCGGGATGAAGCACGAGGTCGCCGAGGTCTTGACTGAACAGCTGCGCGAGTACCCGGTAGATGCCGAGCTGGGACCATCGGGCAATCCGGCTGACGTCCGGCATGGAGGCAGCCATGCGAGCGGCTTGGTCGGCCTCCAGGTAGGAGTCCCGCGCCTGTGTCAACTCCGACCGTGGCTGCCCGACACCGATCACAGATGACGACACGTGATCGAGTCCGGACATCGCGGTCTGCAGAGCATGGTCGAGATGGGACACACAGCGGTCCACCGTCGCCTCATCCACCTCCTCCTCCGTGCCGAGGAGAAGTAATCCGTCGCTGTAGGAGACAAGGTGGACGGAGTGTCGCGCGGGCAGTCGGCGGCGGGTGTCGACGAGTGCGTGTTCGAGAGCGAGTCGCACCTGGGCATCCGGTTCGGCGTCGGGGGTGAGTACCGGCCGGGCCACCATTACGACGACACCGAGGGAGGGGTCGAAGTGCCTGCCGTCGATGAGGGTGCGAGCCGCACGGGGCCGGACATCGCCGCCGCAGAGCAGCAGGTTCCTGATCGCCTCCGTCTCCCGGTTCTGTGCGAGCTCGCCGGCCAGCACCTCTCGGTACAGCGCCAGGGCGAAGCCCTGGGCGGCGGTCTCGGTCAGTGCGATCTGGTCCGAGCTCATCGACTCGTCGGCATCGATGAGCCACAGATACCCCAGGAGAAGGTCGTGGTGGCGGATCGGTACGCATATCCGCGGCAGCATGCCGAGCGCGACGTTACGGGGGACGCGGACCGGGTGTCGCGCCTTGGGCAGCTCGAACTGCCGTAGCCACGCCAGCACTTCGGCCGATACGCGGCGCTGGAGAATAGAAACATGGCGAACCACGTCGGGCAGCTCGCTGTGCGGGCTGTAGACCACCAGCCGCTGTCTGCGGTCCTCGACGGTCGCGGGGCGTGACAGCTCGGTCGCCACTGAGTCGACGAGGTGCTGGAGCTCCGGGTGCATGGAATACCTCCGGGCGGTGCAGCCCGTTGCTGGTCCGGGCACGCTCGATGTCACGGGCGTGGCAAAGCTTCCTACGCTTGTCGAAACCTCCCGGTCGATGGTGATCGTCATCGTGTGCATGACAGATAGTGAGGCCGGAGGACGAACCGGGGCAACTGATGGACAGTGGCGGATTTCCCCCATGACGCAAACCCGACACGGTGATCGGCCGGAGGTCGGGACCCGGCACATCCACTGCGGGAGCGGTGGTTGCGCCCGCCCCGCCGTCGCATCCGTCGGTCCACCTCGACGAGCCGCAGGGCCGACCGGACAGGTTCTGACCCTGGGGCCGGCCGCTCCGCGGGAAGCGCTGGTCGTGGGCCGTACGAGGTGAGTTCACTGGTCTGGACCACCGATAGTTATCCACAGCTCTGGCTGAGGCGGCTCGGCAGCGCGTACGGTTCCGAGGCATGAAGATCCTCATCAGCGCCGACATGGAGGGCGCGACCGGTGTGACCTGGCCCGGCGACGTACTCCCGGGCTCCGCGCAGTGGGAGCGCTGCCGCTCCCTGTTCACGTCCGATGTGAACGCGGCAGCTCTCGGCTTCTTCGACGGGGGCGCCGACGAGGTGCTCGTCAACGAAGCCCACTGGTCCATGCGCAATCTGCTCATCGAGCAGCTCGACGAGCGGGTCGAGATGCTCACCGGCCGTCACAAATCACTGTCCATGGTCGAGGGCGTCCAGCACGGCGACGTGGACGGCATCGCCTTCATCGGCTATCACACGGGTGCAGGCATGGAGGGTGTGCTCGCGCACACCTACCTCGCCAACTCGATCACCGGTGTCTGGCTCAACGGCGTACGGGCGAGCGAGGGCCTGCTGAACGCCCATGTCGTCGCGGAGTACGGCGTGCCGGTGGTCCTCGTCACCGGGGACGATCTGGCCTGCGAGGACGCGCTGGGTTACGCGCCACAGGCCCGCAAGGTCGCCGTGAAGGACCATGTCTCGCGGTACGCGGCCGTCTGCCGCACCCCGGCCCGTACGGCCGCGGACATCCGGAGCGCCGCCGCGGACGCCGCCGCGCTCGCCGTGCGCTACGAACCGGTGAGCGGTGACTCCTTCACGGTCGAGCTGGAGTTCGACGCGGAGCACCTGACCGGCGCCGCGACCGTCGTCCCGGGTGTCCGACGGACGGGCGAGCGGCGCGTCGCGTACACCAGCGGGACGATGTACGAAGGCATTCGGACCTTCAAGGCGGTCACGACGATCGTCTCGTCCGCAGTGGAGGAACAGTATGGCTGACGTGACCTCACCGGAGACGGCGTCGCCCGGCGCGGCAGCGCCGGACCCGGCGGCCCCGGACGGCGTGGCGCTCGACGAGGTGGTGCGCTTCACCTCGGAGCTGATCCGTATCGACACCACCAACCGCGGCGGCGGGGACTGCCGGGAGCGGCCCGCCGCGGAGTACGTCGCCGAGCGGCTGGCCGACGCGGGTATCGAGCCGACCCTCCTGGAACGTACCCCCGGGCGGACCAACGTGGTGGCGCGGATCGAGGGCACCGATCCGTCGGCCGACGCGCTGCTGGTCCACGGGCATCTCGACGTCGTACCGGCCGAGCCCGACGACTGGACCGTGCACCCGTTCTCCGGCGAGGTCCGCGACGGTGTCGTGTGGGGCCGTGGCGCGGTCGACATGAAGAACATGGACGCGATGGTCCTCGCGGTCGTCCGTGGCTGGGCCAGGGAGGGCGTGCGCCCCCGCCGGGACATCGTCATCGCGTACACCGCGGACGAGGAGGCGAGCGCCGTCGACGGCTCGGGCTTCCTGGCAGACCACCATCCCGGGCTCTTCGCGGGCTGCACGGAAGGCATCAGCGAGTCCGGGGCCTTCACCTTCCACGCCGGGCACGACCTGCCGATCTACCCCATCGCGGCGGGGGAGCGGGGCACGGCCTGGCTGAAGCTCACGGCACACGGCAAGGCCGGACACGGCTCCAAGGTCAACCGGGACAACGCGGTGAGCCGGCTCGCCGCCGCCATCGCCAGGATCGGCGAGCACCAGTGGCCGGTCCGGCTCACCCCGACCGTGCGTGCCGCGCTCACCGAGATCGCCGCCCTGCACGGCATCGACACGGACACCACCGCACCGGACTTCGACGTGGACGCGCTGCTCGCGAAGCTCGGCCCGGCGGCAGCCCTGGTGGAGGCGACCGTCCGCAACAGCACCAATCCGACGATGCTGGAAGCGGGTTACAAGGTCAATGTGATCCCGGGGCATGCCACGGCGTACGTCGACGGGCGGATGCTGCCCGGCGCCGAGGAGGAGTTCCGAGAGACACTCGACCGGCTCACCGGGCCGGACGTCGACTGGGAGTTCGACCACGGCGAGGTGGCGCTCCAGGCGCCGGTCGACTCGCCGACGTACGCGAAACTGCGTGCGGCGGTGGAGCGCTTCGCACCCGAGGGGCACGTGGTCCCGTACTGCATGTCGGGCGGCACGGACGCCAAGCAGTTCTCCCGCCTCGGGATCACCGGCTACGGCTTCTCGCCGCTGAAACTGCCACCCGGCTTCGACTACCAGGCCCTGTTCCACGGGGTCGACGAACGGGTACCGGTGGACGCACTGCACTTCGGCGTCCGGGTACTCGATCACTATCTGCGTACTGCATAGGGGAGTGGGGGACATGGCACCCATCGGGGCCTACGGCACCTGGCCTTCGCCGATCGACGCCGCACTCGCGGCCTCGCGCGACGGCCGGCCGGATCACATCGGAACGGTCGGCGAGGAAGTGTGGTGGACGGCGCCGCGCCCGGCCGAGGCCGGGCGGCGCGCGCTGGTGCGCCGGCGCGCGGACGGCAGCGAGGAGTCCGTACTGCCCGCGCCGTGGAACGTGCGCAGCAGGGTCATCGAGTACGGCGGACAGCCGTGGGCCGGCACGGTGCGCGCCGACGGCCGCCCGCTCGTGGTCTTCGTGCACTTCGCGGACCAGCGGCTCTACGCCTACGAACCGGACGACCCGCAGGGCGCCGCGCCGAGGCCGCTCACCCCTGTCTCCCCGCTGGGCGGCGGGCTCCGCTGGGTGGACCCGACGGTCCACCAGGACCGGGGTGAAGTCTGGTGCGTGCTGGAGGAGTTCACCGGCGGGTCGCCGACCGACGTGCGCCGGGTGATCGCCGCGGTACCGCTGGACGGCTCGGCCGCCGACGACCGCTCCGCGGTACGCGAACTCACCGACGGCCGGCACCGCTTCGTCACCGGCGCGCGGCTCTCGCCGGACGGGCGGCGGGCGGCCTGGATCGGCTGGGACCACCCGCGGATGCCGTGGGACGGCACCGACGTCATGCTCGCGGACGTCACCGACGACGGATCCTTCACGGCCGCGCGGCACCTCGCCGGGGGACCCGACGAGTCCGTCGCGCAGGTCGACTGGGCCGCGGACGGAGCGCTGTTGTTCGCCTCCGACCGCACCGGCTGGTGGAACCTCTACCGGGGGGACCCGCACCGCGGCGCGGTCGCGCTCTGCGCCCGCGAGGAGGAGTTCGGCGGGCCGCTCTGGAAGGTCGGCCAGAAGTGGTTCGAGCCGCTCGATGACGGCCTGATCGCCGTCGTCCACGGCAAGGGCTCGACGGCGCTCGGCGTACTCGACCCCGAGACCGGCGAACTCGTCGACGCGGCGGGCCCCTGGACCGAGTGGGCCTCGACCCTGTCCGCGTACGGCAGCCGGGTCGTCGGCCTGGCGGCAGGCCCGCGCAGCGCGTTCGAGATCGTCGAACTCGACACCCGGACCGGCCACACCCGGGTCATCGGCTCCCCGCACGAGGACGCGGTGGACCCGGCGTACTACCCGGATCCTCAGGCCCGGACGTTCACCGGGCCCGGCGGGCGCGAGATCCACGCCCATGTCTACCCGCCGCACAGCCCGGACCGCAGTGCCCCCGGCACCGAACTGCCGCCCTACGTGGTGTGGGCGCACGGCGGACCCACCAGCCACACCCCGCTCGTACTCGACCTGGAGATCGCCTACTTCACCTCGCGCGGCATCGGCGTCGCCGACGTCAACTACGGGGGATCGACCGGGTACGGCCGGGAGTACCGCAACCGGCTGCGCGAACAGTGGGGTGTCGTCGACGTCGAGGACTGCGCGGCCGTCGCCGAGGCACTCGCCGCCGAGGGCACCGCCGACCGGGCCCGCCTCGCGATCCGCGGCGGCAGCGCCGGCGGCTGGACCTCGGCCGCCTCGCTGGCGTCCACCGATGTCTACGCCTGCGGCACCGTCATCTACCCCATCCTGGATCTCACCGACTGGGCGTCGGAGGACGGCACCCACGACTTCGAGTCCCAGTACCTGGAAAGCCTCATCGGGCCGTTCGCGGAGGTCCCCGACCGCTACCGCGAGCGCTCGCCCGCGCAGCACGCGGACCGGGTCACCGCTCCGTTCCTGCTGCTCCAGGGGCTCGACGACGTCATCTGTCCGCCGGTGCAGTGCGAGCGTTTCCTCGCGCGGATGGCGGGCCGGGACGTGCCGCGCGCCTATCTCACCTTCGAGGGCGAGGGGCACGGATTCCGCCGGGCCGACACCATGATCCGGGCGCTGGAGGCGGAGTTCTCGCTGTACGCCCAGACCTTCGGCATCGACCGTCCGGACATCCCGGCCCTGGAGCTGGACAAGTGACTCTCCTGCCGCTGTCCCGGGCCGCGCGGCTGCGGCCCGGGGCCAGGGTCGCCGTCGTGTCTCCCAGTGGACCGGTGCCCGGGGACCGCCTCGCGGTGGGCCTCGACATCCTCCGGAGCTGGGACCTGGACCCGGTCGTGATGCCTCATGTACTCGACAGGCACCCGCGGTTCACCTATCTCGCGGGTACCGACGAGGCGCGCGCCCGTGATCTCCAGGACGCCTGGTGCGACCCGTCGTACTCCGCCGTCCTGTGCGCGCGTGGGGGATACGGCGTGCAGCGCATGGTCGACCTGCTCGACTGGCAGGCGATACGCGCGGCCGGACCCAAGGTGTTCGTCGGCTTCAGCGATGTGACGGCGCTGCACGAGGCGTTCGCCGTACGGGCGGGTTTTTCCACGCTGCACGGACCGATGACCGCGGCGCTCTCCTCCTTCGAGGACGCGCACACCCAGGAGTCCCTGCGGGCCACGCTCTTCGAGCCCGAGTCGGTGCGCACACTCGGGCTCGGCACCGCCCGCACCCTGCTGCCCGGCAGGGCGGCCGGGATCACCGTCGGCGGGTGCGTCTCGCTGCTCGCCGCGGATCTCGGCACTCCCCGGGCCCGTACGTCGGTGCGCGGCGGGCTGCTGCTCATCGAGGACATCGGGGAGGAGGCGTACCGGCTCGACCGCATCCTCACCCAACTGATCCGCTCCGGCTGGCTGGACGGTGTCGCGGGGATCGCCCTCGGCTCCTGGGTCGACTGCGGTCCGTACGACGACGTGCGGGCGGTGCTGCTCGACCGGCTCGGCGGACTGGGTGTGCCGGTCGTCGAGGAACTGGGCTTCGGACACTGCACCGCGGCGGAGACCATTCCGCTCGGTGTCCCGGCGGTGCTCGACGCCGACGCGGGCACCCTCACGCTGGAGGTTCCGGCCCTGACCTGAGCCGCCCTGATCGGAACCGCCCTCGACTGGAGCCGCCCCGACCTGAGCCGCCCCGACCGGACCGCTCTCACCCGTACGGCCCGCTCCAGCCGCCCCCGGTCTCCGGATCCGACCATCCTGGTACCGGAGGCGGTGCCCCGTACCCGAGGAGAAGAGCAGGTCATGAGCCCCAGGGATGCAGAGAGGCGCGACAGGAGCGACAGGAGCGGTCTCAGCGGCTGGTTCACACCGGGCCGGATCGCCTGGCTCGTGGTGGTGGCCCTGGCGCTCGTCCTCATCTTCGAGAACACCCAGCGGGTGACGATCCGGCTGCTGGTCCCCGAGGTCACCATGCGGCTCTGGGCGGCGCTGCTGGGGATGTTCGTGGTCGGCGCGCTCTGCGGCGGCTACTTCTTCAGACGGCGCAACCGATGAGGATCCCCACCGGCCCTTACCTGCCGCAGCTGCCCGGTTAATCTGGCGCGATGTCCGAGACAACCACATATCTCGCCGAGGGCGCCCGCGTGGGCATACGCCTCTTCTCCTACGAGGACGCCGAGGAGTTCACCGGGCTGGCACGGGAGAGCCGGAGCCTGCATCACCCCTGGCTCTTCCCGCCCGAGGACACCGAGGGCTTCCTGCTGTACGCCCGCCGGCTGATCGAGGACCCGGCGAAGGCCGGATTCCTGGTGTGCGCACGCGAGGGCGACCCGGCGGGCCGCATCGCCGGATTCATCAACATCAACAACATCGTCGAGGGCGCCTTCCTGAGCGGGACACTCGGCTACGGAGCCTTCGCGCACGCGGCGGGCCGCGGACTGATGGCGGAGGGGCTCGCGTTGGTGACGCGGTACGCGTTCGGGCCGCTCGGGCTGCACCGCCTGGAGGCCAACATCCAGCCCGCGAACGAGGGTTCGCTCGCGCTGGTACGCCGGGCCGGATTCCGGCTGGAGGGGTACTCGCCGGACTTCCTCCTCATCGACGGGGCCTGGCGCGACCACCAACGCTGGGCGATCACAGCCGAGTTGGTCCGCTGAGGCGACAGCATCCGGATTTGTGTGCGAGCCCCCGGTGCTGGTAGATCATCAGGCTTGACCGATCTGCCTGTGGGGGGCCGTTACATGACGCAGAGACCGCCTGTATCCGGGGAACACTCGGGCGCGGCCGAGGGGGAACCCGTGCTGCCCGACGAGGTGTGGGTGCAGTTCGAGCAGGACAGCGAGCGTGCGATAAGGGCCACAGCGCCCAAGGAACCGTCGGCGCGGGCGCGGATGGTGACCGAGCGGCTGCGGCAGCAGGACGCTGCGGGCATCCGTCCCGCCGGATGGCGGGCCGACCCCGGACCGCAGCGACCGCGGAGAGCGCCGCGCAAACGGCGTCGCCTCCTCGGCCTGCTCGGAGTGCTGGTGGCGGTGGGGGTCGTACTCGTACTGCTGAACCCGCAGGGCGTCCTGCACGGGTGACCGATGTGGGGTCGCCCCGGTGAGGTCGGCAGCCGGGGGAGCGGCGGCCCGCGCGCGGCGCCGGGCCGCTCAGCGCCCCTTGCGGTTGATCTTCATGGTGTCCATGTCCGTGACGGTCGAGCGCAACGGGCCGAAGCCGTGGCCGAGTTCCTTCAGCGCGGTCTCGGCCCGGTCCTCGGCGATGACGCCCGCCATCTCCGCGCCGTCCGCCGCGTCCGAGACGACGACGTAGCGGTACGAGAAGTGGGTCAGCGCGCGGTCGTAGGTGAGCGTTCCCTGCTCGGTGAAGTGCATCTGCGCCAGCCCGTGGTCGTCGACCTCGGCGAGCAGCCGTGCGCGCGAGGCGTCCGTCAGCCCGTTCCAGGTACCCCGCACGATCACCCGGTAGGTGTGCTGCTCGGCCATCTCGTCCGTCCTCTTTCTCGGTGTACGCCGTACCGCCGCAGCGTACGGGGCGGGACCGGAGCACTGCCAGCAGGTTTACGCGCCCCCGGCCCGCTTTCGGTCACCTCAAAACTGACCCCGGGAACCCCTGGTCAGACCCGGGCCATCGGTGTTCCATGGTCATTACGGGTGCCGGCCGGACGGCGCCCCGCGAGCGAGTGAGGTTCCCTTGGCCACGACCGTGCGACGTGCCGTACTGACCCTGCCCGCGGCCCCACTGGGGCCGGAGAACCCTCTCCCGGCGCTGCGCCCGCTCGACGAGATGCACACGGTGGAGACCGAGGGGCGGGACGACCTGCCGCACGACATGGCCCGTCAGGTCGGCTACGAACCGCTGCGTACGCTCCTGCCGGTGCGCGTGCTCGACGGGTACGGCCGGGAGCGGATGCCCACCGGCATCGACACCATAGTGATCGAGAACGACCGGCTGCGGGCCACGGTGCTCCCCGGCCTCGGCGGCCGTATCCACTCGCTGTTCCACAAGCCGACCGGCCGGGAACTGCTCTACCGCAACCCCGTCCTCCAGCCCGCCGACTTCGCCCTCAACGGCGCCTGGTTCTCCGGCGGCATCGAGTGGAACATCGGCGCGACCGGCCACACCACCCTCAGCTGCGCCCCGCTGCACGCCGCACTGGTGACCGCCCCCGACGGCGGTGAGATGCTGCGGCTCTGGGAGTGGGAGCGACTGCGCGATCTGCCCTTCCAGGTCGACCTGTGGCTGCCGGAGGACTCCGACTTCCTCTATGTCGGTGTGCGGGTCCGCAACCCGCACGAGCAGACCGTGCCCACCTACTGGTGGTCCAACATCGCGGTACCCGAGGACGAGACCACCCGGATCCTGGCCCCCGCCGACGAGGCCTGGCACTTCGGGTACGAGCGCAGCCTGCGCCGCGTGCCGGTCCCCGACTGGGAGGGCGCCGACCGGACGTACCCGCTGCGCAGCGAGTACCCGGCCGACTACTTCTACGAGGTCCCGCCCGAGGCGAGGAAGTGGATCACCTCCCTCGACGCGACCGGCCAGGGGCTCGTCCAGACCTCGACCGACCAACTGCGGGGCCGCAAGCTCTTCCTCTGGGGCTCGGGCACCGGGGGCCGCCGCTGGCAGCAGTGGCTGACCCAGCCGGACACCCCCGGGTACGCGGAGATCCAGGCGGGCCTCGCGCGGACCCAGCTGGAGCACGTACGGCTCGAAGCGGGCGCCGAGTTCAGCTGGCTGGAGGCGTACGGGCCGCTCGCCGCCGAGCCGTCGACGGTGCACGGCGACGACTGGGCCGCGGCCCGCACCGAGGCGGAGAGCCGACTCGAAGCGGTCCTGCCGCGGGCCCGGGTCGAGGCCGCGTACGAGGCGTGGTACGCCTGCGCCGACCGGGAACCCCACGAGACGCTGGCCACCGGGTCCGGCTGGGGCGCGCTCGAAGTCCTGCGCGGGGGACATGAACTCCCCGGCACGCCCTTCGACGATTCGACGCTCGGCGACGAGCAGCAGCCCTGGCTGGAGCTCTACCACTCGGGCGTCTTCCCGGCCCCGCGCCCGGCCACCCCGCCCGGCCCCTCCCTCGTCGGCAGGCACTGGCGCGACATGCTGGAGACGGCGGCAGCCGACCCGCTCACCGAGTACCACCTGGGTGTCGCCCAGTGGCACGAGGGCGACCGGGCGCAGGCGGTGCGCAGCTGGGAACGCGGCCTGGAACCGGCCCTGACCCGCTGGCCGTTGCTGCGCTGCCTGGCGGTGGCCGACCAGTGCGACGGCCACGGCGAACGGGCCGCCGACCGCTACGCCGAAGCCTTCGACGACCTCTGCAACGACCTCGGCGACGAGCGCCGCGACGGCCAGGCCTGGACCGCGGTGACCGCGTCCCTGGCCCGCGAGACGATCGACGCGCTGCTCGCGGTGGGACGCGCCACCGACGCCCGCAAGGTCTGGTGCACACTGAGCCCCGCGATCCGCGCCCGCGGTCGGTTCCGCCTCATCGAGTCCCGACTGCTCCTCGCCGAGGGCGACATCGGGGCGGCGCGCGCGATCTTCGACACGGGCTTCGAGGTCGCGGACCTCCGGGAGGGCGCGGAGGTCCTGAACGACACCTGGTCGTCCCTGACGGACGAACCCCTGCCGGCCGCCTACGAGTACCGGATGCGTCCCGGGGGCTGATCAGCTACAGTCCGCCTGCCCGTCGCAAGATCGCCGCGGGCAGGTGGGCGGCCCTGGGGAGGGACCGCCCGGGGGAGGGACCATGACGGAGCTCGACGCTGCCACGAACGCGGACGGCACGAGACAGGTACGGCAGGACTGCCCGGAGTGCGGCGCGGCCGTGGTGAAGAACGAACGCTTCGTCACCTGGTGCCTCGCCTGTGACTGGAACGCCGATCCGGGTGCTCCCGAGCCGGAGCCCGGACGGCTCGACGCGGCCCGCAGGAAGCTGGCCCGCCGCCATGGGGAACAGCTGTACACAGAACTGTCGCAGGGCAGTGAGCTCAGGCCCCACCGGGATCTCATCAGTGTGCTCGCTCAGGTGGTGGCGCTCGCGGTGCACGCGGTGACCGCCGCTCTCGCCGTCGCGGGCGTCCTGCTCGTCGTCCTCGGCTGGAGCACCGTCGTCCAGCCGGTCTGCGGCCTCGCGCTGATCCTGCTGGCGGTGGGACTGCGTCCGCGGTTCATGCGATTCCCCGAGGGCGGGGTGCCTTTGCACCGGACGGACGCCCCGGCACTCTTCGGGCTGATCGACCGGGTCGCGGAGTCGGTGGGCACCCGAGGAGTGGATGTGGTGTTGGTCGACGCGAGCGCCAACGCCGCGGTCACCGCGTGGGGCATACGCCGACGCCGCCTGCTGTTCCTCGGGCTGTGCCTGTGGGAGCCCCTTGCGCCGCAAGAGCGCATCGCCCTGCTCGGCCATGAACTCGGTCACTACGCCAACGGGGACATACGGCACGGAGCGGTGATCGCGCCCGCGTTTGAATCTCTCTCCTTCTGGTACTCCGCCCTGGCCCCGACCTCCCGGCCGACACTGCAACAGACCCTTGTCGACTGGGCCCTGGCGTTGCCCAGATGGATGGTCATCGGTACGGCGCTCCTGCTGGACCATCTCACTCTGCGGGCCACTCAGCGTGGCGAGTACCTGGCGGACCGCAAGGGCGCGCGGGCAGGTTCCAGCGAGGCGGCCGTCGCGCTGATGGACCGGCTGTCCGCGAGCAGCGCCGTCGAGGACGAACTGCGCAGGCTGTCGGTCGCCGCCCGGTCACGGAGCAGGGGGAGGGACGCCCGCACCGTGGGTCCAGAACTGTGGGAACGGGTCGTCGACCACACCGCATCCGTACCGGAGCACGAGCGCGAGCGGCTGCGCCGGGTCAGCGTGCGACGTGGCCACAGCGTGAACTCCACCCATCCGCCGACCCATCTGCGACGTCAGCTGCTGGCCGAGAGCGAGCCCTGTGCGGCGGAGGTCGTGGCCGACAGCGCCACCGTGGAAGCCGTCGCTGCCGAACTCGCGGGAGCGCGGGCCGTGGTGGCCCGAGCGGTCGTCCGAGGTCTCGGCTGATGAGTGCCGGGCCGGGTACGAACGGGGTCAGTCCTGGGCCGTCTTCCGGTCGACGTACTCGAACACCGAACCGTCCGGGTGTACCGCGATCAGGTTGCTTCCGGCCGGCGTCGGCAGCGGCCCCACGATGATCTTGGCGCCGACATCGTTGAGCGTGGTGACGGCGTCGGCGAGGTCGCGGACCGCGATGGTCGCCGTCACCTTGCGCAGGATCTCCAGCTCCGACTCCGGGCCGCTCATCAGCAGGAAGGAACCGACCGCGGCGACCGACACACCGCCGCGCTCGAAGCGCAGCGCTTTGCTTCCGGTGAGGCGTTCGTAGAAGAACACCGAGGTGTCGAGGTCGTCGACGCAGATACGCAGCGTGGTGCCCAGAATCTCCATGGGGAGAAGCCTAGTTGGGTTGGCGGGCGCGGGCCAGGAGATCGAATCCCCGCAGCCCGCAGCCCGCAGCCCGCAGCCCGCAGCCCGCAGCCGCCGTCCCGGCCGGTGGTCGTCAGACCCGGCAGAGGATCTCGCCGTGCGGGACCATGAACCACGCGTCGTCGTGCGTGGCCCACTCCCGCCAGGCCGCGGAGACCGCGGTCAGCTGGTCCCGCGTCGCGTGGCCGCCGGCCACCGCCTTCTCAGCGTAGACCGAGGCGACCGTGCGGTCCGCCCACAGGCCGCCCCACCAGTCGCGTTCCTCCGGGGTGGCGAAGACCCAGGTCGACGCCGTCGACCTGATGTCCGTGAGTCCCGCCTGCCGGGCCCAGGAGAACAGCCGCCGTCCGGCGTCCGGTTCACCGCCGTTGGCGCGGGCGACCCGGTGGTACAGGTCCAGCCAGTCGTCCATGACCGGGGGCTCGGGGTACCAGGCGAACGCGCCGTAGTCGCTCTCGCGCACCGCGATGATGCCGCCGGGCTTGGTCACCCGCCGCATCTCGCGCAGCGCCTGGACCGGGTCGCCCACGTGCTGGAGCACCTGATGGGCGTGGACGACACAGAAACTGTCGTCCGGGTAGTCCAGCGCGTGGATGTCCGCCACCGCGAAGTCCGTGTTGTCCAGGCCGCGTTCGGCGGCCAGGGCGCGCGCCTGCTCGACGATCGCGGGCGCCATGTCCACACCCGTGACCCGGCCTTCGGGGACCAGCCCGGCCAGATCGGCGGTGATGGTGCCGGGGCCGCAGCCGATGTCCAGGATCTGCATGTGGGGCTTGAGTTCGTTCAGCAGGTAGCCCGCGGAGTTGGCGGCGGTGCGCCAGGTGTGCGAGCGCAGTACCGACTCGTGGTGTCCGTGCGTATAGACGGCTGTCTCTTTCGGCATGACGGATCTCCCTCATTCGTCGTCGCGACTATGCGTCCGAGGTATGGGGATCACCGTAGACGCTCATGTCGGATCGTGAGATTTCCGTCTTGAGATATGGACACGGCCTAGAGCGGGAGCGGGCGGTAGACCGTGAGCGCCTCGTCGTCCTTGTCGATCCAGAGTTCGGCGGGCGCCTCGGTGATCTCGCCGTCGAACGCGAGCAGCGTCCCCGGAGCGAGCCCCGCGATCCGTACCCGCCGCAGCCGTTCCGCCGCGTGCACGGGGGAACGGGACAGCGGTCCGGCGAGCGCGGCGGCCAGCAGCCGCAGTCCGGGCAGCCGCCCGCCGTGCACCACGCGTACGTCGAGCAGCCCGTCCGCGAGATCGAAACGCCTGCCGGGCGTGGGACCCATCTGCTGGTACATGCCGTTGCCCGCGAAGAGCGTCCACAGCGACCTGCGCTCCCCGTGGAATTCGGCCTGGAGCGGCTGCTCGGAACCGAGCACCTTCGCCGCCGCCAGGACACCGGCCGGCCAGCCGCCGATCCTCGGTGACCAGCGTTCCCGGATCCGCACCAGTTCCGGATAGGCGCCCAGGCTGAACGTGTTGAGGAAGTGCCCGGACCCGCCCGCCCCGCCCTGCGGCCCCGGGGTGAAGCGCCCCAGGTCGACCTTGACCGCGTCCCCGGAAGCCAGCGCCCGGCAGGTGTCGTGGACCTCCTCGATCCCGACGTCGTACGCGAAGTGGTTGAGGGTGCCACCGGGGAAGACGGCAAGCGGCACACCGCGCCGGGCCGCGACGACCGCGGCCCGGTTGACCGTCCCGTCCCCGCCGCAGATGCCCAGCGCCCGGCACCGGCCCGCGGCCTTCTCCAGTGCGGTGACCAGTTCGCCGGGCTCGCACTCCACGATCTCGGCGAGCGGCAGGGCGGCGCGGACCAGAGCGGCCTTGGCGGCGGCCGTACCCGATGCCTTGTTGACCACGACGACCAGATCCTGGCCGCCGGGCAGTATCGGGGCCTCCGTGTGCGGGCGGCCCGGTGCGGGAAGCTGGGCCCGTGTCGGTACGAGCCCGCGCACCGCGAAGGCGGCGCCGACGCCGAGCGCCGCCCCGATCAGGACGTCACTCGGATAGTGGACGCCGGTGTAGATCCGCGAGGCCGCCACGCTCACCGCGAGCGGTGCGACAGCCGCACCCCAGCCCCTCGACTCCAGTGCGACGCCCGTCGCGAAGGCCGCGGCCGAAGCCGCGTGCCCGGACGGGAAGGAGGTGGTGACCGGCTGCCGTTTCAGCTGCCTCACCACCGGGACGGCGTCCAGCACCGGTCTCGTCCTGCGGACCGACCGCTTGCCCGCAGTGTTGGCGACGGCGGAGGCCACGGCCAGTGAGGCCAGCCCGCGCACCGCGGCCCTGCGGGCCCGGGTGGAGCCGCCCAGAGCGGCGATCCCGGCGGCGGCGCCGAACCAGAGCAGCCCGTGGTTGGCGCTGCTGCTCAGCCGGGGCAGCAGCGGACCGGCGGCGGGCCAGCGCTTGCTCGCCGCGGTCCGGAACAGGGCCCGGTCCTGGGTGCCGAGCCAGGCGGCGAGCCGCCGGTAGTGCCCCGGACCGCTGTGGGGAACGGCGAATGCCATGGCGATCAACCCTCTCGTTCGTCGTGCGTCGTGCGTGGCGTGTCGGTCGGTGCCGAGGTGGACCCGGTTCCGTCCGGGTGCCGGTCCACCGCCGGACGGTGGTGACTTCCGGCATCCGGTGACCGGTCGTCGTACCCCGTCCGACGCGAGTGATGCCTCCGGCCACGGTCGCCCGGTCGGGCAAATCTACGTATAAAGGTCTCGGAGGGGCCGACGAGCAGCGGAGGTACGGGCATGCAGCGGACGGTTCCGGAGAGCCGCGGCCCTGTCCGCTACGGACCACTCGCTCCGGGCCCCGGCCTGCCGGTGCTTCCCGAGCTCGCCGCCGTACTCGCCGGGGCCGCCCCGCGCATCGCCCCCGAACCGCCGGGCGGCGGCGCCGCGTTGCGCGAGGCCGCCGCAGGCTACTGGACCCGGCGCGGACTGGGCTGCGGGCCCGCGGACGTAGCCGCCGCCGGAGGAGCCCCGTCGCTGCTCCTCGCCCTGCTCGCCGCGGACCACGGGGACCTGCTGGTGCCCCGTCCGTGCCCCGCCTGGTGGATACCGCAGGCCCGTCTCCTCGGCCGGTCCGCCTACCCGGTGCCGACCCCGGCGGAGTGCGGCGGGGTCCCCGACCCGTACGCGCTCCTGGAGACCGTGCGCAGAGTGCGGGACGAGGGCGGTGACCCCCGGCTGCTGCTGCTCTCCGTGGCCGACGACCCGACCGGCACGGTCGCGCCGCCCGAGGTGGTGCACGAGGCCTGTGAGGCCGCCGTCTCCGCCGGGCTGCACATCATCAGCGACGAGACCTGGAACGACACCCGGCACCGGCCGCGCAGGACCGTGCTCCTCAGCCCCGCCGAGATGTGCCCGGAGGCGGTGACCGTCCTCGTCGATCCGGCCGGATCGCTCATCCCGACCGCCTGGCCGGTGGCCGTCGCCCGGTTCCCGGACACGGCCGACGGGGCCGCCCGGCGCGCCAGGACCCTCGACGTCATCACGGCGATCGGCACGGTGGTGGCCGGACCGGTCGCAGCCGCCGCCGCCCACGCGCTGAGCGAGCCGGACACCGTACGGGAGAGGGCCGGGCAGGCGGCCCAACTGTACGGACGGGTGGCCGGCGCCGCGCACCGGGCGGTGCTCGCCGCGGGCGCGCTGGCCCGCCCTCCGCAAGCGGGCCGGCACTTCTACGCCGACCTCGGGCCGCTGCGCCCGGGGCTGGAGTCCCGGGGCGTCACCGACGCCATGGAACTGGAGGACTACCTGGACCGGCGGATCGGGGCCCCGGCGCCGGGCGGCCATCGTTTCGGGGACGATCCGGCCGCGCTGCGGGTGCGTTTCACGACGGGCCCGCTCCTCGGGTCAACCCCGGAGGAACGTCTGGAGTCCCTCACCTCGGCGGAGCCACTCGAACTGCCGCATGTGGCCCGTGCGTTGAGTCATTTCACGTCGGCCCTGGAGCAACTGCGATGAATTCCTCACCGCCACCGGACGGAGCCCCTCGATGACGGAACAGACCGAGAGCTCCCTCGCCGAGCCGCCGTCGCACCAGCAGCGTCAGCCGGAGCCGGACGTCCGGCGTCCGGACCGGGGCCCGTCCGTCGCAGGCCCGTCCGCTCCTGGCCGGTCCGCTCCGGGCCGGTCCACCGCAGGCCCGTCCACTCCCGGTCCGTCCGTCGCAGGCCGGTCCACCGCGCAGGCGTCCGCACCGACCCGCACCCGGCCGCCGGGCGTCCTGCGTCCGCCGGGCGAGATCCGCAGCTGGCCGAAGTCCTTCGCCGACCGCCTCACCGCCCCGCTGCCAGGGGTCCGGGCGATGGCCCGGCTGGCCCGCGAAGGCGCCGCCCGCCCGAGGCCCGAGGGGCTCCGCGACATCCCGTTACTGCCCTACGCCCCCGCCCCACTGCCCGAGACCGACACCACCACCGTCGCGGTCACCTGGGCAGGGCACGCCAGTTGGGTGGTGCGCATCGGCGGACTCACCGTCCTCACCGACCCGGTCTGGTCGCGCAGGATCCTCGGCACGCCGGCCCGGGTCACCCCGGTCGGCGTCCGCTGGGCGGACCTCCCGCGGATCGACGCGGTGGTCATCAGCCACAACCACTACGACCATCTGGACGCCCCCACCCTCAAACGCCTCCCGCGCGACACCCCGCTCTTCGTCCCGGCCGGTCTGGGCCGCTGGTGCAGGCGCCGCCGCTTCACCCGGGTCACCGAACTCGACTGGTGGGAAGCGGCCGAGACCGGTGGCGTCCGGCTCGACTTCGTGCCCGCCCACCACTGGTCCAAGCGCACCCTCACCGACACCTGCCGTTCGCTCTGGGGCGGCTGGGTGCTCAGCGACCAGCAGGGGCAGCGCGTGTACTTCGCGGGCGACACCGGATACGGCCGCTGGTTCAAGGAGATCGGCCGCCGCCATCCCGGCATCGACCTGGCACTGCTGCCGATCGGGGCGTACGACCCCCGCTGGATGCTCGGCCCCGTGCACACCGACCCCGAGGAGGCGGTCGCGGCCTGCGAGGACCTCGGTGCGCGCCGGATGGCTCCCATGCACTGGGGAACGTTCCTGCTCTCGGCCGAGCCGGTGCTCGAACCGCTGACCCGGGTCCGGGCCGCCTGGCAGCTCGCGGGGCGCCCGCGCGACGAACTGTGGGACCTCCCGGTGGGCGGGTCCCGCGTCCTGTGAGCCGGTGGCCGCCGTCACGGCCCGGCCGGGCGCACCAGCCCCGTCTCGTACGCGAAGACCGCGGCCTGGGTCCGGTCGCGCAGCCCCGACTTGACCAGGATCCGGCTCACATGGGTCTTCACCGTCTGCTCCGCGACCACCAGCCGCCCGGCGATCTCCGCGTTGGACAGCCCCTGCGCGATGAGTGACAGGACCTCGGTCTCGCGTCCGGTCAGGTCTCCTACGCGTTCCTTGAGCGGGGCGCGGGGGGCGTCGGCCATCCGGGAGAACTCGGCGATGAGGCGCTTGGTGATGTTGGGGGAGCAGGGCGTCACCGGCCGCCACCACCCGTACCGCCCGCGCGAGTTCCTCGGCCGAGGCGTCCTTCAGCAGGAACCCGGACGCGCCCGCGCGCAGCGCCTCGTACACGTACTCGTCCAGGTCGAACGTCGTCAGGACGAGGACCTTGACGGTCGCGCCGGCCGGTCCGGTGACCTGGCGGGTCGCCTCGATGCCGCCGATTCCGGGCATCCGGATGTCCATCAGGACGACGTCCGGGGCGAGTTCGGCCACCTTGGCCACCGCGTCGAGGCCGTCCACCGCCTGACCGACGACCTCGATGCCGGGTTCGGCGTCGAGCAGCACCGTGAACCCCTGACGGACCATCATCTGGTCGTCGGCGATCAGTACGCGGATGGTCATACGGAATCCTCCAGGGGGAGCACGGCCACGACCTCGTACCCCCCTCCGGGGGTCGGCCCGTTGGCGAAGTCACCGCCCAGCATGGCAGCGCGCTCGCGCATACCGAGCAGCCCGTGTCCCATCCCCCGCCCGGGTACGGGAGTTCCGCCCGGCGCGGTGTTGGCGACCCGGACCGTGACCCCGGCCGACCGGTACCCGATCTCCACCCGGGCCGTCGCGTCGGGTGCGTGACGCAGCACGTTGCTGAGCGCCTCCTGCACGATGCGGAAGACGGTCAGCTCCACACCGGGAGGGAGCGGGCGCCGTCCGCCGGTGGTCTCGGAGACGACCGTGAGCCCGGCCCCGCGTACTTTGCCGATCAGCTCGTCGAGCCGGCCCAGCGTGGGCTGGGGCGCGTGCCGCAGCCCTTCGGACGAGGCGTCCTCGGAGCGCAACACGCCCAGCACCCGCCGCAGTTCGTTCAGCGCGTCGACGGCGTTCTCGCGGATGCCCGCGAGGTTCTCCGTCAGCTCGTCGGACGGGTCCTCGACCAGATGGCGGGCCACCTGCGCCTGGATGGAGATCACCGACATGTGGTGGGCGACCACGTCGTGCAGTTCACGGGCGATGCGGTTGCGCTCCTCCAGCAGGGTGCGCCGGGCCCGTTCCTCGGCGGTCAGCCCCGCCTGGGTGACGACTTCGCTGCGGGCCACCCGCAGGCCGCGCAGCGAGGCGCCGACCACCACGGTGGCGAGGAGGACCGGGATCGCGCGCGGAGTGTCGTAGTTGTGGACCTGGGTGGTGAAGGCGCTGCAGACCAGCCCGGTCAGCAGGGTGATCGCCAACGCCTCGGCCGAGCGCCGCGGATGGACCCGCAGCGCCAGCAGGAACAGCGCCCCGCCCTGGAGGGCCATCCCGGTCGGACTCCAGGGGAACAACAGGTCCGGGCCCACCACCGGCTCCCCGACCCGCAGGACCACGGCCGTGAGGGCCGTCATCGCCCACCAGGCGGTCAGCGGCCGGTACACCCCGGCGACCAGCGCCGCGCCCTGGAGCAGGGCGAGAAGGACGGTGTACGCGGGGATTCCGGAAACCCCGTCGTGCGGCACCATGTCCTGCACGTGGAACACCGCGACCGGCACCGCCCCGAACAGCAGGAGCATCACGAACACCGGGCGCCAGGCGGCCCATCCCGGAGTTCCCGCCGGCGGCAGCGGATCGACGGGCGCGGTCCAGAGGTCCTCGCGCAAGGTGCGCGGCAGCCTCCGCAGGGCCCCCGCCAGATGCTCCTTGTCCCACGCCTTCCCCGTCACACGCGTCACCCTAGGCATGCCGCGCCCCCCTGTTCACTGCCGGTACCCCTTCCCGTACGACCGTGGAGCCACGCCGCCGCCCCTGCTCGTAGGTACGGAACGCCGTCCAGCACACCAGCAGCGCCACCGCGAACACCGGCAGCCAGGCCAGCCGGGCGTACACCCATCCCGGGCCGTCGGGGACGGTGTGCAGGCCGGGCAGCGTCCGCCCGGTGAGCATGCCGACCGCGGTGACCGCCATCATCGAGGTCTGGTGCCAGAGGAAGACCGTCATCGCGGAGAGGTTGACCAGCGCCACCGCGGCCCAGAGGGCGGGGCGGCGCAGCACCCGGCGCAGCGGACCGAGCAGCAGGACCGCCGCCCCGCACTGGGCGAGACCGAAGGCGACCGCCGCCAGCGTGGGCGGATCCAGGTTGGATATCGCGGCGCCCGGCACCCCGACCATGGAGGCCGGGTAACCGGCGAACAGAACGAGGAGAACCGTGCCGGCCGCGCCCCCGATCAGCAGGGCCCACCCGGTCCGGCGCCCCCGCAGCCCGCCGCGTGCCCAGACCGCGCCGAGCGAGTACGGGACCAGCCAGCCGGCCGCCACATTGATCCAGCCGAGCCAGGACGGCCCGCCGAGACCGAACCGGATCAGGTCGACATGGAGCACGACGGCGACGGGCCACAGCGGGTGCACCCGGGCGACCAGCGGGGTCGCCGCGGTCAGCGCCGCGAAGACCAGCAGGAACCAGAGCGGTGACAGCACCAGCTTCAGCAGCGCGTACAGGGTGTCGAGGCCGACCCCGGAGACGAGCATCGCGACCGAGGCCACCGCCCACACCACCAGGACGGCGGCGACCGGCCTGCTCAGCCGGGCCGTTCGGGCGCCCAGCCACTGCCCGTACGTCGTGCCCCGGGCGCGGGCCGCGGCGTAACTCCGCGTCCCCACCCGCCCGCCCACCAGGAAGAAGACCGCCAGGGTCTGGAACACCCAGGAGACCGGGGTGAGTCCGGGCATGTGCTGGAGCGGGCTGGCGGCGTGCACGGTACCGCTGTCCACGACCAGGGCGCTCACCAGCCAGTGGCCGAGCACCACACCGAGGATGGCGAGGGCGCGCAGCGCGTCGACGGCCCGGTCACGGTCGGGCGGCGTCGCGGCATCGATGCGCCGGACGAGGTCACGCATGACGGTCCTCCTCGGAAGGGGTCTGCCCCGAGACGATCCGGGCGAGGTTCCGCAACGGTTCGGAACCGGGTTTCAGGTAGTCGCTGTGGCTGCCGTGGCCCGCAGCGAAGACCCGGGCGCCGAACTTCGGCGAGACCGGATCGGCGCCCAGTCCGACCGTGAGGAACGGGAGCCGGAGCTGTACGTGCGGCACGTCGGAGATCCAGTCACCGCTGCTCCGGCCCGCCCAGACGGTGGCCCGTGTGTGCAGCGCCGCGGCGCTGCTCGCCCCGGCGCCGGGGCTGCCGAACAGGACGATGTCCGACACCCCGGCCCCGAGCCCCGACGCGGCCCGGCCGCACACCACCGATCCGTAGGAATGGCACAGGACGGAGATGCGGGCGGTGGGTTCGATCGCGCCCAACTCCGCCGTGAACGTGCGCAGAGCGGGGGCGGCGGCGTTCGCGCGGCCGGGGGTCAGCACCGCGGGGCTCACCGTGCCCGGTGTCCCGTACCCGAGCCAGGCGACGACGGCGGACCCGCGGCCCAGCTCGTGCTGGAGCGCCGCGGCGCCGTTCCGGAGGCGCCCGTACCGGTCCAGGTCGGTGTCCGACCCCGGGACCAGTACGGCGATCCGCCCGGCCCGGAACAGGTCGCCGAACACCTCGGCGGTGCGACCCCCGTCGCGGCCGTCGAAGGTGAGGAAGTGACGCGCGGGCTTCGCCATGGCGCGCAGCGCGGCGGCCCGCTTCCGGTCACCGTGGGCGGTGGCCGCGTGCTCGGCCGCCACGACGTCCGCACGGGTGGCCGCGTACCGCTCGGCGAGGGTCGCGGGGGTCACCGCCCGCAGGGGTGAGAGGTGCGCCGGGGCGGGGGCCGGGACAGCCGCTGGGCGGGCCGCCCCCGACACCGGCACGGCCACCGAAGCGGTGACGAGGGCGGCGAGCAGGGCGCGGCGCAAGCGGCTGCTGCGCGGGCGGGACTCCATGGAGGACGGTCCTTCCGTACCGGGTGACGGTCGTGCTTTCCGGTACCGAAGTTAGGGAGCGCCCCCTGTGGCCGGCGTCCCGCGGACGGCCGAACCTTCCTGGTAGCTCTGAAGTACTACGGGGCCTACAGGGAAGGGTCGATCGGGCTCAAGAGCCGCTGTGCGCGGGCCCGTTCAGCGGGCCGCGGGCGATCCGGTACGGGCGGCCCGGATCCTGCGCCACCCCGCGGGCGCCCCGCTGACCAGCAGCGTCAGCGCGACCGCCACGACCACGCCCTTCCACGGCTCGTCGAACAGCGAGCCGCCGAGTATCCCGATGAGCTGGTACGCGGCGGCCCAGGCGAGACAGGCCGGTACGTCCGCGAGGGCGAACCTGCGCAGCGGCATCCCGCCGAGCAGGCAGGCCAGCATCACCGGGATCCGTCCGGCCGGCACCAGCCGGGAGAGGACCAGCACCGACTTGCTGTGCTTGTCGAGCCTCTCCTGGGTGCTCACCAGACGTGCCTGCGGGACCCGCTTGCGCAGCGCCTCCAGCCAGCGCGAACCGTTCCTGGAGTGCACGCCGCGCCGGCCGAGCCAGTACAGCGTGAGGTCCCCGAGGAACGCGGCGCAGGACGCGACGGCGAACACGAAGAGCAGGGCGAACGGGTCCGTCTGGTGCAGGGCGACCACGGCCGCCGAACTCACCAGCGCCCCCGTGGGTACCACCGGGACCAGGGACCCCAGCACCACCAGCAGGAACAGCGACGGGTAGCCGACGGCCTGCTGGGTG
Source organism: Streptomyces sp. A 4/2 (assembly GCF_940670765.1). GTDB lineage: Bacteria > Actinomycetota > Actinomycetes > Streptomycetales > Streptomycetaceae > Streptomyces. The sequence continues at coordinate 50,010 of NZ_CALNVW010000028.1, forward strand.
GACTCCGCCGGTACCTGGCTCACGAGTTCAGGGATCACCGGGCCACCTCGGGCCGCACCTGTTCGCCGTGCGCGAGCCGGTACACCGACACCTCGGGCGCCAGCAGCGCCGCCTGCCGGACGAACTCGTCGCCGGGCGTGTGGAATTCGTGCGGGCGGACCCCGTCCATCCCGACCGGCCAGTACGTGCCGTAGTGCACCGGGACGGCCGAGCGCGGTCGCAGGGCCGTCAGCGCCTCGGCGGCCCGCCGCGCGTCCAGGTGTTCCTGCCCGAGGAAGGGGCCCCAGCCGCCGACCGGCAGCAGCGCCACGTCGACCTCGCCGACCGCCTCCGCCATCGTGTCGAAGAGCCCGGTGTCCCCGGCGAAGTAGGTCCGCGCCTCACCGCTGATCACGAAGCCGAGCGCGGGCGCCCGCTGCGGCCCGAGCGGCATCCGGCGGCCGTCGTGGCGCGCGGGGACCGCCCGGACGAGCAGATCCGCGACCCGCACCTCGTCACCCGCGACGACCTCGGTGAGGTCCAGGCGGAGCCGCCGCAGCCCCGGCACGGCGCGGCTCGTGCCCCGGGGCGCGATCAACCGGGTGCCGGGTGCCAGCCGCGCCAGGGACGGCAGATGCAGATGGTCGGCGTGCAGGTGCGAGATGAGCACGGCCTGGGCGACCGTGGCTCCGGCCGGTGGCACGGCGCCGCGACGGCGCCGGAGATGGGCCAGCCGACGGGCGAAGAGCGGGTCGGTGAGCACCCGGACACCGGAGTCCTCGACCGTACAGGTGGCATGGCCCCACCAGGTCACATCGACCGGCACCTGCCGTCTCCTCACGCTCGGATCCCCGGGAACTCCCGGACGTCTCGGAACCCCCGGATTCCTGTACGACCCTATGCGGCCCGGTCCGCAAATGGGGAGTGAGGCCCCGTCCACGGGAGTCCGCGGGTTCCGTGACCAGGGCTCCCCGCGGTGACCTGGTCCGACTCCGGTCCTGTGAAAAACTGGCCGGCGGGCCCGCACGGGGTCCGACGGACGTGAGGTGGCAGAGGCGTGGCCGCAAGGCGATGGCACAGGGTGGGCAGCGCTCTGTTCCGGGTGATCGTGGTGTGGGCGGTGTCCACCCTCACCATGCTGGTCCTCGCGGGGATCCTGCCGGACTTCAAGCTGGAGTCCGACAACGGCGACAGCGCCACCACGGTGGCGATCACCGCCGGGTGGGGCGCCGGTGCGTTCGGACTGCTGAGCGCGCTGGTCTGGCCACTGGTCGTACGGGCACTGCTGCTCGTCCCGGCGCTCGTGCTCGGCCTGCTGGTCTTCTTCCTGAACGGCTCGCTGCTGCTGGTCGCCCTCAGCCTCATCCCGAACGGGCGCGGCGCCTCCAACCCGGAGACCGCGGTGGTCGTCGCGGCCGTGATGTCCGCCGTCGCCTCCGCCACCTCCACCTCGCTCGCGGTGCGCGACGACGAGGCGTACCGGCGACGGCTCTCCCGGCTGGCTTCCCGGCGGCGGCGCAGACAGGGCGAGGGCATGAGCCGCGGCGGGCCGCACGGCATGGTCTTCCTCCAGCTCGACGGCGTCGGCCACGCGGCGCTGCTGCGCGCGGTCGAGGACGGGCTGATGCCCACGCTCGCCGGATGGATCGGCTCCACCCACCGGCTCGACGCCTGGCGCACCGACTGGTCGAGCCAGACCGGCGCCAGCCAGCTCGGCATCCTGCACGGCTCCAACCACGACGTCCCGGCCTTCCGCTGGTACGAGAAGGACACCGGCGACGTCATGGTCTGCAACCGGCCGGCCAGCGCCGCCGAACTGCAGCGGCGGGCGGTGGAGCACTCCGGCGACGCCGGCCTGCTCATGGTGGACGGCGCGAGCCGGGGCAATCTCTTCAGCGGTGGCGCCGACGAGCTGGCCCTGGTGCTCTCGGTCGCCGCGCGGCGGGACCGGCGCCACCGCTCCCGCGCCGGCTACTTCGCGTACTTCTCGGACCCGGCCAACGCGGTACGCACCGCGATGTCGTTCTTCGCCGAGGTCGGCCGGGAGATGGGCCAGTCGACACGGGCCCGCGCGCGTCAGGAGCAGCCACGGATCAAGCGCGGCGGTCTCTACCCGTTCATCCGGGCCTTCGCGACCGTGGTGGAGCGCGACGTGGTGGTCACCGCGGTGATCGGCGACATGTTCGCCGGACGCACCGCGGTCTACGCCGATCTCGTCGCGTACGACGAGGTGGCGCACCACAGCGGGCCGCGCAGCCGGGACGCGGCGAAGGTGCTGGCCCGTCTGGACCGTTCGCTGGCGATGATCGCGAAGGTCGAGGAGCACGCCCCCAGGCCGTACCGGATCGTGCTCCTCTCCGACCACGGGCAGAGCCCCGGCCAGACCTTCGAGGGGGCGTACGGCCTCACCCTGAAGGATCTGGTGCGGGCGGGCTGCGGGCTGCCGGTACCGCGCAGGGCGCAGCGCACCGAGAGCGGTTCGGAGGCGCGGGCCGCGGTGCGCGTGGCGCTGCACCGGCCGGTGCCGGCCGATGGTGAGCCGTCGCCGGAGCCGGGGTCCGACCCGGTCGTGCTGGCTTCCGGCAATCTGGGGCTGATCTCCTTCCCTGACGCGCCGGGACGGATGACCCGCGAGCAGCTGGACCGCCGCCACCCGGCGCTGCTGCCGACGCTGGCCAACCACCCGGGGATCGGGTTCCTGCTGATGGGCAGCGCCGAGCACGGTTCGGTGGTGCTCGGGGCGGGCGGCGTCGAGGTGCCGGTCGTGGAGCTGACCGACGGCGAGGGGCCGCTCGCGCCGTTCGGCCCCGGCGCGGCGGACGCCGTGCGGCGGACCGACGCCTTCCCGCACGTCGCCGACATCATGGTCAATTCGATGTACGACCCGGGGACCGGCGCCGTGCATGCCTTCGAGGGCCAGATCGGCTCGCACGGCGGCCTGGGCGGCGAGCAGTCGGCTCCCTTCCTGCTGTCGCCGCTCGCCCTCTCCGCGCCGGTACCCGAGGGCGGCGACCTGGTCGGAGCCGAACAGGTGCACCGCGTCCTGCGGCGCTGGCTGGCCGAGGACCAGGGCCCGCAGGTTCCGCTGGGCCCCGCGACGGACGGCGCCCCCTCCGGCGAGTCCGCCTGAACGGGGACCGTACCGGCGCCGGAACGTCTGCCGGCGCCGGTACCCCGTCACCCCTGTCGGCGGTCAGCCGGTGATGATCGCCGGGTCGCTCACCCCGGGCCTGCCGTTCTCGACGTGCCCGGCGAACCGGCGCAGGAAGGCGCTGTCGGTGTCGGACACCACCGACAGGTCGTACCAGCGCCGGGTGGAGCGCAGATCCACCGTGTGCACCACGCTGCTCCCCGCGCGCACCGTGAAGGTCTGGCCCTGCCCGCCGTACGCGTTGGTGACCGTCACGTGGCAGTCGCCGCTGCCCGCGTTGGTCATCGTCAGCTCCACGGAACCGTCGGACGCGCGGTGGCGGGCGGTCACCTCCGGCCCGGCGGTGGAGCCGGGGCCGCGGAAGGTGCGCAGGAACCCGTTGGGGCCGAACACCGACAGGTCGTAGGAGCCCTGTGAGTAGGCCGCGTTCCAGGTGTCGGAGATCTGCTTGCCGGCCTCGGTGGTGTACGACCACGGGCCGTCCCCGCGGTTCGCGGACGTGACCGTGAAGCACGCCCCGGCCGACGCGCCCCCGCTGAAGGTGAGGGTGAACTTCCCGGTGGACGGTGTCGCCGATCCGTCCACCAGCGGGGCGTACGGCAGCGGCCTGGTGGGACGGGAGCCCGCTTCCTGCTTCGGCAGAGCCGGGTCGGAGGGCGCCTTCGGTACGTAACTGTCGTGCCGCTTCTGGTCCGGCGGCCGGAAGCCGTCGGTGTCGGGAAGGGCGGCGGGGCCGGAGTCGTTCAGCCCGAAGTCGAAGGCGGAGGTGAGGTCACCGCAGATGGCCCGCCGCCACGGCGAGATGTTCGGCTCGTGCACGCCGAAGCGCCGCTCCATGAACCGGATGATCGAGGTGTGGTCGAAGACCTCGGAACAGACGTAGCCGCCGGTGCTCCACGGCGACACGACGGTCATCGGAACGCGCATGCCGAGCCCGTACGGTCCGGCGATGTGGCTGATGTCGCCCGGGTACCAGTCGAGCGAGGTGTCCACGGTGGAGGCGCCGCGGTCGGCGGAGGACGGGGGGAACGGCGGGACCGCGTGGTCGAAGTAGCCGTCGTTCTCGTCGTAGGTGACGAACAGCGCGGTCCTGCTCCACACCTCGGGGTTGGAGGTGAGTGCGTCCAGCACCTGCGAGACGTACCAGGCGCCGTAGTTGGCGGGCCAGTTGGGGTGTTCGGAGAAGGCTTCCGGGGCGACGACCCAGGAGACCTGCGGCAGCGTGCCGTCCTTGACGTCCGCCCGGAGGTGGTCGAAGAAGTCGTCGCCGTTCTTGGCGTTCGTGCCGGTGCGCGCCTTCTCGTAGAGCGGATCGCCGGGCTTGGCGTTGCGGTACGAGTTGAAGTACAGCAGCGAGTTGTCACCGTAGTTGCCGCGGTAGGCGTCGTCGATCCAGCCCCACCCGCCCGCGGCGTCCAGCCCGTCGCCGGTGTCCTGGTAGATCTTCCACGAAACGCCGGACTCCTCCAGGCGCTCGGGGTACGTCGTCCAGTCGTATCCCGCCTCGGCGTTGCCGAGCACCGGGCCGCCGCCCTTGCCGTCGTTGCCGACATGGCCGGACCACATGTAGTAGCGGTTGGGGTCGGTCGCCCCCATGAACGAGCAGTGGTAGGCGTCGCACACCGTGAACGCGTCGGCGAGCGCGTAATGGAACGGAATGTCCTTGCGGGTCAGATGGGCCATGGTGCCCGCGGTCTTGGCCGGAATCCACTGGTCGTACTTGCCCTGGTTCCAGGCCCAGTGGGCGGTTGTCCAGTCGTGGTCGAGGCCCGCGATGAACTGCATCCCGAGGTCGTCGGCGTCCGGGTGGTACGGCAGGACGTCCGTGAAGAGGTTCGACTGGTTCCAGACCGGCTTGCCGCCGACGGGTGTCACCGGGCGCGGGTCGCCGAAGCCGCGGACGCCCTTCATCGAGCCGAAGTAGTGGTCGAACGAACGGTTCTCCTGCATCAGGACGACTATGTGCTCGATGTCCTTGATGGTGCCCGAGCGGCGCTTCGCGGGAATGGCGGCGGCACGGTCGATGCTGTTCGAGAGGGCCGAGAAACCTGCGGTCGCGCCCGCGATCTGGAGGAAGCGGCGCCGATTGAGCTGTGGCATGAGTGAGGAGCCTCTCGCGGTGTGAGGGGAAGGGGCCAGCTGAGTGTTTCCAGAGGAGGGGGAGAAAAGGAAGAGGCAGCGACCGTCGAGTGGATGTATGAGGCACTCAGTACGGGCAACCTGGCTGATTTCAGCCCCTGGACACACTGCTCCCCGTCATGTACCGCCGCATCAGGCGGACTTCGGCTCCATGAAGACCACGGGCACCTCGTTGGCGCGCACCACCCGTCCGAGCACGGCCGCCAGCCGGTCGCGCTCCGCCGGACCGATGCCGTCGGCCAGTGCCTCCATCCGCGCGGTCGTGTCCGCGTAGAAATCCCCGGCGACGGTACTGCCGTCCACCGTCAGCGCCACCCGGACCGCCCGTCTGTCCTGCGGGTCCGGCTCGCGGCGCACCAGGCCGCGCCGCTCGGCCCGATCCACCAGCCCGGTCAGGCTGGACTTCTCCAGCCCCAGCATGGCGCTCAGTTCGCTCATGCCGCGCGGCTGCGCCATCAGTACGCAGACCAACTGGGCCTGCTGCACCGGCAGTCCGTACTCCCGGCTCGCCTCCGTGTACACGGCCTGCACCAGGAACGCCGTCCGTACCAGTGCTGCCGCGAACCCGGCTGGCTGCTCACCTTTGGCCATGTCCATGCCGCCAGCATAGGGGGATGGTTCGTGCCGCGAATCATCGCGGGCGGCCCACGGCGCCGGGCCGCCCGCGTTGCGGGCGCGCACCGGGGGCGGCAGGGTCGGAAGGGAGTACGAGGAGGCCCCACCCATGCCCATTGCCACGGTGAACCCCGCGACCGGCGAGACGCTCCGCACTTTCGACGCGCTGAGCGCCGAGGAGACCGAGCAGCGGATCGCGGTGGCCCACGCGACGTTCCTGCAGTACCGCACCACGGAGTTCTCCGAGCGGGCGCGACTGCTGCACCGTGCCGCCGACCTGCTGGACAAGGATCAGGACGACATCGCCCGCACCATGACGACCGAGATGGGCAAGCCGGTCGCCGCCGCCCGTGCCGAGGCCGCGAAATGCGCCAAGGCCATGCGCTGGTACGCGGACAACGCAGCCGCACTGCTGGCCGACGAGCACCCCTCGGCCGCCGATGCCGCGGACTCCGGCGCTTCCCGTGTGTACACCCGTTACCGGCCGCTGGGCGTGGTGCTGGCCGTCATGCCGTGGAACTTCCCGCTCTGGCAGGTCGTGCGGTTCGCCGCGCCCACGCTGATGGCCGGGAACGCGGGCCTGCTCAAGCACGCGTCGAATGTCCCGCAGACCGCGCTCTACCTGGAGGATCTCTTCCGGCGGGCCGGATTCCCGCACGGCTGTTTCCAGACCCTGCTGATCGGCTCCCGGGCGGTCGAGGCGGTCCTGCGCGACCCGCGGGTGGTGGCGGCGACCCTCACCGGCAGCGAACCGGCGGGCCGCTCGGTGGCCGCCGTGGCGGGTGACGAGGTCAAGAAGACCGTGCTGGAGCTGGGCGGCAGCGATCCGTACATCGTGATGCCCTCGGCCGACATCGAGCGGGCCGCGGCGACCGCGGTGACGGCGCGGGTGCAGAACAACGGACAGTCCTGCATCGCGGCCAAGCGCTTCCTCGTCCACACCGATGTCTACGACACCTTCATGGAGCACTTCACCACCCGGATGGGGGCCCTGAAGGTCGGCGACCCGCTGGACGAGTCCACCGACATCGGCCCGCTCGCCACCGAGCAGGGCCGGACGGACCTGGAGGAGCTGGTGGCCGATGCCGTACGCCTGGGCGCGACGGCGCTCTGCGGCGGCGGGCGTCCGACCGGACAGGACCGCGGCTGGTTCTTCGCCCCCACCGTCCTCATGGGCATCACCACCGACATGCGCATCCACCACGAGGAGGCCTTCGGGCCGGTGGCGTCCATCTACCGGGTGACGAGCGCGGCCGAGGCGGTGGAGCTCGCCAACGACACGCCCTTCGGCCTCAGTTCGAACGTATGGACCCGGGACGAGGAAGAAGTGGACCTCTTCGTACGGGACCTGGAGGCCGGCGGGGTCTTCTTCAACGGCATGACCGCGTCCCACCCCGCGCTGCCCTTCGGCGGCATCAAGCGCTCCGGCTACGGACGTGAACTGTCCGGCCACGGCATCCGGGAGTTCTGCAACATCACCACGGTCTGGCACGGAGCAGAACCGGGCGAGTGAACTCCCGTACCCAGCGGACACCGCAAGGAAAGTGAGCACCATGGCCGACACGCGAAGCCCCGGCACGAAGAGCCCCGGCACGGAACACTCCAGCGCGGAACACTCCAGCACCCTGGTCACGGTGGAGCTCACCGGGAGCACGAGAGAGGACGCGGCGGCCGTCTTCGGCGCCCTGCGCAAGGGGTTCGCCTGCGACCGCCCCGTCGAGGACAGGCCGCAGACGGAGATCCCGGGCCGTCCCACGGTGTGGACGGCGTCCTTCGAAGTGGCGGACGGCGCCCCGGGAAGACTGGGAACCGCCACCCTGAAGGAGTCCGTCGAGGCCACGGTGCAGGGCAGTTACCACGCCGTGGACCAGCTGCGCACCGCCCTGGACGGGACGTTCGCCGTGCGGGACCTGGGCGAGGCCTTCGGGGACCAGGAGAAGGAGCTGGAACTCCGGCTGGCGAACCGGTAGCCGCGCGCACATGGTGCAGGATCAGGGAGATGGGAAGAGGCTCGATGTACGTCAAGATCTGCGGTCTGCGCACCGCTGAGACCCTCGATGCCGCGGTCGGCGCGGGCGCGGATGCCGTGGGCTTCGTCTTCGCCCCCGGCAGCCCGCGGCTGATCGACGCCGAGGCGGCCCGTGCGCTGTCCGAGCGGGTACCCGACACGGTCGAGACCGTCGGTGTGTTCCGGCGACAGCCGGTCGAGGAGGTCCTGGCGACGGCTTCGACCGTGGGTCTCACCACGGTCCAGCTCCACGGGGACGAGGGAGACGCGGACTTCGAGCGGCTGCGCGCCGCCGGGTTCCGGACGATCCGTGCGATGACCAGTGCGGCGTACCTCGCGCGCCCGTCGCTGGACCCCGCGGACCGGCTGCTCATCGACGCGCCACTGCCGGGCGGCGGTACCCGCTTCGACACCGGGTCCCTGCGGACGCGGCCTCCGCAGGGATTCTGGCTCCTGGCCGGCGGTCTGGACCCCTCGAACGTGGCCGCGGCCGTACGGTCGGCGAACCCCGGCGGCGTCGATGTCTCCAGCGGGGTCGAGTCGTCGAGGGGTGTCAAGAGTGCCGGCCTGATCCGCCGGTTCGTCGGGGCCGCACGCGGAGCCGACAGCCCGAAGACCTTTCCGGCATAGGTCGTCCTCGTGCGTGACGACGCCCCGGCCCGACGCGGCTCTTGAGCACAGGGAACCAAGAACTGGAATGACGGTGGGCAGGGTCGGCGGCACAAAAGGAGCGGATTCGCTCCGGATGCCGATCCATGTGCCGGAGCGGAGAATTGCAGGAACGGAGGTGGACATGGAATACGTCATGCAGGCCGATCTGGAAGACGGTTCTTCACCCACGGACGAGCACCCCACGGTGCGGTTCTGGCACATGGTGCACGTCAGTGAGGAGACCGCTCTGTGCGGGCGCGAGCTGGACCCGGCGGCCCCCAAGCAGTCGCCGGACACCTGGGGGACCCCGGAGAGCCAGCCTTTCTGCCACACCTGTGGCGCGCTGTATCTGCGACAGGTTCCTTGAGGGCCTCTCGTCCGGATCGGGCGGGATTTTCCACACGCGGCTCAGGAGGGCAGCGACTGGAGATAGGTGACCGTAGCCGGGTCGGCCGGCAGGAACGTCTCGATCGCCAGTTCGGCCACCGTCACATCCATCGGGGTGTTGAAGGTGGAGATGGACGAGATGAAGGAAAGCACCTGTCCGTCGTGCTCGATCTCCAGCGGCAGCGCGAAGCGGGATGCGGGACCCGGGCTCCCCGGCCCTTCCCGGGCGTCCGCGCCGGGGTACGGATACCCGGCGACCTCCTCGTACAGCTCACGCAGCGGACCGGAGCGCGCCAGCGCGATCTGACGCTCCATCTGGTTCAGCAGATGCCCCCGCCACTCCCGGAGATTGCGGATGCGCGGGGCGAGCCCCGCCGGATGCAGGGACAGCCGCATCGAGTTGAGGGGCGGCACGAGCAGGTGCTCCGGCAGTCCTTCGAGGAGCATCTCGATCCCGCGGTTGGCGGCGACGACGTTGTACATGCCGTCGACGACCACCGCCGGGTACGGCTCGTACCCCTGGAGCAGCTGCTGGATGCCCTCGTGCAGCGCACCCATCGAGGGATCGTCGAGTGTCGTCTCCGCGTACCTGGGCGCGTAGCCCGCCGCCAGCAGAAGGGCGTTGCGCTCCCGCACGGGGATGTCCAGGTGCTCGGCGAGACGCAGGATCATCTCCTCGCTGGGGCGCGAACGGCCCGTCTCGATGAAGCTGATGTGGCGGGCCGACGAGTCGGCCCGCAGGGCCAGTTCCAGCTGGCTGACCCGGCGCTGCTGACGCCATTCGCGCAGCAGTGGCCCCATCCCGGTGTCGATTGCGACAGTTGTCATACGCAGACCGTAACGTCGCGAGGACCGTTTCCCGGAAGGAGTCCTGGACATGCCCACAGAACCGCTGTCACCGAAGGAGACCGAGGACCGGCTGGGGGAGCTGCCCGGCTGGTCCCTGGAAGGGGACAGGATCGCCCGCACCTACCGGCTGGCGAACCACTTCGCGGCCACCGCGATGGTCGTCCACATCGCCCAGATCCAGGAGGAACTGGGGCACCACTCGGACCTGACCCTCGGGTACAACATCGTCGCGCTGCGCGTGCACACGCACGACGCGGGCGGCGCGGTGACCGGGAAGGACTTCGCCCTGGCCCGGCGGGTGGAGGAGATCGCCCCCGGCCACGGCGCGAGCTGACACCCGGGCGGACAGCGGAGCCGGGAGCGCTGCGAACAGAGCCGGAGTGAACCCGTGCCGCGACCGGTGTCCCGGAGCCGAGCTCTGCCGTAACGGCAACGCCACGCACGGAATCGGCCCGGGGCGGGGCAGGGTGGCCCCATGAGCCATCATCACGACACCACGCACCTGGACTGGGACGTCATGGCGCCGCTCCTCGAACGGGGCGCCGAACTGTACCGCCCCGTGTACGAGCGGGCGGCGGCCTGGGTCGCCGGGCAGGTCCCGGTGGCCGCCGTCCGCCGGGTCCTGGACATCGGCAGCGGCCCCGGGGTCGTCTCCTGTCTGCTCGCCGAGGTGTTCCCGTACGCCGAAGTGGTCGCGGTCGACGCCACCCCGGGGCTGCTGGACCGGGCCCGTGCGCGGGCCGAGCACGCGGGTCTCGGCGACCGTGTCCGTACCCGCCATGCCGAACTTCCGGACGGTGTATCCGAGTTGGGCGATGCCGACCTGGTCTGGGCGGGCAACTCGCTGCACCATGTCGGCGACCAGCGGGCCGCGCTCGACGGATTCGTGCGGTTGCTGCGGCCGGGCGGCACGGTGGTCCTGTGGGAGGGCGGTCTGGCCCCCCGCCATCTGCCGCGTGACATCGGTTTCGGCAAGCCGGACCTGGAGGCGCGCATCGAGGCCGCCGCGGCGGAGTGGTTCGCCGAGATGCGGGCTGCGTTGCCCGGAGCGAAGCGTGAAGTCGAGTACTGGCGTGCGCTGTTGGCCGATGCCGGGCTGTCGCCGAGCGGCACCCGGTCGTTCCTCCTCGACATCCCGGCGCCGCTGCCCGGCGTCGTACGCGAACAGGTTCTCGCGCACTTCACCCGGCAGCGCGAAGTGCTGGCGGACAAGCTGTCCGCGGAGGATCGGGCGACGCTCGACCGGCTGCTGGACCCCGCGGATCCGCAGGGGCTGCGGCTGCGCGGCGACTCCTGCCTGCTGACGGCGCGGACGGCGCACACCGCGCGCCGCGGCTGACCGGGCCGGCCGGCCGGGACGCTCTCCTCGTCACACGTCTGCGAAACACGTCCGCGAAACACGTCCGCGGACACGGTGGCGCCGCCCGGCCCGGAGCCGGGCGGCGCCACCGTGTCCGCCCCGCGGCCGATCAGGCGCCGATGTTCATGGCAGCCGGGTCGGGGCCGATGCGCTTGCCTTCGTCCAGCGCGGCGATGCCCGCCAGGTCGTCGGCGTCCAGCTCGAAGTCGAAGACGTCGATGTTCTCCTTGATCCGCGACGGGGTCACGGACTTGGGGATCACCACGTTGCCCGTCTGGAGGTGCCAGCGCAGTACCACCTGGGCGGCGCTGCGGCCGTGCTTCTGGGCGATCGCGACGATCGTCGGGACCTCCAGCAGGCCCTTGCCCTGGCCGAGCGGGGACCAGGCCTCGGTGTGGATGCCGTGCTCCGCGTGGACGGCGCGCGACTCGGCCTGCTGGAGCTGCGGGTGCAGCTCGATCTGGTTGACGGCCGGGACCACGGAGGTCTCGCCCATCAGCCGCTTCAGGTGGTCGGGAAGGAAGTTGGAGACCCCGATGGTCTTGGCGCGGCCGTCCGCGAGGATCTTCTCGAAGGCCTTGTACGTGTCCACGTAGGCGTCCTTGGACGGGACCGGCCAGTGGACCAGGTACAGGTCGACGTAGTCGAGGCCGAGCTTGGCCAGCGAGGTGTCGAAGGCGCGCAGGGTGGAGTCGTAGCCCTGTTCGGAGTTCCACAGCTTCGTGGTGACGAAGAGTTCGTCACGCGCGATCCCCGATGCGGCGAGTGCCCTGCCCGTGCCCTCCTCGTTGCCGTAGATCGCGGCGGTGTCGATGCTGCGGTACCCGGCCTCCAGCGCGGTGCCGACGGCCTTCGTGGCCTCGTCGTCGGCGACCTGCCAGACACCGAAACCGAGCTGCGGCATGCGGGCACCGTTGTTGAGCGTGATGAAGGGGACCTTGCTCACGAGCGGTCGACTCCTTTTGTTACTTCGTCGGTTGATAACTCCATGGTCAACGATCACGCGCTGCGACCCATTCCCGCCCCCGCCGGCCCCACGGTGGCTGGAAAGTAGTCCGATCTCTTCGGTGCGGCCCGTTTCTCTTCAGTGCAGCCCATTGACCGCAACACGTCAACACGCAACCCTGGACCGCACCACTGAACAGAGAACACATCCCTGAACAGTTGCTGCATCATCGGTCGCCAGTCATCCGTCAGAGTCGTCGCACTCCTGCTTGACAGCTCCGATGTCTCCCCTCCCATCTTGATCGACCCACAGAGGTGGTCATGAAGAGATCAAGGGCTCCACGACTACTCGCCGTGCTCGCGGCCGCGCTCCTCGCCGTCACGGGTCTCACCGTTCCCGCCGCGGCCTCCGGGAAACCGGCCCGCGGCTCCGCGCCCACCGACTGGTCGGTGGCCGTGACCGAATCCACGATGGCCCGCTACACGCCGACCACGATCGGCAGCTGGTCCTACCCCGTCGGGCTGTATCTCTACGGTCAGTACCTCACCTACCAGCGCACGCACGACACCCGGTACCTGACGTACATCAAGAACTACGTCGACCGCTTCGTCGACGGCGACGGAGTCATCGGCCAGAGCTTCAACAGCCTCGACAGCATGGAGGCCGGCCGTCTCCTGGTCGTCCTGCACCACGAGACCGGCGACCCGCGCTACGCCACAGCGGCCAAGCAGATCCGCGACCGGCTGAACACCTACCCGCGCACGGCCGACGGCGGGTTCTGGCACGCCGACACCGCCAGCCGGGCCCACCAGCTGTGGGGCGACGGCGTCTACATGATCACGCCGTTCCTCGTCGAGTACGGCCACGAATTCGGCGACGAGGCCTACACGAACGCCGAGGCGACCAGGCAACTCACCGTGTACGGAAGCCACTTGCAGGTGGCCAACGGGCTGCTCCGGCACGCCTACGACGAATCCCGGACCGCGGACTGGTCCGACCCGTCGACCGGACTGGCGCCGGAACACTGGTGCCGCGCCGTCGGCTGGTACACGATGGCCGCCGTCGACGTCCTCGACGGCACGCCCCGCGACCAGCCCCACCGCGGGCAGTTGCTCACCGTTCTGCGCAAGCTCGCGGCCGGGATCGAGCACTACCAGGACCCGGCCACGGGGCGTTGGTTCCAGGTGATGGACAAGGGGGCCGACGCCGGGAACTGGACGGAGACGTCCTGTTCCAGCATGTTCACCTACGCCCTGTCCCGCGCGGCCCAGCAGGGTTACGTCGACAAGCACTACGCGAAGGTCGCGCAGCGCGGCTACCGGGGTGTCCTCGACGAGCTGTCCGTCGGCCCGGACGGGCTGACGGATCTCGCCGACATCTCGATCGGCACCAACGTCGGTGACTATGCGTACTACACCGGCCGCACCAGGGCGACCAATGACTTCCACGGCCTCGGCGCTTTCCTGATCATGAACGAACAGCTCGCCCGGCCCGCTCCACGCTGACCGGGCAGCCAACACCGCTGCGCACGACGGGTGTTGACTCTGTCGGAACTCTTGACAAGCCAGGTTCGGGAACGCTGATATGCGGTGTCGGTTAGGAAGGTTTCCTAACCGTCCTCGGAAAGGACGGCCCCCCACATGCGCAGAGTAACCGCGATCCCCGCAGCGGCCCTCGGCCTGGCGTCACTCGTCGCCCTCGCCCCTTCGGCCGGTGCCACCGGGAACGCCGCTCCCGCAGCGGCTCCCGGTGCCATGGCGGCAGCCCCGTACGAATACCTCGGCTGGGGCAACCCGCAGAAGCCGGCCGATGTCATGGCGGCCACCGGCGTGAAGTGGTTCACCCTCGCCTTCGTTCTCTCCGACGGGGGCTGCAACCCCAAGTGGGACGGTGACCGGGCGTTGAAGGGCGGCTCCGACGAGTCCGCCATCAAGGCCATCCGGGCCAAGGGTGGCGATGTCGTCGTCTCGGTCGGCGGCTGGAGCGGGAACAAACTGGGCGAGAAGTGTTCCAGCGCCTCGGCGCTGGCCGGGGCGTACCAGAAGGTGATCGACGCGTACGGCCTCAAGGCGCTCGACATCGACATCGAGGACACCGAGTTCAGCAACGGCACGGTCCGCCAGCGCGTCGTCGACGCGCTGAAGATCGTCAAGTCGAAGAACGCGGGCATCGTGACGTACGTGACGATGGGCACCACCCCGAGCGGTCCCGACTCCACGGGCAAGGACCTCATCAAGAAGGGCGCGGCGGCCGGACTCGCCAATGACGGCTGGGTGATCATGCCGTTCGACTTCGGCGGCCACAGCGGTTCGATGGGGCAGGCCACGGTCAGCGCCATGGACGGCCTCAAGTCCGCTGTGAAGAGCGCCTACGGATACGACGACGCCACCGCCTACCAGCACATCGGCGTCTCGTCGATGAACGGCACGACGGACGAGTCTGACGAGACCGTCACCACCGGGGACTTCAACACGATCCTGGGCTACGCGCAGCAGCACCACATCGCACGGTTCGCCTTCTGGGCCGTCAACCGGGACCGGCAGTGCGGTTCCGGGAGCGACGGCGACGCGTGCAGCGGGATCTCGCAGTCGCCGTACGCGTTCACCAAGATCGCCGTCAAGTACACCGGCTGAGGCGGCGGACGAGATGAGACGTACTCCGAGAAGCGCACGGCACTTCGGTGCCACCCTGCTGGCTGCCGCGGGTCTGGTCATGGGTGTCGTGGCACTGCCGCCCACCGCGTCCGCCAGTCCTGCCGCTGCCGCGCCGACCCGGTACGAGGCCGAGTCCGCGGCCCTCTCCAAGGCCGCGGTCGAGTCCAACCACAAGAACTATTCGGGCACCGGCTTCGTCAACGGCAACAATGTCGCGGGCAGTTATGTGGAGTTCACCGTCGACGCGGCGGCTGCCGGGAACGCCACGGTCGCGGTCCGGTACTCGAACGGTACGACGGTGGACCGGCCCGGCGACATCGTGGTGAACGGCGCCGTGGTCGCCGCGGCGCACACCTTCGGCTCGACCACCGACTGGGACACCTGGGCCACCGCCTCGGTGACCGTGCCCGTCACCGCGGGCAGCAACAAGATCCGGCTCACCTCCACCACCGCCAACGGACTCCCCAACCTCGACTACATCGACGTCACCTCCGCGGGCGGTGACACCCAGGCGCCCGGCGCACCGGCGACGCTCACCTGCTCGGCGGTGACCGACACCTCGCTCACCCTGAACTGGGCGGCGTCGACCGACAACACCGGTGTCTCGATGTACGACATCTACGAGCACGGCAACAAGATCAGCGAGGTGGCGGGCAACCTCACCACCCGGACGCTCACCGGGCTGACCGCCGGCACGACGTACAACCTCACGGTGTTCGCGCGGGACGCGGCGGGCAATGTCTCGTCGGCCAGTCCGGTCGCGAACTGCACCACCGCCCCCAGCTCGGACACCACCCCGCCGTCGAAGCCCGGCACTCTCTCGTACAGCGGTCTCACGGCCGACGGCGTCACCCTGAAATGGGGTGCTTCCACGGACGACAAGGGCGTCACCGCCTACGAGATCCGCAGCGGCTCCAACGTCTACGCCACGGTGAAGGGCGACCCGCCGGCCACCACGGCCACGGTGAGCGGGCTCGCGTGCAGCAGCCCGTACACCCTGGACGTCGTCGCCAAGGACGCGGGCGGCAACGCGTCGGCGGCGAGCAACGCGGTCACCTTCACCACTCCGGCCTGCGCCACCGACGGCGGGGTCCCGTCCGCGATCTCCACGCTCTCCAGCAACTGGACGATCCCGTGGGGCACTTACTGGATGCCCGACGGCAAGACCGCGCTGATCACCGAGCGGGACAGCTTCAAGGTCTTCAGGACGACCCCCACCGGCACGCAGACCCAGGTCGGCACCGTGCCCAACGTGGTCACGACCAACGGAGAGGGCGGTCTGCTCGGCGTCGCCGTCGATCCGAAGTGGTCGGCCAACCACTACGTCTACTTCATGCACACCGCCTCCGAGGGCAACCGGATCGTGCGGATGACGTACGACGGCAGCTCGCTCACCGACTACAAGATCCTGCTCCAGGGAATCAAGAAGAACAGGTACCACAACGGCGGACGGCTGGCCTTCGGCCCCGACGGATATCTGTACGCCTCGACCGGTGAGGCACAGACACCCGACCTGGCCCAGGACAAGACCTCCCTCAACGGCAAGATCCTCCGGCTGACGACGGACGGCAAGGCGGCGCCGGGCAACCCGTTCGGCAACTACGTCTACAGCTACGGACACCGCAACCCGCAGGGGCTGGCCTTCGACCGCAAGGGGCGGCTGTGGGAAGCCGAGTTCGGCAACAGCTCCAAGGACGAACTCAACCTGATCAAGCCGGGCGCCGACTACGGCTGGCCGACCTGTGAAGGCACCTGCAGTGTCTCCGGAATGACCAACCCCAAGGCGACCTGGGGCGTCTCCGAGGCCTCACCCAGCGGTATCGCGATCGTCAGGAACGTCATCTACATGGCGGCTCTCAAGGGGGAGCGGCTGTGGCGGATCCCCATCACCGGGGACACCGAGAACGTGGGCACCCCGACGGCGTACTACGTCGGGTCCTACGGGCGGCTCCGCACGGTCACCAAGGTGCCGGGCTCGGACGAACTGTGGCTGTCCACCACCAACTGTGACAACAACGGAGGCGCGGCGGCAGGCTCGGACAAGATCTTCAAGGTCTCGATCAGCTAGACCGACCTGGTTGCCGCGCGCGCCGGAGGCCGTGGCCGGGGGCTCGAATCCCCCGGCCACGGCCCCGGTTGCGGCCAGGCAGATCTGGCACGGAGCGGACTCAGCGGTAGAGCGCTTCGACCTCTTCGCCGTACGCCGTCTCGATCGCCTTGCGCTTCAGCTTCAGTGACGGGGTGAGCAGGCCCTGTTCCTCGGAGAACTGATGGGCGAGGATCCGGAATGTACGGATCGACTCGGCCTGCGAGACCAGGGTGTTCGCGGCCACCACCGCCCGCCGGACCTCCGTCTCCAGATCCGGGTCGCGTACCAGCGCGGCCGGGGCCATCGACGCTTTGCCGTGCAGGGCGAGCCAGTGCTCCACGGCTTCCTGGTCGAGCGTGACGAGCGCCGCGATGTACGGCCGGTCGTTGCCGACGACCAGACACTGCGCGACCAGCGGGTGGGCCCGTACCCGCTCCTCCAGCCCCGCGGGCGAGACGCTCTTGCCGCCGGACGTCACCAGGATCTCCTTCTTGCGCCCGGTGATGGTGAGATAGCCGTCCTCGTCGAGCGACCCCAGATCGCCGGTGGCCAGCCAGCCCTCGTCGAGTACGGCATCGGTGGCCTGGGGGGAGTTCAGATACCCGGAGAACAGATTGGCCCCGCGCACCCACACCTCGCCGTCGTCGGCGATGTGCACGCCGGTGCCCGGGATCGGCTGGCCGACCGTGCCGTAGCGGGTGCGCTCGGGAGGGTTGGCGGTGGCAGCGGCCGTCGTCTCGGTGAGTCCGTACCCCTCGTAGATCGAGACGCCCGCGCCGTCGTAGAAGAGCCCCAGCCGGCGGTCCATCCCGGAGCCGCCGGACATCGCGTGCCGCACCCGGCCGCCCATCGCCTCGCGGACCTTCGCGTACACGACCTTCTCGAAGAACTGGTGCTGCATCCGCAGCCCGGCGGACGGCCCCGGGCCCAGACCGAACGCCTTGTGCTCCAGGGCCTCGGCGTAGCGCACCGCCACTTCCACGGCCTTGTCGAAAGGGCCCGTCCTCCCCTCGGTCTCGGCCTTGCGCCGTGCGGCGTGGAAGACCTTCTCGAAGATGTACGGCACAGCCAGGATGAACGTCGGCCGGAAGGCCACCAGATCGGGCAGCAGGGCGCGCGCCGAGAGCTCGGGCTGGTGGCCCATCTTCACCCGGCCGCGAACCGCCGCGACCTCGACCATCCGCCCGAAGACGTGCGCGAGAGGCAGGAAGAGCAGGGTCGAGGAGGTGTCGCCGCGCCTGGAGTGGAACACCGGCTCCCAGCGGGTGACCATCGTGTCGGCCTCGAACATCAGACTGGCGTGGGTGATCACACACCCCTTGGGGCGGCCCGTGGTCCCGGAGGTGTAGATGACGGTGGCGACGGACTCGGGGGTCACGGCCCGACGGTGGCGGTGCACCACCTCGTCGTCGATGTGCGCGCCCGCCGCGAACAGCTCGTCGAGGACTCCCGCGTCCAGCTGCCACAGCCGGTGCAGGCTGGGCAGCCGGTCAATCACGGAGCCGATGGTCATCGCGTGGTCCTCGTTCTCGACCATGCAGGCGGTGACCTCGGAGTCGTACAGCATCCAGAAGACCTGCTCGGCGGAGGACGTGGGGTAGACCGGCACGGGCTGTGCCCCGACGGTCCACAGCGCGAAGTCGAAGAGGGTCCATTCGTAGCGGGTGCGGCACATGATCGCCACGCGGTCGCCGAACCGCACCCCGTCGGCGAGCAGCCCCTTGGCGAGGGCGAGGACCTGGTCCCGGAACTCGCCGGACGACATGTCGTACCAGTGCCCGTCCTGCTTCCGGCCGAGGGCGGGCCGGTGGGGGTCGTCCTCGGCGTGCTCGAACACGACGTCCGCCAGTCCGCCGACCTGGGGCGCCGTCACCATGGGTGGGACAGTGAACTCGCGCAAAATGACCTGCTCCTATGTGACGCTCCGCACAGCGCCGTGACGGTACCCCAACGCGAGGTCCGGCGACACAGAGCCCAGGGGCCCGCAGTTGTAGGGAAATGACAGGGCTCAGCGGTAGCGCGGCAGGTGAAATGTACCCACATGGGGAAGCGTCGGGCACCCCCCTGACTGAACGGTAAGTTCCGGGTGGTGGAATCTCCACTGAATCTGTACCCAGCAGTCACGGTGGACCCGCAACCCTTGTGACCTGGGGGTCATGTGACGTCGACGCCCGGTGATGCCGGTGTGATGCCGGTGCGGGTGGGCGCCGCAGAAGTCGCCCGCCGCTCAGACCCGATGGTGCAGCCGGTCCGCGCCGGCCAGGATCGCCGACGCCAGCGCGTCGGCGGCCTCCTGGGCCCGCCCGCCCGCCGGGCCGTGCAGCAGCACGAAGTCCACGTCCCCGAGATCGGGCAGCCCGGCCCGCGCCGGCAGCTGGGTGAGACCCGGCGGAATCAGGCCGCGGGTGTGCGCCATCACGCCGAGACCCGCGCGGGCCGCCGCGATCAGCCCGCTCAGACTGGTGCTCGTGCAGGCGATGCGCCAGGGCCGGCCGTGTTCCTCCAGTACCTCCAGGGCGCGGGCCCGGGTGATGGCCGGCGGCGGGAAGAGGATCAGCGGGAGCGGGCGCTCCGGGTCGATCCGCAGCCGGGGCGCGCCGATCCAGTTGAGAGCGGAGCTCCAGACCAGTTCGCCGTGCCGGTGACCGCTGCGGCGCTTGGCGAGCACCAGGTCGTGCGCGCCGGCCGCGAGCTGCTCGTGCAGGATGCCGGAGAGCCCGACGGTCAGTTCCAGATCCACTTCCGGGTGCGCGGCTCGGAACGACTCCAGGATCTCCGGCAGCCGGGTCAGAACGAAGTCCTCCGACGCGCCGAACCGCAGCCGCCCGCGCGGCCGGCTCCCGGTGAAGAAGGCCGCCGCCCGCTCGTGGGCCTGGAGGATCGTACGGGCGAATCCGAGCATCGCCTCGCCGTCCTCGGTCAGTTCGACGCTGTGCGTGTCCCGGGTGAAGAGCGTGCGGCCCGTCGCGTCCTCCAGGCGGCGCACGTGCTGGCTGACCGTCGACTGGCGTACGCCGAGCCGGTGCGCGGCCTGGGTGAAACTCAGGGTCTGCGACACGGTGAGAAAGGTACGGAGCTGCGCCGGGTCGTACATGGGCCCGAGGTTATCGCGTGCCGTGATGTCAGTCAGAGTGGTATGCAGGATTCCCGATCATGGGCATCGCGTGGACGATGGGGGCACGAACCGGTCACAGAGAGCAAGTGGAGCACATGAGCCGCCGCACGCTGCAGCTTCCGTCCTGGCTGCCGATCGATCCGTACATCCTGGCGCTGATCGGCACGGTCGCCCTGGCGGCGCTGGTGCCGGCCCGCGGCACGGCAGCCGACGTGGCGGGGGGAGCGTCCACCGGTGCGGTGGCCCTGCTCTTCTTCCTCTACGGCGCCAGGCTCTCCACCAGCGAGACCGTCGAGGGGCTGAAACACTGGCGGCTCCATCTCACCGTGCTGGCCTGCACGTTCGTCGCCTTCCCGCTGCTGGGTCTGGCGGCCAGGGGACTCGTCCCGTTCGTCCTGACACCCCAGCTGTACAACGGTCTGCTCTTCCTCTGCCTGGTGCCCTCGACGATCCAGTCGTCGATCGCCTTCACGTCGATCGCCCGCGGCAATGTTCCGGCGGCGATCTGCGCGGGCTCGTTCTCCTCACTGGCGGGGATCATCGTCACCCCGGTCCTCGCGGCCCTGGTGCTCGGCAACAGCGGGGGCGGCTTCTCCGCCGACTCCCTGCTGAAGATCGTGCTCCAGCTGCTGGTGCCCTTCCTGGCCGGACAACTGCTGCGGCGCTGGGTGAGCGGCTTCCTGGTACGGAACAAGAAGGTCCTCGGTTACGTCGACCGCGGCTCGATCCTGCTGGTCGTCTACACCGCCTTCAGCGAGGGCATGGTGCGCGGTGTCTGGCACCAGATCAGCGTCGCCCGGCTGCTGGCGCTGCTCGCGGCCGAGGCGGTGCTGCTGGCCGCGATGCTCGCCCTGAGCTGGTACGGGGCCAAGCGGCTCGGATTCGGGCGCGGCGACCGGATCGCGATCCAGTTCGCCGGGTCGAAGAAGAGCCTGGCGGCCGGACTGCCCATGGCGAGTGTGCTGTTCGGGGCGCAGGCCTCACTGGCGGTGCTGCCGCTGATGCTCTTCCACCAGATGCAGCTGATGGTGTGCGCGGTGATCGCCAAACGGCGCTCGCGCGATCCGCTCACCGACGCGGACGGGGACGGAGTCGCGGACGACGGCGGGTCGGGCGGGACCTCGCCCGCCGCGGAGCCCGCCCTGCGGTGACCCCGGCACACTTCGCTGGTGGCTGGTGGCTGGTGGCCGGTGGCTGGTGGCTGGTGGCCGGTGGCCGTGCCGGTCAGGTGAGGTCAGGTGCGGCGCGGGGAGGCCAGCAGGTAGGGCGAGCCGGCCCGCCGGTCCGCGTGGGCCGAGGTCTGCCAGCCCGCCAGTTCCAGCACCTCGGCGTAGGCCGCCGGGTCGGGCCCGTCCACCCGGACCGCCTCCGGCTGCGCCGACTCGGTGACCAGGTACCCCCGGCAGCCCCCGGCCTCCAGCGCCAGCGCGGACGCCTGTGTCAGATGCGTGCGTTCCCAGTCGCACGGCCGCTGCGCCGATCCGTCCGGATCGGTGACCCGCCGCATGTCGAGCAGCCCGTCCCAGGCGCTGCGCACCTCCCGCTGCCGCGCGGAGTCGGCCGGGTCGCTCCCGGTTCCGGTGCGGGCGCTGAACACCCCGGGCGCCGGATCCGGGGGCGTCGTCGGTGCCGGTGGTGGCACCAACCGCAGGGGATCCGCGGCCAGTTGCTCCCGCACCCGCTGCCCGGCCGGTGTCAGATAGTGCCGGTGCGGGGGCCGCGGATGGCGCAGGGCCAGGCCCTGGGCGACCAGCGCGGCCAGCACCGTCGAGGGACCGTGGAGCAGGCCGGATTCCGCGTCTGCGGTGCGGATCGCCCGGCGCTGGGCTGCGGACGGCTGACGGGTCATGAGCCCGACCGTACTGCGCCGGCGCGGTGCGGGGACAGCCGTCGTCGTACGGCGAAACCCGCGGCACGGACCACGGCGGAGCCCGGCGCGTCAGATGCCGGACGGCAGCGCGACCCGCTCGGCGCCCGCGTACACGTTCATGGAGGAACCGCGGAGGAACCCGACCAGGGTGAGGCCGGTCTCAGCGGCCAGGTCGACGGCGAGCGAGGACGGTGCGGAGACCGCCGCGAGCACCGGGATGCCCGCCATCACCGCCTTCTGGGCCAGTTCGAAGGAGGCCCGGCCCGAGACCAGCAGGACGACCTGCGAGAGCGGGAGCCGGTCGTCCTGCAGCGCCCGGCCCACCAGCTTGTCCACCGCGTTGTGGCGGCCCACGTCCTCACGGACGTCGAGCAGTTCGCCCTCCGGCGTGAACAGCGCCGCCGCGTGCAGCCCCCCGGTCCGGTCGAACACCTGCTGGGCCGCCCGCAGCCGGTCGGGCAGGACGGCCAGCAGTTCCGGTGTGACGCGGACCGGGGGAGTGTCGGCGATCGGGAAGCGCGCGGTGGTCCGGACGGCGTCCAGGCTCGCCTTGCCGCAGAGCCCGCACGAGGACGTGGTGTAGACGTTGCGCTCCAGCGTGATGTCGGGCAGCTCGACGTCCGGGGCCAGCCGCACATCCACCACGTTGTACGTGTTCGAGCCGTCCGCCGTCGCCCCCGCGCAGTACACGATCGACTGCAGTTCGTCGGCCGAGCCCAGCACGCCCTCGCTGACCAGGAAGCCCGCCGCGAGCGCGAAGTCGTCGCCCGGGGTGCGCATGGTGATGGCGAGCGGCTTGCCGTTCAGCCGGATCTCCAGGGGCTCCTCGGCCACCAGGGTGTCGGGACGGGTCGTCACCGCTCCGTCCCTGATGCGGATGACCCGGCGGCGTTCGGTGACCCGTCCCATAGAAATCGGTCCCACTTCTCGATCAGTACTGCTGGACGTGCCCTCGACGGTCCCATTCTCCCGGACGTGGAGCGTGACGTTGCGGCCCGCCCCGTCGTGACGACTCGGTGCGTCGTAGGCACAGAACGTGGCCTCATGTGAAGCCTCCAACAGGAACGCCCGAATCTTGGTGCTTTACGTGCCGTCGTACCCATCAGTCGCTGACGAGACTGGAGGGCTCCTGACGTCAGCAGTAGAGGGGCCCCGGGCATGACCGGTACACGCATCGCCGCACTCGGCCATTACCAGCCTGCCAAGGTGCTCACCAACGACGATGTCGCCGCTCTCGTCGAGACCAGTGACGAATGGATCCGGACCCGGGTGGGCATCAAGACCCGCCACATCGCGGGTCCCGAGGAACCGGTCGACGAACTCGCCGCCCAGGCCGGAGCGAAGGCCCTGGCGTCGGCAGGCATCGCCCCCGCCGACATCGACCTCGTCCTCGTTGCCACCTCCACGGCCATCGACCGCTCGCCGAACATGGCGGCGCGGGTCGCCGCGAAGCTCGGGATGGGCTCGCCCGCCACGATGGACGTCAACGTCGTCTGCTCGGGCTTCACGCACGCCCTCGCCATCGCCGACCACGCCGTGCGCGCCGGATCCGCCGCACGCGCCCTGGTGATCGGCGCCGACAAGATGGCCGAGATCGCCGACTGGACCGACCGCTCCACCTGCGTCCTGGTGGGCGACGGGGCCGGCGCGGCCGTCGTCGAAGCGTGCGACGAGGACGGAATCGGTCCCGTGCTCTGGGGCTCGGTCCCGGAGATGGGCAACGCGGTGCGCATCGAGGGAACGCCCCCGCGCTTCGCCCAGGAGGGCCAGTCCGTCTACCGCTGGGCCACCACCCAGCTGCCGCCGATCGCGCGTCAGGTCTGCGAGAAGGCGGGCATCACCCCCGAGGACCTGGCCGCCGTCGTCCTGCACCAGGCGAATCTCCGGATCATCGAGCCCGTCGCCGCGAAGATCGGCGCCGTGAACGCGGTGATCGCCCGCGATGTGGTGGACTCCGGCAACACCTCCGCCGCCAGCATCCCGATGGCGCTCTCCAAGCTGGTGGAACGCCGGGAGATCCCCTCCGGCGCCCCGGTCCTGCTCTTCGGCTTCGGCGGCAACCTCTCGTACGCGGGACAGGTGGTCCGCTGTCCGTGACGGCCCGGCCGACCGTCCCGTCGGCTGCGCTGCCGAACGCCCGGCGTCCTCGGCTGCTCCTGGCGAATACCGGATGAGGTGTACGTCACTCAGTGGCGCGGTCCGGCCACGGCTCGTTGTGCTCGGTAGACTGTAGACGATAGGCAATTGCTCCGTGCCGATGCGCCGCTGCCCTCTCCGGAGGCCAGAAGGGGGACCGAGATGCTGTCCACAGGACTGCCGAAGGGGACCGTACCCAAGCTGGAGCGGCCGGGGCCGCTGCGTGAGCGGGTGTACGAGACGCTGCTCGAACTGATCACGACCCGGGCCCTGACACCGGGGCAGCATCTGGTCGAGAGTGAACTCGCGGGCCATCTCGGTGTCTCCCGGCAGCCGGTGCGAGAGGCCCTGCAGCGGCTCGACACCGAGGGGTGGGTCGATCTGCGGCCCGCGCAGGGCGCGTTCGTCCACGAACCCACCGAGCAGGAGGCGGACCAGCTGCTCTCGGTGCGTACCCTCCTGGAGACGGAGGCCGCCCGGCTGGCCGCCGCCCACTCCGGGGCTGCGGGGATCGCCGCGCTGGAGCAGCTGTGTGCCAAGGGTGAGCAGGCCGTCGCGGACGACGACGTGGAGCTGGCGGTGGCGACCAATGACGCGTTCCATGCCAAAGTCATCGAACTGTCGGGCAATGTGGTCCTGGCCGAACTGGCCGGGCAGGTGGACCGCCGGGTCCGCTGGTACCACCGGCCCGTCGCCCGGCAGCGCGGCAAGCAGTCCTGGATCGAGCACCGGGAACTGATCGCGGCGATCTCCGCGCGGGACGAGAACGCCGCGACGGCGGTCATGCGGGCGCACACGGAGCACACCCGTACGACCTACCACCAGCGCGAGCGGAACTGACGGACCGGGTCCGCCGGGTGCCCCGGGCTCATCCGGCGAAGTCCGGCCGGGCAGGTGCTAGCGGAAGGCGTCCGCGTGCGCCACGGCCCACTGCCGGAAGGTGCGCGGTTCGCTCCCCGTGAGGTCCCGCACCGTCGGCAGCACCGGTGACTCGTCGAGCGTGCCGTCGGCGTAGAAGCTGAAGAACGCGTCGACGTACTCCTGCGGCATCTGCGCCGACATCTCCGCCCTGGCCTCGTCGTCGGAGAAGCCGTCGAACCGCAGCTCGCGGCCGAGGACTTCACCGAGGACGCGGATCCGGTCCCCGGGGAGCAGCGACTCCGGTCCGGAGAGCGCGTAGGCCTGTCCCTCGTGGTCGCCGGATGTCAGCGCGAGGGCGGCCACCGCGGCGATGTCGTACGGGTCGATGTTCGCGACCCGCACCTTGCCGAACGCGTCCCGCACCGTGTCGCCGTCGCGCAACTGCGGGCGCCAGCGCAGGGTGTTGGACATGAAGCCGACGGGGCGCAGGAAGGTCCAGGGCAGGCCCGACTCCCGTACCTCGACCTCCGACTCGATCATGTAGCGGGCGACGGCGTTGGACAGATCGCCGCCCGGAACCGAACTGCTGGAGAGCAGCACCACCCGCTCCACACCCGCTTCGCGGATCCGCCCCAGGGTCTCCGGCATGTTGTCGTAGCCGGGCAGCAGGAACACCGCGCGCACCCCGTCGAGCTGGGACGCCACACTGAGCGGGTCGTTGAGATCGCCCGCGGTGGAGCGGCTGAACTCCCGTACCTTCTCGCCCGAAGCGGTGAGCCGGCGGACCAGCTCGGAGCCGACATTGCCGGTGGCTCCGGTGACCAGAATCATGAGGTTTCCCCTCGGTCGTCGTACAGGACCGCCATCGTCCTTCACGCGCGGCCCTCCCCACCACTTCGACCGGTCGGGGCACTCGCTGCGTGAGCCTTTGTCCTCGATGGGGAGAAAGTGGGAGGCGATTCCTGCGCAACTTCTTCCCACTCGGGGAAAGCGCTGCTACGTTCCCACTCGAAAGCCCGTAGGACACACGGCCGATGAGGCGGGAGGGGCAAGTGAGGCGCATGACTGCACGACCCGCCAACACGCATCAGGCACGACTGCTGCGGCTGTTGCGAGACGGGGGCCCCAACTCCCGTGCCCAGCTGGGTGACCAGGTGGACCTCTCGCGCTCCAAGCTCGCCGTGGAGGTCGACCGGCTCCTGGAGACGGGCCTGGTCGTCGCGGACGGGCTCGCCGCCTCGCGCGGTGGCCGCCGCTCGCACAACATCCGGCTGGCACCGGCGCTGCGTTTCCTCGGCGTCGACATCGGCGCGACCTCGGTCGATGTGGCCGTCACCAACGCGGAACTGGAGGTGCTCGGCCATCTCAACCAGCCCATGGACGTCCGGGAAGGCCCGGTCGCCGTCTTCGAGCAGGTCCTCGCGATGGCCGCCAAACTGCGGGCGTCGGGGCTGGCCGAGGGGTTCGACGGCGCCGGTATCGGGGTCCCCGGACCGGTTCGCTTCCCCGAGGGCGTACCGGTCGCCCCGCCCATCATGCCCGGCTGGGACGGCTTCCCCGTACGCGAGGCCCTCAGTCAGGAACTGGGCTGCCCGGTCATGGTCGACAACGATGTGAACCTGATGGCGATGGGGGAGCAGCACGCGGGCGTGGCACGCTCGGTGGGCGACTTCCTCTGCGTCAAGATCGGCACGGGTATCGGCTGCGGGATCGTCGTCGGCGGCGAGGTCCACCGCGGTGTGACGGGCAGTGCGGGCGACATCGGGCACATCCAGGTCGAGCCCGACGGGCGCCCCTGCGCCTGTGGCAACAGGGGCTGTCTGGAAGCCCACTTCAGCGGCTCCGCGCTCGCGCGGGACGCCGAGGACGCGGCGCGCGCCGGACTGTCCAGCGAACTCGCGAGGCGGCTCGACGCCTCCGGACGGCTGACCGCGGCGGATGTCGCGGCTGCCGCGTCAGCGGGGGACGCCACCTCGCTCGACCTCATCCGGGAGGGCGGCAACCGGGTCGGCCAGGTCATTGCGGGCCTCGTCAGCTTCTTCAACCCGGGTCTGGTGGTGATCGGCGGCGGGGTGACCGGCCTCGGCCACACCCTGCTCGCCAGCGTACGGACCCAGGTCTACCGCCGGTCGCTGCCGCTGGCCACCGGCAATCTGCCCATTGTGCTCGGGGAGTTGGGCCCGGCTGCCGGAGTGATCGGCGCGGCCCGCCTGATCAGCGACCACCTGTTCTCACCGGCCTGACCGCCGGGACGCACCACCGGCACGATCGGCACCACCGGCACGATTGCGCAGCCCCGCAGCCCCGCACCGCCCGCACCACAGGAACACCCGCTCACCTGCACGTCCGCTCGACCTGAACATCCCGCACCGCCGCACCGCGCTCAGCTCTGCCCTGCCCTGAAACACCCGCTCACCGGCCGAACCGCCGAGGGGATCCGTCATGGCACCAGAACCACCGCTGCTCACGATGTCCGGCATCACCAAGTCGTTTCCCGGCGTCCGCGCCCTCGACGGCGTCGATCTCGAAGTCCTGGCCGGTGAAGTCCACTGCCTGCTCGGCCAGAACGGCGCGGGCAAGTCCACCCTCATCAAGGTGCTCGCCGGGGTCCACCAGCCCGACGGCGGGCAGATCACCTGGCGGGGCGAGCCGGTCGGGCTCCGATCGCCGATCGCCGCGATGCGCCTGGGCATCGCCACCATCTACCAGGAACTCGACCTCGTGGAAGGGCTGTCCGTCGCGGAGAACATCTTCCTCGGTCACGAGCCGACCACCGCGGGCTTCGTCGTACGGGGCGGCCGGGAGCGGGCCGGGGCCGCCACCCTCCTGAAGCGGCTCGGCCACACCGAGATCGACGCGGGCCGCCGCGTCGGCTCCCTCTCCGCCGCCCAGCAGCAGATCGTCTCCATGGCGCGCGCGCTCTCCCACGACGTACGGCTGATCGTGATGGACGAGCCGTCCGCCGCCCTCGACCCGGACGAGGTCGACAACCTGTTCCGTACCGTCGCCACCCTGACCGCCGACGGGGTCGCCGTCGTGTACATCTCCCACCGGCTGGAGGAGATCCGGCGCATCGGTGACCGGGTGACCGTTCTGAAGGACGGCCGGGCCGTAGCGGGCGGGCTGCCCGCCGAGGAGACCGCGACCCGCGACATCGTTGCCATGATGACCGGCCGCACGGTCGAGTACGTCTTTCCCGAGCGGCGCCGGGACAGGGGGAGTCCCGCCGGCCCGCCGGTGCTGCGCGTCGAAGGACTCACCAGGGCCGGGGAGTTCGCGCCCTTCGACCTGGAGATCGGGCCCGGCGAGATCGTCGGCCTGGCCGGGCTCGTCGGATCGGGGCGCTCCGAGGTCCTGGAGACGGTCTTCGGCGCGCGCAGGCCGGACGCGGGCCGGGTCCTCGTCGACGGGAAACCGCTGCGGCCCGGCAGCGTCCGCGCCGCCGTCCGCGCCGGTATCGGACTGGCCCCCGAGGAGCGCAAGGCACAGGCGCTGCTGATGCTGGAATCCGTCACCCGCAATGTGTCGGTCTCCTCGATGTCCCGCTTCTCCCGCGCGGGCTGGCTGGACCGCGGCGCCGAGCGCCGGGCGGCACAGGCCGCGACCCGTGAGCTGCACCTGCGTCCCGACAACCCCGACGCCCGCGTCCGTACCCTCTCCGGAGGCAACCAGCAGAAGGCCGTACTGGCCCGCTGGCTGTTGCGCGGCTGCCGGGTCCTGCTGCTGGACGAGCCCACCAGGGGCGTCGACGTCGGCGCCCGCGCCGAGCTCTACGCCGTGATCCGCAGGCTGGCCGACGAAGGGCTGGCCGTCCTCCTCGTATCGAGCGAAGTCCCCGAAGTGCTGGGCCTCGCCGACCGGGTGCTGGTGCTCCGCGAAGGGCGCGTCGTCCATGCGGCGGACGCCGGGGAGCTGGACGAGCACCGCGTACTCGACCTCGTGCTGGAAGGGAGCCCCACGCCATGACACAGCCCGCCTCACCCGCGCAGCAGGACAGCCCCGGCGCCACCGCGACGGCACGGCCCGGGAGCCGTGGACCCAGGGCGCCCCTGGGGCTGCGGCTCGACGTCCGCAATCTCTCCCTCCTCGGCGTCCTCGCCGTTCTCGTCGCGGTCGGCGGCTTCACCAGACCCGACGAGTTCCTGGCCACCAGCAACCTCCAACTGGTCCTCACCCAGGCCTCGGTCATCGGGGTGGTCACCGTCGGCATGACCTTCGTGATCACCAGCGGCGGCATCGATCTGTCGGTGGGCGCGGTCGTCGCGCTCGCGTCGGTCTGGGCCACGACCCTGGCCACCCAGGAGTACGGCTTCGTGGGCATCCTCTGCACCGCGATGCTGGTGGGGCTGGGCTGCGGACTCGTCAACGGCGTACTCATCGCCTACGGCGGGATGGTGCCGTTCATCGCCACCCTGGCGATGCTGGCTTCGGCCCGCGGACTCGCCCTGCAGATCACCGACGGCAAGACGCAGATCGTGACGGTCGGGCAGGTCCTCGATCTCGGGGTCCCCGACTCGTACGTCCTCGGGATCCCGCCGCTGGTGCTGTTCTTCGCCGGGGTCACCGTCGTCGGCTGGCTGGTGCTGAACCGTACGACCTTCGGGCGGCGGACCGTCGCGGTCGGCGGCAACGCGGAAGCGGCCCGGCTGGCCGGGATCGACGTACGCCGCCAGCGGCTCTACCTCTATCTGCTCTCCGGCCTGTGCTGCGGCATCGCCGCCTTCATGCTGATCGTCCTGTCCGGCTCGGGGCAGAACACCAACGGCAATCTCTACGAACTCGACGCCATCGCCGCCGCGATCATCGGCGGCACCCTGCTGAGCGGTGGCCGCGGCACCGTCGTCGGCTCGGTCCTCGGCGTCCTCGTCTTCACGACGATCACCAATATCTTCGCGCTCAACAACCTGCAGAGCGACGTCCAGCAGATCGCCAAGGGCGCGATCATCGTGGCCGCCGTACTGGTCCAGCGCCGTACCGCGCGCGACGGCGAGGCCTGACACCCGCACCCGTGCCGCCGTTCCACTCCTTTGCACGTCCACTCGAACGAAGGGGTTCGACCGTCATGCGACAAGACCCGGGAACCAGCCGCAGAGGAATGCTGTTCGGCGCCGCAGCCGTGTCGGCGACAGCCGTCCTCAGCGCCTGCACCAGCAACGAGCCGAAGGCGAAGGGCAAGGACACGGAGGTGAGCAGCCGCCCGGCCGCCGACGCGAAGCCGGGCAAGGCCGTCACCATCGGCTTCGCGGGCCCGCAGGCCGACCACGGCTGGCTCAACGCCATCAACGAGAACGCCACGTCACAGGCGAAGAAGTACTCCGACGTGACCCTGGAGGCCACCGAGGGCGCCAACGACACCGCGGCCCAGATCGGCCAGGTGCAGACCCTGATCAACAAGAAGGTCGATGTCCTGGTGATCCTGCCGGCCGACGGCAAGGCGCTCACCCAGGTCGGACTCCAGGCGATGAAGGCGGGCATCCCCGTCATCAACCTGGACCGGATCTTCGCCTCACCGCAGGCCTACCGCTGCTGGGTCGGCGGCGACAGCTACGGCATGGGTCTCAACGCGGGCCGCTACATCGGCGAGCAGCTGAAGGACAAGCCCGGCGCCAAGGTCATCGAACTGGCCGGGATCGACGGCCTGGAGCTGACCAAGCAGCGCACCCAGGGCTTCGACGACGCCCTGAAGAACTACCCGAACATCAAGAAGGTGGCCCGGCAGTCCGCCGACTTCACCGTGGAGTCCGGCCAGGCGAAGACGGCACAACTGCTCCAGGCGCAGAAGCACTTC
Source organism: Streptomyces sp. A 4/2 (assembly GCF_940670765.1). Classification (GTDB taxonomy): domain Bacteria; phylum Actinomycetota; class Actinomycetes; order Streptomycetales; family Streptomycetaceae; genus Streptomyces. The sequence goes on from NZ_CALNVW010000028.1 coordinate 80,608, forward strand.
GACGCGATGTGGAACCACGACGACGACCAGGGGGTGGGCGCCCTGCGCGCCATCGCGCAGGCGGGCCGCAAGGACTTCCTGATGGTCGGCGGTGCGGGCTCCCGGTCGGCGATGGACGCGATCAAGGCCGACAACTCGGTACTGAAGGCCACCGTCCTCTACCCGCCGAGCATGGCCGCCTCGGCCATCGACCTGGCGCGTGCGCTCGGCCAGGCCAAGGGCATCGGCGGGCTCTCCGAGCTGGAGATCCCGGCCTCGATCACGCTCTACTCGGCGGTCGTCACCAAGGACAACGTCGACCAGTACCTCCCGACGGGCTTCAGCTGACCGGACCGGCCGGGCGGCCCGCCGGGTGACCGATGTGTATGAGACCGATGAGGAGGATTCCGTATGGCTGCTGTCTCACGGGGGACGATCCCCGGACCCCCGGCCGGAGAAGGGGGCCGGAGCGGTGTGCCGACGCTCGGCGTCGGCATGGTCGGATACGCGTTCATGGGCGCCGCCCACTCCCAGGGGTGGCGCACCGCGGGCCGGGTCTTCGACCTGCCGATGCGACCGGTCATGGCGGCGGTCTGCGGCCGGGACGCGACCGCGGTACGGGCGGCGGCGGACCGGCACGGCTGGGCGGCGGCCGAGACCGACTGGCGGGACCTCGTCGCCCGCGACGACGTGCAGCTCGTCGACATCTGCACCCCCGGCGACAGCCACGCGGAGATCGCGACGGCGGCGCTGGCCGCGGGCAAGCACGTGCTGTGCGAGAAGCCGCTCGCCAATACGGTCGCCGAGGCGCAGGCCATGGTCCGGGCGGCCGAAATAGCGCGCCTGAACGGCCAGTTGGCGATGGTCGGCTTCAACTACCGGCGCGCTCCCGCCGTCGCGTACGGACGTCGGCTCGTCGCGGACGGACGGCTGGGCAGGCTGCGGCACGTACGCGTCAGCTACCTCCAGGACTGGCTCGTCGACCCGGAGTTCCCGCTGACCTGGCGGCTGAAGCGCGAGAGCGCCGGGTCGGGGGCGCTCGGTGATCTGGGCGCACACATCGTGGACCTGGCGCAGTACCTGGCGGGGGAGCGGCTGGCGGGCGTGTCGGCGCTGACCGAGACCTTCGTACGGGAGCGGCCCCTCCTCGACGGGGCCTCCAGCGGACTCTCCGGGGCCGGGAACGGGAAGGGGGCCGGGGCCGGGAACGGCACCGAGGCTGTCGGACGCGGTCCGGTCACCGTCGATGACGCGGCCGTGTTCACCGGGCGGTTCGCCTCGGGTGCGCTCGTCACCTTCGAGGCGACCCGGATGGCGGCCGGACACAAGAACGCGCTGCGCATCGAACTCAACGGTGAGCGCGGCTCTCTCACCTTCGAACTGGAACGGCTCAACGAACTGCTCTTCCACGACCACACGGAACCGGCTGTCTCGGCAGGTTTCCGGCGGATCCTCGTCACCGAGCCGGAACATCCCTACATGGCCGCCTGGTGGCCGCCCGGCCACGCGATCGGCTACGAACACACCTTCGTCCACCAGGCCCGCGACATGGTCGAGGCGATAGCCGCCGGGACCGACCCGTCGCCGTCCTTCGCCGACGGACTCCAGGTCCAGCGGGTGCTGGCGGCGGTGGAGGAGAGCGCGGCCAAGCGGGCCGTCTACACCCCCGTGAGCCCCGCGCCCGATCAGCCCGTGCCCGATCAGCTCGTGCCCGATCAGTCCGTACCGGAATAGGAGGTCAGGTATGCCGCGTCCCTTCACGCTCTTCACCGGCCAGTGGGCCGATCTGCCCCTGGCGGAGGTCTGCCGCCTCGCCCGCGACTTCGGCTACGACGGTCTCGAACTCGCCTGCTGGGGAGACCACTTCGAGGTCGACAAGGCGCTGCACGACCCCGGCTATCTCGACTCGCGGCGCCAACTGCTGGACAGCTACGGGCTCACGTGCTGGGCGGTCTCCAACCACCTGGTGGGCCAGGCCGTCTGCGACAGCATCATCGACGAGCGCCATCAGGCGATCCTGCCCGCCCGGATCTGGGGCGACGGGGACGGCGAGGGGGTACGCCGACGGGCGGCGCAGGAGATGAAGGACACCGCACGGGCCGCGGCGGCCTTCGGGGTGCGGACCGTCATCGGGTTCACCGGTTCGTCCATCTGGCACCTGCTGGCGATGTTCCCGCCCGTGCCGCCGCACATGATCGACCGCGGCTACCAGGACTTCGCCGAGCGCTGGAACCCGATTCTGGACGTCTTCGACGCCGAGGGGGTGCGCTTCGCCCACGAGGTGCACCCGAGCGAGATCGCGTACGACTACTGGACCACCCAGCTGGCGCTGGACGCCGTCGGCCACCGGCCCGCCTTCGGGCTGAACTTCGACCCCAGCCACTTCGTCTGGCAGGACCTCGACCCGGTCGGCTTCCTCCACGACTTCCGTGACCGGATCTACCACGTGGACTGCAAGGAGGCCCGTACCCGGCTGGACGGGCGCAACGGCAGGCTCGGCTCGCACCTGCCGTGGGGCGACCCGAGACGCGGCTGGGACTTCGTCTCGGCGGGGCACGGTGACGTCCCCTGGGAGGACGTCTTCCGGATGCTCAACTCCATCGGCTACCGGGGGCCGGTCTCGGTCGAGTGGGAGGACGCGGGGATGGACCGGCTGGCCGGTGCCCCGGAGGCGCTCACCCGGCTGAAGGCCTTCAACTTCGACCCGCCCACGGCGTCCTTCGACGCCGCCTTCGGGGGCGGCGCGTAAGGGCTGTCCCGCAAGCCCGACCCGGCCGGAGGTGCGGCAACCCGTAGCCCGGCGGCGGAAGAGCCGTCGCCGGGTCGGTGCCCGCTGCCCCGGAGCATCTTTGTCCTGCTGCTGGAGAAAGTTGACTTCGTTGCCGCGCAAGGGGTATCCGCCCCGGACGAACGCGGCTACCGTCCTTGAGGTGTACAGGACATGAATGAGGGCTCCGGAGTGACGGCGCACACCGGCAGCCACGGCCACCCACCCGTAGAACCGGTTCGTACCCGGAGGACACACGTGCACAGAAAACGGCTCAGAGCCCGGAAAGCACTCGCACTCCTCACCGGCGCACTGCTCACCGCGGCAACGCTCACCCTCACCGCCCCGAACGGCGCCTCGGCTGCCGACCCCGACACCCGCGTCGCACCGGCGGCCGAGGACTTCCAGCAGGTCACCCTGGCCAAGGGCGGGGAAGAGACCGGCGAACCCATGTCCCTCGCCGTGCTCCCCGACCGGAGCGTGCTGCACACCGCACGCAGCGGCGAACTACGGATCACCGACGCCGCGGGCAACACCCGGATCTCCGGCACCCTCCCCGTCTACAACCACGACGAGGAAGGACTCCAGGGCGTCGGCATCGACCCCGGATTCACCGAGAACCGTTTCATCTACCTCTACTACGCGCCCCCGCTGGACACCCCGGCCGGCGACGCGCCCGACAACGGCACCGCGGCCGACTTCGCGAAGTTCGACGGCGTGAACCGGCTCTCCCGTTTCGTACTCAAGACGGACGGCACCCTCGACAGCGCCAGCGAGAAGAAGATCCTCGACGTCCCGACCAGCCGCGGCATCTGCTGCCACGTCGGCGGTGACATCGACTTCGACGCCCAGGGAAACCTGTACCTCTCGACCGGTGACGACTCCAACCCCTTCGCCTCCGACGGCTTCACCCCCATCGACGAGCGGCCCGACCGCAACCCCGCGTACGACGCACGGCGCTCCGCGGGCAACACCAACGACCTGCGGGGCAAGATCCTCCGGATCAAGGTCGAGGACGACGCGTCGTACTCGATCCCGGACGGGAACCTCTTCCCCGTGGGCACGGACAAGACCCGCCCGGAGATCTACGCCATGGGCTTCCGCAACCCCTTCCGGTTCAGCGTCGACAAGGCCACCGGCATCGTGTACGTCGGTGACTACGGGCCCGACGCGGGCGCCGCCGACCCGAAGCGCGGTCCGGCCGGACAGGTCGAGTTCGCCCGGGTCACCAAGGCGGGGAACTTCGGCTGGCCGTTCTGCACCGGCAAGAACGACCCCTATGTCGACTACGACTTCGCGACCGGCACCTCGGGTGCCACCTTCGACTGCGCGGCCCCGAAGAACACCTCGCCGCACAACACCGGACTGACCGACCTGCCGCCCGCGCAGGAGGCCTGGATCCCGTACGACGGCGGGTCCGTGCCCGAGTTCGGCGACGGCTCCGAGTCCCCGATGGGCGGGCCCGTCTACCACTACGACGCGAACCTCGACTCGCCGGTCAAATTCCCGCAGGCCTACGACGGCGACTTCTTCGCCGGTGAGTTCGGCCGCCGCTGGATCAAGCGCATCACTTCGTCCGACGACGGCACCGTCCAGTCCATCAACCCCATTCCGTGGACCGGCACCCAGGTGATGGACATGGCCTTCGGGCCGGACGGCGCGCTGTACGTCCTCGACTACGGAACCTCCTGGTTCGGCGGGGACGAGAACACCGGGCTCTACCGCATCGAGAACGCCACCGGCGGCCACTCGCCCGTCGCCGAGGCATCGGCGAGCAAGACCTCCGGCACGGCGCCGCTGCGCACCACCTTCTCCTCGGCGGGCACCACCGACGCCGACGGCGACGCCCTCACCTACAGCTGGGACTTCGGCGACGGCGGCACCTCCACCGAGGCCGATCCCACCCACACGTACAAACAGAACGGCACCTACACCGCCACCGTCACCGCCGAGGACCCCACCGGGCGCACCGGTTCGGCGAGCGCCCACGTCACGGTCGGCAACACCGCGCCGAAGGTGACGCTGGACCTGCCCGGTGACGGGCAGCTGTTCACCTTCGGCGACGAGGTCCCGTTCAAGGTGACCGTCACCGACCCGGAGGACGGCGCGATCGACTGCGCCAAGGTCGAGGTGCGGTTCATCCTGGGCCACGACAGCCACGGCCACCCCATCACCACCGCCAACGGCTGCTCCGGCACCATCAAGACCGCGATCGACGGCGGGCACGACCCCAACGCCAATGTGTTCGGGGTCATCGACGCCTCGTACACCGACGGCGGGGGCGGCGGCCAGGCCGCGCTCACCGGCCACGACCAGGCCCAGCTCCAGCCCAGGCACCGGCAGGCGGAGCACTTCACCGGCTCCTCCGGCATCACGATCCAGGAGAAGGCCGGTGCCGAGGGCGGCAAGACGGTCGGTGACATCCAGAACGGCGACTGGATCTCCTTCAAGCCGTACATCCTGGACGGCTCCACCAAGCTCACCGCGAGAATCGCCTCCGGCGGCTCGGGCGGCTTCCTCGAAGTACGGACCGGCTCGGCCACGGGGCAACTGCTCGGCTCCGCACCGGTCCCGGTGACCGGCAGCTGGGACACCTTCCAGGACATCGACGTACCGCTGCGCGGCGTACCGAAGAAGGCCACCGAACTCTTCCTGGTCTTCAAGGGCGGCGACGGGGCGCTCTACGACGTCGACGACTTCGAGATCTCCAGCACCCCGGTGGACCGGACGGCCAAACGGGTCCTGGTCTTCTCCAAGACCGCCGGGTTCCGCCACGACGCCATCCCCGACGGCATCGCGGCGCTCAAGGAACTCGGCAAGGGCAGCAACATCACCGTCGACGCGACCGAGGAGGCCGGCCAGTTCACCACCAGCAACCTCGCCCGCTACGACGCGGTGGTCTTCCTCTCCACCACCGGTGACGTCCTCGACGCCGACCAGCAGAAGGCGTTCGAGAACTACATCACCACCGGCGGCGGCTACCTGGGCGTGCACGCCGCGGCCGACACCGAGTACGACTGGCCGTTCTACGGCGGGCTCGTGGGCGCCTACTTCGACTCGCACCCGCAGATCCAGCCGGTGACGGTACGCGTCGAGGACCGCACCAACCCGGCGACCGCGCACCTCGGTGACAGCTGGGAGCGCACCGACGAGCTGTACAACTACCGCACCAACCCGCGCAAGCAGACCCACGTCCTGGCCACCCTGGACGAGACCACCTACACCGGCGGCACCATGAAGGGCGATCACCCGATCGCCTGGTGCCAGACCTACCAGGGCGGGCGGTCCTTCTACACCGGGCTCGGCCACACCAAGGAGTCCTACGCCGACCCGGCCTTCCGCCAGCACCTCCTCGGCGGACTGCGCTACGCCGCAGGGCAGGTCAAGGCGGACTGCAAGCCGGAAACCGGCTACCGCACGATCTTCAACGGCAAGACCCTGGACGGCTGGAAGCAGGCGGGGCCGGGGAAGTTCGACGTCGTCGACGGTGAACTGCGCTCCGACGGTGGCATGGGGCTCCTCACCTACCAGGCGAAGGAACTCGGCTCCTACTCGCTGAAACTCGACTGGAAGATGACCGGCGACGACAACTCGGGTGTCTTCGTGGGCTTCCCCGAGTCCGACGACCCCTGGTCGGCCGTCGACAACGGCTACGAGGTGCAGATCGACGCCACCGACGCCCCCGACCGCACCACCGGAGCCGTCTACACGTTCAAGTCGGCGGACCTGAAGGCCCGTGACCGGGTGCTCAGGCCGCCCGGCCAGTGGAACACCTACGAGATCCGGGTGGCGGGGGAGCGGCTCACCGTCTTCCTCAACGGGGTGAAGATCAACGACTTCACCAACACCGACCCGGCGCGCAGCCTGAAGGACGGCTACATCGGCATCCAGAACCACAGCTCCGACGACCACGTGTCCTTCCGGGACATCCAGCTCAAGGAGCTGCCGCCGCCGGTGGCGTGACGCCGCGGCCAACAGCCGGCGGCGGGCGGGGAGACGCCGAATCCCCGCCCGCCGCCCTCCACCAGCACCCAGCCAGGGAGGCAGTCCGTGACAGCACGGCCCGCACGCACCGGAGTCTGGTTCATCGGAGCACGTGGCTCAGTGGCCACCACCGCGGTAGCGGGGTGTGCGGCGGTCACCGCAGGGCTCCACCCGGCGACCGGGATGGTCACCGAGACACCGCCGTTCGTCCCGGCGGGGCTTCCGCCGCTCGCCTCCCTGGTCTTCGGCGGCCACGACACGGCTAGCTGCCCGCTGCCGAAGCGGGCCGAGGCGCTGGCCGAGGGAGGGGTACTGCCGCACGGGCTGCCGTCGGCCGTGCGCAGTGAACTGGCCGCCGCGGACCGGGAGATCAGGCCCGGCGGCCCGCTCCCCGGCGACACCCGCACCGACGAGGAACTCGTCACCGCTTTCGCCGCCGACCTCACGGCCTTCGTGCGGAGCCAGGACCTGGCCCGCGCGGTGGTCGTCAACGTGTCCTCCACCGAACCGGCCCCCGGTCCGGACGATCCCCGCCTGCCCGCCAGCTCCCTCTACGCGGCGGCTGCCCTCCGGGCCGGTTGCCCGTACGTCAACTTCACCCCGTCCACCGGCCTGCGCACCCCGGCCCTGGCGGTCGCCGCCGGAGCGAGCGGACTGCCGTACGCGGGGCGCGACGGGAAGACCGGCCAGACCCTGCTCCGCTCGGTCCTGGCGCCGATGTTCGCCCAGCGCGCGCTGTCCGTACGCGCCTGGTCGGGCAGCAATCTCCTCGGCGGCGGCGACGGCGCGGCCCTCGCCGATCCGGCTGCCGCCGCCGCGAAGAACGCGGGCAAGGAACGGGTCCTCACGGACACCCTGGGCGCGGCCCCCGAGGGGGAGGTGCACATCGACGACGTGCCCGTGCTCGGCGACTGGAAGACGGCCTGGGACCACATCGCCTTCGACGGTTTCCTCGGCACCCGCATGGTCCTCCAGACGATCTGGCAGGGCTGCGACTCGGCGCTCGCGGCGCCGCTGGTGCTGGACCTGGCCCGGCTGGTGGCTCGCGCCCACGAGGCGGGCCTCTCCGGGCCGCTGCCCGCACTCGGCTTCTACTTCAAGGATCCCGACGGGGGTCCGGCCGCCCTCTCCGAGCAGTACGGGCGACTCCTTGCCTTCGCCGAGCGGCTCGGGGAGGGCGCGCTCGTGGAGCAACCGCTCGGTGAGGACTCGCTCGGTGAGGATCCCCTCGTGGAGCAACCGCTCATGGAGCAACCGCTCGGGGGCGACCGACTGCCTGCTGATCGGGTGTCTGCCGGTCACCTGTCTGCCGATGGTGCGCGGGAAGGCCGGTGAAGCCGGGCGCCTGGGCCGAACTGCTGCGGATCTCGGCCCTGTTCACGGTCCCCGGCGACGCCCTGGCCGGAGCCGCGGCGGCAGGGCTGCGTCCCGGCCGTGGCACGGCGTACGCCGTCGGGGCCTCGCTCTGCCTGTACGAGGCGGGGATGGCACTCAACGACTGGGCGGACCGTGCGGAGGACGCCATCGACCGTCCGCACCGCCCGATCCCCTCGGGTCGCGTCACGCCGCGGGCGGCGCTGGCGACGGCGGGCGCCCTGACTGCGGCGGGCCTGGCCCTGTCCGCCCGTGCGGGCCGCCCCGCGCTGGCTGTGGCCACGGCGCTCGCGGGAACGGTCTGGGCCTACGACCTGAAGCTGAAGCACACACCGGCGGGTCCCGCGGCCATGGCGGCGGCCCGAGCGCTGGACCTGATGCTGGGCGCGACGGCGACGGCGACGGCGACGGGTCGGGCGGGTCCGGCGCGCCCGGGGGAGGCCCACGGCACCCGCCGGGCGCGTCACGCCTGGGGGGCGGCTGCACTGCTCGCCACGCACACCTACGCCGTGACCTCGGTGTCCCGGCACGAGACACACGGCGGTTCGACGGCCGTGCCGATCGCCGCGCTCGCGGCCACGGTGGCGCTGGGCTGCGCTGCGGTACGGAGCGGAGGCGCCTCGGCTCCGACCGCCACCACCACCGCCACCGCCTCGGCCGTCACCGCCGCCGGATATCTCGGCACCGCCGCCAAGCCCTACCTCCACGCCGCCCTCAACCCCTCCCCGGCGCTCACCCAGCAGGCGGTGGGCGGCGGCATCCGGGCCATGATCCCGCTCCAGTCAGCCCTCGCCGCCAGGGCAGGCGCCCCCGGCACCGCTGCGGCCCTGCTCGCCCTCGCCCCGCTCGCCCGCACCCTCGCACGGAAGGTGAGCCCCACATGAGCCTCCGCCTCGGATACGGCACCAACGGCCTCACCGACCTGCGGATCGACGACGCACTGGGCCTCCTCGCCGATCTCGGCTACGACGGCGTCGGGCTGACTCTCGACCACATGCACCTCGACCCCGTCGCCCCCGGTCTCGGTGTCCGCACCCGGCAGTTGGCGCGCACCCTCGATCGGCTCGGTCTGGGCGTCACCGTCGAGACCGGCGCCCGCTACGTACTCGATCCGCGACGCAAACACGGTCCGTCCCTCCTCGAACCGGACCCGGACGACCGTGACGTCCGGGTCCGGATGCTGGTACGGGCCGTGCAGGTCGCCGCCGACCTGGGCGCCCACGCCGTGCACTGCTTCAGCGGGACCCTGCCGCCCGGGACCGGCCGGGACGCGGCATGGCAGCGCCTCGCTCAGGCGCTCACCCCCGTCCTGGACGCCGCGCGCTCCGCCGGCGTACCGCTCGCCGTCGAACCCGAACCAGGCCATCTCCTCTCCTGCCTCGCCGACTTCCATCACCTCCGCCGCACCCTCGGCGACCCGGAACCCCTCGGGCTCACCCTCGACATCGGACACTGTCAGTGTCTGGAACCGGCCCCGCCCGCCGACTGCGTCCGCGAAGCCGGCCCCTGGCTGCGGCACATCCAGATCGAGGACATGCGCCGAGGCGTCCACGAACACCTTCCGTTCGGCGAGGGCGAGATCGACTTCCCGCCCGTGCTCGAAGCGATCGCCGACTCCGGCTACCAGGGCCTGACCGTCGTCGAACTGCCCCGCCACTCCCACGCGGGCCCCGAACTGGCCCGTACCTCCCTCGACTTCCTCCGTGCGGCCCGGCCACAGGCACCGGCCCGGACACAGGCAAAGCCACAGACACAGGCAAAGCCACAGACACAGGCAAAGCCACAGACACAGGCCCGGACACAGGGCCAGCCACAAACGCAGGCGCGCCCGCGGGGCCGGAAGGAGATCCCCACATGCTGACGACGCCCCTGACGACGCCCCTGATGACCCCTCTGATGACCCGCCAGGATCTGCTCGCACAGCTCTCCCCGGCATCCGGTGCCTGGCTGGGCGGGGCCGTTGCCGATGCCGAACAGCGCACGGCGGAATGGGAGGTGGGATTCGCCGCAGCAGGGCGCGCGTGCGGACCTGAGCACGCCGACGCCGTACGCGTCCTCCTCCTCACCGCGGCCCGCACCGACCCCGCCACCCTCACCCGCCTCTACCAGCAGGGCTCGGCAGCCGAACGCCGCGCCGTACTCCTCGCCCTGCCGTACCTCGGCCTCGCACCCGGCGACGGAACCCCACTGATCCAGGACGCGCTGCGCGCCAACGACACCCGGCTGGTCGCCGCGGCCGTCGGTCCGTACGCCACCGCCCACCTGGACCCGCACGCCTGGCGGCACGCCGTACTCAAGTGCCTCTTCACCGGGGTCCCCGTGAGCGCCGTGCACGGCCTGGACAGCCGCGCCCGTGGTGACGCCGAACTGGCCCGCATGCTCGCCGACTACGCCGCCGAGCGCGCCGCAGCGGGCCGCGACATCCCCGTGGATCTCCACCGCGCACTGGCCCTGACCGCAGAGGAGCAGCAGATCTGATGCGTATCTTCGACCCCCACATCCATATGACCTCCCGGACCACCGACGACTACCAGGCCATGCACGAAGCAGGCGTACGCGCCCTGGTGGAACCCGCCTTCTGGCTGGGCCAGCCCCGCACGGCGCCGGAGAGCTTCTACGACTACTTCGACGCGCTCATCGGCTGGGAGCCCTTCCGCGCCGCGCAGTACGGCATCGCCCACCACTGCACGATCGCCCTCAACCCCAAAGAGGCCAACGACCCCCGCTGCACCCCGGTCCTCGACGAACTGCCCCGCTATCTCCGCAAGGACCAGGTCGTCGCCGTCGGTGAGATCGGCTACGACTCCATGACACCCGCCGAGGACACCGCGCTCGCCGCCCAGCTCCAACTGGCCGCCGACCACGGGCTCCCCGCCCTGGTCCACACCCCGCACCGCGACAAACTCGCGGGCCTGCACCGCACCATCGACGTCGTCCATGAATCGGACCTTCCCCCGGACCGTGTCCTGCTGGATCACCTCAATGAGACGACCGTAGCGGACGCCACTGACAGCGGCTGCTGGCTCGGCTTCTCGATCTACCCCGACACCAAGATGGACGAGGACCGGATGGTCAGCGTCCTGCAGACCTACGGAACCGGGAAGATCCTGGTCAACTCGGCGGCGGACTGGGGAAAGAGCGACCCGCTCACCACCCGCCGGGTTGCCGTGGCCATGCTGAAGGCGGGCTTCACCGAGGACGACGTCGACCAGGTCCTGTGGCGGAACCCGGTCGCGTTCTACGGCCTCAGCGGCCGTCTCCAGCTCGATGTCCCCGACGCCGCGGGCGCACCGGCCACGCACGAGGGCAACTCCGTCCTCCGCGGCGCCCCGAGGACCGGGGACTGAGCCATGCGCTTCCGGCACCCCGACGGCTCGACCGTCCACCTCTCGTACTGCACCAACGTCCACCCCGCCGAGACCCTCGCCGGGGTCCGGGACCAGCTCCGTGACCACTGCGAGCCCGTACGCAGACGCCTCGGCCGGGACAGGCTGGGCATCGGACTGTGGCTCGCCAGGGACGCCGCCCGCGCCCTGACCACCGACCCGTCGGCGCTGCGCGGCCTGCGCGCCGAACTGGACCGGCGCGGCCTCGAAGTAGTGACGCTCAACGGCTTCCCGTACGAGGGATTCGGCGCGGACGAGGTCAAGTACCGGGTGTACCGACCGGACTGGACCGACCCCGAACGCCTCGCCCACACCACGGACCTGGCCCGGCTGCTCGCCGCACTGCTCCCCGACGACGTGCGCCAGGGGTCGGTGTCCACCCTGCCGCTCGCCTGGCGGACCGCCTACGACGCGACCGCGGCCCGGCAGGCACACACCGCGCTGACCACGCTCGCCGGGCGCCTCGACGCCTTGGAGGAACTGACCGGCAAGTCGGTCCTGATCGCCCTGGAGCCCGAACCCGGCTGCGCCGTGGAGACCACGTCCGACGCGATTGGCCCGCTCGCCGCGGTGGCCTCGGAATCGGGCTCGCACCGTATCGGCATCTGCGTCGACACCTGCCATCTCGCCACCTCCTTCGAAGACCCGAGAACCGCGCTCGACGCCCTCGCGCAGGCGCGGATCCCCATCCCCAAGGCCCAGCTCTCCGCAGCCCTGCACGCCGAACACCCGCATCTCCCCGAGGTGCGCGCCGCCCTCGCGGCCTTCGCCGAACCGCGCTTCCTGCACCAGACCCGGGCCCTCAGCACGGCCCACGGCAGGAGCGGGGCGGGAGACAGCTGGTCCGCCGCGCGGCTGCACGGCACCGACGACCTGGGTGAGGCGCTGGCCGGAGGGGCGCTGCCGGACACCACCCCGTGGCGCGCCCACTTCCACGTGCCGCTGCACGCCCCACCGGCGCCCCCACTCACCTCCACCCTCCCCGTTCTCCAGGACGCCCTGACCCGGCTCGTCGGCGGACCGGTGCCCCGTACCCACCACCTGGAGGTGGAGACGTACACCTGGCAGGCGCTGCCGCCCGAGCTGCGCCCCCGCAACCGCGCCCAGCTCGCGGACGGCATCGCGGCCGAACTCACCCTCGCCCGAGACCTCCTGACGGACCTCGGACTCAAGGAGCTGCCGTGACCGGACCGAACCCCCTGCTCGTGCTGGACGTCGTGGGCCTCACCCCCCGGCTGCTCGACCACATGCCGCGCCTGAAGTCCCTCGCCGCTGCCGGTTCGCAGGCGCCGCTGTCCACCGTCCTGCCGGCCGTCACCTGCGCCGCCCAGTCCACCTTCCTCACCGGCACCACCCCCGCCGAACACGGCATCGTCGCCAACGGCTGGTACTTCCGCGAACTCGGCGAAGTCCTCCTGTGGCGCCAGCACAACGGGCTCGTCGAAGGGGACCGGATCTGGGACGCGGCGCGCCGCGCCCACCCCGGCTACACCGTCGCCAACATCTGCTGGTGGTACGCGATGGGCGCCGACACCGACTTCACCGTCACCCCCCGCCCCGTCTACTACGCGGACGGCCGCAAGGAACCCGACTGCTACACCCGGCCCCCGTCCCTCCACGACGAACTGACCGAGAAACTCGGCACGTTCCCCCTGTTCCACTTCTGGGGACCGGGCGCGGACATCGTCTCGTCCCGCTGGATCGTCGACGCGACCCGCCACCTCCTCGCCACCCGCCACCCCGACCTCGCCCTCAGCTACCTCCCCCACCTCGACTACGACCTCCAGCGCTACGGACCCGACGACCCCCGCGCGCACCGGGCGGCGGCGGACCTCGACCGGGTCCTCGCCCCGCTCGTCGACGACGCGCGCGCCGAGGGCCGGACCGTCGTCGCGCTCTCCGAGTACGGCATCACCCGCGTCAGCCGCCCCGTCGACATCAACCGGGCGCTGCGCCGCGCCGGACTCGTCGAGGTCCACACCCAGGACGGCATGGAGTACCTCGACCCGATGACGTCCCGGGCCTTCGCCGTCGCCGACCACCAGGTCGCGCACGTCTACGTACGCCGCCCGGAGGACCTCGAAGCCACCCGCGAAGTCCTCCAGGACCTCGAAGGAATCGGCCAGCTCCTCGACGACGAGGGCAAGAAGAGCCACGGCCTGGACCATCCGCGTTCCGGGGAACTGGTGGCCGTGGCCGAGCCCGACGCCTGGTTCACGTACTACTACTGGCTCGACGACGCGCGCGCCCCCGACTTCGCACAGCTCGTGGAGATCCACCGCAAGCCGGGTTACGACCCGGTCGAGCTGTTCATGGACCCGCTCGACCCCTACGTCAGGCTCAAGGCGGCCAAGGCACTGGCGCGCAAGAAGCTCGGCATGCGCTACCGCATGGCCGTCGTACCGCTCGATCCCTCACCGGTCCGCGGCAGTCACGGCCGCCTCCCCGCGAGCGACGACGAGGGTCCGCTCATCCTCTGCTCCACCCCCGACGCGGTCCGCGGCCGGGTCGCGGCGACCGAGGTGAAGTCGCTTCTCCTGCGGCTCGCCGGACTGCACTGACCACCGGACCGCCCGTCCAACCATCCGCACAGGCCAACACCCCGACAGGCATGAGGAGTTCCGCACATGAGCCGTCATTCCGCAGCCACCGACCCCGACCTCGTCCACAGGCTCAGCCGGCGCAACATGCTCGGTGTCACCGCGGGCGCCGGCGCTGCCGCTCTCCTCGGAGTCTCCGCGACCCCGGCCGCAGCCGGTGCCAAGGGGCACGAGCAGGGGCAGCACCATGGCGACCACCCCGGACACGGCGACACGCACGGCAGAACCGGACCGGTCCTGACCCCCGGGCGCCTCGGCATCCAGCTCTACTCGCTGCGCGACAAGATCGCGGAGATCGGCTTCGCCAAGGTCTTCGACGAGCTGGAGCGCTTCGGCTACGACGAGATCGAGTACGCCGGGTACACCCAGGGCACCGGGGCGATCACCCCGTCCCAGTTGCACCGGATCGCCCGCGACCACGGTCTGAACGGCATCGGCAGCCACGTCAACTACTACGACGACAACAACCCCGGCGCCTACAGCTTCGCGCAGAACCTCGACAAGGTCCTCGACGACGCCCAGACGCTCGGCCTCAAGCACATCGGGACCGCGTCGGGCCCGTTCCGCTACGGATCCACCGTCGACGCCTGGAAGCGGGCCGCGGCGGACTTCAACACCTACGGCGCCGCGGCGAGGAAGCGCGGCATGAAGTTCTACCAGCACAACCACGGCGACGAGTTCTCGTTCGCCACCGATCAGCCCGACGTCCGCCTCTACGACGTGCTCCTCGCCGAGACCGACCCGCATCTGGTCTACCTGGAGATGGACATCTACTGGGCGTTCACCGGCCAGTTCCGGTTCAGCAGGACCGCCGAGGGGAAGCCCGCCCCCTTCGAGCCGCTCGACTACGTACTGAAGCAGCCCGACCGCTACCCGCTCTTCCACGTCAAGGACGGTGTCCACGACGAAGCCGCCCGCGACGGCTACGACATGACCGATGTCGGGGACGGGGACATCGACTACAAGACCTTCATCTCGGCGGTGAACCGCACGCACGGCGGTCGCCGCAGCCACCACTGGCAGGTGGAGCACGATCAGCCGGTGGACTCCTTCGCCTTCGCCCGCAAGTCGGCGGCGCATCTGCACGGGCTCCGCGAGGAGGCTCACCGGGGCCGGAACTGAGGGTCCCCGTGGCGGAGGGCCGCGTTCAGCGTCCGGACGAGCTCGGTGGCCGAGTCGGCGGCGCGGGTCGTCCACACCTGACTGCCGAGCAGGATCGCGGACCTCTCGGCGTGACGAGCAGATCGGCGAGCTTCTCGACGGCCGCGGGATCACCGGCCGAGCGGGACGACGCCCGATAGCGGCCCCCCTCGGGCACCCGGGCCTGCTCGGCGGACACCTTCGCGTCGAGCACATCGGGGTCAGGCATGGCGAAGATCCATTCCCTTCGTAGGGGTGGTGGAGCTCTGCCCGATAGATTGCATACAGTCGACGAATACTGAATGGCTCTCCGTCCAGTGGGCGGCGCCCAGAGGGCGTGCTCCCCTTTCCTTCGCGTTTCCTTCGCGCCGGGGGAGGGGGGGGCATACGCCGCCTTCGCCGGTGGTGACCTGCTCCCGCCGCGATGACGGGCGGCGCAGCGGGGAGTGGGCGGGGAGGGGGGGTGGGGCGTGCCGGGGAACTTCCCGCAGTGCCGGCTCGCGCACTGGCCGGCGTGCGCTGCCGGGCCGGTCGCTGACCACGGCAAATGCAGGTGAAGGGCACCTCAAACCCCTGGTATTGTTGTTCTTGTCGCCGCGGGGAACAAAGTCGCGGTCGACAGACACCTTGTCCGGGTGGCGGAATGGCAGACGCGCTAGCTTGAGGTGCTAGTGCCCTTTATCGGGCGTGGGGGTTCAAGTCCCCCCTCGGACACCAGAACCAGAGGTAGTTCTCGCAACTGCCCAGGTTGGCTTCATGGAACTCCCAGCACGGATTCGTCCGGGCTGGGAGTTCTTTTTTGCGTTCGAGGTCTTGTTCGGTGCTGGTGCGCTGAAGGCCTTGGGGATGGCGAGGGTGCCCGCGTTGACCGGTGATGAACCGCTCCAGGCGCTTGCGAAGGTAGGCGAAGGGCGCTCAGCCGCGGTAGCGGGCGCGGCCCACGGCGGCGGTGAGGGTCAGGGGCACGGTCAGGGCGGCGGCGGTCAGGAAGAGCCCGTGGTAGGCGTGGTGTTCGGCGGGGGCGGCGGCGAGGGTGCTGGCCAAGGCGCTGCCGACGTAGAGGGCGAGGCCGAACATGGCGACGCCGGTGGCGCGGGCCGTCGGGGACAGCCCGGTGGCCCAGGACTGGATCGTGGAGTGCATGAATGACCAGCCGCCGCCGAGCAGCAATGCGGTCACCACCAGCGCCGGCACCGACCGGCTCGTCGCGGCGAGACCGAATGCCAGGGCCATCTGGACCCCGCCGGTCACGATGAGCCACGTCGGCGTCCACCGTCCGACCAGCCGCTTGACCATCTGCGCCGCTGACATGGAGCCCACGCCGTAGAGCGCGGACACCGCGCCCGCCAGCGTGGCCGAGGCCCCCTGGGCCTCCAGCGCGGGGGCCAGATAGGTCAAGAAGCCCAGCAGGACCGCCCCTTCGAGCATCGCGATGGCCATGACGAACCACTGCCAGCGTGAGCGCAGCACCACCCGGATCGGGGCGAGCATCGAACCGGCCGGCTCGCGTACGGGTTCCGGCAGCCGACGCAGGGCCATGGCCAGGTACGCGGCGAACAGGCCGGGGAGTGCGAACACCAGCCGCCAGCTGACGTAGTGCGCCAGGGCCCCGGCGACGACCGTGGCCACTGCCGTCCCCAGCGCGAACGCGGTCATGAGCTCGCTGAGCGGGCGCTGCCGGACCGCGGCGGGCACGGTGTCGCCGACGTAGGTGATGGACGCGGCGATGGACGCGGCGAAGAAGGCGCCGGCGGCAGCGCGCGCCACGATCAGCGTCGGGGCGTTCGGGGCGATCACCGAGCACAGCGCGGCGACGGCGGCCCCGGCCAGCGAGAACCGCATGACCGCCACCCGGCCCATCCGATCGCTGGCCAGGCCCCAGACCGGCTGCATCAGGCCGTAGAAGAGGAAGTACCCGCTGGCCGCGAGCATCACGGTCGGCAGCGAGACGCCGAGTTGGGAACCGATCAGCAGCAGCATGGGCGTGATGCAGAAGCGGTCGAAGTTGCTGGCGAACCCGGCGGCACGCAGCAGCCGGAGCGAGGCGGCGGGCAACGCGGAGGCCGGGCGGGCGGTGAAGTCCGTGGCAGTCGTGTCGGTGCCGTCGGTCGCGGTGCCGTCGGTCGCGGTGCCGGAGATGTGGGCGGAGTCCGAGGTGTCGGCGGAGTCAGAGATGTCCACGAGGTGCTCCTTTGCTGATCTGCCGACGCTCTCTGGTCGGCAGATCCAGCTCACCATCGCGGTCGCTCCCGGCCGGCCCGCATCCGATTACCCTTGCTCATACCCTGGCGCGCGGGTGCCGCGGTCCCAAGGGGGCGCGGGCTCCCGCGCTCGGCCGGGAGCTCTACTGGATCCGCCGGAGGGCACGACGGGTGGGCGCGTACGGGGAGGAGTGTCCGATATGCACGGCGTCGGACCGGAAGAGCACGGACAGGCGGGTACGTCCACGGGGCGTGCGCAGGCGAGTGGCCCACGCAGGGAGCTCGGCGCCTTTCTGCGCTCCAGGCGTGAGCGGCTGACCCCCGGTGAGGTGGGGCTGCCCGGTTCACCACGGCGCCGCACCCCGGGGCTACGACGCAGTGAGGTCGCCGAGCTGGCCGGGATCAGCAGCTCCTGGTACGCGTGGCTGGAGCAGGGCCGGGTCCGTACGTCGGAGCAGGTGCTGCGGTCAGTGGCACGCGCCCTGCGGCTGGACGCGGCTGAGACCGCGCATGTCAGGTCGTTCGTGGAACAGACCGCGCCGGGCGGGTCAGCGCCGGGCTGGGTGTCGCGGAACCTGCTGTCACTGGTGGAGGCTCTGGCCCCGCACCCGGCCGTGGTGCTCGACCCGCACTGGGACCTGCTGGCCTGGAACACCGGCTATGCGGCGCTGCTCACCGACCCGGCGCGGCTGACTCCCAAGCAGCGCAACCTGCTGTGGTTGGTCTTCCGCTGGCAGCCTGCGCGCACGCTGCTCACCGAGTGGGAGCCGGAGGCCAGGAGTCTGCTCGGCCAGTTCCGTGCGAAGGCGGCCCGCCACCCCGAGGACGGCCGGTATGCCGAGATCACCGAAGAGCTGCTGACCGACCCCGACGCGGCTCGGTGGTACGACCGCCGGGAGACCTCGGCCTTTCATCCCGCTGTGCGGCATTTCCGCCACCCTGTGGTGGGTGATCTGAGGCTGCGCTACGTCAAACTCGCCGCCGTGGACGAGCCTGGCCATCACTTCCTGGCCTACCTGCCCGACGACCGGGCGACAGAGGCGGCGGTGGGTACGCTCGCCGGGGAGAAGTGAGCCGACCGGCAGCAGGCGACAGCCCGGTACCGCGGACCGCAGGTGACGGTCCCGGGCCCGGGGGAGGAGAGGCCCGCCCCACGGTCGGCTCCCCTCTCCCGGGCTGTCCGTCAGCTCGTCAGTACGGCCTTCATCACTGAGCCGTCGGCGACCGCGTCCAGCGCGGCGGCGTGCTGTTCCAGCGAGAAGGGGGTCACCAGGCTCGCGAGGTCGAACCGCGCGCTGAGCGCCGGGAGCAGGCGGACGTACTCGACGAGGTGGGCGCCCGTGAAGGCCCACGACCCGATGACGTCCAGCTGCCGGTAGACGATCTGGTGCGGGTTGACGAGGGTGTCACCGGCGTCGGTGTACTGGCCGATGACCAGGTAGGTGCCTCCTCGTCGGACCAGGGTGAGGCCCTGTCCGACGGCGGCCGGCACCCCGGCGCACTCGATCACCAGGTCGGCCCCGGCCCCGCCGGTGGCAGCCGTCACCTCCCGCAGCACCTGGCCGGGATCGGTGGCGTCGGCGATGTTCAGATGCACATCGCCGATGCCGGCCGCGGCGGCCTGGGCCAGCCGGCCGGCCGGGCCGCCGACGACGATGACCCTGGCCGCGCCGGCCAACTGGGCGAAGGCCGCTGCCGCCAGGCCGACCGGGCCGCTGCCTTGCACCACCACGACCTCACCGATCCGCACCGGCCTGCGCTCGTACAGTGCGTGGGCCACGGTGGGCCCCGCGCAGGCGAGCGACATGGCGGCGAGCGGGTCGGTACCGTCGTCGACCTTGACCACGGTGGTGCCGGGCTGCAGCACGATGTGGTCGGCCCAGGAGCCGGACAGCTCCGGGCCGTCAGTGAGGGAGCGGTTGACGCCGTAGGTGCGCCGGTTCTCGCACAGGGTCGGTTCGCGGTGCAGCCGGCAAGCCCGGCAGACGCCGCAGGCGATGGAGGAGGCCCACATCACCGTGTCACCGGCGGCCAGCGGCGCGCCAGTGGCGTCCTGGTGGTGGCCGGGGCTCAACTCCTTCACCACACCCAGACCTTCGTGACCCAGGACCAGCGGGACGGGGATGTCGAGGTGCCCTTGCTGGAGGTGCAGGTCCGTGCCGCAGATCCCGCCGTAGCCGCAGGCGACGACCATGCCGCCGTCGGGGGCCTGCGGCAGGTCGAACTCGCGCAGCCGAAGCGGCTTTCCGAACTCCTCCAGGACGACGGCGCGTCCGGTGCCGGGCGCGAGGGCACGGCTGAGGTGGAAGGGGCCGAGAGGTTGGTGGCCATGACCGTGTCCCAGTCCTCGGTGGTCACGGAAAGGAACGGCCGGTCGCGGTTGCCCCCGGCGTTGTTGACGAGCACACGGGGTGCGCCGTGCTCGGCGGTGATCCGTGAACCGCGCCGGTCTCCGCCGCCCAGCGCAATACGCACCCCTCCGTCCGCCTCGTCCCGCTGGTGGGTGCCCCCGCGGTACGCACCCACCTGGCCCACCCCTCACATGGCGCGCACCCCCAGGCGGCGCGCTTCGCCGACCGGGCCTGGCGGGCGGCCGGCGAACTGCTGGCCAACGACGCGGCCGTGCGGCTGCCCCGGCACGCGGAGCCGACCGGTGAAACGCACCCGGGTGACGGCGACGAGGCCGTCACCGGCCAGGCCTGACCGCTTGCCGGCCGCCCCGCTCCCGGCCGGGTGCGACCACCGCTGATCACTGGTTGGTGTGTGGGCGAACGAAGGTGGGGCGGTGGCCGCAGGGCGCAGCGTAGAACCCGCCCACTGGCTGGGCGGGTTCGTGGGATGAGGGGCTCGCTCTCGGGAGCACACGGGTTGTCCGCGTGGATCCCTCGGACACCAGCAGCTGGGACCCCCGTTCGTCAGGGGTCCCAGCTGCTGTTCCGGGCCGGGCCGCGAGTGCGCGCCGCAGGTGGGGATTGTGCCCGGCACCGCTGCGGAGTTACCGTTCAGCACCTGATCCGGTAGTGGGATGTCGAGGGGCGGTGACCGTGCACGGAGTGTCCCGGCCGCCCGTCGTCCGCACCCTGAAGGTCCGCCGCCGCGCTGCCGGTACGTACTCCCGGCGCCACATCGATCTGCAGCGTGTCTCCGCCGCACTGTGTCCGGCGTACGAGACCGCCGCCTCGCGGCACGCAGCTTCGCCGCACAGCGCTTCCTAGCGCCCCACTGCCGGACCCCGGACCCCGGCCCGTGCTACCGCACGGGTGCGGAGCCGGTCCGGCGTTGCCCGTCCCGCCCCGCCATGCACCGCACCGGCCGCACTCGACGCAGTGCGGCCATGACCTCGGCGGGGTGGGTCCTCATCCGTACAGGACCTTCCGTACAGCACCTTCCGAGCAGGAAGCGGTACTGCCCATGTCCCGATCACCCGCACCCCTCCACCTCGCCGTGGCCCTCGACGGAGCGGGCTGGCACCCCGCCGCCTGGCGGGAACCCGACGCCCGCCCCGGCGAACTGTTCACGGCGCGCTACTGGACCGACCTGGTCACCGAGGCCGAGCGGGGGCTGCTCGACTTCGTGACCATCGAGGACGCGCTGAGCCTCCAGTCCTCCCGTAACACCGGACCCGACGGGCGTACCGACCAGGTCCGGGGCAGGTTGGACGCCGTCCTGATCGCGGCCCGGGTGGCGCCGCTGACCCGGCACATCGGACTGGTCCCGACCGCCGTGGTCACCCACACCGAGCCGTTCCACCTCTCGAAGGCGGTGGCCACCCTCGACCATGTGAGCACCGGCCGGGCCGGAGTCAGGGTGAAGGTGTCCGTTCGCAGCGACGAAACCGCGCACTTCGGACGCCGTACGCTGCCCCCGCTGCCCGAGGCGGGCTGGGAATCGCCGGGTGGCCAGGTGCTGATCAAGGAGCTGTTCGACGAGGCGGGCGACTACGTAGAGGTGCTGCGCCGGCTCTGGGACAGCTGGGAGGACGACGCGGAGATCCGCGATCTGCGCACCGGCCGTTTCATCGACCGCGACAAGCTCCACTACATCGACTTCGAGGGCGACCGGTTCCGGGTGAAGGGACCGTCGATCACCCCCCGGCCGCCACAGGGCCAGCCGGTCGTCGCCGCGCTCGCGCACCGGGCCGAGCCGTACCGACTCGTCGCGGCCTCGGCCGACATCGGATTCGTCACCCCGCACGACACGGCGGACGCCCGCACGATCACCGACAGGATCCGCGCCGCGCAGACCGCCGCGGGCCGAGCTGACGAGACGGTGCACGTCTTCGGTGACCTGGTCGTCTTCCTCGACGCGACTCCGGAGGCAGCCGCCGACCGCAAGGCTCACCTGGACGGGCGGGCCGGCGCCGAGTACACCAGCGATGCCCGCATCTTCACCGGCACGCCCGCCGGGCTGGCCGACCTGCTCCAGGACCTCCAGCAGGCCGGGCTCACCGGGTTCCGGCTGCGGCCCGGCACGCTGCCCCACGACCTGGCGCAGATCACCCGCCACCTGGTGCCGGAACTGCAACGTCGGGGCGCCTTCCGCACCACGTACGGGGCCAGGACCCTGCGCGGCCTCCTCGGCCTGCCGCGCCCTGCGAACCGTTACGCCACCGCCTGATGCCCGGCGCGCGGAGACGCCGGAGAGCGCGGGCCGTACGCGCCGTACGCGTCGAACACCGCGTATGCCCTGAACACCGCGTACGCCCTGAACACCGCGAAGAGACGAAGGACGCCCTCGGATGACCAAGCCCGTCAAACAGATTCATCTCGCCGCCCACTTCCCCGGCGTGAACAACAACACCGTGTGGAGCGACCCGGCCGCCGGAAGTCAGATCGACTTCAGCTCCTTCGCACATCTCGCCCGGACCGCGGAACGCGCCAAGTTCGACTTCCTCTTCCTGGCCGAAGGGCTGCGACTGCGCGAGCAGAACGGCCGGATATACGACCTCGACGTCGTCGGCAGGCCGGACACCTTCACCGTCCTGAGCGCCCTCGCCGCGGTCACCGGGAAACTCGGTCTGGCCGGCACGATCAACTCCACCTTCAACGAACCGTACGAAGTGGCCCGGCAGTTCGCCTCCCTGGACCATCTGTCGGACGGTCGCGCGGCATGGAACGTCGTCACTTCCTGGGACGAGTTCACCGGGCAGAACTTCCGCCGCGGCGGATACCTCGCCCAGGAGGACCGCTACGAGCGGGCCCGCCAGTTCCTCACCGCGACCTGGGAACTCTTCGACTCCTGGCGAGGCGACGAGATCGTCGCCGACAAGGACTCCGGAGTCTTCCTGAGCGATCCGGCGCCCGGCGGATTCGACCACCACGTCAGTGAGTTCGACATCAGGGGCCACTTCGACGTCCCCCGCAGCCCCCAGGGCAGGCCGGTCATCTTCCAGGCGGGCGACTCCGAACAGGGCAGGGAGTTCGCGGCGTCCTCGGCCGACGCCATCTTCACCCGGCACGGCACCCTGGAGGACGGCCGGGTCTTCTACGCCGACGTCAAACGGCGGCTGGCCGCCTACGGGCGCTCCCACGACGAGCTGAAGATCCTGCCCGGCGTCACTTTCGTACTCGGCGACACCGACGCCGAGGCACAGGAGAAGGCGGACGTGATCCGCCGCCGGCAGGTCAGCGGCCAGACCGCGATCAAGCTGCTCGAACAGCTGTGGAACCGGGACCTGAGTTCCTACGACCCCGACGGGCCGCTGCCCGCCGTCGAGCCGCTGGCGGGCGAGAACACCGTCGCCCGCGGCCGGGCCAGCGTACGGATGCACCGGGACCCGACGGCCACCGCAGCCCGCTGGCGCGCCCTGGCCGAGGCGAAGGACCTCTCGATCCGGGAGCTGATCATCGAGGTGACCGGTCGCCAGTCGTTCATCGGCACCCCGGCGCGGGTCGCTGCGTCCCTGAACGAGTTCGTCCAGGCGGACGCGAGCGACGGGTTCATCCTCACCCCGCATCTGACCCCCGGCGGACTCGACGAGTTCGCCGACACCGTCGTACCGCTGCTCCAGGAACGAGGGGTGTTCCGGAGCGAGTACGAGGGCGACACCCTGCGTGATCATCTCGGTCTCGGCGCCCGCGTGGTGACGCCCGCGCGGTGACACAGGAAAGCCCACACCTGCGCGGTGACGCAGGAGGGCTGACGCACACAGAGATGAGATGGTGCCGACCACTTCAGGCCGGCACCATCACTCTCACTTCCTCTGCATCACACCCTGTGACGGCGGCTTCTGGCCGAGACACCGGCACAGATCAGTCCGAGCAGGATCGTCAGACCGCCGATGACCGCGTTGTTCCAGATCACGCCTCTGTCCGGGCCGGAGCCCGCGACCCACGGGGCCGCGATCAACCACGCACCCATGGCGCACATGGCCCAGCTCAGGCCGTACATGCGCTGTGGTGCAGCGGCGAATCCGACGGCCAGCAGACCGATCGCGATGCCCATGATGATGTTGACCGGTGTGAGCGCCGGCTGCGTGGTGTTGAAGTGGAGCACCCACGGCGATACCGCGCAGTAGAGACCGACGAGAAACACCGGCCCGTCCGCGAACGCCACATCACGTCCACCGAGCACTCGAGCGTACCTGGCCTGCATTTCAGGAACGTCGGGATGACTTCCCAGATCTCCTCTTGCCTTCTGTGAGACGTCTGCTTTGTGTGACACGTCGGCCATACGACTCGCCTCCTTCTGCGATGCAAGTCCGACCGCACGGCACGGCACTGGTCAGAGCCGTACCACCACTATTTTGCGCCTGTTTCACCGTTTTGTGTAGTCGAGGAGGGGGCGACCGGACGGTCAGTTCATGACGGTCCGTCATGCGGTTCCATGAGCTCCTGGTACGCGGCGTTCACGTCCTCGGGCAGCACCGTGACGATGTCCTCGCGGGTCAGCGTTCCCGCAGCGTGGGCGGGGAGCAGCCGCAGGTCCCGCAGGGCGGTCGCCTTCAGGCACAGCTCACGGGCGAAGCGCCCGTTGCCCAGAGTGTCGGTCAGCTCGCGTTCCGCAGCGGTGCGGAACGCCTGCCCGAGTGCTTCCGCCGCTTCGTCCGACGGCGCGTCGCCCTGAGCCGCCAGAACCGACCGCGCGATGAGGAGCAACTGCTCCCAGTCGTACGAGGGGAAGTCGACCCGGGTGGTGAACCGCGAGGCCAGCCCGGGGTTGGTGGCGAGCAGCCCGGCCATCTCGTCCCGGTACCCCGCCAGCACCACGACCAGCCGGTCCCGGTCGTCCTCGGCCCGCTTGAGCAGCACCTGGAGCGCCTCGTCGCCGAACGCGTCGCCACCGGAGTACCCGCTGTTGGACAGGGCGTACGCCTCGTCCACGAACAGCACGCCGTCCATCGCGGAATCGATCACCCCGCTCGTCTTGATGGCGGTGGATCCGAGGTGCTGGCCGACGAGATCGACGCGCTGGGCCTCGATGACGTGCCCCTTCTCCAGCAGCCCGAGACCAGCGAAGACCTTGCCGACGATGCGGGCGACCGTGGTCTTCCCGGTGCCGGGAGGACCGGCGAAGACGAAGTGCCGGGGACGGGCGCTGCTGGGCAGGCCCTGCTCCTCGCGCACCGCCGCCATGCGCAGCTGGGCGATGAGCGTCTGCACCTGACGCTTCACCGGCTCCAGCCCGATCATCGCGTCGAGCGCCTCCTGGGCCTCGGCCAGCAGGGCGGCCGGATCCGGCGCGCACTGGTCGGACTGGCCGTGTTGACCGCTCTGCCCGTTCCGGCCACCACCGGGGGCGGCGGACGCAGGGGCACTCGGTGCGGGGGCGGTCCCGGGCGCCACCGGGGCCGCCGGGCCGTCCGACGGGACGGGAGACGTCCGGCGTACCTGAGCCCGTACGTCCACGTCGTGAATCCCCGGAGCGCAGCGGAAGGCGTACTGATACTGCTTCAACGCCGCTTCCGTGTCGCCGAGACTCTCCAGGCACCGCCCACGGAAGTACGCCACTTCGCCGTCGAAACGGCTCCCCACCTCCAGCTTCTGCGGCAGGGGCCCCAGTACGTTGAGCGCCTCGTGGTAGACGCCCTGGGCGAAGAGCGCCGCACCGATGCAGAACTGCGCCTCGTCACGGAGGAAGGGCTCCTGGATCCCCCGGGCGAACGTCAGCACCGACGGCCACTCCTCCTTGAGGAAGGCGTGCCGCGCGCAGACGAACCGGGTCTCGTCGCAGTCCAGTTGAGCGGTGCACAGCGCCGCCCACGCCTCGTCGAGCTGCCCGGCGTCGAGGAGCGCGGTCATGGCGGCCAGCCAGAGATCGCGCGCGTTCTCCAGCCGGAAGGTGACGTAGTGCCCGATCGGGAAGTTCGACCGGAGAGGCGTCGAGAACTTCGAGCGCAGCGCCCCGAACGACCCGGAGTTGACGACCATCGCGTCCAGGGCCTGCGCCTGGAGCGTCCCGGTGGAATGCAGCCCCAGCCAGGCGTCGGCGGCGGTCGGGTCGTGCTCGGTGGCCTCCGTGAAGGCCTGGGCGGCGGCCTGTTGCTGTCCCTGGCGCAGTAGTTCCACCGCTTGGGTCCAGGCACGCTCGGCTCTCCTGACCGAACGTCGTGAGGTTGCTCCCTGCACTGTGTCTCCCCCTTCACGGCACACCGGCCGAGCGACCGACCGGCTGGTCCGGCACATCGGGCCCGGAGCTGAAGAATATCCACCGGGAATTCGCCCGCTGCCGCCCCACTGCGCGACCCGGCTTCCGCACCGGGGTGCCGCGGCGCGGCGCATCATTCATGGAGACATGTCCGACGGTTGAGGTGACGACAGTCGGGACACTTCGGCATGCCCGATCATGCCCCGACCTGCGTCCGGCCGCTGGATCTACGCGGGCCCCAGGTCCAGCACGGCCCAGACCGTCTTTCCCGGCCCGTCCTCGCGCGGATACCAACCCCAGCAGTCCGTGAGCGCGGCCACCAGAAGCAGGCCGCGGCCTCCCTCCAGTTCGTCGGACGGTTCGGTGAGGGCGGGGAGGCATTCGCCCCGGGTGTCGGTGACCTCCACGCGTACGGTCGTGCCCTCGGCGGAAAGCCGGAGACGGAAGCCACGTCCGGGTACCAGGCCGTGGCTCA